>NZ_JBIAFT010000008.1:89229-371274 GCF_042869455.1 Streptomyces sp. NPDC007025 | reverse complement strand
AGGGAGAGTGCTCAGTAGTAGAGGATCCGCCGGAACGGCGGGAAGTGTCACCAGAAGCCGTGACCGGCCGCTGACAACCCGAGGAACCTTACGGACCGATGACCACCGTGTCAACTGCCGATTTCGCCTCCGTTGCCTCATGCAACTCGTCCGTCCCTCCAGCCACTGTCCCGCGATCTCCGCCGCGGGCCCTCCTGCCCGGTCTCACAGCCCTGGTCCCTCTCCCCGGTCCCGGCCCCGGCACGGGCCGCCGTCAGCGGTCGTCGCGGTCCCGGGCGGTGCGCTCCCGGGTGACGCGATCCTTGGCGGAGAGCCTGCCGTCCCGGAAGCAGAGCCGGTACAGCGGCGAATCGGCGAAGGTGGCGGTGCGGTAGAAGCGGCACTCGTCGGTGTCGGCGGGGTCCGGGGGGACGCCGGACGGCCGGGTCTCCTCGTCGTACTGGTACCCGGGCAGCCGCGGCGTCACGGAGGTCTCCGCGGTGCCGACGCGCAGCTTGTCGTAGGTGCCGCGGGACAGCACCGATTCGTGTGAGGTGTAGATCTGGAAGCCGTACATCAGAACCGCCAGCGCCGCGGTGGCGGCTGCCGGGATCCAGAGCACGTTGACCACGCCGCGGTGTACGCGTCTGCGGGCCTGGGCCAGTTCCTCCTGTGAGCGGGACGGGCCGATCAGCGCGTCCGAGGGGGCACGCGGGAGCGGCCCGGGGGTGAGCGGGAGGCGGGCCGCCACTTCGAAGCCGTCCCGGGTGGGACGGGCCCGGAAGGTGCCGCCGAGCTGGCGGACGCGTTCGTCCAGACTGATCAGGCCGGTGCCGGAGCCGCTCTCCGGCACCGGCGGCACAGCGTCCGGCGGCACAGCGTCCGGCGGCGTGTCCGCCGCCGGGGAGTCGCGCACGCGAACGCTCAGGCAGTCGTCGTCCCGGCGCAGTTCGACGGCGATGCGGGACCCGGGCGCGTGCTTCGTCGCGTTGGTCACCGCTTCCTGCACCACCCGGTGGACGGCCCGGTCGACCATCGGGGGCAGCGGGGCGGACCGGCCTCCGGACGCTTCCGGCGGCGCGTCGGTGCCGTGCCGGTGGAGGACGATGTCGACTCCGGAGGCGGCGGTGCGCCCTACCAGTTCCGGGACGGTCTCGGAGGTGATCTCGGGGGCGTCCTGCGGGAGCCCGGTGGTGTCCTGGCGGAGGAGGCCGATGATCCGGTGGAGGCGTTCGGTGGCGTCGGCGGCGGCCTGCCGGAGTTCGGCGGCCGAGGCGCGAGCATCCTCGTCCACCCCCCGGGAGACCTGAAGCCCGGCGGCACGGACGGCGATGAGGCTGAGGTCGTGCCCGAGGGAGTCGTGCATGTCCCCCGCGATCCGGGAGCGTTCGCGCAGCCGGGTGCGCTCCGCGACCAGCTGCTGTTCCCGCTCCATGCGCGCGGCCAGCTCCCAGCCCGCGCTCTGGAGTTCGTACTGCTGGCGGCGGAAGCGGCCCAGCAGCCACGGCAGGACCGCGGCGAAGACGACCGTCGTGACCAGGGTGAACCAGTCCCACAGATCGCCGCCCGGCAGTGTGAGCGCGGAGACGAGTCCTGCCGCGCACAGCACTGCGGCGGCGACGATCGAGGGCCGCACGTGCTCCGCGCGGCGGCCGAGCAGAAAGCTGAGCGCGACCAGAGCCGGGCAGAAGGTGCTGGTGAACAGTTCTGGTGTGGCGGCGAGGCTGAGCGCGGCGGGTACGGCCGCGGCCGCGAGGGGGGCCCGACGGCTGAGGGCTGCCGCGAGCGCGAGCAGCGGGGCGGCCGGCACGCGGAGCAGGAGCGGGACGTCGTGCACCGTGGCCAGGGGCCAGGCCATGAGCAGCCACAGGGCGGCATCGTGCAAGGCCGCGCGGGCCCCGGGGCGGCGCAGGGTCGCACGCACACCCGCGCCGGGTCCCTTGCGTCCGGCCTTCCGCAGCCGGTCCAGGCGGCGGGGGACACGTGCGGGAGAGTTCACGCCGGTCACGGTACGCGGCGGGTGGGGAGCGCGCCTCTGTCGAAAGTGCAGGGCATCCGGCGACGATCGTGCGCTGCGGGCCGGCGGTGCCGCTCCGTACGTTCCGGGCCATGAATGACGCGATAGTGCATGCGGTCGAGGGGTTCGTCAGCACGCCGTGGGTGTATGTGGCGCTGTTCGGGATCGCGATGCTGGACGGGTTCTTCCCCGTGGTGCCGAGCGAGACGCTGGTGATCACGCTGGGGGTGTTCGCCGCGGCACAGGGCGAGCCGGCGCTGGCGCCGGTGATCCTGGTGGCGGCGCTCGGTGCGTTCGCCGGGGACCACGTCTCGTATGCGATCGGACGGCGCTCGGGGGCACGGGTGCAGGCGCGGTTGCAGGAGGGGAGCCGGGCGTGGCGGGTGTACGAGCGGGTGGGGCGGATGCCGGCCGAGCGGGGCGGGCTCGTGCTGGTGGCGGCGCGCTACATCCCGGGAGGGCGGACGGCCGCCACCCTCATCACCGGCGCGACGGGGTTCCCGCGCCGGTCGTTCACCCGGTACGCCGCCGTCGCAACGGTGAGCTGGGCGGTCTACTCGGCCTGTCTGGGGTATGCGGGCGGCGCGGCCTTCGAGGAGACGCCACTGTACGGGGTGGCGCTGGGGCTGGCCCTCGCGTTCACGATCACGCTGGTGCACGAGGGGGCCCGCACCGTCCGGCTGCGGCGCCGGGCTCGCACGTCCGCTCCCGGGGAGCCGGGGCCGGGACGGGCGGATCCGGGCCCGGCGCGGGCGCCGGGCCCGGGGGACAGCGCTGCTAGCCGCCTGCGGCCTGCCTCCGCCGGAGCCGGCCGGCGCCCGGGCTAGCCGCCGAGTTCGCGGCTGCGGTCGCGGGCGGCCTCGATGGCGTCGATGAAGGCGGCGCGGACGCGGTGGTTCTCCAGTTCGCGGATGGCGTTGATGGTGGTGCCGCCGGGCGAGGTGACGTTCTCGCGGAGGGTGACGGGGTGTTCGCCGCTGTCCCGGAGCATGGTGGCGGCGCCGACGGCGGCCTGGACGATCAGCTCGTGCGCCTTGTCGCGCGGGAGGCCGAGCTGGATGCCCGCGTCGGTCATGGCCTCGACCAGGAAGAAGAAGTAGGCGGGGCCGGAGCCGGAGAGGGCGGTGGCCGCGTCCTGCTGGTTCTCCGGGAGGCGGAGGGTCTTGCCGACGCCGCCGAAGATCTCGTCGGCGAGCTTGAGATGGTCCTCGGTGGCGTGGGTGCCGGGGGAGATGACGGACATGGCCTCGTCGACCAGGGCCGGGGTGTTGGCCATCACGCGGATGACCGGGGTGCCCTCGGCCAGGCGCTGCTCCAGGGAGCGGGTGGTGATGCCGGCCGCGCCGCTGATCACCAGGCGGTCCGCGGGGACGTGCGGGGCGAGTTCGTCCAGCAGTGCGGCCATGTCCTGCGGTTTGGGGGTGAGGATGAGGGTGTCGGCGCGCGCGGCGGCTTCGGCGTTGCCGACGGTCTCCACCTCGTAGCGTCGGCGCAGTTCCGCGGCGCGCTCCGGGCGGCGGGCGGTGACCAGCAGACGGGCGGGTGACCAGCCGCCCCTGAGCATGCCGGAGAGCAGCGCTTCGCCGATCTTGCCGGTGCCGAGGACCGCGACGTTCTGGGGGGTCATGGGTGCTTCACCTCGTGCCTCGTTGCGCGCGTCGGGCGGGCCCGTCTGCGTCCGCCCTGTCCACGTTCGTGGACGCGGTGCCCATCCTCGCACCGGCTCGCGCTCCGTAGCGGGGCCGTTCCACAGCGCGGACCCGCCCCGGCGGCCGGGCGGCCCGGGTCAGGTCGTGCGGCGGCGGAGGGTGGCGGCGCCGAGGAAGAGAACGAGGAGGGCGCAGCCGGCGACGACGGCCACGTCGCGGACGAAGTCCCCGGTGGCGTCGGGGTGTTTGAGCACCTCCGTCATGCCGTCGACGGCGTAGGACATGGGCAGCACGTCGGAGACCGCCTCCAGGGCCGGCTGCATGCTGCTGCGGGGTGCGAACAGGCCACAGAGCAGGAGCTGCGGGAAGATCACCGCGGGCATGAACTGGACCACCTGGAACTCGGACGCGGCGAACGCGGAGACGAAGAGCCCGAGCGCCGTGCCGAGCAGCGCGTCGAGCAGGGCGACGAGCAGCAGCAGCCAGGGCGAGCCGGCGATGTCGAGGTCCAGCAGCCCGACCGCGACGCCGGTGGCGGCGGACGCCTGGACGACGGCGAGGGCGCCGAAGGCCAGGGCGTAGCCGAGGATCAGGTCGGCCTTGCCCAGGGGCATCGACAGCAGCCGCTCCAGGGTGCCGGAGGTGCGCTCGCGCAGTGTGGCGATGGAGGTGACCAGGAACATCGTCACCAGCGGGAAGATGCCCAGCAGCGAGGCCCCGATGCTGTCGAAGGAGCGCCGGTCGGCGTCGAAGACGTAGTAGAGCAGGACCAGCAGCAGGACCGGGACGAGCAGCAGCAGTGCGATGGTGCGCGGGTCGTGGGCGAGTTGGCGCAGGACCCGGCGTGCGGTGGCGAAGGTACGGGCGGCGTTCACGGGGTGCCTCGCAGGGGGTGGTCGGCCGGCTCGGTGCGGGCGGATTCGACGAGTCGGAGGAAGGCGTCCTCGACGGTGTCGCTGCCGGTGGCCTCGCGGAGTGCCTGCGGGGTGTCGGCGGCGAGCAGGGTGCCGTCCCGGACGAGGAGCAGGTGTTCGCAGCGGTCGGCCTCGTCCATCACGTGCGAGGAGATCAGCAGGGTGGTGCCGTGTGCGGCCAGGCGGTGGAAGAGGTTCCACAGGTCGCGGCGGAGCACGGGGTCGAGGCCGACGGTGGGTTCGTCCAGGACGAGCAGTTCGGGGGTGCCGAGCAGGGCGACGGCGAGGGAGACGCGGGAGGACTGGCCGCCGGAGAGGTTGCCCGTCAGGTCGTCGGCGTGGGAGGTGAGGTCGACGTCGGTGAGGGCCCGGGTGACGGCGGTGGCGCGGTCGGCGCGCGGGATGCCGAGGACCGCGGCGTAGTAGTCGAGGTTCTGCCGGGCGGTCAGGTCCGCGTAGACGGAGGGGGACTGGGTGACGTAGCCGACGCGGGAGCGCAGCGGCGCGGAGCCCGCGGGCCTGCCCAGGACGTCGAGGGTGCCGGTGACCTTGGCCTGGGTGCCGACGACGGCCCGGATGAGGGTGGATTTGCCGCTGCCGGAGGGCCCGAGGAGGCCGGTGACGGTGCCGGGGGCGATGTCGAAGGAGAGCTGGTCGAGGACGCGGCGGTGGCCGCGGAGCACGGTGAGGCCGCGGGCGTGGACGGCGGGCGGGTCCGCGGCCGGGCCGGCGGTGGGCGGCTCGGCGGAGCCGGGCGGAGTTTTATTCATCACGCGATGAATTATGTGGTCGGTGGGACGGGAGCGTCAAGCGGCCGGACCGAAATCAAACGGCGGTGCCGGAGCCCCTGCGTGGCAGCAGGGGCTCCGGCACCGCCGATGGGACGGACGCGGCGCTCTCGGCCGGCGAATCCGGTCCGGTCAGACGCGCTCCAGCGCACGGCCTCCCGGGCCGCCGGGGCTCCCGGTTTCCCCGGCATCGCCCTCCTCCGGGCTGCCGGGCCCGGCAGCCGGCTGCGGGGCGCGGCCCAGCCGGCTCGGCCACCAGATACGGGCCCCGATGTCGAGTGCCAGCGACGGCACCAGCACGGTGCGGACCAGGAAGGTGTCCAACAGGACGCCGATCCCGACCAGCACCCCGAGCTGGGCCATCGACACCAGCGGCATCGAGGCGATGACCGCGAAGGTGGCCGCCAGCACGATGCCCGCCGAGGTGATCACACCGCCCGTGGAGCTGAGCCCGGTCAGCACGCCCGCGCGGTGGCCGCGCAAGGCCACCTCCTCGCGGACCCGGGTCATCAGGAAGATGTTGTAGTCGATGCCCAGCGCCACCAGGAACACGAAGCCCATCAGCGGGAGGGAGTTGTCCACGGCGGGGAAGTCCAGCAGGTACGCGAAGACCAGATGCGAGGCCCCCAGCGCGCCGAAGTAGGACAGCACCACCGTGGCCAGCAGCACCAGCGGCGCGAGCAGCGAGCGCAGCAGCGCCACCAGGACGAGCAGGACGACGGCGAGCACGACCGGGATGACGACCTTCAGATCGCTCTCCGCCGCACGCCGGGTGTCCAGCGACTCCGCCGTCGTACCGCCCACCAGGGCCTCGGCCCCGTCCACCCGGTGCACCGCGGTACGCAGCCGGTCGACGGTGCGCTCGGCGGCCGTGCTGTCCGGCGCGTCCCGCAGGACGACCGACAGGGAGGTCAGCGACCCGTCGGCGGTGCGGTCGGCGGTCTCGACGGACTCCACCCCGGGGACCGCGGCGGCGGCCCGCTCGGTCTCGGCCCGCTCCGCCGTCCGCACGACCACGGTGGCCGGGTCGGAGGAGCCGGACGGGTAGTGCGCGGAGAGCTTCTCCTGGGCGACCACCGACTCCGGCTTGTCCTGGAACATCTCCGCGTTCGTCAGGCCCATCGTGATCCCGGTCGCGCTCAGCGCCAGCACGGCGGTGACGGCCACGGACATCAGCCACGACCAGCGCGGACGGCGATCCAGCAGTGCACCGATCCGGGTCCAGACGGTGCGAGGGCCGGCGTCCTGCCCGGACTCCTCCCCCGCCGGAGCCCCGGTGCAGCGCGGGACGAACGGCCAGAACACCCAGCGGCCCGTCACCACCAGCAGCGCGGGCAGCACGGTGATCATCGCCAGCAGGGCGCAGACCACACCGACCGCTCCGACCAGGCCCAGCGAACGCGAGGAGTTGATGTCCGCGAACGCCAGGCAGGCGAGCCCGACGGCGATGGTGCCGGCCGAGGCCACGATCGCCGGGCCGGAGCGGCGCAGCGCCAGCCGCATCGCGTCGTGCCGGTCCTCGTGGCGGTGCAGCTCCTCCCGGTAGCGGGCGATGAGCAGCAGTGCGTAGTCGGTACCGACCCCGAAGACCAGCACCATGAGGATGCCCGCGCTCTGCGGATCGACGGGCAGCGCGGCGTACTTGGCCAGCGCGAAGGTGGCGACCTGGGTGAGGACCGCGGCGAAGCCGACCGACAGCACCGGGACGAGCCACAGCAGCGGACTGCGGTAGGTGAGCAGGAGCAGCAGCGTGACGACGGCGCCGGTGGCCAGCATCAGCGTGGAGTCGAGGTTGTCGAAGACCTCGATGCTGTCGATCAGCGACCCGGCCGGGCCGCCGACCTCGACATCCAGGCCGGGCGGCGCGTTGGCCGCCGCTACCGAGCGGACCTTCTCCACGTCACCGGTGACGTCGTCCCCGGCGGTGGAGAGCGGCACCACCAGCATCAACGCCTTGCCGTCCGCGGACGGGACCGGCCCGCTGATCTGCTCGCCGCGGGCCGCCAGCGGAGCGAAGGCGGCGCGGTCGGCGCGGGCCTCGGCGGCGTCGGCCGGAGTGGTGGCGGACCCGCGGGAGTAGACGACCACGGCGGGGATGATCTCGTCCTCGCCGCGGAACTTCTCCAGTTCGGTGTTGACCTGGGCCGACTCGGCGCTGCCGGGCAGGAACGCGTTGGAGCTGCTGTCCTCGACCTCGCCGAGCTTGCCGGCCAGCGGGCCGAGGGCCGCGACGAGGATCAGCCAGGCCGCGAGGACCAGCCACTTGGCGCGCCTGCCGCCGGGGGCCGTGGCCAGCCGGCGCGGCACGGGGGTTCTCCCGGCCGGGGGTCGGGGGCGGGCAGGCATGGGTAACCTCCATGGGTGTGGGTGCGGGACGCGAGGGGTTCGCGGAATGCTCGCGCTCACAGGTACGGCCGGGAGTTGCCGCTCCCGGCCGTACGAGCGCCGGTGGCCGCCGGGATGCGGCGGATGTGACGTCGTACGGGGCCGTACGGGCCCTGGAGTCCCTGGAAGTCCGTACGGGGTGCTGCAGGGGTCTACTCGACTTCGCGCATCAGCTTCTCCATCGAGGCGATCGACTGCCGGGCCTGCGTCAGCTCGTCCAGGGTGCGGCGGTGCAGCTCGACGTTGTCCTCCAGGAGCTGCGCGTACTTGTCGGTCAGCGCCTTGTACTGGTCCTCGCGGGCGGCCAGCATGCGGGCCCGCCAGGTGGCGGCGATCTGCCAGACGATGACGATCAGCAGGACGAAGACGCCTCCGGTGCCGAGCGCCGCCGCCCAGATCCCGGCCGGATCGACCTCTGCCGCGGTCATGAGCTGCTCGTTCACTGCGTTTCCTCTTTCTCGTCCGGGGCTGTCCCGTCCTGCGCTGTCCCGTCCTGCGCTCCACCGCCGCCCGGGGGTGCGGCGGTTCTCCCGTCCGGTGCCCGGTCCGTGAGGGTGCGCGCCGCCTCCGCGACGGCCTGCGGGGTCAGGGCGTAGCCGAACGGCGCCACCTCGAAGAACTTCATCGCCTTGCCGCTGTCCGAGAGCTCCAGCGTGCCGACCACGAGGCCGGCGGCCTCCAGCCGCTGGAGGTGCATGTGCAGCAGCGGACGGCTCATGCCGATCTCGCGGGCGAGTCCGCTGACGTAGTTGCGGCCCCCGGCCAGTGCCGCGACGATCCGCATCCGGTGCGGATTGCCGAGCGCCGCCAGGACCTTCAGCAGCTCGTCTCCGGAAGGGGCCTCGATCGCGCCCACCGCGGCCCCTCTCCCTCGGGTGTGTAAGAAGAATCTGACACGTGGCGGAACGGCGTGTCGAGCCCAACCGCCCGCAGTCCGGGGCAGTTCAGGGTTCCCCCTGAGACGGCTGCGGGAGGACCCTCGGGGTCCTCCCGCAATCAGGAAGCGTCAGGGAGAGTGCCGGGAAGCGCCGGAGTGCTTCGGGCCGTCGGCACGGGCTCAGCGCTTGCCCTTCCGGCGGCGTGCGGCGGGGTTCCCGGTGCGGGCGCTGCGCTGCCGTTCGTGGCGGGCGCGGGCCGCCTCGTACTCGGCGCGGTGCAGCTTCTCGCCGGGGGCCTCGACGCAGCTGCGCAGCGCGTAGGCGAGCAGCACCCCGATGAAGCCGATGAGCCGGATGCTGCGCATCGAGGACTCGGCCGCCGCGTCGCGCTCGTCGGGGCGGCGGCTGTAGGAGGTGAGGGTGCGGGAGAACGCCAGCGCGCTGCACACCGCGAACGCGGCGACCAGCAGCAGGCTCGCCCAGCTGCCGATGTCGGCCAGCACCACGCCCTGGTACGCGAAGCGCAGCACGACCGCGCCCGCGGCGGCCGCCAGCACCGCGCCCACCCCCGATGCGGCGCGGCGCAGCGCGTAGCCGCCGGAGTGGTCGACCCACGTGGTGCCGTAGAAGCGGAGCGGTTCGGGGGCCGGTGCGTCGGGGTTTCCGTGTTCCTGGGGCACGTCTCGATTATGGCCCGGGGGCGGCGGCGCGCTCCCGGGCCCCTCCGGCCCGCGGCCCGGCACTCCTCCGGGCCGCCGTCCCCCGGGCCGCTGTCTCCGGGGCCGCTGTCTCCGGGGCCGCCGTTCCTCGGGAGGTCAGCGCTCCAGCTGGGTCACGTCGCGGACGGCACCCCGGTCGGCGCTGGTGGCCATCGCCGCGTAGGCGCGCAGTGCGGTGGAGACCTTGCGCTCGCGGGCGACGGGCGCGTACCGGCCGGCCAGCGCCTCGCGGCGGGCGGCGAGCGTCTCCTCGGGGACGTCCAGGCGCAGCTGCCGTTCGGGGATGTCGATGACGACCGGGTCGCCGTCCTCCACCAGCGCGATCGTGCCGCCGCCCGCCGCCTCCGGGGAGATGTGGCCGATGGACAGCCCCGAGGTGCCGCCGGAGAACCGGCCGTCGGTGATCAGCGCGCACGCCTTGCCCAGCCCGCGGCCCTTGAGGAAGGAGGTGGGGTAGAGCATCTCCTGCATCCCGGGGCCGCCCTTGGGGCCCTCGTAGCGGATGACGACGACGTCGCCCTCCTTGACCGTCTTGTCGAGGATCTTCTGGACGGCCTCTTCCTGGGACTCGCAGACCACGGCGGGTCCGGTGAAGGTGAGGATCGACTCGTCGACGCCCGCGGTCTTCACCACGCAGCCGTTCTCGGCCAGGTTGCCGTACAGCACCGCCAGCCCGCCCTCGGCGGAGTAGGCGTGCTCGACGTCGCGGATGCAGCCGCCCGCCGCGTCCGTGTCCAGCGACTCCCAGCGCTCGGACTGCGAGAACGCCTCGGCGGAGCGCTTGCAGCCGGGCGCCGCGTGGAAGAGCTCCACGGCCCGCGGCGCGGGCGAGTCGCCGCGGATGTCCCAGGTCTTGAGCCACTCCTCCAGCGAGTCGGCGTGCACGGTGCGCACGTCCTCGTTGAGCAGCCCGCCGCGGTGGAGTTCGCCCAGGATGGCGGGGATGCCGCCGGCCCGGTGCACGTCCTCCATGTAGTAGGTGCCGCCCGGGGCCACGTTCGGGGCGACCTTGGCCAGGCACGGCAGGGCGCGGGAGAGCTGGTCGATGTCGTGCATCGTGAACTCCAGCCCGGCCTCCTGGGCCGCGGCCAGCAGGTGCAGGATCGTGTTGGTGGAGCCGCCCATGGCGATGTCCAGGGCCATGGCGTTCTCGAAGGCGGCGCGGGAGCCGACGTTGCGCGGCAGGACGCTCGCGTCGTCCTGGTCGTAGTAGCGCCGGGCGATCTCGACGACCGTACGGCCCGCCGTCTCGTAGAGCTCCTTGCGCGCCGTGTGGGTGGCCAGCACGGAGCCGTTGCCGGGCAGGGCCAGGCCGAGGGCCTCGGTGAGGCAGTTCATGGAGTTCGCGGTGAACATGCCCGAGCAGGAGCCACAGGTCGGGCAGGCGTTCTCCTCGATGCGCAGGATGTCCTCGTCGGAGACCTTGTCGTTGACGGCCTCGGACATCGCGTCGACCAGATCGAGCTTGCGGACGGTGCCGTTCACCAGCGTCGCCCGGCCGGCCTCCATGGGCCCGCCGGAGACGAAGACGGTGGGCACATCGAGCCGCATCGCGGCCATCAGCATCCCGGGGGTGATCTTGTCGCAGTTGGAGATGCAGATCAGCGCGTCCGCGCAGTGCGCCTCGACCATGTACTCGACGGAGTCGGCGATCAGGTCCCGGGAGGGCAGCGAGTAGAGCATGCCGCCGTGGCCCATGGCGATGCCGTCGTCCACCGCGATCGAGTTGAACTCGCGCGGGATGCCGCCCGCGGCCTTGACCGCCTCGCTGACGATCCGGCCCACCGGCTGCAAGTGGGTGTGGCCCGGCACGAACTCGGTGAAGCTGTTGGCGACCGCGACGATCGGCTTGCCGAAGTCCTCGCGCGCTACACCGGATGCCTGCATGAGGGCGCGCGCCCCCGCCATGTTGCGTCCGTGGGTGACGGTGCGGGACCTCAGCTCGGGCATGGCTGCCCCTCCTTGGTGCGGGCGGCCGCCACGGCGGTGGGCCCGGCGACCGCTGCGGTACGTATCCGAGATGATCCGAGATGAACACTGCCGTACGAGGGAATCGTGCGGTACGTGGAACATCCGAGCGTACGCCTACCGCTCAGGATCCGGACAGGGGGTCCGGATGGTGGACGGAATCGGGTTCAGCCAGTGGTCCGCAGCCCGCTGCCGCCCGCCGGGCCCGGATCGCCCGCCGGGTCCGGCCCGGTGAGATGGCGCTGGACGACCGGCGCCAGCCGGGCGGTCACGGTCGCCAGCGGCTCGGAGGCCAGCGGCTCCAGCTGGATGACGTACCGCAGCATGGCCGCCCCGACCAGCTGGGCCGCCGCCAGCGAGACCCGCAGCTCCGCGTCCGACTCCGGGAGCTGTACCGCCAGCCGATTCAGCAGATTGCGGGTCAGCAGCCCGCGGAAGACGGCCGCCGCCCGTTCGTTGTTGACCGCCGAGCGGAGGATCGCCAGCAGCGGCGCCCGGGTCGCGGGGTCGTCCCAGGTCTCCAGGAACCTGCGGGTGACCGTCTCCCCCACGGCGTCCGGCGCGGTCCCCCGGACCAGCTCCGGGACGATCAGCACGGGCGCGATGGCGCCCTCGACCGCGGCGGCGAACACCTGCTCCTTGGTGCCGAAGTAGTGGTGGACCAGCGCCGCGTCCACCCCGGCGCCGCGCGCGATGGCCCGGACGGAGACCTTGTCGTAGCCGTGCTCGGCGAACTCGCTCCGGGCCGACGCCAGGATCCGCTCCCGCGTCCCGGGCCCGTCCTCGGCGGCACGCCGCGCCGGGCGGCCCCGCCTGCGGGGTGCGGGCGCCGGCTCGCCGGCGGAGCCCCCGCTCATGCCTTCCTCCGGCCCATGCGGCGCCCGGCGGCCCGCCGGCCGCCGCCCTGCTCGCCGCCGGTCCCGTCGGCCGGAGCGGCGCCGGGGGCGGCGAGGTGCAGCCGGGTGTAGGCCAGGGCCTCCGCCAGGTCCTCCTCGCGCTCGGCAGCCGACATGGCACGCCGTGTGTTCACCTCGACGACCACATGGCCGTCGAACCCGCGGGCGGCCAGCCGCTCCAGCACCTCCGCGCAGGGCTGCGCGCCCCGTCCCGGGACCAGGTGCTCGTCCTTGGCCGAGCCGCTCCCGTCGGCGAGGTGCACATGACCCAGGCGGTCGCCCATCCGGTCCACCATGGCGAGGGTGTCGTTGCGGGCCGTCGCCGTGTGCGAGAGGTCGATCGTGAAGTGCCGGTAGTCGTTCCGGGTGGGGTCCCAGTCGGGTGCGTAGGCCAGCATCTCCCGGTCCCGGTAGCGCCAGGGGTACATGTTCTCGACCGCGAACCGCACGTCGGTCTCGTCCGCCATCCGCCACACCCCGCGCTCGAACTCCCGCGCGTAGCTGCGCTGCCAGCGGAACGGCGGATGCACCACGACGGTGGACGCACCGAGCGTCTCGGCCGCCGCCCTGGCCCGGACCAGCTTCGTCCACGGATCGGTGGACCAGACACGCTGCGTGATGAGCAGGCACGGCGCGTGCACGGCCAGAATCGGCACCCCGTGGAAGTCGGACAGCCGCCGCAGCGCCTCGACGTCCTGGCTGACCGGGTCGGTCCACACCATGACCTCGACGCCGTCGTAGCCGAGGCGCGCGGCGATCTCGAAGGCCGCGGCCGTCGACTCCGGGTACACCGAGGCCGTCGACAGCGCGATCTTCGCCTGGGGGACCCGCACGCTTTCGATGCCCACCCAGCCACCCTAAGCGCGGTTCGCCACCCGTGAGGGACCGGCCCCCGCCGCCCGGCCCCCGGGCCCAGCACGCCGGCGGCCGGCGCGAGCGGGGCTCACACCGTGCGGAGGCGGTCCAGACGGCGCAGGATGATGCCCTCGCGGAGCGCCCACGGGCAGATCTCGACCTCGGGGACGGCGAACAGATCCAGGGCCGCCTCCGCCACCAGCGCGCCCGCCAGCAGCTGGCGGGCCCGCCCCTCGGAGACCCCGGGCAGGGCCGCGCGCTCCTGCGCGGGCATCACCGCGAGCTTCGGCACCCACTCCTCCAGCGTCCCCCGGCCCAGCACCCGGCGGGCGTAGAGGCCCTCCGCGCTGCGCGGGGCCCCCGCCATCCGGGCGAGCTGCTTGAAGGTCTTGGAGGTGGCCACCACGTGGTCGGGCGGGCTGAACCGGTTGAACTCCCCCACCGTGCGGGCGATCTCCGCGCGCACATGCCGCCGCAGGGCCCGCACGTCCTCCCGGGCGGGCGGGTCGCCCGGCAGCCAGCCGGAGGTGAGCCGACCGGCGCCCAGCGGCAGCGACACCGCGGCGTCCGGGTCCTCGTCCAGCCCGTAGGCGATCTCCAGCGAACCACCGCCGATGTCCAGCACCAGCAGCCGCCCCGCCGACCAGCCGAACCAGCGCCGCACCGCGAGGAACGTCAGCCGCGCCTCGTCGGCGCCGGAGAGCACCTCCAGCTTGACGCCCGTCTCCGTGGCGATGCGGTCCAGCACCCGCTCCGCGTTGGCCGCCTCGCGCACCGCGGAGGTCGCGAACGGCAGCAGTGCCTCGACCCCCTTGTCCTCGGATATCTGCAGCGCCTCGGTGAGCGTGGCGCAGATCCGGTCGATGCCCTCCTCGCTGATCGACCCGTCCGCCTCCAGGAGTTCGGCCAGCCGCAGCGCCGTCTTGTGGGAGTAGGCCGGCAGCGGCCGGGCTCCGGGGTGCGCGTCCACCACGAGCAGATGGACCGTGTTGGATCCCACATCGAGGACACCGAGTCTCATACCCAGCACGCTAGCCTCCTCACCGGTCCGCCGCTGCGGGTACCTCCAGGTCGGGATCCGGGGCGTCTCCCGGCCGACGGTACGGGAGTTCCCCCGGCCGCGGCAGCCCGCCGCGGCACGCCGCTCCCCCCGGTGTGCCGCACCCCGTCCGGGCCGCGCCGCAGCACACCGGGGAGCGGCGTCCGGGCAGCGCGGCCCGCGGCCCGTACGCTGGGCGGTGTGGGTAAGACGAAAGCGGCGAAGCACAAGAAGCAGGACGGCGCGCGGCCGCTGCCTGCGCCCCGGGCACGCGACGAGGAGGTCGGTCTCGACGTCACCCGTGCCTGGGTGGAGTTCCCCGACCCGGCCGACGACGAGCAGGTCTTCCGCTGCGACCTGACGTGGCTGACGTCCCGCTGGAACTGCCTGTTCGGCAACGGCTGCCAGGGCATCACGCCCGGCCGCGCCGCCGACGGCTGCTGCACGCTGGGCGCCCACTTCTCCGACGAGGAGGACGAGCAGCGCGTCGCCGAGCACGTGGCCCGGCTGACGCCGGAGACCTGGCAGTTCCACGACGTGGGCACCGGCGCCCTGGGCTGGGCCGAGGTCAACGACGAGGGCGAACGGCAGACCCGCCGCTGGCAGGGAGCCTGCATCTTCAACAACCGGGCCGGGTTCGAGGGCGGCGCCGGGTGCGCGCTGCACACCCTCGCGCTGCGCGAGGACCGCGAGCCACTGGAGACCAAGCCGGACGTCTGCTGGCAGGTGCCGATCCGGCGCAGCTACGAGTGGGTGGAGCTGCCGGACGGCGAGGAGGTGCTGTACGTCACCGTCGGCGAGTACGACCGGCGCGGCTGGGGGTCGGGCGGACACGACCTGCACTGGTGGTGCACCTCGGCGCCGTCGGCACACGGCGCCGGGCAGCCGGTCTACGAGTCGTACCGCGCCGAGCTGACCGAGCTGATGGGCAAGCCCGGCTACGACCGGCTGGCCGAGCTGTGCGCCGAGCGGCTGGCCGGTCAGCTTCCGCTGCTGGCCGAGCACCCGGCCACGGCCCGCGCGGCGGCCGACCGCGCCGCCGCCGACCGCGAGCCGGCCGGCCGGGACGGGGCCGATGCTGCCGGGCCCGATCCCGCCGGGGCCGGCCCGGATGCGATCGGCCCGCACGGCGCCGGGGCCGGCCAGGGACGCACGGAGCCGCCCGGGGTGTGACGGCCTCGCTGTGACGGCCGGCGGCCTCGGCGGTGGACGAGCCGGACAGCGCGGGGCCCGCTCCTGCTCAGGACGGGGAACGGCTCGGCGCCCGGGGCGGCCCTGAGGGCGCGATGTCGGCGAAGGCGGGCCGGCTCGTCGCCGGTGGCGGCTCCGCCGCGGACGGGGTGGCGGTCGGTGCCGCGGAGCTGCTCCCGGAGGGCGGACCGCTGTCGGCGGGCGAACCACCGCCGGACGGGGAGGCCGCCGCGAGGCCCGGCGCGGCCACCGCGGGCCGCGACACCGGCACCGAACGGTGCGGCGAGGCCTCCGGATTCGACGCGGGCCGCCGCACCGTCGGCGCGGACGGCGAACCGGGCCCGCGCCCGGACGGCTCCCGGGCGTCCGAGCGGGACGGCGCCGCCCTGCCCACCGGGCCCGCTGCCGCGCCGTCCGGGGCCGCCTGCCCTGTGTGTGGGCCGGTCGGGGGAGCCAGGGTGCCCGGTCCGGCCGCACCGCCGCTCCAGCCGTCGTCGCCCGCGGTGTCCGGCGCGGTGGCCGACCGGTCGGCCTGCGGCTCGCCCGTGGCGGGCGCCCCCCGGTAGGCGGCCCACAGCGCGACCACCGGCGCCGCCAGCACCGCGGCGACGACGGTCGAGGTCAGCGCGCGGCTGCGCAGCCTGTCCCGGCGGGCCGGACGCGCCTGCTCGCGCTGGGGGTAGCCCGCCCGGTCGAAGCGCGGGGTGCGCTGGGCCCTCGCCCGGCGCGCCAGCGCGGCCGCCGCCTCGACGGCGGGCCGCGGCACCGCCACCACGGCCAGCGCGGCGGAGGCGGGCGCGGTACCCGGCCAGGAGACGCCGGCCATGGCGCGCTCGGCGGCGCGGCGGCACTGCGGGCACTCGTCCACGTGCTCCAGCAGCTCCCGGCGCAGCGCGGTGCCCAGCAGCAGCCGCTCGTCCCCCGCGAGCCGGGCGACCACGGCGCAGCCACCGGACTCGACGACGTGCAGCGCCGCCCTGGTCCGCTCGACCTCGCAGGCGGCGTGCAACAGCAAGTCCTCGGCCGCGGCGGGCGGCAGCGAGAGGATCGCCGCGATCTGGGCGGCGGACAGCCCGTGGCGGACGGACAGTTCGAGGGCCTCGCGCTGCACGGGTGAGGTGCCTGCGGCCTCGGGCCAGGCCAGTGCGGCCAGTTCGCGGCGGCGCCGGACGCTGGAGGGGAGGTGCCCGGCCGGGCCGGGGCCGCCGTCGCCGAGCAGTGCGGCCCGCTCGGCGGTGGGCGAGGCGGGCGGGCGGAGCGGAGACGCGGCGGGGGCCGGGGGCCGGACGGCCGCCCGGGTGCCTGTCCCCCGCCGCGCGGCAGCGGGGCCGGCGGCGCACTCGCGCGCGACGGGCGCTCCGCGCCCTTCGCCTTCCCGCTGGTCGGCGAGCCGCCGGGCACAGACCCAGCGGGCCAGCGCATAGAGCCAGGGCCGGAGGGCATGCTCGCCCTCGGGGGCGCGTCCGCGGGCGCGTTGGCGGTCCGCGAGGGCGAGCGCCTCACCCAGTGCCGCGAGGGCGGATTCGTGTTCGCTCAGCGCGGCGAGGCAGTAGGTGAACAGGCCGTTCAGGTCCGCGTCGTCGCACTCCGCCACGGTGTGCGCGACGTGGTGGTGCGTCGTCCTGCCCGCCCGGTGCGCTGGGGGTGCGCCGGGGGCGTTCGTCGGGTGCTCGCGCCTGCTGGTCATCACCCCGGCGACGGTAGGCGGATGATGGCGCTTTGCTGAGGGCCGCGACAGTTGATTCCTTCCTTCGAGTGAAGGACGTCGTCAAAACAAAACACGTCCGGTGGGTTTGGCGACACCAAGGGCACCAAGGGGCGCATGACAGGCGCACATCCTGCGCCCGGCCGACCGCGCACGTTCCGGAGGGCGGACCGGCACGCGTTCCGGACACCGCGGAGGCGCCGCCGGGGAGCGGGCAGCGCGTAACCGCCGTCGCGGACCGGCTGTCGGTGGCCCCCTATACGGTGAGGTCATGGCTGCCCGTAAGACGTCCGCCAAGGACCGCCCCACCTACCGCTGCACCGAATGCGGCTGGCAGACCGCCAAGTGGCTCGGCCGCTGCCCCGAGTGCCACGCGTGGGGCACCGTCGAGGAGACGGGCGGCGCCCCTGCCGTGCGGACCACCGCGCCCGGCCGGGTCTCGGCCTCGGCGCTGCCCATCGGCGAGGTGGACGGCAAGCAGGCCACCGCGCGCCCCACCGGCGTACCCGAACTGGACCGGGTGCTGGGCGGCGGGCTGGTCCCCGGTGCCGTGGTGCTGCTGGCCGGTGAGCCCGGCGTCGGCAAGTCGACGCTGCTGCTGGACGTCGCCGCGAAAGCCGCTTCCGGCGACCACCCCACCCTCTATGTGACCGGAGAGGAGTCCGCGGGCCAGGTGCGCCTGCGGGCCGACCGCATCGACGCGCTCGATGACGACCTGTATCTGACCGCCGAGACCGACCTGTCCGCGGTGCTGGGCCACCTGGACGAGGTCAAGCCCTCGCTGCTGGTGCTGGACTCGGTGCAGACGGTGGCCTCCCCCGAGATCGACGGGGCGCCCGGCGGCGTCGCCCAAGTGCGGGAGGTGGCAGGGGCGCTGATCCGGGCCTCCAAGGAACGGGGCATGTCCACGCTGCTGGTCGGCCACGTCACCAAGGACGGTGCCATCGCAGGTCCGCGGCTGCTGGAGCACCTGGTCGACGTGGTGCTGCACTTCGAGGGCGACCGGCACGCGCGGCTGCGCCTGGTGCGCGGCGTCAAGAACCGGTACGGCACGACGGACGAGGTCGGCTGCTTCGAGCTGCACGACGAGGGGATCACGGGCCTGGCCGATCCCTCCGGGCTGTTCCTGACCCGGCGCGCCGAACCCGTCCCCGGCACCTGTCTGACGGTGACGCTGGAGGGCCGCCGCCCGCTGGTCGCGGAGGTGCAGGCACTCACCGTCGACAGCCAGATCCCCTCCCCCCGCAGGACCACCTCCGGACTGGAGAACTCTCGGGTCTCGATGATGCTCGCGGTGCTGGAGCAGCGTGGCCGGATCAGCGCCCTGGGCAAACGGGACATCTACAGCGCGACGGTCGGCGGGGTGCGGCTCTCCGAGCCCGCCGCCGACCTCGCCGTGGCGCTCGCGCTGGCCAGCGCGGCCAGCGACACCCCGCTGCCGAAGAACCTGGTGGCGATCGGCGAGGTGGGACTCGCCGGGGAGGTCCGCCGGGTGACCGGGATCCAGCGGCGGCTGTCGGAAGCGGCCCGGCTGGGCTTCACCCACGCGCTGGTACCGGGCGACCCGGGCCGCGTCCCGGACGGTATGCGGGTGCTGGAGGTCGCCGACATCGGGGAAGCGCTGCGCGTGCTCCCGGCCCGCCCGGCCCGCACCGGCTGAGGCCGGGGCACCCGGCGGGGAGCGCACGCGGCGAGGGGTCCGCTCGGCGCGCCGGTAGACTTTGCCCCGGTCTCGACCGACCACGAGCACCACGGGGGCTGTGCGCGGCACCACGAGGGGGCGGGTACGGCCCGCGCCCGGGTGCGGTGGGTCCGGCGGTCGAGAGAATGCCGACAGGCACCCGCACGACCGAAGGAGTGCAGTGGCAGCCAACGACCGGGCAGCGGTCCCCGGCAGGGCCGAGGGGGCGTCCGGCCTGATGCGCGCCTCACTGAGCGCGGTCGCGCCCGGAACGGCGCTGCGCGACGGGCTGGAGCGCGTCCTGCGCGGCAACACCGGTGGGCTGATCGTCCTCGGCATGGACCGGAGCGTCGAGCACCTGTGCACCGGCGGCTTCGTCCTCGACGTGGACTTCAGCGCGACCCGGCTGCGCGAGCTGTGCAAGCTGGACGGCGCGCTCATCCTCGACAAGGACATCTCCAAGATCGTCCGGGCGGGGGTGCAGCTCGTCCCCGACGCGTCCATCGAGACGGAGGAGACCGGCACCCGGCACCGCACCGCGCAGCGGGTCTCGATCCAGACGGGCTACCCGGTCGTCTCGGTCAGCCAGTCCATGCGGCTGATCGCCCTCTACGTCGACGGGCAGCGGCGGGTGCTGGAGGACTCGGCGGCGATCCTCTCCCGCGCCAACCAGGCGCTGGCCACCCTGGAGCGCTACAAGCTGCGGCTGGACGAGGTCGCCGGGACGCTCTCCGCGCTGGAGATCGAGGACCTGGTCACGGTGCGGGACGTCACGGCCGTGGCGCAGCGGCTGGAGATGGTGCGCCGGATCGCGACGGAGATCGAGCAGTACGTCGTCGAGCTGGGCACCGACGGACGGCTGCTCTCGCTCCAGTTGGACGAGCTGATCGCGGGGGTGGAGCCGGAGCGCGAGCTGGTGGTCCGGGACTACGCGCCGCAGACGGTGGGCGCGGGCCGCCGGGTGCGCTCGGTACCCGACGCGCTCAGCGACCTGGACCGGCTCACCCACACCGAGCTGCTCGAACTGGCCACCGTGGCCCGGGCACTGGGCTACAGCGGCGCCCCGGAGACCCTCGACTCGGCCGTCTCGCCCCGCGGCTTCCGGCTGCTGGCCAAGGTGCCGCGGCTGCCGGGCACCGTCATCGACCGGCTGGTGGACCACTTCGGCGGGCTGCAGAAGCTGCTCGCGGCGAGCGTGGACGACCTCCAGGCGGTGGACGGGGTCGGGGAGGCGCGCGCCCGCTCGGTCCGCGAGGGCCTCTCGCGGCTGGCCGAGTCCTCGATCCTCGAACGGTACGTCTGACCGTTCCCCGCACCGCACCGGCGGACCGCGCCGGGGCGGCACGTGCGTCCCGTCGTCCCCCGGTCCCGGACGCGGGCGGCTGCGGAGCGGCAGCACGGCGGAGGTCCCGCCGGCGGTTCGCGAACGTCCCGCTGCCGGTTCGGGGGCCCGCTACTTCACCAGGGTGAAGGACGTGCGGACCGTCTTCTTCAGCCCCTTGACCTTCACCTCGACCTCGTAGGTCCCCGGCTTGGGCGCCTCGAAGGTGGGGGTACCGCAGTTGGCGGCGCTGGCCTTGCGGAACCAGGTGAGGGTGTGCGTCGAGCTGCCGTCGCCCGGCACCAGCCGCGGCAGCGGCTTCCTGGTCGGAGGGCAGTCGTCGGAGGCCCAGAACTTGGCGTCCTCCGGGTTGTTGATCGTCACGACCGTCGCGGTGCGGCCGAGGTCGATCCGGCAGTCGCTGTCCCGCTTGTTGGTGACCGTCAGCTCGAACCGGGGCTTCTCGTCCGGGCCGTACTTCTTCTTGACGCTGTGCAGCGCCACGGTCACCGCGCCGGGCCGGCAGGCCGCCAGGTCCGGCGGAGCCGGCACACCCGCCGCTCCCCCGCCGCCGGTGCCGCCCGAGCCCGATCCGCCCGATCCCGAACCGTCCGCGCCCGAACCGTCGTTGCCCGAGCCGGCCTCGCCGTCCGAACCGTCGCCCGCGCCCCAGCCGGTGCCGCCCGCCGAGGACCGGTCCTCCTCGTCGGAGCCTCCGGAACCGCCCGCCCCGTCGGAGCCGCCGTCCTCCTCGTCCCTGCCGCCCGGGCGCTCGCTGATCGCCGGGCCGGAGTCGGTGGGGCCCGGAGTGATGGTGCTCGCGGGGCCGTTGCCCTTGCCGTCGCCCTTGCCCTCGTTCCGGGACGGATCGCCGCCGAACGAGGTCACCGCCCAGACGACGATCAGGACCAGCAGCGCGAGGACGGCAAAGGCAACTGCCCTCCGGCGCCAGTAGATGGAGGAGGGAAGCGGCCCGATCGGATTGCGCAGAGATCCCACGCGGAAACCTTACGAGACATCAGCCACACCACAGGACCACACCCACCGCTAGGAGTACCAATTGTTGTGATGAGCGGAAGCGGACGGCCGCCCGGATGGCGCTCCGCACCGCTTGACATTGCTTTGCTACTTCTTTTCCCATTGGTGAGATTAAAGGCTGTAACGGGGCTTGTGCGGCTTCTCCGGTGTTTGCGGCACCGTGCCCGAAACCCGCCGGACACGCGGGCGGGAGCAGCGGACAGGCTTTCGTACCGCGTGTGCGTTTTTCGGATGAGGGACGCCGTGCCAGGATCGGTCGTGCCATGACTGCGACCACCGAGACTTCCCAAGCCGCTTCGGCCGGCGCCCCGTCAGCGCGCGCCGCGGAATCCGAAGCCGTCGACCCCGCCCTGCGCGAGACGGCGCGCGCCCTCCATGCTCCCGTCGTCGACTGGTTCGCCACACACGCCCGCGACCTCCCCTGGCGCCGCCCGGAAGCGGGCGCGTGGGGCGTCATGGTCAGCGAGTTCATGCTCCAGCAGACCCCCGTCAACCGCGTACTGCCGGTGTACGAGGAGTGGATGAAGCGCTGGCCGCGCCCCGCCGACCTGGCCGCCGAGGCGCCCGGCGAAGCCGTACGCGCCTGGGGCCGGCTCGGCTACCCGCGCCGTGCGCTGCGGCTGCACGGGGCCGCCAAGGCCATAGCGGAACGGCACGACGGAGAGGTCCCCGTCGAGCATGCCCAGTTGCTGGCGCTGCCGGGCGTGGGCGAGTACACGGCGGCCGCCGTGGTGTCGTTCGCGTACGGCAAGCGGCACGCGGTGCTCGACACCAATGTGCGCCGGGTCTTCGCGCGTGCCGTCAGCGGCCGGCAGTACCCGCCCAACGCGACGACCGCGGCCGAACGCAAGCTCGCCCGTGCGCTGTTGCCCGAGGACGACGAGACCGCCTCGCGCTGGGCGGCGGCCACGATGGAGCTGGGCGCGCTGGTGTGCACGGCACGCAGCCCGGAGTGCGGCCGCTGCCCGATCGCCGCACAGTGCGCCTGGCAGCGCGCGGGCGCCCCCGCCCACCAGGGGCCCGCCCGGCGCACCCAGGCGTACGCCGGGACCGACCGGCAGGTGCGCGGACGACTGCTGGCGGTGCTGCGGGCCGCCAAGGAGCCGGTACCGCAGTCGGATCTCGACCGCATCTGGCACGAGCCCGTCCAGCGCGCCCGGGCGCTGGACGGGCTGGTGGCCGACGGGCTGGTCGAGCCGCTGGACGGGAAGCGCTACCGGCTGCCGCTCACCTGACCCGGCCCAGCCTGTCAGGTCCTGGCCTGTCAGGACCTGGCCCGGCCAGGCCGACGAGGCCGGGCCGCGTCGGACCGAGGCGCCTCCGGGCGCCACCCGGCCCGCGTGCGGGGACGTCGTCACGCCGCCGCCCCCGCGGGTCGGGCTTCCTGCGCGGGGGCGGCGGCGGAGTGCGGGGTGCGGGCGGGCGAGGGCGCCGCGCACCGGCTGCTACTTCTGGGCCTCCGCGTCCTTGAGCGGGACCTCCTTGATGAACCACGCGGCCACGAAGGTGAGCAGCGCGACTCCGGTGGCCAGCAGGAAGACCCCGTGGGTGCCCCCGGCCACCGCGTGCTCGTACGCCTCCCGCACCTGGGCGGGGAGCTTCTCCAGCGAGGCGGCGTCGAGCTGGGGGCCGGTGTCGGCGAGCTGCTTCCCGCCGCCGGACCCCCCGGAGGCCGCGGCGCTCTTCCGCATGGAGTCCTCGACCTGCCGGGCGAAGACCGTGCCCATCAGGGCCACGCCGAAAGAGCCTCCGATGGTGCGGAAGAGCGTCGTCGTCGAGGAGGCGACGCCCATGTCCTTGAGCTCCACACTGTTCTGCGCGATGAGCATGGTGAGCTGCATCAGGAAGCCCATGCCCGCGCCGAGCACCGCCATGTAGAGGCCGGAGGTCAGCCTGCTGGTGCCGACGTCCATCTGCGCCAGCAGGAACAGGCCGACGGGGATCAGCGCACCGCCCATGATGGGGTACATCCGGTACTTGCCCGTCCGGGTGGTGGCCCGGCCGGTGACCACCGAGACGACCATCATCGGCAGCAGCACGGGGAGCAGCAGCAGCCCGGAGTTGGTGGCCGAAGCGCCCTGGACACTCTGCTGGAAGAGCGGCAGGAAGGTCATCGAGCCGAACATCACGAAGCCGAGCACGAAGCCGATGAAGGCCATCAGCGAGAAGTTCCTGCTGTGGAAGACCCGCAGCGGGAGGATCGGCTCGGCGACCCGGCGCTCGACGAAGGGGAAGGCGGCCAGCGCGACCACCGCGAGCAGCGCGAGCCCGACGATGGTGGCCGAGCCCCAGTCGTACTCGGTGCCGCCCCAGCTCGTGACGAGCACGGCCGAGGTGATGCCGGCGGTCAGCAGCCCGGCGCCGAGGTAGTCGATCCGGCCCTTGGCCGGCTTCTTCGGCAGGTGCAGGACGGTGCCGACCATGGCGAGCGCGACGGCGCCCAGCGGCAGGTTGATGTAGAAGGCCCAGCGCCATCCGAGGTGGTCGGTGAGCGTACCCCCGACGAGCGGGCCGCCGATCATGGCGAGGGACATCACCCCGGCCATCAGGCCCATGTACTTGCCGCGCTCGCGGGGCGGGATCAGATCGCCCATGATCGCCATGGCCCCGACCATCAGCCCGCCGGCGCCCAGGCCCTGCACGGCGCGGAAACCGATGAGCTGGCCCATCGTCTGGGCCGCGCCCGAGGTCATCGAGCCGATGAGGAAGAGCACGATCGAGGTGAGGAAGACGCCCTTGCGCCCGAACATGTCGCCGAGCTTGCCCCAGAGCGGCGTCGAGGCCGCGGTGGTGAGGGTGTAGGCGGTGACGACCCAGGAGAGGTGTTCGAGGCCGCCGAGCTCGCCGACGATGGTGGGCATGGCCGTACCCACGATCATGTTGTCCAGCATGGCGAGCAGGACGGCGATCATCAGGGAGAGCAGGATCAGGCGCACGCTGCGCGGCTTGCGTCCTCCGGCCCCCGCGCCGGAGGCGGATCCGGCGCCGCCGGTGCCCTCCGCGTCGGCCGCCGCGACCGGGGCGGTCTCGGTCCCGGGAGCGTCCTGCGCCTCAGGGATCGTACCGGAGGCGTCCTCGGCCGCCTTGGGGATTCCTTGGCCCGGACTCGGCGCTTCCTTGACGCGGAGATCCTCCGTTTCCTGTTCTGCCCCGTTTGTCGCGCTGCTCGCACCCATGCGCGGCCACTCCCTTTGCTCGCCACTTACTTGCCGCACGGCTAGTTCAGTACGATGGACAAAGTAGGGCGCCACTAGCCGGGCGTCAAGTAAGTTCCGAAGGGGCCGACATGAGCAGGGGAAACACCCGTCAGCGCATCCAGGACATCGCCCTGGAGCTGTTCGCTGAGCGCGGTTACGAGAAGACCTCGCTCAGGGAGATCGCCGAACAGCTCGGTGTCACCAAGGCCGCGCTCTACTACCACTTCAAGACCAAGGAGGACCTGGTCACCAGCCTCTTCGAGGACCTGGTGCTGGGCCCGGCCGACGAGGTGATCGCCTGGGCGGAGGCGCGGCAGCCGACCACCCTGGAGACGAAGCTGGAGATCCTCAACCGCTACAGCGCGTGCATCAGCAAGGCCACGCCGCTCGTCCGGTTCATGCACGAGAACCAGGCCGCGCTGCGCGAGCTGTCCGTGGGCGAGCAGATGAAGGCGCGGATGTTCACGCTGCTGAGGCTGATCAAGGACGAGGACGCCGCCCTGTCCGACCAGGTGCGCTGCAGTTCAGCCCTGTTCACCATGCACTCGTCGCTCTTCGCACTGGAGAGCTCCGGCGCGGGCGTCGAGGAGAAGCGCCAGGCCGCCCTGGAGGTCGCCCAGGAACTGGTCACCTCGGCCCACCACGGCCCGGCGTCGCGCCCCCGTGCGGAGACGAGCAGCGCCCGTCACGGATGACGAGCGCTGCTGCCGACTCCGGCACGTCCCCTGGGCCGGAGTGTCCTGGGGTGGCGCGGGCCGCTCGGCACCGACCGGGGGCCGGCGCCGCGGCGGGCCGCACCGCGGGGGCGTGGGTCAGAAGGTGACGCCGACCGCCCGCATGGCCGCCACCGGGTCGACCGCCGTGCCGTAGTTCGGGCCCTTGCGGACCTCGAAGTGCAGATGCGGCCCCGAGGAGTTACCGGTGTTGCCGGACTTGGCTATGTTCTGCCCGGTCTTGATCTGCTGACCGGGCTTGACGTTGATCTGCGACAGGTGCGCGTACTGCGAGTACGCGCCGTTGTCGTGCCGGATCACGATCGCGTTGCCGTACGCCGGACCGTCGCCGGCGCCGTTCGGCCCCGCCTTGACGACGGTGCCCTTGTGCACGGCCTTGACCGGGGTGCCGACGCCCACGGCGAAGTCCTGGCCCGAGTGGTTGTGCGCCCAGCGGCCGCCCGCCTTGCCGTAGGAGGCGCTCAGCTCGTACTCGCCGCCGACCGGCTTGATCCAGGACGCCTGAAGGCGCTTGGCGTCCCGAGCGGCCTTCTGGGCCGCGCGCTTCTTCGCCTCGGCGGCGCGCTTCTCGGCCTTCTCGGCGGCCGCGACGGCCTTGCGGTGCGCGTCGGCCTGCTGCTGCGTGGACTTCGCGAGGCTGCTCGCCGTGCCGGTCGCGAAGATGTCGTGCTGGGCCGTGTTCGCCTCGGCCTTCGCAGCCGCCAGCGCCGTGCCGGCCCCCAGGGCCATCGACGCGCCCATTCCGACGGCCAGCGCCGTCGTGTAGGTACGGGCGCGGTTGGTGGTCCTCGACATCGCCATAGGGGTGCTACCTCCGGAAGGGGGTTCGTGGAGTGCGCCTCGAAGCGGACGCGCCCCCTTGGTAACCCGCACAAAAATGGGCATCAAGGGCCCCTTCTACTAAACGGCTCCGTAATGGGACGAGAGACCCAGATCACTCCGCGCCGCCGCACCGGGTCCCGCGCGCCCGCCGGGGCCACGCGGCAGCTCCCGGCCTCCTATCGGGCCTCGTAGCCCCCTCCGGCCCTGTGCCGCACCTCACGGCGGACCCACGCCGGACGTGGCCGGGCTCATATGGCCCCGCTCACTCGACGGACCCCGGTGGGGCGAGGGGCCGTCATCGACGTGGCGTACCCGGCCCTCTACGCTTGCTCGCCGTACGCGGCCCCGTACTGCGGGGAGTCGAGCGCCGAAGGGGGGTGGGGATGGACGCGGGGGTCGCCGGGCTGCGCATCGCCTCCAGCGTGCTGGCACCGCTGGTCAAGCGGCTGTTCACGGCGGAGAGCGCGGGGGCCGGGCTGGTGGACCGGCCGGTGCGCGTCTCGCGGCTGGTCGCCTTCCCGGGCGAACGCCGTGAGCTGGGCAGGCGGCAGTTGGAGAAGCTCGCCGGGGAGCTGATCGACCGGGCGGTACGGGACATCGGACCGCACGAGGCCCCCTCGCCGGGCGAGGCGGAGCGGGCCGCGGAGCGGCTCGCCGACACGCTGCACGCGCTCGGGGACATCGGCCTGAGCGACGTGGAGGCGGTCAGTCTCGGCCACACCGACTTCGCCCGCGCCCTGCACGCGCAGGCCGCCATGCACGACCCGCACCGGGACGTCACTCCCGCGGAGGAGACGCTCTACCAGCGAGTGCTGGAGACGGCCTGCCTGCACATCCTGCACTTCCTCACCCAGCGCTCCACCTTCGTGGCCCGCACCCTGGTCGAACAGAGCCGCAAGCTCGGGGACCTGGTCACCCTCGTCGACGTCCTGATCGAGCGCGTCCCCTCCCAGTCCGCGCAGGACGCCGGGTTCGAGCAGCAGTACGCCCGCTACATCGCCAACCGGCACCGCACTCTCACCATCTACGGCATCGACGTCCAGCAGGCCAGCGAGTGGCCGCTGGACACCGCCTATCTGAGCCTGGAGGCGACGGCCGACGGGCCGGGTACCGGCGCGTTCGACGACCTGGAGGGCATGGCAGCCGCCTCCGCCGCTGTCGAGGCGCTCCCCGCCGACCAGGCGCTCGCCGAACACCGACGGGTACTGCTGCGCGGTGTGGCGGGCTCCGGGAAGACCACCCTCGTCCAGTGGCTCGCCGTCACCACCGCACGCCAGTCCGAGCTGACCGGACGACACACCCATCTGATCGGCCGGGTGCCTTTCGTGCTGCCGCTGCGCACTCTGACGCGTGGTACCGCGCCGCTGCCGACACCCGCCGACTTCCTGTCCGCCGTCGGATGCCCGGTGACCGGAGCACAGCCGCACGCCTGGGCCGACCGCGTGCTGGCCGCCGGGCGCGGGGTGCTGCTGATCGACGGCATCGACGAGGTACCGGAGCAGGAGCGCGCCCTCGCCCACGCCTGGCTGCGCGATCTGACGATCGCGTACCCGGACAACCTCGTCCTGGTGACCTCGCGCCCCTCCGCCGTACGGGAGGACTGGCTGGGCCGGGAGGATTTCACCGAGCTCTCCCTCTCCCCCATGCGCCCCGCCGACGTCGACCTGTTCATCGGCCGCTGGCACGCGGCGGCGGAGGCGGACGAGGAACTGGCAGCCGCGTTGCGTGCGGCCGTACGCACCCGCTCCGACCTGTCCCTGCTGGCCACCAACCCCCTGATGTGCGGCCTGATCTGCGCCCTCCACCGGGAACGGCACGGCTTCCTCCCCCGGGGCCGCAAGGCCCTCTACGACGCCGCGCTGGCAATGCTGCTGGAGCGGCGCGACCGGGAGCGCGCCGTCTACGCCGCACATCCGGCCGGCGTCGAACTGGACGAGGCATCCCAGGTGGAGCTTCTGCAGAAGCTCGCCTACTGGCTGATTCGCAACGGCCGCTCCGAGATGGCGCAGAGCGACGCGGTCGGCCTGGTGGAGCGGATGCTGCCGGCCATGCCGTACGTCGCCGACCAGGGCTCGGCGACGGCGATCTTCCGCTTTCTGCTGGTGCGCTCCGGCCTGCTGCGCGAGCCGGGGCCCGAGGCGGTGGATTTCGTCCACCGCACCTTCCAGGACTATCTGGGAGCCAAGGCCGCCGTGGAGGAGCGCGACTTCGGCGTACTGGTGCAGAACGCGCACCTGGACCAGTGGGAGGACGTGCTGCGGATGGCCGTCGCACACGCTCGCCCCGACGAGCGGGCCCGCCTGTTGCGGGGTCTGGTGGAGCGAGGGGACACAGAGCCGCGGTGGCGGACCCGGTTGCACCTGCTGGCGACGGCATGCCTGGAACACGCCACGAAGCTGGACCCGGCCGTACGGGGCGAGGTGGAAGAGCGCGCCAGGGAGCTGATTCCGCCGCAGAGCGTCGACGAGGCGAAGAAGCTCGCCAAGGTCGGCCCGGTGGTGCTCGAGCTGCTGCCGGGACCGGAGAGCCTCGGGGTGCACGAAGCCCTGGCCGTGGCCCACACCGCGGCCCAGCTCGGCACCGACGCCGCACTCGCACTCCTGACCCGGTTCCGTGACCACCCGTCCTCCGCCGTGCTGCAGCAACTGGCCGGCCACTGGGAACGTTTCGACGCGGACGCCTACGCGCAGCAGATCATCGCCCACCTTCCCGACCGGCCCGAGGTACAGGTCACGGCGAGCACGCCACAGCATCTGGCGTGGCTGCGCAGGCTGGGCGAACGGACGACCTCATACGTCCGTGGCGAGTTCTCCGTCGACGACCTCGTCCAGGCCCATGGCTCGGGGACTGAACTGGTCGAGCTCGGCCTCGCACGCAACCCCGCACTGAGCCGGCTGGATTTCGTCCAGTCCTTCCCGCACCTGCATACGCTCCACTTCCGTGAATGCCCGGTGGCGGACCTCGCTCCGCTGGCCGCGCTGCCTTTGGAAGTCCTGTACCTGTGGGACGTGCAGACGCTTGCGCGACTGGAGGGGATCGAGGCACTCACCGGCCTCCGCCGGCTGTGTCTGCGGGAGAGCACCCCTTGGCCGGGCGTCTCCCATATCGCTCATCTCTCCGAACTGACCACGCTGCTCCTCCCGGAGGACGCGGAGACGTTCACCGGGATATCCCGCCTCCGCAGTCTCAAGGCGCTGAACGTCTTCATGACCGCGCATCCACTGCCGCCCGAGGACTGGTCCGAACTCGCCGAGCTGCCCGGGTTCGAAGAGCTCACCTGCGAGCCGCACCACCTGGACAACATCAGTTGGAGCCGGACTCCGCTGCCGCAGGTGACACAGATGCAGGTGCTCAGCAATGTCCCGTTCGACCTGGGCGTGCTGCCCGAGTGCTTCCCCAGCCTGCGCAGGCTTCAGCTGACACAGGCGCGTGCGTCCCTCGACCTCGCACCGCTGGCAGCACTCTCCCGACTCGAAGAGGTGACGCTGGTCCGCCCCGAGAACCCAGCGATCGCCCACCACCTCCCCTCGCACATCGAGGTCACCACCATCCCCGGCCCCCGGCAGGGTCGGGCCCAACCCTGACGCGAACGCAGGGTGACCGGCACCACACGGACGGCCTACGCTGGTCATCAACCAGTCAACAGACGACCACCAGAAGCCGATCCGGGATCCGCCACCTCGCCCCTCACCCCACACCCGTCCCGCACCGCCCCCGTCAGGGAGCCCTCATCCATGGACCCCGCCGTCCGACTCGCCTCGACCGTCGCCGATCCGCATGTCAGCCAACTCCTGCTCCCCGTCGAGTCCACCCCCGACCAGGCCCAGTCCGAAGGGGAGCTGCTGGCGCGGCTCGTCTCCTTCCGCGGCGAGAACCCGCCGCTGTCCTACGAGTCGCTGCTCTCGCTCGCCCGGGAACTGGTGGGCCTCGCCGCACCCGCCCACCGGCTGCCGCACCTGGACGAGGGACCCGTCGCCGCGATACTCGCCCGCACCCTGTGGATCATCGGGGAGCTCGACACCACCGATGAGCAGGCAGTACGGCTGGGCCCACAGGACTTCGCCCGCAAACTGCGCTCCGCGCTCCCGGGCGCCGACCGCGAACTGTCCACGGACGCGGCCTGGTTCCACGACCGGCTCCTGGTCACCGTCTGCCTGCATCTGCTGCACCACCTCATCCGCCGCTCCCCCGTCCTCTCCGACCGCATGCCGGAACGCGCCCACCGCATCCGCCAGTTGATCGATCTGAACGATGTGGAGGCCGTACGGGGCCGACCGGAGCCCTCCGCCGTGGACGCCGGGTTCGAGACCCGCTACGCCCGTTCCATTGCCGAGCAGTACAACCGGGTGACCATCTACGGCATCGATCTGCCCAACCCCAACACCCCGGACAACTGGTCGCTGGACGCCACCTACCTCAGCCTCAGCGCCGAGTTCGACAACCCGGACCGGCGCGAGGAGGACGGGGGCAGCGGCGAGCCGGTGCTCCCCGCCGACCGGGCGCTGGGCGGCCACGAGCGGGTGCTGCTGCGCGGTGTGGCCGGATCGGGCAAGACGACGCTCGTGCAGTGGCTGGCCGTCTCCGCGGCCCGCGACGTGCTGCCGCCCGAACTGGCCTCGCTGCGCGGCCGGATCCCACTGGTGCTGCCGGTGCGCCGGTTCGCCCGCGAGGGATTCCCCTCCCCGGAGGACTTCCTGCGGGCCGTGCGCCATCCGCTGGCCGAGGAGGCGCCCGACGGCTGGGTGGCCCGGGTCCTCACCGAGGAGCGGGGGCTGCTGCTGGTCGACGGCATCGACGAGGTACCCGAGTCCGAGCGGGCGGCGCTGCGGCACCAGCTGCGCCGTCTGATGCGGATCTACTCGGGAAACTTCTGCCTGGTCACCGCGCGCCCCTCGGCCGTGGAGGCGAACTGGCTGGCCGACGAGGGCTTCGACGAGCTGGCGCTGGCACCCATGAGCCGCGACCAGGTGGCCGCCTTCATCACCGCCTGGCACACCGCGGCCGCCGACGACGAGGGCAAGGACCACCAGCGGCTGGCCGACTACCGCGACCAGCTCCTCTCCTCCATCCCGCTCTACCGCGAACTGCGCGGCCTGGCGACCAACCCGCTGATGTGCGGGCTGATCTGCGCCCTCAACCGGGACCGGTCCGGCTCGCTGCCGCAGGGGCGCAAGGAGCTGTACGAGGCCGCGATGGAGATGCTCCTGCAGCGCCGCGACCCCGAGCGCCGCGTCCTGTACGCCGACGCCGTGAAACTGCGGCGCGGTGCCCGCGAGCGGCTGCTGCGCAAGCTCGCCTACCGGATGCTGGTCGCCCGGCGGGCCGAACTGACCATGGCGGAGGCGCTGGAGGAGATCGCCCGGCAGCTCCCCGCCATCCCCTCCACCTCCGGCCAGGGGCAGCCCGAGGACATCTTCAACCACCTGCTGCTGCGCACCGGGCTGCTGCGCGAACAGTCCGACCACTCGGTCGAGTTCGTGCACCGCACCGTGCAGGACTACCTCGCCGCCAAGGAGTCCGTCGAGCAGGGCGCCTTCGAGATGCTGCTCGACCACGCGCACGAGACCGAGTGGGAGGAGGTCATCCGGATGGCCGTCGCGCACTCCCGCCCCGCGGAGTGCGCACGGCTGCTGGGCGGGCTGCTGGCGCCCGGCCGCAAGGGCATGCAGCGCAACAGGCGGCGGCTGCTGGCCGCCGCCTGCCTGGAGCATGTGACGGAGCTCGACCCGGAGACCCACGCCCGTATCCGCCGCGAGACCCGCAACATGGTGCGGCCCACCACCCTGGAGGGCGCCCGCAGCCTGGGGTGGGTGGGGCCCATCGTGCTGGAGATGCTGCCGGACCCCGGCACCGTCCCCGACCGGGAGGCGCACCGGCTCGCCGTGACCACCACCCGGATCAACGACGACGCGGCCATCCACTACCTCGCCCAACTGCGGAACCGGGCCTCGCTGGAGCTGCGCGCCGAGCTGGCCCGCGGCTGGCGGAACTTCGACACCGACCGGTATGCCGAGGAGATCATCGCGCACCTCGACCCGGAAGGGCTGTACTTCCCGGTCTCCGACCGCTTCGAGCTGGCCGCGCTGCGGAAGCTGGGCGGGCGGGCGCGAGTGCAGATCGTCGGGCCCTTCACCCCCGACGAGCTGCTGGAGGGGCTCGCCCACGAGCAGCTCACCCATCTGTGGCTCGCCTACGACCTGGGCGTGCCGATGGGGTGGCTCGCGGCCTTCCCGCACCTGACGACTCTCCGCGTCAATCCGCGGCTCCCCCGGGTCAGCGGGGTGCCGGACGGAATCCGCATCCTGTCCTGAGAGGCTGAACGGCGCTGAGCGGCCCTGAGCACCCCGCCGGCGGACGGCCCGAGCACCGGGCCGGACCGGGCCGGAAACACCGGTGGGGACCGACCCCGGACGGGTCGGTCCCCACTCGGATGATCCGGCGTGCGGGCGCTGCGGCCCTCACGCCTCCTTGCTGAGGTTGGGTCCGCCGCCCGCGGCGGACTCCACCGGCGGAGCGTCCGGCAGCGCGGACTTCTCCTCGCCCCGGAAGGTGAAGGTCTTGCCCTCGCCCTCGCCCTCGGTGTCCACGACCACGATGTGACCGGGCCGCAGCTCGCCGAAGAGGATCTTCTCCGACAGGATGTCCTCGATCTGGCGCTGGATCGTCCGGCGCAGCGGCCGGGCGCCCATCACCGGGTCGTAGCCCTTCTCGGCGAGCAGTTCCTTGGCCTCGGTGCTCAGCTCGATGCCCATGTCGCGGTCCTTCAGCCGCTCGTCCACCTGCGAGATCATCAGGTCGACGATGCGGATGATGTCGTCCTGTGTGAGCTGGTGGAAGACGACGGTGTCGTCGACACGGTTGAGGAACTCCGGCCGGAAGTGCTGCTTGAGCTCGTCGTTGACCTTCGCCTTCATCCGCTCGTATCCCGCGCGGACGTCGCCCTGGGCGGTGAAGCCGAGGTTGAAGCCCTTGGAGATGTCCCGGGTGCCGAGGTTCGTCGTCATGATGATGACCGTGTTCTTGAAGTCCACGACCCGGCCCTGGGAGTCGGTCAGCCGACCGTCCTCCAGGATCTGCAGCAGCGAGTTGAAGATGTCCGGGTGAGCCTTCTCGACCTCGTCGAAGAGGACCACGGAGAACGGCTTGCGGCGCACCTTCTCGGTGAGCTGGCCGCCCTCCTCGTAGCCGACGTAGCCGGGCGGGGAGCCGAAGAGCCGCGAGACGGTGTGCTTCTCGCCGAACTCCGACATGTCGAGGGAGATCAGCGCCTCCTCGTCCCCGAACAGGAACTCGGCCAGCGTCTTGGACAGCTCCGTCTTACCCACACCGGAGGGACCGGCGAAGATGAACGAGCCACCGGGGCGCTTGGGGTCCTTCAGGCCCGCACGGGTGCGCCGGATCGCCTGGGAGAGCGCCTTGATGGCGTCCTCCTGGCCGATGACGCGCTTGTGCAGCTCGTCCTCCATGCGCAGGAGCCGGCTGGACTCCTCCTCGGTGAGCTTGAAGACCGGGATGCCGGTGGCCGTGGCCAGGACCTCGGCGATCAGCTCCTCGTCCACCTCGGCGACGACGTCCATGTCGCCGGCCTTCCACTCCTTCTCCCGCTTGGCCTTCTCGGCCAGCAGCTGCTTCTCCGTGTCGCGGAGGGAGGCGGCCTTCTCGAAGTCCTGCGAGTCGATCGCGGACTCCTTGTCCCGGCGCACGTTCGCGATCTTCTCGTCGAACTCGCGCAGGTCCGGCGGAGCGGTCATCCGGCGGATGCGCATCCGGGAGCCCGCCTCGTCGATCAGGTCGATCGCCTTGTCGGGCAGGTAGCGGTCCGAGATGTAGCGGTCGGCGAGGGTGGCCGCGCCGACCAGGGCTGCGTCGGTGATCGAGACGCGGTGGTGCGCCTCGTACCGGTCGCGCAGGCCCTTGAGGATCTCGATGGTGTGCGGCAGCGACGGCTCCGCGACCTGGATGGGCTGGAAGCGGCGCTCCAGGGCCGCGTCCTTCTCCAGGTACTTGCGGTACTCGTCCAGCGTGGTGGCACCGATGGTCTGCAGCTCGCCGCGGGCCAGCATCGGCTTGAGGATGCTCGCCGCGTCGATGGCGCCCTCGGCGGCGCCCGCGCCGACCAGGGTGTGCAGCTCGTCGATGAACAGGATGATGTCGCCGCGCGTACGGATCTCCTTGAGCACCTTCTTCAGGCGCTCCTCGAAGTCGCCCCGGTAGCGGGAGCCGGCGACCAGCGCGCCCAGGTCGAGGGTGTAGAGGTGCTTGTCCTTGAGGGTCTCGGGCACCTCACCCTTGACGATGGCCTGCGCCAGCCCCTCGACGACGGCGGTCTTGCCGACGCCGGGCTCACCGATGAGCACGGGGTTGTTCTTCGTACGGCGGGACAGGACCTGCATGACCCGCTCGATCTCCTTCTCGCGCCCGATGACCGGGTCGAGCTTGGACTCGCGGGCGGCCTGCGTGAGATTGCGGCCGAACTGGTCCAGCACCAGCGAGGTGGACGGCGTGCCCTCGGCGGGTCCGCCGGCCGTGGCGGCTTCCTTGCCACCGGAGTAACCGGACAGGAGCTGGATCACCTGCTGGCGCACCCTGTTCAGGTCGGCGCCCAGCTTGACGAGGACCTGGGCGGCGACGCCCTCGCCCTCGCGGATCAGCCCCAGCAGGATGTGCTCGGTACCGATGTAGTTGTGGCCGAGCTGAAGGGCTTCGCGGAGCGACAGCTCCAGCACCTTCTTGGCACGAGGAGTGAAGGGGATGTGGCCGGACGGCGCCTGCTGGCCCTGCCCGATGATCTCCTCCACCTGCTGGCGGACAGCCTCAAGCGAGATCCCGAGGCTCTCCAGTGCCTTAGCGGCGACACCCTCACCCTCGTGGATCAGGCCCAGAAGGATGTGCTCGGTGCCGATGTAGTTGTGGTTGAGCATCCGGGCTTCTTCCTGAGCCAGGACGACAACCCGCCGCGCGCGGTCGGTGAACCTCTCGAACATCGTTAATCGCTCCTCAGAGCGGTCAGGCAGTGAGGGGACGCTCCCCTCGCTGTCCTTCCGCAGCTTAGTCCCGCAACGGGGGACCGCTCATTCCAACTGCCGACTGCGGCCCGGTCGACCCGGTCGATCATGCGCCTCCTGCCCGGACAGCCGACACCAGTTCCAACCCGATGGTGCGAGACGATGTTCCCGCAGGCCAGGCGTATTCACCTGGATCCACTACGCCGAAGGCGAACACCTCCGCACCGGCCCCCCGGCCGTGCGGTGGCACCTGTCACTCAGCACCCCCGATCCGCCGCCGCCACCTGGGGCTTCCTGGCTGTCAGAGCCTTCTTACCCGCTCGGTGTGACAATCCATGCGGCTTCCGCCGGATACGGCACCCCGCATCCGCTGAGGGCGAACAGACGGGTGCCCTTTCCGTGGACACCTTCCGCGCACCCCGTAGGAGCGGACACACCGGGTGACGCGGCACAGCAGCGCGTGACGGGTCCGGTGCGCGACGGGACCCGCCGACCAGGGGTCGGCCGGCCCCTGGGGAGGCCGCCGCGAGGGGGCCTCCCGAACCGGGACGGCCATCGGGGTCAGGGTCGGCCCGTGAGCCGGAACGCCTCAGCCGTTGGCCTTCTCGTACGCCTCGCGAATACTGGCCGGAACACGCCCGCGGTCATTGACCTCGTAACCCTGCTCCTTGGCCCACGCGCGGATCTTCGCGGTGTCCTGGCTGTTGCTGGAACCCGATCCCGAGCGGCTCCCCTTTCCGCGCGAGGAACGGCCACCGGTACGCCGGCCGCCCTTCAGATAGGGCTCCAGAGCGGATCGGAGCTTGTCCGCATTAGCGGTCGTGAGGTCGATCTCGTAGGACTTACCGTCCAGCGCGAACGTCACCGTCTCGTCCGCCTCGCCGCCCTCGAGGTCGTCGACAAGAAGAACCTGAACCTTCTGTGCCACCTGCTACTCCCATTCGTCCTGGATAACGGATTACAGATACCGACGTGGAAAGCAAACCGCTTTTCCCTGGGAAACACAAACCCTGTGCCGAGTTTGACCGCCGGCTCCGCTGGGATTGGCGGGATCTTTCGGACATAGTGACGGGCCTTCGCCCCCGGATCACAGATGCAGCAGCATCCGGCTGTTGCCCAGGGTGTTGGGCTTCACCCGTTCGAGACCGAGGAACTCGGCCACTCCCTCGTCGGGGGAACGCAGCAGCTCGCTGTAGACATCCCCGTCCACCGGGGTCTCGCCGATCTCCGTGAAGCCGTGCTTGGCGAAGAACTCGACTTCGAAGGTGAGGCAGAAAATGCGGCGCACCCCGATCCAGCGGGCGGTGCGCAGGAGCTTCTCCAGCAGCAGATGCCCGACGCCGGTTCCACGCCGGGAACGGTCCACGGCCAGGGTCCGGACCTCCGCCAGGTCTTCCCACATGACGTGCAGCGCGCCGCAGCCCACGACTTCCGCATCCGCGTCCCGTTCCGCCACCCAGAACTCCTGGATGTCCTCGTAAAGGGTCACGGTGGCTTTGTCGAGCAGGATGCGGTCGCGCGAGTAGGCGTCGAGCAGCTGGCGCACCGCCGGGACATCGGCCGTGCGGGCCCTGCGGATGGTGATCTCGGATAGCGGTGCGCGTTCTGTCATGAACGGACGCTATCGACCCTCGGTCTCGCCGTCCGCAGCGGGGGGATCGAGATGGACACCGTTCAGATGTGCGACTCGCAAGGCGGTCCGCAACACCTCGGCCTGTTCCGGGGACATCATCCCGAAGAAGTCGACAAGAGCGGCGGCGGGGTTGTCACTCGCCGACCACGCCTCATGCATGAGAGCGGCCGAGTATGCGGCCCGGGTGGAGACGGCTGCATAACGATAGGCGCGGCCTTCTTGATCCCTGCGGAGCCAGCCCTTCTGGCGCAGGTTGTCCATTACGGTCATCACCGTCGTGTACGCGACGGTGCGTTCCTTCTGGAGATCTTCGAGGACTTCCCGCACGGTGACCGGGCGGTTCCAGCGCCACACCCGGGTCATCACGGCGTCTTCCAGCTCTCCCAATGGCCTCGGCACAGAAGAACAATAGTGGAAAATGTCCGAATCGAGGAAATTACCCGGACAGTGGGCGGGGTGCACCGGAGTGCGGAGTCCGGCGCGAGGGGCCCCGGGGCTCAGCTCCGGCGCTGCTGCCCGGCGCCATCGGCGCGCGCGGCGGCGTCCACGATGCCGTCCTCCTTGGCCTTGTTCGCACCGCCCTGGGTCCGGACGATCGTCACGATGAGCGCCGTGAAGGCCACCGCCATCACGAGCGGCGGGGTCAGTGCGGCGACGTAGTCCATGCCAGGGCCTCCTCGGTGAACGGAGTCCCCAGGGTAACGCCGCCCCCCGCGGCAGGACCGGCAGGGCGGATCGGCGGGGCGGGGCGGCACGGGGCCCCGGACGCGGTCGAGCCCCGGCGGCGCGTGACCGCCGGAGCGCGTACCGCGTCACACAGGGACGGCACGCGGCGGCAGCAGGGCCATCGGCGGGCGGCCCCCGGCGGCCCGCTGTTCGGTGCCCGGCTCCGCGTCCGGCTCCGCGGACGGCTCCTCCGGGGGCTCGGGCTGGGTCCGGCGGCGCCGGGGAGGAAAGACCTCGGCGGGGGTGGGCACGGGCCGCGAGGGGGTGGCGGGGCGCTCGGCCGGAGCGGGCTCGGCCGGAGCGGGCGAGGGCTTCCCGGGGCGCCGGGGCGCCGGTTCCGGCCCGTCGCCGTCCTCCTGCTCGCCGGCCCGCACGGCGGGTACGCGGGGCGCCTGACGGCCGTCGTTGGGCCGGGGCAGCCGGGGCACCCGGGCCTCCTCGGCGCGCCGCAGCAGGCCCGCGCGGCGGGCGGCCTCGCTCGGGCCCACGGGCTGGGCGCACAGCCCGCGGAGCGCGGCGAGGTCGGCGGGAGCGGGGAGGTACCCGGCGGCGAGGGCGTCCTCGAACTGCTCCAGATAGCCGGCCGCGGCACCCGGCAGCGCCGCGCGGTGGCGGGCGAGGTCAGCACGCACGAAGGAGCGCAGCCGGGCGCCCTCACCGATCGCCTCGTCCACGGCCCGGACGAGCCGCAGATACTCCTGGACCCGCTCGGGCGCGGGGTCGGACTGGAGGGCGATGGCGAGAGCGCCGCCGAGCACACGCAGCTCGTGCGGGCCGAACGCCACGCCGCCTCGGGAACCGTATGGCGTGGGCATGCGGCGACGATAGAAGAGATGCGGGATAAATGTACGTATTGCCTGATTTACGGCGTGGCGACCCGGACCGCCCGCCACGCGGACCGCGGGCACCGCCCATCCCGCCGAGCGGACCCCGCGGGCACCGTCCCCCGACGCACGGCCCCGCGTTCAGCCCCGTTCGACGTTGCGCTCGTACACCAGCCGGAGGCCGATCAGCGTCAGCCAGGGCTCGTGCTCGTCGATCACCGTCGACTCGCCCAGCACCATCGGGGCGAGCCCGCCGGTCGCGATGACGGTGACATCCTGCGGATCGTCCGCCAGCTCCGCCGCCATCCGGTTGACGACCCCGTCCACCTGGCCCGCGAAGCCGTAGACGATGCCCGCCTGCATCGCCTCGACGGTGTTCTTGCCGATCACGCTGCGCGGCCGGGCGATCTCGATCTTGCGGAGCTGCGCACCCCGCATGCCCAGCGCGTCCACCGAGATCTCGATACCGGGTGCGATGACGCCGCCGACGTACTCGCCGCGCGCCGAGACCGCGTCGAACGTGGTGGCCGTGCCGAAGTCGACCACCACGCACGGACCGCCGTACAGCTCGACCGCCCCCAGCGCGTTGATGATCCGGTCGGCCCCGACCTCCTTCGGGTTGTCCATCAGGATCGGCACGCCGGTCTTGACCCCGGGCTCCACCAGCACCGCCGGGATGTCCCCGTAGTAGCGCCGGGTCACCTCGCGCAGCTCGTGCAGCACGGAGGGGACGGTCGAGCAGATGGCGATGCCCTCGATGTTGTCGCCCAGCTCCTCGCCGAGCAGCGGGTGCATCCCCATCAGCCCGTTCAGCAGCACGGCCAGCTCGTCCGCCGTGCGGCGCGCCTCCGTCGAGATCCGCCAGTGCTCGACGATCTCCTCGCCGTCGAACAGGCCCAGCACGGTGTGGGTGTTGCCCACGTCGATGGTGAGCAGCATCAGCGCTGTTCCTCCCGCAGGTCCAGGCCGATGTCGAGCACCGGCGCGGAGTGGGTGAGCGCCCCCACCGCGAGGTAGTCGACACCGGTGGCCGCGTACTCGGCGGCGTTGGCGAGCGTCAGCCGCCCGGAGGACTCCAGCCGCGCCCGGCCCGCCACCAGGGTGACCGCCTCGGCGGTCGTCCCCGGGGTGAAGTTGTCCAGCAGCAGCAGATCGGCCCCCTGGTCGAGCACCGGCGGGATCTGGTCGAGGCTGTCGACCTCCACCTCGATGGGGATGTCCGGGAACTCAGCGCGCACCCGCGCGAACGCCTCGGCCACCCCGCCCGCGGCGATCACATGGTTGTCCTTGATCAACGCCGCGTCGGACAGCGACATCCGGTGGTTGACCCCGCCGCCGCAGCGCACCGCGAACTTCTCCAGAGCGCGCAGCCCCGGCGTGGTCTTGCGGGTGTCGCGCACCCGCGCCCCGGTGCCCTCCAGCGCGTCCGCCCAGGCGCGGGTCGCGGTCGCGATCCCGGAGAGCCGGCACAGCAGGTTGAGGGCGCTGCGCTCCGCGGTGAGCAGGTCGCGGGTGCGGGTGCGGACCGTCAGCAGCCGCTGCCCGGCCACCACCCGGTCCCCGTCCAGCGCGTGCCGCTCCACCTCGAACTCGTCGGTGCACACCACCGAGAGGACCGCCTCGGCGACCCGGAGCCCGGCGACGGTGCCCGCCTCCCGGGCCGTGAAGTCGCCCGTGGCGACGGCCTCCTCCGGGATGGTGGCGACGCTGGTGACGTCCACACCGCGGTCGAGGTCCTCCTCGACCGCCAGGTGGGCGATGTCCTCGACGTGCACGGGGTCCAGGCCGGAGTCGCTCAGCAGCTGCGCCAGATCGGGGTCCAGGCCGCACTCCAGTGGGTCGAGCCCGTCCGGGCCCGGCTCGGCCGAGCAGCCGCAGCCGTCGCCGCAGCCACCGCCCTCGGACGGCGCCGAGGGGCCCCGGCCGATCTGGAGGAGGGGGAGGTCGTCGGTCACTGTTGCTCCTTGGGCAGGGCGACAACCGGCGGGAAGACGGTCGTCCGGGTGGTACGGAGAGTGAAGCGGGCGTCGGGCCGTGCCGCGCCTTGGGGACTGTCGGGCTGTGCCGCGCCTTCGGGACTGTCGGGCTGTGCCGCGCCTCCGCGGCCGGTGCCGAGGCTCACGACGAGGTGGCGGGACCACGCCTCGTCGTCGCGGTCCGGGAAGTCCTCACGCCAGTGGCAGCCTCGGGTCTCCTCGCGGCGGAGGGCCGCTGCCACCAGGACCTGCGCGACCAGGTGGAGGTTGGTCGTCTCCCAGGTGTCCACGCCCGGCTCGGGACGCTTCCCGGCCGCCGCACCGGAGAGGGCCGCGAGCTGCTCCGCGGCGCCCGCCAGGGAGGCGCCGGACCGGAGCACTCCGGCGCCCTCGCTCATGACGCGCTGGACGCGGGTCCGCGCGGAGGCGGGAAGCAACGCCGCCCGCGCCGAACCGGCGCTGTCCGCGGGTCCGGCGGGCGCCGCGGACCCGGCGCCCGGACCCGCGGCCGGGTCGACCGGGTCGAGCACGGCCTGGGCGATCCGCTCCGCGAACACCAGGCCCTCCAGCAGGCTGTTGGAACCCAGACGGTTGGCTCCGTGGACGCCGGTGCAGGCGGCTTCGCCGCAGGCGTAGAGGCCGGGGACCGTGGTGCGGCCGGTCAGATCGGTGCGGATGCCGCCGCTGGCGAAGTGGGCGGCCGGGGCGACCGGGACAAGCTGCGTCACCGGGTCGATGCCGTGCGCCCGGCAGGCGGCCAGGATGGTGGGGAAGCGGGTCTCCCACATGGCGGCGCCGAAGTGCCGGGCGTCCAGATACATGTGGTCGGTGCCCTGCTGCGCGGCGTGCCGCATGATGCCCTTGGCGACGATGTCGCGCGGCGCCAGCTCGGCGAGGGGGTGGGCGCCCTGCATGAAGCGGACCCCGTCGGCGTCCACCAGATGGGCTCCCTCGCCGCGCACGGCCTCGGAGATGAGCGGCTGCTGCCCCTCGGCGTCCGGGCCGAGGTAGAGCACCGTCGGATGGAACTGCACGAACTCCAGGTCGGAGACCTCCGCGCCGGCGCGCAGTGCGAGGGCGACGCCGTCGCCGGTGGAGACGGCCGGGTTGGTGGTCGCGGCGAAGACCTGGCCCATGCCGCCGGTGGCCAGTACGACAGCGGGGGCGCGGACGGCGCCGACGCCGTCGTGCTGCCCCTCGCCCATCACGTGCAGGGTGACGCCCGCGGTGTGCCCGTCGGCGTCTTTGAGCAGGTCGAGGACGAGGGCGTTCTCGACGGTGCGGATGCCCTGTCCGCGTACGGCCTCGACCAGTGCGCGGGAGATCTCGGCGCCTGTCGCGTCGCCGCCCGCGTGCGCGATGCGGTTGCGGTGGTGGCCGCCCTCGCGGGTCAGCGCGATCTCACCGGTGTCGGAGGAGAGGTCGAAATCGGCACCTGCCGCGATGAGCCGCCGTACGGCCGCGGGACCCTCGGTGACCAGGGTGCGCACCGCGCTCTCGTCGCACAGTCCGGCACCTGCCTCCAGGGTGTCGTCCAGGTGCTGCTCCGGGCTGTCGCCCTCGCCCAGCGCGGCGGCGACGCCGCCCTGGGCCCAGCGGGTCGATCCGGCGTTCAGCCGGGCCTTGGTGACGATGACGGTACGGCCGCCGCCCGCCGCGCAGCGCAGCGCTGCCGTCAGCCCGGCGACCCCGGAGCCGACGACGACCACATCGGCGTCGAGGGTCCAGCCCGGGTCGGGCGCGGGCAGCGCGGTGCCGGCTATGCCGGGTCCGACGGCTTCGGGGTACCGGCTGTGGGCGGTCATCGGGCTTCTCCGAGGTTCGAGTGGCCGGACTTCGAGTGGCCGGGGTACGCGTGGCCGAAGTGCAGGGGGGCGTTGTCGATCAGCCGGGTGGTGCCCACGCGGGCGGCGACGGCGAGCACGGCGTCGCCCTGCCGTGCCTGGTCGGTGATCTCGGCGAACCCCTCGGGGTCGATCAGCGCGACGTAGTCCACCTCCAGGCCCTGCGAGGCGGCCGGCTCCAGCACCTGCTGTGCGGCGCGCAGGGCTGCTGCCGGGCCCTGCGGCGCGGCCTGCTCACCGGCGCGCAGGGCACGGGAGAGGGCGAGGCCGCTGGCGCGCTCCGCGTCGCTCAGGAACCGGTTGCGGCTGGAGAGGGCGAGACCGTCGTGCTCGCGGACCGTGGGAACCGCGACGATCTCCACCGGGAAGTTGAGATCCCGCACCATCCGGCGGACGAGGGCGAGCTGCTGGGCGTCCTTCTGCCCGAAGAAGGCCGCATCGGGTGCCGTCAGATGGAGCAGCTTGGCGACGACGGTGAGCATCCCGTCGAAGTGCCCGGGCCGGAAGGCGCCCTCCAGCACGTCGCCCATCGGCCCCGCGGAGATCCGCACCTGCGGCTCGCCGCCCGGGTAGACCTCGGCCGCGGACGGGGCGAAGACCACGTCCGCGCCCTCCTTCCCGGCGACCTCCAGATCGGCCTCCAGGGTGCGCGGGTAGCGCTCCAAGTCCTCACCGGCGCCGAACTGGAGCGGGTTGACGAAGACCGTCACGACGACCTGGCCCCGCGGACCCACCCGGTCCCGGGCCGCGCGCACCAGCGCGGCGTGGCCCTCGTGCAGCGCGCCCATGGTCATGACGACGGCCCGGTCGCCCGCGCGCGCCAGGGCGCGCAGTTCGGCAGCCGTACCGATGACGCGCGGCGTCATGCGCCCGCCTCCCCGTCCCGGCCGTCTCCCCGGTCCGCTTCCCCGTCGTCGTCCCGGCCGTCGCCCGGGTCTTCGCCCGGCGCCTGCGGGGCGCCGCCGGCCGGTCCGGCACCGCCGGACGAGCCGTCGTCCGGGGGGCCGCCGCCGGGTGCGCCCGCCGCCGCCAGCACGTCCAGCAGCGCCTCGGCGGGCTCGGGCCGCAGCAGGCCGTGCGCCAGGGCCCGGTCGGCGGTCGCGCGCGCCATCGCCAGATATCCGGCCACCGTCTCCGGTGCGCTGCGGGCCAGCTCCTCGACGTGCGCCGCGACGGTGCCCGCGTCGCCGCGGGCCACCGGGCCGGTCAGCGCGGCGTCACCGGAGCGCAGCGCGTTGTCCAGGGCGGCGCCCAGCAGCGGGCCCAGCATCCTGTCGGGGGCCTGCACCCCGGTGGCGCGCAGCAGGTCCATCGACTGGTTGACCAGCGTGACCAGATGGTTGGCGCCGATGGCGAGGGCCGCGTGGTACAGCGGGCGGGCTTCTTCGGCGACCCACTCCGGCTCGCCGCCCATCTCGATGACGAGGGCCTCGGCCGCCAGCCGCAGCTCCTGCGGCGCGGTCACTCCGAACGCGCATCCGGCCAGCCGCTGCACGTCCACGGCCGTGCCGGTGAACGTCATCACCGGGTGCAGCGCGAGGGGCAGCGCCCCGGCCCGCAGCGCGGGCTCCAGCACCGAGATGCCGAACCGGCCGGAGGTGTGCGCAACCAGTTGGCCGGGGCGCACGGCGCCGGTCCGCGCCAGGCCGGACACCAGGTCCGGCAGCGCGTCGTCGGGCACGGTCAGCAGGACCAGCTCGGAGCGGGCCAGCACCTCGGCCGGGTCCACCAGCGGCACACCGGGCAGCAGTTCGGCCGCCCGGCCGCGGGACGCGTCCGAGACCCCGGAGGCCGCGACGGGGCGGTGCCCGGCCAGCCGGAGGGCTGCGGCCAGCGCCGGGCCGACCCGTCCGGCGCCGACGACGCCCACGGACAGCCGCGCCGGGCGGTCCTCGGCGCGGGCCGGGGCGGCGGGCTCGGGCCTGCCCCCGGCGCCGGGCCGGGAGGCGTCCCCGGTGCCGTCCGGGGGCGGGGAGTGGTGTGCGTTCACGAAAGCGGCCTTCCGTATGCGTTCCGGTCCGCTCAGTGGCCGGTACCGGACGAGACCACGCCATGCTAAGCCCTCCGTGCCCGGCGCCGGAGGGGCCGGGGTGCGGTCCGGGAGGCCCGCTGCCGTGTCCCGTCCCGGTCCGCGCGCGGGCCGGCGGAGGGCGCCGCGTCCCGGTCCGCGGTGCCGCCGCCGGACCCGAACTCCTGCCCGGCCTCCCGGCGGGCCACCCACCAGGCCCGCAGGAGCTTCGCCTCGTGGCTGCCGGGTGCCGGGGGCGGTGCCTGACCGTGCGAGCCGAGCCGCCAGATGTCCAACGCGTACTGGTCCATGAGTGCCATGCGCACCACGGTGCGGCGCTTCCGGTACCGGAGCACGCGGGTTGACCGGGGCCGTCAATCGGCCCGGCGTGGATTGACGACCCTGGTCAATCGGGGAAGAAGCCGCAGCGGAAAGCCGGGTTCCGGCAGGGGCGGTGTCCGGCCGGGAAGGCACCATGGGGGCATGAGCGTCACCATCGACATCGCCGGGCTGCCGCTGGAGCGCATCGTCTTCGCCCCCTCCCCGCTGGCGGAGCTGGGCGCCGCGCTGCACACCCTCGCCGAGCCCGGGCACCATCCCCGGGCGCACAACTGGGCGACCGCCGTGAACGCCGCCCTCCCGCCGGAGCTCGCCGACCGGCTGTGCGAGGCGGACTTCCTGTGGCGTACGACGTTCTCCGACCTGCTGATGGGCTTCGCCGGGCTGGGCGACGCCGCCGCCCGGCCCGGCGCGACGCTCGCCGAGGACCTGGACGTGGTGGACAAACTGGACGACGAGCAGTTCGTCACCGCCGCGCTGGAGTTCACCTGCGGCGCCGACTACGCGGCCGCCGCCGGGCTCTCGGCGCTGTCGGACGCGGCACTGCGCACCCGGGCGGTGGAGCTGGCCGCCGCACGGGGGCCGCAGCAGCGCCGGTTCACCGAGCGGCTGCTGGAGGATCCGCCCGCCGTGCGGGCCTGGGTGCGGCGCCTGTTCGAGGACTGCGAGCGGGCGTTCTTCGCCGACACCTGGAACCGGGTCGGCGGCCAGCTCGCGGCGGACGCGCGGCAGAAGACGGAACTGCTGCGCCGCCGGGGGCTGGCGGCGACCCTGGAGGCCGTCTCCGCGGCGCTGTCGACCGACGAGCGGGGTTCAGTCATCGCCGTGGACAAGCTCGTCAGCGGGCGCACCACGGCCGTCGACCCGGCGGTGGGCCCCGGGGTGACCTTCGTCCCGTCCGTCCACCAGTGGCCGCATCTGATGGTGCTGTACCGGCACGGCTGGCGGCCCGTCGTGCACTATCCGCTGGCGTCGCGGGAGCTGTCCGGGCCGCTGTCGGTCGAGCAGTTCAAACTGCGGATGGAAGCGCTGGCGCACCCCATGCGGATGCAGCTGTGCCGGAGCCTGGCGCGCGGCCCCTACACCACCGGCGAGCTGGCCGACCACCACTCGGTCAGCTCCCCGGAGATCTCCCGGCACCTGACCGTGCTGAAGAAGGCCGGTCTGATCACCGCGCGGCGGCGCGGGCGGTACGTCCAGTACCAACTGGAGCTGAAGGTGGTGGGACGGCTGGGCAGCGACTTCCTGGAGACGGTGCTGCGCTGACCGCGCCCGGCGGTGCCCCCGCCGGGCGCCTCACTGGCTCCCGGCGCGCACCAGGCCCGTCTCGTACGCCAGCACCACCGCCTGCACCCGGTCCCGCAGCTCCAGCTTGGCCAGGATGCGGCCCACGTGCGTCTTGACCGTGGCCTCGGACAGCACCAGCCGGGCGGCGATCTCGCTGTTGGACAGCCCCTGCGCGATCAGGGTCAGGACCTCGCGCTCGCGGTCGGTGATGCGGCGCAGCTCCTTGGCGACCGGCTCCGAGGACGAGGCCGGCAGCACGGAGGAGAAGCGGTCGATCAGCCGCCGGGTGGTGCTGGGGGCGACGACCGCGTCCCCGCTGCGCACGGCCCGGATCGCGGCCAGCAGGTCGCCGGGCGGCACGTCCTTGAGCATGAAGCCGCTGGCCCCGGCCTTGAGCGCGGAGAAGGCGTACTCGTCCAGGTCGAAGGTGGTCAGTATCAGCACCCTGGGGTCGCCCGGCCCGCCCTCGCCGCCCTCGCAGATCCGGCGGGTGGCCTCCACGCCGTCGACGCCGGGCATCCGCACGTCCATCAGCACCACGTCCACCGGCTGCTCCCGCAGCACGGCCAGCGCCTCGGCACCGTCGCTCGCCTCCGCCACGACCTCCATGTCCTGCTGCGCGGTCAGCACCATGCGGAATCCGGTGCGCAGCAGCGCCTGGTCGTCGACGAGCATCACGCGGATGGTCATGGCAGGTCCTCGGGTTCTTCTCGGCTCGGGCAGCGGATCGGCGGGTGCGGCGGGGCGGGTGGGAACGGTGGAAGGGTGGGTTCGGCGGAAAGGACGGGGACGGGGACGGCGGGGAATCGACGGGCGGCCTCAGTCCGCGCCCTTGAGGGGGAGGGCGGCGCGGATGCGGAACCCGCCTCCGGAGCGCGGCCCGGCCTCCAGCGCGCCTCCCACCATGCCGACCCGTTCGCGCATCCCGATCAGCCCGTGTCCGAGGCCGTCGGCACCGCCGTCCTGGTACAGCTCACGCTGGGCGCCGCGGCCGTCGTCCTCGGCGAGCACGGACAGTTCGTCGTCCCGGTAGCAGAGCTGCACGGTAGCGCCCACGTGCGGACCGCCGTGCTTGCGGGTGTTGGTCAGCGCCTCCTGCACGATGCGGTATGCGGTCAGCTCGACGCTGCTGGGCAGGGGATGCGGGTCGCCCTCCACCCGGAAGTCGACCGTCAGACCGGCGCCGCGCACCTGCTCGACGAGGTCGGCGATCTGCTCGACGCCGGGCTGCGGCACATACGCGTCCCCGTCCCGCTTCGCGGTGTCGCCGCTGCGCAGCACGCCCAGCAGCCGGCGCATCTCGGCGAGGGCCTGGCGGCCGGTCCCGGAGATGGTCTCCAGCGCCATCCGCGTCTGATCGGGCGAGGCGTCCAGCACATAGGAGGCGCCGTCGGCCTGGACGACCATCACCGAGACGTTGTGCGCCACCACGTCGTGCAGTTCGCGGGCTATCCGGGCGCGCTCCGCGGCGACGGCGACCTTGGCCTGGGCCTCGCGCTCCTTCTCCAGCCGCTTGGCGCGCTGCTCCAGCTCCAGGTAGTAGGCGCGGCGGGTGCGCAGCGAGTCGCCGAGCACCCAGGCCAACACGAACGCCAGGGTCATGAAGAGGGTGCCGAAGACGTCGGCGGTCGGATTGTGCGGCGAGCTGGGCCAGCGCAGCGTGTCGATGGTGGGGGCCAGCAGCGCCCCGGCCAGTGCCCAGCGGGAGGCCCAGCGGGTGTGCCGGGAGGCGACGGTGAAGAGGATGACGAGGAAGGCGAAGTTGCCGGGGAACGGGCCCACGTCGGCGATCACCTGCGCGACTCCGGCGCCCGTCGCCAGCAGCAGCATCTTCTCCGGCGCCCGCCGCCGCAGCGCCACCACCATGCTCAGCGCGAGCGAGATCGGGACGATGGCGATCAGTTGGCCCGTCCCCCGCGGCAGCGGGTCGGAGGCGTCCGGGCCCGGGGGTGTGGACACGCTCGCGACGATCCACAGCGACGACAGCATCAGCAGGAACACAGCCCAGAGGCTGTCCACCCAGGTGGGGTGCCTGCGGATGAAGTCGTAGAGCCGATTCACGTAACTAAGCGTATGCAGGGCAGGCACGTGTGGAGGTCAGCCGGACGGCCGATCCCTGGCCGCCCGCCTACTCCGCAAGGTGGAGGGCGGGGGTCCGCACCAGCGGTGAGACCGGCCCGGGCCGGTCGTCCGCGCCCCGGCCACCGGACGCCGGCCACCGGTCATCGGCCCCGGTCATCGGCCCCGGTCATCGGCCCCGGTCATCGGCCCCGGTCATCGGCCGCCGCCTGGGTCCGGTGCCGTGCCGGCATCCGGATCCGCGAGTCGGCACGGCCTCCGCGGCGGCCCTAGGGTGAGGCCGTGCACAACGAGCCGCCCGGGTGGCGCACGGCCACCGAACACGCGCTCTACGGGCCGGACGGCTTCTACGTCCGCCAGGTCCCGGCGGCGCATTTCCGCACCTCGGTGCACGCCTCGCCGCTGTTCGCCGACGCCGTGGCGCGCCTCCTGCTGCGGGTGGACGAGGCCCTGGGGCACCCCGAGCCGCTGGATCTGGTGGACGTCGGGGCGGGCGAGGGCGAACTGCTGACCGGGGTGCTGGCGGCGCTGCGGACCCGGGAGGCGGCCGGTGGCGAGGTGGCGGCCCGGCTGCGCCCGGTCGCCGTCGAGCGGCGGGCCCGGCCCGCGTCGCTGGACCCGGCGATCGGCTGGCAGCGGGAGCTTCCGGAGCCGGGGACGAGCACGGGGCTGCTGTTCGCCAACGAGTGGCTGGACAACGTCCCCGTGGACGTCGCCGAGTACGACGCGGCGGGTACCGCGCGGCTGGTGCTGGTGGAGCCGGACGGCACCGAGCGGCCCGGCCCCCCGGTGTCCGGCGCGGACGCGGACTGGCTGGCCCACTGGTGGCCGCCCGCGGGGGACGGCGCGCGGGCCGAGATCGGGCATCCGCGGGACACCGCGTGGGCGCGCGCGGTGAGCGCGCTGCACCGGGGTGCCGCCGTCGCCGTCGACTACGGGCACCGGCGCTCCGACCGGCCGCCCTTCGGCACCCTGACCGGCTTCCGCGCCGGGCAGGACTGCCGGCCGGTGCCGGACGGGTCCTGCGATCTGACCTCCCATGTCGCCCTGGACGCGGTGGCCGCCGCCGCGCCGGGCAGCAGCACGCTGCTGACCCAGCGGGCGGCACTGCGGGCGCTGGGAGTGACCGGGCGGCGCCCGCCGCTGTCCCTGGCCTCCGGCGACCCCGCGGCCTATGTGCGGGCGCTCGGTGCGGCCGGTGCGGCCGCGGAGCTGCTGGACCCTGGGGGGCTCGGCGGATTCGGCTGGCTGGTGTGCGAGGTGGAGTGCGCCGCCGGTCCCTGGGAGTGAACCGGGCCCGGGGGAAGGAACGGACCGCGCGGGAGACCTGGACCGTGCGAGAAGCGCGGACCGTGCGGAAGGCGAAGGCGCGGCCCTGGAGCGGACCGGTGTCCGAAGGCGGTCCGGCCTCCGGTGCGGGAGCGCGCCCGGAGTGCCCGCCGGCGCCTGGGCTCTTATGCTCGCCGGAGGCCCGGCACCGGCCGGGCGGCGGGCAGCGGCGCCCGGCCGGGCCGACGAGCGGAGGAGTCCGGGGTATGGCGCGGGAATGCGATGTCGTCGTGCTGGGGATGGGACCGGGCGGCGAGGAGGTCGCGGGGCGGCTGGCCGAGGCCGGCCTCGACGTGGTGGGCGTCGAGGCGGAGCTGCTGGGCGGCGAGTGCCCGTACTGGGCGTGTGTGCCCAGCAAGATGATGGTGCGGGCCGGCGATCTGCTCGCCGAGGCGCGGCGGGTGCCCGGGATGGCGGGCACGGCGCGGGTGGAGCCGGACTTCACCCGCGTCCATGCCCGGATCCGGGACGAGGCGACGGCCGACTGGGACGACGCGGCGGCCGTCGAGCGGTTCACCGCCAAGGGCGGCCGCTTCGTGCGCGGCCGCGGCAGGTTCACCGGACAGGGCCGGGTCGAGGTGGATGCCGCCGCCGGGGCGGAGACGTTCGCCGCGCGGGTCGGCGTCGTCCTGGCGACCGGCAGCGCCCCAGCGGCGCCGCCGGTGCCCGGCCTCGACCAGGTGCCGTACTGGACGAACCGGGAGGCGGTCTCCGCGGTGGAGGCCCCGGAGTCGCTGCTGGTGCTCGGCGGCGGCGCGGTGGGGGTGGAGCTGGCCCAGTCCTACGCCCGCTTCGGCACCCGGGTGACCCTGGTCGAGGCGTCCGAGCGGGTGGTCTCCGCGGAGGAACCGGAAGCCGGCGACCTGCTGCTGGAGGTCCTGCGCCGGGAGGGGCTGACGGTGCTGACCGGGGCGCGCGCCCGTGCGGCACGGTACGCGGACGGCGCCTTCGTCCTCACCCTGGACGGCGGCGAGGAGGTGTCCGCGGAGAAGCTGCTGGTGGCGACGGGACGGCGGCCGCGGCTGGACGCGCTGGACCGCGCGGCGCTGGGCCTGGAAGCGGAGGCCCGCCGGGTGCAGGTGGACGCGCACCTGCGCGCGGCACCCGGCGTCTGGGCCCTGGGGGACCTGGTCGGCGAGGGCGCCTTCACCCACGTGGCGATGTACCAGGCGGACGTGGCGGTACGTGCCGTGCTGGCCGCGGCGGGCCGGGGCGAGGCGGGCCCCGGCGCCGACTACCGCGCGGTGCCCCATGTGACCTTCACCGACCCGGAGATCGGTTCCGTGGGGCTGACCGAGGCCGCGGCGCGCGAGCGGGGGCTGACGGTCCGCACCGGGACGGCCCGGGTGCCGGACGGGATCCGCGGCTGGATCCACAAGGCGGGCAACGACGGTCTGGTCAAACTGGTGGAGGACGCCGAGCGGGGCGTCCTGGTGGGCGCGACGGCCGCCGGGCCGATGGGCGGTGAGGTGCTCTACGGGCTCGCCGTCGCCGTCCGCGCGGCCGTTCCCACGGCGACGCTGCGCGACATGATGTTCGCCTTCCCCACCTTCCACCGCAGCGTCCTGGAAGCGCTCGGCGACCTCGCCACGGACTGACCGCCCCGCGGGCCGTCCATCGGGTACAGGTGACGGCCCGCGGGGCGGCTCCCGCCCGCTCAGGAGCTCTCGATCGTCTCCAGTTCGACCTCCTGGCGGGCCACGGCGCGGGCGTCGGCGTCGACCGAGCGGCGCAGCGCCTCGTGCAGCTTGGCCGGGGTGAGCACGCCGACGAACCGGTCCGCGGCGTCCAGCACGGCGATCCATCCGGCGTCGTGCTGGAGCATCGTGCTGAACGCCTGCTTGAGGGTGGAGCCCAGCGGCAGCCACGCCTCCATCCGCTGCGCGTGGTCGCCGACCGTCCCCGAGCCGTCCCCGCCCCGGACCGACGCCTCGACCAGGGCGGCGGCCGAGACCCAGCCGTGCAGCTCCTCGGCGCCGTCCAGGACCACGGCCCAGCGGGCACCGTCGGTCGCCATCCGGGCGGCCGCCTCGGCGAGCCCGTCGCTCAGGTGGAGGGTCGGCGGCTGCTCCAGGTCGCCGGGCTCTATCGGGGTGACGGACAGCCGCTTGAGGCCGCGGTCGGCGCCGACGAAGTCGGCCACGTACCCGGAGGCGGGAGCGCCCAGCACGGTGGCGGGGGTGTCGAACTGCTCGATCCGGCCCTCCCCGTAGACGGCGATCCGGTCGCCGAGGCGGACGGCCTCCTCGATGTCGTGCGTGACGAACAGCACCGTCTTGTGCAGGCGCGACTGGAGCCGCAGGAACTCGTTCTGCAGGTGCTCGCGCACCACCGGGTCCACGGCGCCGAAGGGCTCGTCCATCAGCAGCACCGGCGGATCGGCGGCCAGCGCCCTGGCCACCCCGACCCGCTGCCGCTGGCCTCCGCTGAGCTGCTCGGGGTAGCGGTCGCCGAACACATGCGGGTCCAGGCCCACCAGATCCAGCAGTTCGCGGGCGCGCTCCCGCCTGCGCGCCTTGGACCAGCCCAGCAGGTGCGGAACGGTGGCGGTGTTGTCCAGCACCGTGCGGTGCGGGAAGAGACCGGTCTGCTGGATGACGTAGCCCATCCGGCGGCGCAGCTCGACCGGTTCGACGCGGGCGATGTCGGCGCCGTCGACCAGGATGCGCCCCTCGGTCGGTTCGATCAGCCGGTTGACCATCTTCATGGTGGTGGTCTTGCCGCAGCCCGAGGGCCCGACGAGGGTGACCAGTTCCCCGTCGGCCACCTCGAAGGAGAGCCCCTCGACCGCGACGGTCCCGTCGGGGTAGCGCTTGGCCACGTTCTCGAAGCGAATCATCTGCCCATCCTCGTCTCCGGCCCGTTCCCGGCTGTTGCCCCGGCCGCTCCGGTCGTATGCGGACAGCGAAACACAGCCCGCCGACAATCCTCCCGGCAGCCGTGCTGATCCCGCGGACAGCGGATGAACCGAACGGTTCCGGGGTACGGCACTCCGGACTGATTGTCAGTCCGCCGGGATAGGGTCGGCCGTCATCGTGGCATGACACTTCACAACGTCGTCCGAACGGCGACCGTCCGGGCACCCGCCGTCCGAACAACGCAGTTCCGAGCACCGCACAGCGCGGGGAGGTGACAGATGAGCAGCATCGCAGCAGGCGGCCCGCAGGGCTGCCTCGCGCAGAACGACTGGCTGTGCTGGACGTATGTGCGCACCCGGCAGAGCGAACTGCTCGACGCGACGGTGGAGCACGTCTGGATCACCGCGCTCTCCGTCGCGATCGCCCTGGCGCTCGCCCTGCCGCTGGCGGTGGCGGCCCGGCGCTGGCGCGCGGCCCGCGCCCCGGCGCTCGGCGTGACGACGATCCTCTACACGATCCCGTCGCTGGCGATGTTCGCGCTGCTGCTGCCCGTCTTCGGGCTGTCGGCCGCCGTGGTGGTGACGGGCCTGGTGCTGTACTCCCTCACGGTCCTGGTGCGCAACATCCTGGCGGGGCTGGACGCGGTGCCGGGCGAGGCCCGGCAGGCCGCCGAGGGGATGGGGTACGGGCCGGGCAGGCTGCTGCTGGAGGTGGAGCTGCCGCTGGCGCTGCCCGCGCTGCTGGCGGGGGTGCGCATCGCCACCGTCACCGCGGTCTCGCTCACCACGGTCGGCGCCATCGTCGGCTACGGCGGGCTGGGCAACCTCATCTACGACGGCATGGAGAGCTACTTCAAGGCGCAGGTGCTGACCGCCTCGGCCATCTGCGTCGTCCTGGCGGTCGTCGCGGACCTGCTGCTGCTGTGGCTCCAGCGGGTGCTGACCCCCTGGACCCGGGCGGGCGCCCGCAAACGGGCAGTCCGCGCCCCGTCCGCGCCCGCCGCGGCCGCCGCGCAGGACCTCGTGGGGAAGGCGGACTGAGCACATGGGCATCCTCACCGACGTATGGACCTGGCTGACGACCGGCTCCCACTGGACCGGGACCGGCGGTGTGCTCCAGCGGCTCGGGGAGCACATCTATCTGACGGGCGTCTGCCTGCTGCTCTCCTGCGCGCTGGCGCTGCCGCTCGCGCTGTGGCTGGGCCATGTGGGGCGGGGCGGCGCGCTGGCGGTCAACCTCTCCAACGCGGGCCGGGCCGTGCCCACCTTCGCCGTGCTGGTGCTGCTGTCGATGGGCCCGCTGGGCCGGTACGGCGACTGGGCGACGATCGTGGCACTGGTGCTGTTCGCGCTGCCCCCGCTGCTGACCAACGCGTACACCGGCGTGCGCGAGGCGGACCGGGAGGTCGTCGAGGCCGCCCGCGGCATGGGCATGACGGGCGGGCAACTGCTGCGCCAGGTCGAACTGCCGCTCGCCCTCCCCTTGATCATGACCGGGGTGCAGACCGCCGCCGTGCAGCTCGTCGCCACGGCGACGCTCGCCGCGCTGCCGGGCGGCGGCGGCCTCGGCCGGCTGATCACCGCCGGATTCGGCAACTACGACACACCGCAGGTGGTCGCGGGCGCCCTGCTCGTGGCCGCGCTGGCGCTGCTGGTCGAGCGCGTCCTGACCCTCACCGAGCGGCTCCTGGACCCGATGCGGCGGCAGCCGGCCCGCCGCACGACGCCCGTCTGACGGCCCCACCAAGAACGACTCCGGACGAATGGACGCATGATGGCTCGCTCCCGCACCACCCCCGACCCCACCGCTCCCCGGCGCAGCACGGCGGCCCGGCGCGGTCTCGCCGCCGTCGGCACGGCCTCCGCGCTGGCCCTGACGCTGGCCGCCTGCGGCGGCAGCGACCTGGAGGAGAAGGACTCCGGCTCGGGCGGCGGCAAGGGAAGTCTCGTCATCGGCTCGGCAGGCTTCACCGAGTCGGAGATCCTCTCCGAACTCTACTCCGGAGTGCTGTCCGAAGCCGGTTGGAAGACCACGGTCAAGAAGGTCAAGAACCGCGAGCTGTACGCTCCCGAGCTGGAGAAGGGCCGCATCGACGTCGTACCGGAGTACGCGGCGACGATGGCCGAGTTCCTCAACGCCAAGAAGAACGGCGCCAAGGCCGAGCCGGTCGCCTCCAACGACGCGGACAAGACCGTCGAGGCGCTCCGCGACCTGGCCGGACCGCGCGGTCTGAAGGTGCTGGAGGCCGGCGACGCGGTGGACCAGAACGCGTTCGCCGTCTCCGCGGACTACGCGAAGAAGCACGACCTCAAGACCCTCAGCGACCTGGGCCGCTCCAAGGAGCGCGTCACCGTCGCGGCGGGCGACGAGTGCGAGACCCGGCCGTTCTGCCGCCCCGGCCTGGAGAAGACCTACGGGATCGACGTCAAGGGCATAGACCCCAAGGGCGTGGGCACCAGCCAGTCCAAGCAGGCCGTCAAGGACGGCAAGGACCAGCTCGTGCTGACCACCACCACCGACGCCACCCTCGACCAGTTCGGCCTGGTGCTGCTGGAGGACGACAAGAAGCTGCAGAACGCGGACAACATCGTGCCGGTCGTCAACGCGAAGGACGCCGGTGACAAGAAGGTGGCGGACGCGCTCGGCAAGCTCACCCGCACCCTCACCACCGAGGACCTGACCGAGCTCAACCGCAAGGTCGACCAGGACCGGGAGAAGCCCGCGGACGTCGCCGACGAGTACCTGAAGAGCAAGGGACTGGCGTGAGACGGTTCGTCCGGTGTCGTCCCCCCGGCGGAACACGGTAAATTCCCAGCCATGCCACGTGGACGTCATCGCCATTCCCCGCCGCTGCACCGACGGCTGCCCCCGGTGTCCGTGGCGGTGGCCGCACTGGCCTGCGCCGGCGGTGCCTGGCTGATCGGTGAGCCGGGCGTCGCCGACCTGGAGACGGTGGCGCTGCGCGCGCTCACCGCGGCAGCGGCGGCCGCCGCCGTCACCGGAGCCGTGCTGCTGCGCGGCTGGGACCGCGCGGCGGGCAAGCAGGTCGGCGACCTCAAGGCACAGCTCGCCAGCTCGGCCTGGCGGGCCGAGGAGAAGCAGGCGGACCTGGAGGGCGAGGTCGAGGAACTGCGCGAGCTCCGCACCAAGCTGGACGGCAGGCTGCGCGAGAAGCGCGCCGAGCTGACCGGACTCCGCTCCGAGCACGCCGACCTGCTGCGCCGCTACGCAAACGCCCAGACGGAGCGGGCGAGTGCGCTGGAGGGGCGCAGGGTGCTGGAGCTGGAGGCGGGCACGACGGCCTCCGCCAAGGCCCTCACCACCTCGGCGACCGACCACCGGCACACCTCCGGCGCGCCGACCCCGCTCACCTACCGGCAGGCGGCCGAAGCGCTGGACGCGCTCGCCCGCAACGCGGTCCGGCAACGGGCCGCCGCGCGGCTGTCGAACAGCCGCGCGGCCACCGTGGTGCCCCCGCAGGCCCCGCCCCGCTCCCGGCCGGTGGCCCCGCGTACCGCGACGCGGCGCACGTCCGGGCCCGCGGCGCGGGACGGGTCGGCAGCCGGACCGGGCGGGTCCCGGGACCCGGAGGACGCGGAAGGGCCGGAGCCCGGTTCGGCCGGGGCGGCCGGGACAGCGGGCTCAGCACCCGAGCCGGACGGCCGCGAGGGCGGGACGGGCGGCTTCGACTTCTTCGGGCGGAGCAGGCGCCGGACGCACTCGCCGTCCTGACCCGCGGCCCCCTGGGTCCGGACTCAGGGCTCAGAGGCGCGGCGAGCCCGAATGCGCGCCCCCGAGAGCCATGTGGCGCTGTGCGGCTCACTTGTCGATGTCGCCCACCACGAAGAAGAACGACCCCAGGATCGCGACCATGTCCGCCACCAGCGTCCCGGGCAGCAGCTCGGTCAGCGCCTGGATGTTGTTGAACGAAGCGGAGCGGAGCTTGAGCCGGTGCGGGGTCTTCTCGCCCTTGGAGACCAGGTAGTAGCCGTTGAGACCCAGCGGGTTCTCGGTCCAGGTGTAGGTGGCGCCCTCCGGGGCCTTGAGCACCTTGGGCAGCCGCTGGTTGACCGGGCCCGCGGGCAGCTCGGCGAGCCGGTCCAGGCAGGCGTCGGCCAGGTCCAGGGAGTTGTGCGTCTGGTCGAGCAGCAGCTCGAAGCGGGCCAGGCAGTCGCCCTCCGTACGGGTGGCCACCCGCAGCACGTCGGCCAGCTCGCCGTAGGCCAGATACGGCTCGTCGCGGCGCAGGTCGAAGTCGACCCCGGAGGCGCGGGCGATCGGCCCGCTGACCCCGTAGGCGTGCACCAGCTCCGGGCTGAGCACACCGATGCCCCGGGTGCGGCCCCGGAAGATCTCGTTGCCGAGCACCAGCTTGTCGAAGGTGTCCATCCGGCCGCGGACGGCGGCCACCGCCTGCCGCGCCCGGTCCCGCCAGCCCGCGGGGAGGTCGTCCTTGAGCCCGCCGACCCGGTTGAACATGTAGTGCATCCGGCCGCCCGAGAGCTCCTCCATCACGTTCTGGAGCACCTCTCGCTCCCGGAAGGAGTGGAAGACCGGCGTGATCCCGCCCAGCTCCAGCGGGTAGGAGCCCAGGAACATCAGGTGGTTGAGCACCCGGTTCAGCTCGGCCAGCAGGGTGCGGGTCCACACCGCGCGCGCCGGGACCTCCATGCCGAGCATCCGCTCGACGCCGAGCACCACGCCCAGCTCGTTGGAGAACGCCGACAGCCAGTCGTGGCGGTTGGCGAGCACGATGATCTGGCGGTAGTCGCGGGCCTCGAAGAGCTTCTCGGCTCCCCGGTGCATATAGCCGACCACCGGCTCGGCCCGCTCGATCCGCTCGCCGTCCAGGACCAGCCGCAGCCGCAGCACCCCGTGCGTGGAGGGGTGCTGCGGGCCGATGTTGAGCACCATGTCGGTGCTCTCCGCGGCACCGCCGATACCGACGGTCGTCTCCGTCTGAGTCATGACGCTCATCCTGTCAGCTTCCTCCTGCGGACGGACACGGGCTCCGGTCGCCCGCACGTACGCTGAACGGATGACCGACCCCATCCCGGCACCGCCCGCCCCACCGGGCCCCGGACAGCCCGGCGACAGCCCGGACCGAACCGGCCCCGCGGGGTCCGGAGCCGGCCCCGAGCAGACGGAACCCCAGGAGCCCGGCGCCGGCCCGGCCGGGACGGGAACGGACCCCGCATGGCGCGGCGTGGAGCGGGAACTGCTGCCGCTGCGCCGGTGCGTGCTGCTCGGCTGGCTGCTGCCGCTGGCCGCGGCGGCGGGGGTGGTACCCGGTCTGACGGCGGGACCGGTGTGGGCGCTGTGCGCGCTGCCGCCGCTCGCGGCGGCCGGGTGGGGCTGGGGAGCGCTGGCGCGCAACTGGCGCTCGTGGTGCTACCGGGAGCGGGCTGACGACCTGCTCGTCTCGCGCGGTGTGCTGTGGCGCGAGACGACGGTGGTGCCCTACGGGCGGATGCAGCTCGTGGAGGTGACCTCGGGGCCGCTGGAGCGGCGTTTCGGACTGGCCTCGCTGCAACTGCACACGGCCGCTGCGACCACCGACGCCAGCATCCCGGGTCTGACCCCCGCGGAGGCCGAACGGCTGCGCGACCGGCTCACCGAGCTGGGCGAGGCCCGATCGGCGGGCCTGTGACCGGCGACCCCGCGGCCGACGGCCCCGCAGCCGGGGGACCGGACCGGACCGGCACCCCGGCGACCGGCAGCGGCGCCGGCACTCCGGCAACCCCCGCGAAGAGCCACGGCACCCGCGGACCGCGCTTCCTGCCGCGCCGCCCCGAGGGCAACCGGCTGCACCCGGTCACCCCGTGGCGGCGGGCCTGGGCGCCGCTCGCCGGGCTGCTGGCGTTCGCCGCGCACGACCTCGACCGGGCCCGCGAGTGGTCCGAGCAGCTCACCGCGGCCTGGACGGCGCTGGGACTGGCGGTGCTGCTGCCGGTGGCCTCCGGATACGGATTCCTGTCCTGGTGGTGCACCAGCTACCTGGTCACCGAAACCGAGCTGCGCATCCGTACCGGTCTGTTCTTCCGCCGCACCGCCCACATCCGGCTGGACCGCGTCCAGGCGGTCGACATCTCCCGTCCGCTGCCGGCCCGGATCGCCGGGGTGGCCAAACTGAAGCTGGACGTCGTCGGCACCGAGGACAAGGACGAGCTGGCGTACCTGGGCGAGCGGCAGGCCGTCGCGCTCCGCGCGGAACTGCTCGCCCGCGCCGCCGGCATCGCCCCGGACGCCGCCCCCGAGGCGGGCGAGGCACCCGCCAGGGAGCTGCTGCGGGTGCCACTGCACGCCCTGGTGGTCAGCGTGCTGCTGCGGGGCTCGGTCTGGGGCACGCTGGCCGCGCTGCTCCTCGTACCGACCCTGCTGTGGCTGGCGACGGAGAGCGTGTGGACGGTCCTGGCGACGGCCCTGCCACTCGCGGGCGGCTGCTGGGCGGCGAGCGGCGGGCGGGTCGTCAGGGAGTTCGACTGGACCGTGGCGGAGTCCCCCGACGGGCTGCGCCTGGACGCGGGCCTGCTGGACCGGCAGCACGCCACGGTGCCGCCGGGAAGGGTGCAGGCCGTCCGGATCGCGCAGCCGCTGCTGTGGCGGCGGCGGGACTGGGTGCGGGTCGAGATGGAGGTCGCGGGCACCGGCAGCGGTACCGGGGACGGAGTGCTCGTACCGGTGGCCGACTGGCGGCAGGCCGCGGCCGTGCTCACGCGGGTGCTGCCCGGCGTGGACCCGGACGCCGCCCTGGCCGCGGCGGGGCCCGTGCCCCGTCGCGCCCGCTGGTGCGCCCCGCTGGCCCGGCGCGGCTACGGGCACGGGGTCACCCCCGGCGTCTTCGTCGCCCGCCAGGGGCTGCTGACCCGCCGCACCACCCTGGTGCCGCACGCGAAGGTGCAGAGCGTGCGGTTCGCCCAGGGGCCGTGGGAGCGCCGCCACCGGCTGGCCGACGTATGCGTCGACCTCGGCGCCGGGGGCACGGCACGGGCACGGCTGCGCGACCAGGACGAGGCCCTGGCCCTGCTGCACGCACAGGCCGACCGCTCCCGCACCGGACGCCGCTCGGCGCTCCCGGAGCGCTGGCTGACGGCGCCGGGAGCCTCCGCCGACTGAGACACCCGGCCGCGGCCCCGGCACACAGCCGGACCGGCGGCGCGGTGGCGGTCCCGCCCCCGGGAAGGCGGGCGCCTACCCTGGGCACATGGGTGCGAGAACGCGTGGCCGCGTGGACGGCCTCCCCGAATGGGACCGCTGCGCAGTAATGGGTGTGGTCAACGTGACCCCCGACTCGTTCTCGGACGGGGGGCGGTGGTTCGACACCGAAGCAGCGGTCAAGCACGGGCTCGACCTGGTGGCGCAGGGCGCCGACCTGGTGGACGTCGGCGGCGAGTCCACCCGGCCCGGCGCCGCCCGGGTCGGCGAGGACGAGGAGCTGCGCCGGGTGCTGCCGGTGGTGCGCGGGCTGACCGGCGAGGGCCTGGTGGTCAGCGTCGACACCATGCGGGCCTCCGTGGCGGCGCAGGCGGTGGCCGCGGGTGCGGTCCTGGTCAACGATGTCAGCGGCGGCCGCGCCGATCCGGAGATGGTGCCCGCCGTCGCCGACGCCGGTGTGCCGTTCGTGGTGATGCACTGGCGCGGCCAGAGCATCGACATGAACAACCGCGCCGTCTACACCGATGTCGTCGGCGAGGTGCTCGACGAGCTGCGCACGGCCGTGGAGCAGGCCGTGGCGGGCGGGATCGACCCCGCCCGGATCGTGGTCGACCCCGGGCTGGGCTTCGCCAAGCGCGCCGAGCACGACCTCGCCCTCGTCGCGGCGCTCGCCGAACTGCGGGCCGGGCTGCCCCACCCGATGCTGGTGGCCGCCTCCCGGAAGCGGTTCCTGGGCCGGGTGCTGACCGACGAACAGGGCGCGGCCCCGCCGCCCGCCCGCGAACGCGACGCGGCGACGGCCGCCGTCACCGCGCTGGCGGCCCGCGAGGGTGCCTGGGCGGTACGGGTCCACGAGGTGCGGGCCAGCGCGGACGCCGTCCGCGTCGTCCGGGCCGTGGACGCGGCCGGCGCGGCTCTTCCCGACGCACCCCGGGTTCCGGTCACCCCCGGGACGACGAACCCGGAGGCGGCGACATGAGCGGCGCGCGAACCGACAGCGAGGCGGTCGAGGCCGCCAACACCGCCCTGTACGAGGCGGTCGAGCGGGGCGACATCGAGACTCTCTCCCGGATGTGGCTGGGTGAGGAGGCGGTCGATCCGGACGACCCCGAGGGCGGTGAGGGCGAGCACGGGGTCCGGGTCGTCCACCCCGGCTGGCCGGTGCTGACCGGGCGCGGCGAGGTGCTGCGCTCCTACGCACTGATCATGGCCAACACCGAGTACGTCCAGTTCTTCCTCACCGATGTGGAGATCTCGGTGCTGGGCGACACCGCGCTGGTCAGCTGCACCGAGAACATCCTCAGCGGCGGCCCGGCCGAGGCGGACGGTTCCGCGGGGCCGCTGGTCGGCGGTCTCGTGGTGGCCACCAACGTCTTCCGCCGCACCGAGCAGGGCGAGTGGAAGCTGTGGTCGCACCACGGTTCGCCGGTGCTGGTCGAGCAGGACGACGAGGACGGGGACGGCGAGGGCGAAGGGGACCTGGGCCAGGGCGACATCGAGCTCTAGAAGCGGTGGGCACAGCCCCCGCGAGCGTGCCGGCGGCCTCCTGTCCGGACCCGCTCCGTCCGGCCGCACCGGGCGCCTGCCGGCAACCGTTGCGCGCGGACCACCCGATCCGGCACTCGGCCGGGAATGCGCGCGTGACCGCGAACGCTGTGGGGTAGGCGGCGGCGCGAGCCGTCACGCTCACGGGTAGATTCGATCCGGTGCCGCGAGGGGCCGTCCGGTGCCCCGCGGGCCGGTATACGTTCGCACGACCGACGGGAGTGGTGAAGTGGATCGCGTCGCACTGCGCGGCCTCGCGGCGCGTGGGCATCACGGCGTGTTCGAGAGGGAACGCGAACAGGGGCAGACCTTCGTCGTGGACCTCGACATGGGACTCGACACGCGGTCGGCCGCCGAGCGCGACGACCTGTCCCGTACGGTCCATTACGGAGTCGTCGCCGAAGAGGTCGTCGCGGTCGTCGAGGGGGAACCGGTCGACCTGATCGAGACGCTCGCCCAGCGGATCGCCGACACCTGCCTGCGGCACGAGGCCGTACGCGAGGTGGAGGTGGTCGTGCACAAGCCCGACGCCCCGATCGCCGTGCCGTTCGAGGACGTGACCATCACTATCAAGCGGAGCCGCGCATGACGCCGAACAGTGACCCGACCGTACAGCCGGTGCCCGCCTCCGTGGTGCAGCAGGTGGACGCCGCCGACACGACGCTGCACAACCCGCAGACCGCCGTGCTGTCGATCGGCAGCAACCTGGGCAACCGGCTGGAGTCGCTGCAGAGCGCCGTCGACGCGCTCGCGGACACCCCGGGGATGAAGGTGACGGCCGTCTCGCCGGTCTACGAGACCGAGCCGTGGGGCGTCGAGCCGGGCAGCCAGCCCGCCTACTTCAACGCGGTCGTCGTGGTCCGCACCACCCTGCCGCCCGGCTCGCTCCTGGAGCGCGGCCACGCCATCGAGGAGGCACTGGAGCGGGTGCGCGAGGAGCGCTGGGAGCCGCGCCCCATCGACGTGGACATCGTGGCCTACCAGGGCGTCGTCTCCGACGACCCGCAGCTCACCCTCCCGCACCCCAGGGCGCACGAGCGGGCCTTCGTCCTCGTGCCGTGGCACGACGTGGACCCCGCGGCCGAGGTCCCGGGCCACGGCAGCGTCGAGGAGCTGCTGCGGACGCTCGGCACGGAGGGCGTCACCGTCCGCCCGGACCTGGAACTCATCGTGCACGCCTGAGCGTTGGCTGCGCGTACCCCGTTGCCGTTCCTGCCGTACCCCGTTGCCGTTCCTGCCCGGCGTCCCCCGGCCGACGCCCGCACCGCCCGGACCGCACCCGCGAGGTGGAAGCTCGATGAACCAACTCCGTATCCGCACCCTCGCGGCGCTCTTCGTCATCGCGGGAGTGCTCTCGTGGGGCGGAGCGCGGCTGTGGGACGCGCTGGGCACGCTGCCGGGGGTGCCGTTCGCCGCGCCGATCGTGCTCGGCGCCATCGCGGCCGTGCTGCTGGCCACCGCGCTCTCGCTGCGCTCCCGGCTGAAGGCCCAGCGGGAGCGGGAGCCGGGCGCCAAGGGCGTGGATCCGATGATGGCGGCCCGTGCCGTCCTCTTCGGCCAGGCGAGCGCGCTGGTGGCCGGGCTGGTCTCGGGTGTGTACGGCGGCACCGGGCTGTTCCTGATCACCGAGCGCGCCGAGGTCCCGGCCCGCGCCCAGCAGGCGCTCTATGCGGGCCTCTCCGTGGTGGCGGGCATCGCGGTGATAGCGGCGGCCGTGCTGCTGGAGCGCATCTGCCGGCTGCCCGAGGACGAGGACGAGAACGGCCCCCCTGCTGCCGCGGCCTGAGCCCGGCCGGACCTGAGCCCGCTGCGGCCGGAGCCCGGCGGGCGCGGCCGGAGCGGCCCGGGGCGTCGGCGGCGGGACGCGTGGCCCGGGGGCTCAGGCTCAGGCTCAGGCTCAGGCTCAGGCTCAGGCTCAGGCTCAGGCTCAGGCTCAGCGGGCCAGTATCAGGCTCATCGCCTCGGCCCGGGTGGTCGCGTCGCGGAGCTGTCCGCGGACCGCTGAGGTCGTCGTCTTGGCGCCGGGCTTCCGGACGCCCCGCACCGACATGCACATGTGCTCGCACTCGATGACCACGATGACTCCGCGGGGCTCCAGGATCCGCATCAGCGAGTCGGCGATCTGGGTCGTCAGCCGCTCCTGGACCTGGGGCCGGCGGGCGAAGACGTCGACCAGCCGGGCCAGCTTCGACAGCCCGGTGATCTTGCCGCTGGCGGACGGGATGTAGCCGACGTGCGCCATGCCGTGGAACGGCAGCAGGTGGTGCTCGCACTGGCTGACCACCTCGATGTCCTTGACCAGGACCATCTCGTCGTGCCCCAGGTCGAACGTCGTCGTCAGCACGTCCTCGGGGCGCTGGTTCAGGCCCGCGAACATCTCCCGGTAGGCGCGGGCCACCCGCGCCGGGGTCTCCAGGAGTCCCTCCCGGTCGGGGTCCTCGCCCACGGCGATCAGGAGTTCGCGTATCGCGTTCTCGGCACGCTTCTCGTCGAACACGCTGTCCGGGCTCTCCCCGTCCAGGGTCACCGGGTCGGTCATCTGGTCCCTCGTTCCTCGACTTCCACAACCTGCGAGCCGCCACCGTGCGTGACCGGTTCCGGCTGTCGCGTACACAGCGAAAAGCCGCGCCCCTCGACATTAACCCGAGGGGCGCGGCTGACATTCCGTGGCGCGGTTCTCACCCCGCCCACCTGCGGTTATCCGTTGTCCGGATCCACGGGCTCGACGATGGCGTCCGAGTCCCGGGGGCCGATCTCCTTGCCCAGGTTCGGGCCGGAGTTCCCGTTGGTCAGCGCCGCGGGCGGAGCCGACACCGGGGGCCGGGTGGAGGGGGTGCGCCGCGAGGACCCCGTCCAGGCGGGACGGGCCGGACGCTTGACGACCGGGTTGAAGACCTCGGCGATCTCCTCCTTGTTCAGCGTCTCCTTCTCCAGCAGGGCCAGGACGAGGTTGTCGAGGACGTCGCGATTCTCCACCAGGATTTCCCAGGCTTCGTTGTGCGCCGTCTCGATCAGCTTCTTGACCTCCTCGTCCACCAGTCCGGCGACCTCCTCGGAGTAGTCCCGCTGGTGGGACATCTCCTTGCCCAGGAAGGGCTCGGACTGGTCGGAGCCGAACTTGATGGCGCCCAGCCGCTCGGTCATGCCGTATTGGGTGACCATCGCGCGCGCGGTCGCCGTCGCCTTCTCGATGTCGTTGGCCGCGCCCGTGGTCGGGTCGTGGAAGACCAGTTCCTCGGCCGCCCGGCCGCCCATCATGTAGGCGAGTTGGTCGAGCATCTCGTTCCGCGTGGTCGAGTACTTGTCCTCGTCGGGGAGGACCATGGTGTACCCGAGCGCGCGGCCTCTGGAGAGGATGGTGATCTTGTGGACCGGATCGGAGTTCGGTGAGGCCGCCGCGACCAAGGCGTGCCCGCCCTCATGGTACGCGGTGATCTTCTTCTCCTTGTCGCTCATGATCCGGGTCCGCTTCTGCGGTCCGGCCACGACACGGTCGATCGCCTCGTCCAGATACTTGTTGTCGATCAGCTTCTGGTCGCTGCGCGCGGTGAGCAGCGCGGCCTCGTTCAGCACGTTGCTCAGGTCGGCGCCGGTGAAGCCCGGGGTGCGCCGGGCGACCGCACTCAGGTCCACGTCGGGCGCCATCGGCTTGCCCTTCTGATGGACCTGGAGGATCTCCAGGCGGCCCTGCATGTCGGGGCGGTCGACGGCGATCTGCCGGTCGAACCGGCCCGGACGCAGCAGCGCCGGGTCCAGGATGTCCGGCCGGTTGGTGGCGGCGATCAGGATGACGCCGCCCTTGACGTCGAAGCCGTCCATCTCGACCAGGAGCTGGTTGAGGGTCTGCTCCCGCTCGTCGTGGCCGCCGCCCATACCGGCGCCGCGGTGCCGGCCGACCGCGTCGATCTCGTCGACGAAGACGATGGCCGGGGCGTTCGCCTTGGCCTGCTCGAACAGGTCGCGCACCCGGGAGGCGCCGACACCGACGAACATCTCCACGAAGTCCGAACCGGAGATCGAGTAGAACGGCACGCCCGCCTCACCCGCGACCGCGCGGGCGAGCAGCGTCTTACCGGTGCCGGGCGGGCCGTAGAGCAGCACGCCCTTCGGGATCTTGGCACCGACGGCTTGGAACTTGGCGGGTTCCTGCAGGAAGTCCTTGATCTCGTGGAGCTCCTCGACGGCCTCGTCGGAGCCGGCCACGTCGGTGAAGGTCGTCTTCGGGGTGTCCTTGGTGATGAGCTTGGCCTTGGACTTCCCGAAGTTCATCACCCGGGAGCCGCCGCCCTGCATCTGGTTCATCAGGAACAGGAAGATGACGATGATCAGCACGAACGGCAGCAGCGAGATCAGCATCCCGACGAACGGGTTCTGCTTCTGCGGCGCGACCGTGTATCCCTTCGGGATCTCCTTCTGGTCGTACTTGCTCTGGAGTTCCTTGGCGATGTCGACTCCCTGGGAGTCGATGTAGCTCGCCTTGATCTTGTCGCTGTCCTCGACCTTGGCGCCGTCCTTGAGCTCCAGCTTGACGATCTGCTCGTCGCCCGTGGTGAGCTCTGCGGACTTCACCTTGTCCTGTCGGATCGCCTGTACGACCTGGCCGGTGTCCACCGTCTTGAAGCCGCCGGACGAGCCGACGACCTGCATCAACACGACCACGGCAAGGACGGCCAGCACGATCCACATGACCGGCCCGCGGAAGTATCGCTTCACGTCCATCCATACGGAGCGCGTGGGCCCCGTCCCTCCTGCCACAGTGAGTTGAAAAGCCTGACCTTCGGACGGTACCCCAGCATTGTCACCCGGCGCCGCCGAGGACGGTCAACCGCGACCGCCCTTCGAAGCACCAACGAGGGGGACCGACCCTGTGTTCCCGGGCCGCACACGCGCGCGCCCCGGATCGACCGGGATTCGGCCGCCCGGGGATCACCCGCCGTACACGTGCGGCGCGAGCGTGCCGACGAACGGCAGATTGCGGTACCGCTCGGCGTAGTCGAGTCCGTAGCCGACGACGAACTCGTTCGGGATGTCGAAGCCCACCCACTTCACGTCGATCGCCACCTTGGCGGCGTCCGGCTTGCGCAGCAGGGTGCACACGTTGAGGGAGGCGGGCTCGCGGGACCCCAGGTTGGACAGCAGCCAGGAGAGCGTCAGCCCCGAGTCGATGATGTCCTCGACGATCAGGACGTGCCTCCCCTTGATGTCGGTGTCCAGATCCTTGAGGATCCGGACCACACCAGAGGACTGGGTCCCGGCGCCGTAGGAGGACACCGCCATCCAGTCCATCGTCGCCGGGGTGGACAGGGCGCGCGCCAGGTCCGCCATCACCATGACGGCTCCCTTGAGCACCCCGACCAGCAGCAGGTCCTCGCCCGCGTACTCCGCGTCGATCCGCTCCGCCAGCTCGGCCAGCTTCGCGTCGATCTCTTCCTTGCCGACCAGCACCGACTGCAGGTCGGTGCCCATGTCTTTCTCGTCCACCCGTGCTGCTCTCGCTCGTCGCGGTCCGGTCGCCCCGGCCCGCCGCAGCCTCCGGACGGCCCGGTGAGTGCCGGGGCGCCGGTCAGCTCGGTGAGCCGTGCCGGATGACCAGTCTGCCACCCTGGCGCGCGACCTCCACACGCCCGGGCAGGTTGAGGGCCCGCTGGCCGCGCCACGCGGTGATGAGGCGGTCCATCTCCTCGACGTGCCGGGCGAACAGCGACCCGGCCGGGGAGCCGGCCTCGATCGCTGCCCGGCGCAGCACCCGGCGCCGCACCGCGGGCGGCAGCGCGTACAGCCGGACCACGTCCAGCTCCACCGCTCCGTCGGCGCCGGGCGGACCTTCCGTGCGGGCGACGGCCCGGTCGGAGGGCGTCGAGCCGTCCGCCTGGTCCGGTACCCCGGCGTCCTCCGGGCCGCTGCCGGGGGTGCGCACGACGGCGCGCTCGGCGTCGTCGGTCCACGCGTCGAGCGCGTCCGCGTCGTCCCGGGAGAGCTGCGCCGTACGGGCGAGTGCCTCGATGACGCCCTTGCCGAGCGCCTTCTCCAACGCGGGCAGCGCCTCGTGGCGGACCCGGGAGCGGGTGTAGGCGGGGTCGGCGTTGTGCGGGTCGTCCCAGACGGGGAGCGACTGGACCATGCACGCCTTGCGGGTGGTCTGCCGGTCGACGGCCAGGAACGGGCGGCGGTAGCGGCCGCCGGGGCCGGAGACCGCCGCCATGCCGGACAGCGAGCGGGTGCCGGAGCCGCGGGCCAGCCCGAGCAGCACCGTCTCCGCCTGGTCGTCGCGGGTGTGGCCGAGCAGCACGGCGGCCGCGCCGTACCGCTCCGCGATCGCGTCCAGCGCGGCGTACCGGCCCTCGCGCGCGGCGGCCTCGGGGCCGGTGTTGGTCCGTCCCACCTGGATGGCGACCGACTCGACCGGCGTCAGGCCCAGTCCGGCGAGCCGGTCGGCCACATCCTGGGCGCGCTCGGCGGAGCCGGGTTGCAGACCGTGGTCGACCGTGACACCACCGGCCCGCAGGCCGAGGCGGGGGGCCTCGAACGCGAGCGCGGAGGCGAGGGCCATCGAGTCGGCGCCGCCGGAGCAGGCGACGAGGACGAGCGGTGGCGGCGGCTCGGTGGGAAGGTCGGCGTGGAGGTCGGCGGGGAGGTCGGCGGGGAGGGGGCCGGCGGGCTGGGGAGTCGCCGCGAGCTGTGCGCCGCGCGCGCCACGCGCGCTCGCGTCGTGGGCGCTGAGGTCGTGCGCGCTGAGCACGTCATGGAGTGTGCGGCGGACCGCCAGGCGTATTGCGGCGACCGCGGGGTGGGGACCCATGTCCGATTCACTTCCTCGTCAGGAGCTGCGCGGATCGCGGAAGGAGGCTTCCGCGATCCGGGTGGGGGTGTCGAAGTCGGCAACTGCTGTCACGCTGTGTGTGTCGATGGTGACAGAGACGGACTGTGTTCCCCGAGCATCGCACGCGTACCCCGGCCGCACGGTCCCTCGGAAGGGTGATTGGCGAGGCTTCCGCCCGCCTCAATCGGCCTTGCGGTGCACCCTCGCGATCCACTCGGCGGGTTCGGCGATCTCCGCCTTCGTCGGAAGGGTGTTCGGTGACGTCCACACACGGTTGAAACCCTCCATGCCCACCTCGTCCACCACGGTGCGCACGAACCGCTCCCCGTCCCGGTACTGCCGCAGCTTCGCGTCCAGGCCCAGCAGCTTGCGCAGCGCCAGGTCGAGCCGTCCGGCACCGGCGGCCCGGCGTTTCTGGAACTTCTCCCGGATCTCGGTGACGGTCGGGACGACCTGCGGGCCCACCCCGTCCATCACGTAGTCGGCGTGCCCCTCCAGCAGCGACATGACAGCGGTCAGCCGGCCCAGCACCTCGCGCTGCGCCGGGGTCTGCACCAGTTCCACGAGACCGGGCCGCTCCTCCGCCTCAGCTGCCGCGCCGCTCTCGCCCGACCTGCCGCCGGCCAGCGACTGGACGGCCTCCCGCAGCCGCTCCACCAGCGTCGAGGGGTCGATGTCGGTCTGCTCCAGGAAGGACTGGATCTCCATCCGCAGGTGGTCGCGCAGCCAGGGCACCGCCGTGAACTGGGTGCGGTGCGTCTCCTCGTGCAGGCAGACCCACAGCCGGAAGTCGTGCGGATCGACCTCCAGCTCACGCTCCACGTGCACGATGTTCGGCGCCACCAGCAGCAGCCGGCCGCCGCCGTCGGCACCGCCCGGCAGGTCGCGGCCGGCCGGCGCGAACGTCTCGTACTGGCCCAGCACTCGCGAGGAGAGGAAGGACAGCAGCATGCCGACCTCGACCCCGGTGACCTTGCCGCCGACCGCGCCGAGCACGGCCCCTCCGGGGACCCCGGCACGGCGCTCGGCGACCTTGCCCAGCAGCGGGGAGAGCAGCTCCCGGAATCCGGCGACGTTGGCCCGCACCCAGCCGGGCCGGTCCACCACCAGGACGGGCGTGTCCCCCGCCTCGGCGTCGGCGGGGGCCATTCGGGTGAAGCCGCGTACGTGCTCCTCGGAGACCTTCGCGTGCCGCCGCAGCTCGGCGACGATGCCGCGGGCCTCCTCCCTGCTGACTTCCGGCCCCGGCCGTCCGAGCCGGGTCGCGGTCGTGACCGCGAGATTCCAGTCGACCATCTGCACACCACCGAGGCTCGTCATTCTTTCACCGTACGTGCAGCGCGCGCGGGGCGGGAGGAGAGCGCGAGGACCGGGCGCCCGCCCGGGGATCAGCCCGCGGAGGGCGAATCCCGGCAGCCGCAGTTGGCCAGGGCCGAGGCGAGCCGGTCCAAGGACTGCTGGGCCGCGTCCCGCGCGGCGGCCCCCGTCGTCAGGAACGCGAAGGCCAGCATCCGGCCGTCCGCGTCGACGACGGTGCCGGCCAGCGTGTTCACTCCGGTCAGGGTGCCGGTCTTGGCCCGCACGAGCCCCGCGCCGGGCTCGCCGCGCTCGCCGCCGTACCGGCTGCCGAGGGTGCCGGTGAACCGGGCGACGGGCAGCCCGGTGAGCACCGGGCGCAGCGCGGGCCGCTCCGGGTCGGCCGCGAGGGTGAGCAGCCGGGTGAGCAGCACCGGGGAGACGCGGTCCGCCCGGTCGAGGCCGCTGCCGTCCGCGAAGCGGGCGCCCTCGAGTGGCAGGCCGAGCCGGTCGAGGGTGTGCCGTACGGCGCGGCCCGCGCCGCGGAAGCCGGCGGGCTGGCCCGCGGCGAGGGCTGTCTGGCGCGCGAGCGCCTCGGCCAGGTCGTTGTCGCTGTTGGTGAGCATCCGCTCGACCAGCGCGCCGAGCGGCGCCGAGCGGTGCACGGCCAGCTCGGTGGCCCGCTTCCCCGCGGTGCGCTCCCGGGGTGCGCCCTCGACGGCGACGCCCTTGTCCTCGAGCGCGTCGGCGAACGCGTCGGCCGCCTCCCGGGCGGGGTCGGCGGCGCGCGGGGCCGGGCCGTGGTCGCTGCCGTCCGTGCGGCCTTCCTCGACCATCAGCGGGGTGACCCGGGCCAGGTTCTCGTTGGGCCCGATGACGTGCCGCTCGGTGCCGGTGTAGCGGGAGGTGTCGTACCGGAGCCGGACCGTGTGCGTGTCGCTCCCGTCCAGGGCCCGGGCGGTCCGCGCGGCCAGCGCCGTCAGGTCCTTCCCGGTGAGCGTGGGGTCGCCTCCGCCGACGAGGGTGACCCGGTCGTCCTCGCGGACCGCGCGGGTGGCGATGCGGTACGTCTCGCCGCGGGCGGTCAGCGCGGCGACGGCGGTGGCCAGCTTGATCGTGGAGGCGGGGGCCGAGACCGCCCGGGCGTCCCGGGAGAACAGCTGCCGTCCGGTGACGGCGTCCACGACGGAGGCGTGCCGGACGGCGCCGAGCGAGCCGTCCTCGATCAGCGGCTCCAGCGTGTCGGCGAGGGCCGAGGCGGTGGGCGGCGGCATCTGCTCCGGCCGGCTGTCGCCGCGGCCGGAGCCCTGCGGGCCGCCCTCGCCCGCGCCCTGTTCCGGGACGGGGCCGGCCGCGGCGAGCACCTGGGGGGCGGCGGGGGGTCCGGAGGGGCGACCGGGGGTGTGGTCCGCGCCACTTCCGTGTTCCTGGCGGGCCGCCCGGATCCGCTCGGCCGTACGCTGACCCGAGTCCCACGGCCCCGCCGCGGCCACCGCCAGCAGCGCGGCCACGAGCCCCAGCGCGGTGGCGGCGGCGGTGAACCGGACCGTCAGCCGCTGCTGCGGAGCGACCGCCCGCCAACGACGCCGGGCCCCGTGCAGCGCGGCGCGCCCGCGCGCGGTCGCGCCTGCGGCGGTCGTACGGGCGTGTGCCGCGAGGGCGCGCGCACGGGGCGCGAAGGTCCGGGTCCGCGCCGCCACCGCACGGGCCGCGCGGAGGCCGGCGCGGTATGCCCGGTTCGCGGTGCCACGCACCTTCGATCCGGTGTCATGCACCTCGACCAGCCCCTTTCGCGAGCACACATGTGCGTGGGGGACACTTAATCACCAGACTGGAGTTCTTCTGGGGGACGGCCCCCAGGGCACACGAGTGCTGATCTCATCATGATCTATACGGAGGAGCCTCCCTTGGAGTTCGACGTCACCATCGAGATCCCGAAGGGCTCGCGGAACAAGTACGAGGTGGACCACGAGACGGGCCGCATCCGCCTCGACCGGCACCTGTTCACCTCGACCGTGTACCCGGCGGACTACGGCTTCGTCGACGGCACCCTCGGCGAGGACGGCGACCCGCTCGACGCGCTCGTGCTGCTGGAGGAGCCCACCTTCCCCGGGTGCATCATCAAGTGCCGCGCCATCGGGATGTTCCGGATGACCGACGAGGCGGGCGGCGACGACAAGCTGCTGTGCGTCCCCTCCTCGGACCCGCGGATGGAGCACCTGCGCGACATCCACCACGTGAGCGAGTTCGACCGGCTGGAGATCCAGCACTTCTTCGAGGTCTACAAGGACCTGGAGCCCGGCAAGTCGGTCGAGGGCGCCGACTGGGTGGGCCGCGCCGAGGCCGAGGCCGAGGTCGAGGCCTCCATCAAGCGGCTGGCCGCCGAGGGCGGGCACTGAGAACCGTTTCTGCACGGGGCTGCGCCCCTGCCCCCGTTCGGGTGACGGAGGGGCTGCCCGCTCGCCGGGCGGCCCCTCCGCCGCTCAGAAGCCCCGGGTGCGCTTGGCGGCGCGGCGGCCGGGCAGCGGCGTCTCCTGGCCCGGGGTCTTGATGAAGAGGCGGGCCAGCTCGCCGCCCAGGTTGACCCCGATGGCGATGGCCAGGGCCAGCGCGCCGGCGGTCGCCAGGTGCTCGAACCCCTTGTTGACGTCGCCCTGGGCGATGTTCAGCAGCCCGAAGTAGGTGTTGCTACCCGGCAGCAGCGGGCCGATCGCCGCCGTGATGTACGGCAGCGACGAGGCGAACTGGTACCGGGACAGCAGCTGGCCGAAGAGGCCGACGAGCCCGGCCGCCACCACGGTGGCGGGGACCGGTGTGACGTCGGCCTTGGTCAGCACCCCGAAGATCAGCCAGGCGACGCCCCCGTTCATGGTGGCCAGCACCACGGTGTGGCGCTCCTGCTGGAGCAGCACGCAGAACGCGAGCGCCAGCAGCATGGCGGCCAGCAGCTGGGTGAGCGGCCGGTCGCTGTGGTGCACGATGTCGGGCGTCAGCCGGGCGTTCAGCCGGGCGCCCACGTACAGCACCATCAGCACTCCGCAGACGATGCCGACGATGAGGTAGATGACCTCCAGCAGCCGGGCGGCGGCGGTGATGTAGAAGCCGGTGAGTCCGTCGTGCACGGCCGCGACCAGCGCCCGCCCCGGGATCAGCGCGAAGAGGCCACCGGTGATCACCGCGGACGCCTGGATGCGGGTGTCGGTGTGCTGGGCGAGCAGCGCGACGGCCACGCCCATCCCGGCCGGGGGCATGGCGGCGGCCGCGAACTGGTAGAACTCCGGCAGTCCGCGCCCGGCGCACAGCCAGGCCAGCCGGTCGCCGAGCATGGCGCCGAACGCGGCCAGCACGAAGACCAGCCCGTCGCCGCCCACCAGCAGCGAGGCCGCGCCGGACAGGGCGCCGCTGGCGACGGTCAGCGCCCACTTGGTGTAGGGGTGCCGGTTGCGGCGCATCTCCGCGAGCCGCCGGTAGGCCTCCTCCAGCGACACCTCGCCCTGGGTGATGTCGGCGACGAGTGCGAAGACGGCCGACAGCCGGGTGTAGTCGGTGCCGCGCCTGCGGACGGTCCTGCTGAGCGTGACCGGGTCGTCCACCAGCGAGGGCTGGTGGGTGATGGACAGCAGGGTGAAGGTGACCTCGGGTTCGGTGCGGTCGAGTCCGTAGGCGTGCGCGACGCCGAACATGGCCGCCTCCACGTCCTCGGCGCCCTCCCCGCCCGCGAGCAGCAGCTCGCCGATCCGGAGCGTCAGGTCGAGGACGCGGGGAACGGGGGGCCCGCTCTCCGCGCCCTCGTCGCCGCGCGGGGAGCGCTCGGGCACCGGACGCTCGGCGAGCGGCATCCGGACCATGGAGCGCATCCGGTCCTGCCAGGGCGAGCCGGGCTTGGCGAGCGGCCCGACGACGGGGATGCCGTCGGGCGGTGTGAAGGCGCTGCCGGGGTCGTACGACAGCGGACTGACCAGCCCTTCCGGGATGGTGAACTCGGAGGTCGGGTGCTCCTCCTCCGGGACGGGGGGAAGCGGCACGCCCAAGGGCGCCGTGAAGGCGCTGCGTGATTCGTCGGACGCCGGTTTGGTGTCGTCCGGCTCACCACCCTGCTCCGCGGCGTCGCCGTTTCCCCGGGGCTGCCCCACCACTTTCTGTGCGCTCCTTACCCTCTCGCGCCTGGTGCGCGTTACGTCTCAAGTTTCCAGCAGTGCCACACGACCGACGTGGTGTCCAACGGAAATGGTTCCACGAACCGGAAGCGTGCTACCTCACAGTGGAGCATGAGAAGTGATCCTCTCCCCAAAGGTCCCCCTGTACAGGGGAATTAAAAGTGAGAGAACACGAGGGAGGGGGGTGCGGAGGGGGCTCAGGAGGCGGAAGAACCGCCCTCGCCCCGCTCCCTTCCTACTGCGTTTGCCGCGCGTGCGCGGGCGCGGTCACGTTCGACCTCCTCGTTGGCCGCGATCGCGTCCCGCAGGTACCGGGCCAGCCCCGGCCGGATCGCGTCGTAGGTGGCGGTGAAGCGCTCGTCCTGGACGTACATCTCGCCGAGCCTGCTGTGCATCGCGTGGTCGCACGGGTAGCTCGTCCGGGAGATGAACAGCCGGTGCCGTTCGGCCAGATCGGTCACCGCGGGCGCGTCCGGAGCGTCCCCGGCCGCCATCCGGTCGGCGACCGCGCGGTGGATCTCGTCCAGCTCCCGGGTCAGCGCCTTCCAGTCCTCCTTGGTGCGGGAGGCGGCGCGGCGCTGCGACTCCCGGTACGCCTCGGTGCTGCCCCAGCGGTGCTCCGCCTCCTCGGCGTGCGCCTCCGGGTCGAAGTCCCCGAAGACCTCGAACCGCTCCTCGGGGGTGAGACTGATGCCCATTTTCCGTGCCTCCATGGCGCGTTCCACGGCGGTGGCCATCTCCGTGAGCCGACCGATCCGCGCCGTCAGCACGGCGTGCTGCCGGCGCAGCAGGTCGACCGGGTCCGCAGCCGGATCGTCCAGCAGGACGGCGACCTCCTCCAGGGGGAAGCCCAGTTCCCGGTGGAAGAGGATCTGCTGCAGCCGGTCCAGGTCGGCATCGGTGTAACGGCGGTGTCCGGCCGCCGTGCGCTCCCCGGGGACCAGCAGTCCGATCTCGTCGTAGTGGTGCAGCGTGCGCACCGTGACCCCGGCGAGAGCGGCGACCTGCCCGACGGAGTGGCTCATGTCCGCCTCCTCGTTGGCTTGCGGCATCCACGGTGCTCCCTCACGTCACGTGAGGTGCAAGCCGTTCTTCCGGGCGCCGCTGCGGCGAAGGGCTCAGAACGGGCGCCGGTCCGTCAGGACGCTGAGATCCCGCTCGCCCTCGCCCGCCATCACGAAGGCGCCGCCCTCCAGCCGGGAGATCAGGTCGCGGGCCCACGCCGCGTCGCTCTCGGCCGTGTGCACCCACAGCTTCATGATCTCCCCGATGTGCCCCCACTCCGGCGGAACACCGCCGTCCGGGGTCCAGTTCGAGGTGACCTCCGCGCGCCAGGACTCCAGCGCGGCGACCCGCTCCTCCAGCAGCGCGACGGCCTCGGCCCGGGGCAGGTCCACGAGGAACCCGACGGCGGAGGTGAGCAGCTCCTGCTTCTCCCGGGTCGCGGTCAGCGCGTGCCGCAGCAGCCGGAAGAACTCCGCCTCACCGGCCCCGGTGATCTCGTACTCGGTGCGCGGCGGACCGCCCGCGGTGCTGGGGGCGATGTCGTGGGCGAGCAGCAGGTCCTGCTTGGCGAGCTGCTTGAGCGCGTGGTAGATCGAGCCGGGCTTGGCCGCCGACCACTCGTGCGCGCCCCAGAACTCCAGATCGTTGCGGACCTGGTAGCCGTGCGCCCGCCCCCGCAGACGCACGTCCCCCAGCACCAGCAGCCGGATCGCCGACATCGCTCCCTGTCCCAGTCACACCGCCGTGGTTCTGTCAAGCACCACCCTATGCGGGTCCGCCGGGACGGGGAGCGGCAGCGGGGTCAGTCCTGCGCGGTGTCGCCCCCGCCCGGTGCGCCGCCGAAGGCCGACCAGTCCGGCTCGGGCATCGCACCCGTCTCGAACACGAGGTCGAAAGCGCCCTTGCCGTCGAGCGTCTCGCGGATGATGTCGGCGTGCCCCGCGTGCCGCGCGTATTCCTCGATCAGGTGCAGCAGGCCCCAGCGCCAGGAGAACTCGCCGCCCTTGTCCCACGGCGCGGGCGGCACGACGAAGGTCTCGTCCAGCGAGCCGAGCCCGGCGACGGCCCGATCGGTCTCGGCGCCGACCCGCTCGCTCTCGGCGAGCAGCACCTGGATGGTCTGCTCCGCGCCGGGGGTGAAGCTGGTCTCCCACTCCGCGCGCTTGACCTCCTCAGAGGCCTCGATCCCGCGGAAGGTGCGCAGCCAGCTCGCCTCCATCACGGTCACATGCCTGAGGACACCGGCTACCGACAGTTCGCTGGCCGCGGGGGGCGCTGCGGGCCTGCTCCTCGGTCAGCCCGTGCAGGGCCCGGCGGATGCCGCCGCGCTGCGCCTCCAGGAACGCCAGCAGCGCTCCGCGCTCGTCTCCGGGTGCCTCTGCCTGGACGACTACCGGCATGCTGCTCGCCACCTCTCGGGTCGGTCCGGGGCCTCTCCCCGGCCGAGGACCACAAGCTATGCGGCCTCGCGGTCAGGTTCTGTCCTCGATCGCGCGCGAGAGGGCCCGCATTCCGGAGGCGCCGCCCGGCCCCGGGCGGAGACCGCGACGGGGCCGGGCGGAACGGCCGGGACGGTCAGAACGGGAACTCGCTGCGCTCCCGCTGGATGGAGACCCAGCGGGTGGTGGTGAACGCCTCCACCACCTGCGGCCCGTTCAGCCTGCCGAGGCCCGAGTGCTTCTCGCCGCCGTACGGCACGATCGGCTCGTCGGCGACCGTGGAGTCGTTCACGTGCACCATGCCCGCCTCGATCCGGCGGGCGAAGGCGACACCGCGCTCGATGTCCGCGGTGTGCACCGCGCCGGCGAGTCCGTAGGGGGTGTCGTTGGCGACCCGCACCGCGTCCTCCTCACCGTCCGCGCCGATGATCAACGCGACCGGCCCGAAGATCTCCTCGTGCCGCAGCGGGGAGTCGGCGGGCAGGTCCGCCAGCACGCTGGGCGAGACGAGGTTGCCGTCCGCGGAACCGTGCAGCAGCGCCGTGGCGCCTTCGGAGAGGGCCTGCTCGACGATGGCCGTCACCCGCTCCGCCTGCCGGGAGTTGATCAGCGGACCGATGTGGGTCTCCGGCTGCGCCGGGTCCCCCACCACCAGCCTGCCGACCCGGTCGACGAACTTCGCGGTGAATTCCCGCTCCAGGCTGCGGTCCACGATGATCCGGTTGGCCGCCATGCACAGTTGGCCCTGGTTGACGAAGCGGCTGTAGACCGCGGCGTCGACCGCGTAGTCCACATCGGCGTCGTCCAGCACCACCAGGCCGCTGTTGGAGCCGAGTTGGAGTATCACCCGCTTGAAGTTGCGGCCCGCGACGGTGGCCACGTGGCGGCCGACGCGGTCGGAACCGGTGAAGGAGATGACCTTCGGCACCGAGTGCTCGATCAGCGTGTCGCCGATCTCCGCGCTGTCGGTGATCACCACGTTCACCAGCCCCGGCGGCAGCCCGGCGTCCTCCAGCACCTTGGCGACCAGGGTGCCCCCGCACACCGGGGTCGACTGGTGCGGCTTGAGGACCGTGGCGTTGCCCAGTGCCAGGGCCGGCGCCACGGACTTGACCGCCAGCAGGAACGGGTAGTTGAAGGGGGAAATCACCCCCACGACCCCCACCGGGTCCCGGTAGACGCGGTTCTCCTTGCCGGGCACCGAGGAGGGCAGGATCTCCCCGAGCGGGTTGAGCGAGAGCTGGAGCGCCTCCCGGAAGAACTCCTTCACCATGTGGATCTCGAAGGCCGCCTTGTGCCGGGTGCCGCCCAGCTCGGCGATGATGGCCTCGGTGATCTGCGGCTCGTTCTCCTCGATGACCCGGATCGCCCGCTCGAAGACCCGTCTGCGGGTGTACGGGTTGGTGGCAGCCCAGTCGCGCTGCGCGCGCTCGGCCGCGCGATACGCCTCGTCCACCTCGTCGCGTGTGGCGACGGTGATGGAGGCGAGCTTCTCTCCGTTGTACGGGTTGAAGTCGATGATGTCCCAGGAGCCGGAGCCGGGACGCCACTCGCCGTCTATGCACTGGAGTGCCAGATCCGTGAAGTAGGCCATGCCATTCCTTCGGGGGGTTGAAGGAGATGCTGCTGCTTGGTCATCGTACCGACGTGTCACAGGAGTTGGCGGATTCGCCACAGGTGATCCCGGGTTTCTTCGGGAGAAAGGCTGATATCCACCAGTCGCCGCAGCACCTGGTCGTACTGTGCCACCTCGTCCCGCTTGTCCAGGTACAGGGCACTGGTGAGCTGCTCGAGGTAGACGATGTCGTTGAGGTCGGACTCCGGGAAGCGCAGCAGGGTGAAGGCGCCGGCCTCGGCGGCGTGCCCGCCGATGGTGAACGGGACCACGTGCAGATGCACGTTGGGCTGGTGGGAGACCTCGGCGAGGTGGGCGAGCTGGGCCTCCATGACCGCCGTCGAGCCGAACGGCCGGTGCAGCGCGGCCTCGTCCAGCACGCAGACCAACTGCGGGGCGCTCTCCCCCAGGAGCAGCTTCTGCCGCTCGAGCCGGAGCGCGACGCGGCGCTCGGCGTCCTCCTCGGCCAGCGGGGTGCGGTGGCCGGCGGCGACCACGGCCCGGGCGTACTCGCCCGTCTGCAGGAGGCCGTGCACGAACTGGACCTCGAACGTGCTGATGTGCGAGGCGGCACCCTCCAGCCCGACGTAGGTCTGGAACCAGCCGGGCAGCACGTCGCTGAAGTTGTGCCACCAGCCGGCGACGCTGGAGTCCCTGGCCAGCCCCAGGAGGGGGGCGCGCTCGGCGTCGTCGGTGACGCCGTAGAGCGTGAGCAGGTCCTCCACGTCGCGGGCCTTGAAACTGACCCGGCCCAGCTCCATCCGGCTGATCTTGGACTCGGAGGCCCGGATCGAGTAGCCGGCGGCCTCGCGGGTGACGCCGCGGGCCTCGCGCAATCTCCTGAGCTGCGATCCGAGCAGGATGCGCCGGACCATCGAGCCGCTGGAGCTGTTCACCCCCTTCGCCGCCCCGAGGTCGCTCCCTGCCGATTCTGCTGCCATTCCGATCAGCCCTCCACCCCTGCTTGAAGGGAAGTGTGCCATCCCCGCGCTCCGTTGCGTGCGCAGCCGATTACACACGATCGAAAGTCTCTCGTGCACGTGCATCTGCCCTTGCATCTGCTGTGAGCATTGGGAACCATGGGGAGGGCACAAGTGGACTCGCCGGTAAGCAAGTTGGCCGCGTGGGTTGCGCTGTGGCGCCCGCACCAGACGGGGTAGCACGGCCGACAGGATCCGCACAGGATCGACACTGCCGCTGACGCCAGGAGTGGCCCTTGTTGGGGACCGAAGGATCGACGGTGCTGGAGCCCTTAGGCGAGGGCCTCCGTACGCCGGATGCCGCCTCGGTCTCCGGCTCCGCTTCCTGTGCGCTCCCGCCACGCTACGAAGCGGTCTCCAGTGCCCGGAACTTCACCCGCAGCACGCTCCGGTACTGGGACCTGGCAGAGAAGTTCGACGACGTGGCGCTGGTGGTCTCCGAACTGGTGACCAACGCCATGCGGCACGGCCTCACCCCCGGCGCCGATCACGGGGCGGCGTCGGGGGACGAGGGCGACCCGCCGGTCCGGCTGCATCTGATGCGCTGGTCGGCCCGGCTGGTCTGTGCCGTACGGGACCCCAGCGACCAGCCCCCCGATGTGACGGCCGTGCGGGACACCGCCGCGCACCGGGGGGCACACGGGGGATGCGACGACCGCGGGACACCCGCCGGCCTCCAGGGCCGGCCGGCACTCGCGGGCTCCATGGAGTACGGGGGCTCCATGGATCGAGGGGGTGCCTCGGCTTTCGGGGCCCCTCTTGAACCCGGGAGGCCCCTCGGTTCCGAGGGGCCTCCCGGACACGGGGGACACGGGGGAAACGGGGGACACGGGGGCGCCGTGGAAGCCGCTGACGCGTTCGCCGCGTGCGACGCGTCGGGCGTCTCGTACTCCGAGGACGCGGAGTTCGAGACGCCCGGCTTCACGGCGGAGTCGGGCCGCGGCCTGTGCCTGGTCGACTCCTTCAGCGACGCCTGGGGCTGGCACCCGCTCTCGGGCCCGCTCGCCGGGAAGATCGTCTGGGCGCTCTTCCGGACCGGGCGCGAGGGACCGACTCCCGGCGGGACCCCGGCCCTCGGCGGGGCGGCACCGCTGGGGGAAGCACCGGCCCTGGGCGGGGTACCGGCCGTCAGCGGGCTGTCAGGTCGTCGAACTCACCGTCCTTGACGCCGAGGATCATCGCCTCCAGTTCGGCGGACGTGTAGACGAGCGCGGGCCCGTCGGGGAAGCGCGAATTGCGCATGGCGATCTCCCCGTTGGGCAGCTTGGCGAACTCCACGCAGGCTCCCTGCGAGTTGCTGAAGCGGCTCTTTCTCCACACGACCCCCTGGAGGTCCCTGGCGGCCATGCCGTTGAACGCGTCGGGCACTTGGAACTCCTGAGGTGGTCGAATGTGCAGGACCGGGTCGCGCAGCCGTGAACTGCCAACTTCCCGGGATCATAACTTCGTTCATGTACGGATGCATGTGCCGATGCACGTGCACGACCGCGGGTCGCAAGGCCGTCACAGCTGGTCAGACCCTTGACTTAAACTTAGCTTCAAGTTCTAGCGTCACGCCATGAGCATGGAGATGACGGCTTGGCAGGCGCTCTACAACGCACGCCAGGCCCACCAGGACCAGCACCCCTTCTCCGCGGCCGCGATCGGCCGCATCGTCCGCTTCGCACACCGCCACCACCGCAGAATGCTCGTGTTCATGCTGCTCAGCAGCGTGCTCGCGGTGCTCACCGTGGCCACCCCGCTGCTCGCGGGGCGGGTGGTGACCGCGATCGACCGACAGGCCGCCGCGGGCACCGTGCTGGGACTGGCCGGGCTGATCGCGGCCATCGCCCTGGCGGAGGCGGCCGTCGGCCTTCTGACCCGCTGGCTGTCCGCGCGCGTCGGGGAGGGGCTCATCCTCGATCTGCGTACCGCCGTCTACGACCATGTGCAGCGGATGCCGGTGGCCTTCTTCACCCGTACCCGTACCGGTGCCCTGGTGAGCCGCCTCAACAACGACGTCATCGGCGCCCAGCGTGCCTTCTCCTCCACCCTCTCGCAGGTCTTCAGCAACGTCGTCACCCTGCTGCTGACCCTGGTGGTGATGTTCAACCTGTCCTGGCGGATCACCCTGCTCGCGCTGGTGCTGCTGCCGCTGTTCGTCCTCCCGGCCCGGCGGATGGGCGCCCGGCTCGCCCGGCTGGAGCGGGAGCGGGCCGACCACAACGCGCGGATGAGCACCCAGATGACCGAGCGCTTCTCCGCACCCGGCGCCACCCTGGTCAAGCTGTTCGGACGGCCGCGCGAGGAGTCCGAGGAGTTCGCCGCCCGCGCCGACCGGGTACGCGCCATCGGAGTACGCACCGCCATGGTGCAGGAAGTCTTCTTCACCGCGCTGACCCTGGTGGCAGCCCTCGCACTCGCCCTCGTCTACGGACTCGGCGGCTACTACGCGCTGCGCGGCAGCCTGGAGCCGGGCGCCGTGGTCTCCCTCGCACTGCTGCTCACCCGCCTGTACGCCCCGCTGACCGCACTGGCCAGCGCCCGGGTCGCGGTCATGAGCGCCCTCGTCAGCTTCCAGCGGGTCTTCGAAGTCCTCGATCTCGAACCGCTGATCGAGGAGAAGCCCGACGCGGAAGAAGTGCCCGCCGGCCCCGTCTCCGTCGAGTTCGACGACGTCCACTTCGGCTACCCCTCCCCCGACAAGGTCTCCCTCGCGTCCCTGGAGGAGGTCGCCACGCTCGACACCCGGGGCGGCGAGGAGGTGCTGCACGGCATCTCCTTCCGCGCCGAACCAGGACAGATGGTCGCGCTCGTGGGCTCCTCGGGCGCAGGCAAATCCACCCTCGCCTCGCTGCTCCCCCGCCTCTACGACGTGGACAGCGGCGCCGTCCGGCTCGGCGGGACGGACGTGCGCGACCTGAGCGCCGCCACGATCCGGCAGACCCTCGGCATGGTCACCCAGGACGGGCACCTCTTCCACGACACCATCCGCGCCAACCTGCTGCTGCCCCGCCCGGAGGCCACCGACGAGGAACTCTGGTCCGCGCTGCGCCGGGCCCGCCTCGACGGGCTGGTCGCCGCCCTGCCCGACGGGCTGGACACCCTCGTCGGGGAACGCGGCTACCGGCTCTCCGGCGGCGAGCGGCAGCGGCTGACCATCGCCCGGCTGCTGCTCGCCCGGCCCCGCCTCGTCCTGCTGGACGAGGCGACGGCCCACCTGGACTCCACCTCCGAGGCCGCCGTGCAGGAAGCGCTCGCCGAGGCGCTGCAGGGTCGCACCTCCCTCGTCATCGCCCACCGGCTGTCCACCGTGCGGGCCGCCGACCGGATCCTCGTCCTGGAAGAGGGCCGGATCATCGAGCAGGGCACCCACGAGGAGCTGCTGGCCGCGGGCGGCCGCTACGAGGAGCTCCACCGCACGCAGTTCCTCGCGGGCGAACAGCCCGCGGCGGCGCCGGCCGCGCAGGTGCCCGGTACGCCGGAGGCGGTTCCCCGCGGGTGAGCGCGCCGCGGAGGCGCGCACCGCGGCCGGCGCCGGGCCCGGGAAGCACCGGAGCGCACCCGGACGCGGGCCGCGGACCGGCCCGCGTCACTCCCGCGGACGCGCTCGGCGGGCGCGCCCCCGCGCAGCGGCACAGGCTGAGCCGTGGACCGTCCCTCGGTTCCGTCCCGCGGCGGTCCACTGGTACACGCCAGCCTGCCGGAAGGACACGAGCGCCATGAGCTGCTCCAGCCTTGAGTCTCTGACCCGCTGCTCCGTCGCCGTCGACCTGGGGGCGGCCAGGACCCGTGTGTACGCGAAGGGTGCGGGGCTCATCGTCGACCAGCCGTCGGCCGTCGCGGTGAACACCTACTCCGGCAGCCTGATCGCGGTCGGCCAGGCCGCGGAGCGGATGGCCGGGCGCACGCCGCAGCACATCGAGGTCATCCGGCCGATCGCCAACGGCCACGTGGTGGACATCGAGATGGCCCGGCGGATGGTGCGGACCCTCATCGGCGAGAAGCTGCCCCGTCTCAAGCGGCGCCGGACGATGCAGCGGGCCGTGGTCACCGTCCCGCACGACGCCGACCCCCTGACGCGCCGCGCAGCCGTCGAGACGCTCTCCGGGGTGGGGGCGCGCCACGTCGAACTGGTGGAGGCCCCGATCGCCGCGGCGATCGGCTCCGGACTCCCCGTCGTCCACCCCGAAGGGGCGATGGTGCTGCTGTGCGGGACGACCAGCACCCAGATCGCGGTGGTCTCCCTGGGGGCCATCGTGGCGGCGGGCACGGTCGGCCTGGGCGGGGACACCATCCACCACTCCGTAGTGCAGTACCTGCGCAACCGGCACGAGCTGCTGCTGCCCAGCCAGGACGTCCGCCCGCTCCACCTGGCGCTGCTCGGCAGCGGCGGGGTCGGCACCGGCGTCTACACCGGGACCATCGAGGTACAGGGCCGGGACGTGGTCTCGGGCCTCGCCCGCACCGTCACCATCGACCCGGAGGAGGTGCGCGGTGCCATCCAGACCCCGCTCACCGGCCTCCTGGACACGATCCGGATCGTGCTGCACCGCTGCCCTCCCGACCTGGTGGCCGACCTCGCCGAGCACGGCATGGTGCTGGCGGGCGGCACCGCGCTGCTGCCCGGCCTCGCCGACCAGCTGCGCGAGCACACCGGAATGGCCGTGCAAGTGGCGGAGGAACCGGAACTGTGCGCGGTCAACGGACTCGCCGCGATGATGTCCGGCCGGATCACCCCGCACCCCACGGGCTGGGACTCCTCGGCGGCCGAGGGCGCGGCCGTCCCCGCGGGCGCGGGTGCGCTCGTCGGGGGCGCGGACGCCGTGCCGGTGCCGGGGCAGGACCTCGGCTAGCCGCCGCCCCGGCCGTCCGGGCCGGTGAACCGGCAGCGAACGGGGGGCCGTGCGGCGTCGCGGTTCAGATCGGGTCGGCGGCGGCGTCGTGCGGCGCGTAGGGCCCGAACAGATCCACCAGCCGGGCACGGCAGCGCTGCAGCCGGTCCGCCATCACCGCGGCCACCGACCTGGTCATCGCCAGGCCCAGCGCTTTGTCCTCGTCGCACAGCACCCGGACCGTGAGGGCGTCGAACTCCAGGGCGCGGACGGGACTGTCCGCCTGGGCCGCGAGCGACCACACATACGGCTGGAACATCCAGGACCAGCCGAGCAGCTCCCCGTGCCGGACGTGGTCGATGGCCACGTCCCGGTGTCCCGGTATGTGTATGGCCAGCGTCGCCGATCCGGTGTGCAGTATCCAGAACCGGTCGGCTCTCGCACCCTCCTCGAAGATCCGTTCCCCGGCGTCGAAGTGCACTTCGGACCCCAAGGAGCGCACCCGCTCCCGCTGCTCGGGGGTCAGCTCGCCGAGCAGTCCCGTCGTGGTCTGCATGGCCCGCCCTCCCTTCCGGGAACGGAGCGACGTATTCCCACGTCACGGCCTTTTCACCGTACCTCTCCTCACTCGAACAGGCGAGCCGGGAGAGACGCGACGTACCGTCGGCAGTATGTGCAGAAGCATCCGGACCCTGCGTCCGCCCTACGCCGAGGCCGTCACCGAGCAGGACGTGCGCGCGGCCGCACTCCAGTACGTCCGCAAGGTGTCCGGATTCCGTGCCCCGGCAGCGCACAACCAGGCCGCATTCGACCAGGCCGTCGAGCGGATCACCGCGGCGACCGAGGACCTCCTGGAAAGCCTGGTGGTCAAGGGCTCCCGGTGAGCGCCGGGGCGCCTGAGCCCCGTGCCGCAGCTCAGCGCCGGGTACCCGCCTCCTCGCGGCTCTCCAGCAGCCGCAGCAGCTCGCCCAGCGTCCGGGCGAGCCCGTCGCGCTCCTCCTCGCCGAGGCCCGCCAGCAGCGACCGCTCGAACGCCACCTGCTCCGGCAGGATCCGGTCCACCAGCTCGCGCCCCTGCACGGTCAGGGAGAGATGCGCGACGCGGCGGTCCCGCGCGTCCGGGCGCCGCTCGACCAGACCCCGCTCCTCCAGGGTGCGGACCCGCTTGGTGACCGCCGTCCCCGAGGCGTAGGTCTCCCGCGCCAGCCGCCCCGGGGTCAGATCCCGGTCCTCGCGGCGCAGAGCGCTGAGGATGTCGAACTCGGGACGCGAGAAGCCCTCCCGGGCCAGCGGTGCGTCGGACGACTGCCGCAGCAGCGCCGCGCACCGGGTGAGGCGGCCGATCACCCCGATCGGCTCGGTGTCCAAGTCGGGCAGCACCTGCCGCCACTGCCCCAGGACCCGCGCGACGACATCCCCCTCGGCCGTCCAGCCGTTCTCCCCCGCCGCTCCCGCTCCGTCGGCTCTTCCTCCGTCGGCTCTTTCGCCGGGTGCGCCTTCCGCCGGCACGCGCTGCCCCTCTCACCCGAGCTCGTCTCTCCCGTACACCGCCCAATTCTGCCGCCGGGGGTGGGAGCAGTACGGGAGCGGGGTCCCGCCGGGCGCGCGTGGCGCCCGGCGGGACCCCGGGGAGTGGCCGGCGGCCCTGCGGATCCCGCCGGTGACGGGGCCGCCGGCCGGCCACCGCGAGCAGGAGCCGGACGGACTCGCGGTCGGGTTCGGGCACGGCTCCGGGCCGGTTCGGACCCGGCTCCGCAGCGGCGGCGCCGTCAGGCCCGGCTCCACAGCGACGGCGCGTCCTGCGGGTTCCAGCCCGGCTGCGCGGTGTGGGCCTGGACGCAGCGGTAGGTCACCCCGTTGTAGGTGACCTGGTCGCCCACCCGGTACGCGGTGCCCGCGGCCCAGCTGCCCTGGTCGGGCGGGTCCGTCGGACCACCGCCGCCGCTGGTCACGAGGGTGAGGCCGTAGGCCTGGAGCGCCGGGTTGACCGGGTAGAAGAACGTGGTGCCGCCCGAGGTGCAGTCGCCGGAGCCGCCCGAGGTCATGCCCTGGGCCTGGCTGCCGGAGATGAACGAGCCGCCCGAGTCGCCGGGCTCCGCGCACACCGTGGTCCGCGTCACCCCCGAGACGGTGCCCTGCGGGTACGTGACGCTGGTGTTGCGCTGCTGGATGGTGCCGCAGTGCCAGCCGGTGGTCGAGCCGGAGCGGCACACCGACGAGCCCACCGGTGCCTCGGTGGAGCCGGCCACCGTCACATCACCGCCGCCGTAGCCGTTGACCAGCGGCCGCGGCGTCCAGGAGGAGTTCGCCGCGACCCAGGCGTAGTCCCGGCCGGGGAACGTCGAGCCCTGGAAGCTGCCCTGGGCCTGCTGGTTGTACCCGGAGGTGGAGGTGCCCGGGGTGCCGCAGTGGCCCGCCGTCACGAATCCGCCCTGGCCGCCGCGGGTGACGGAGAATCCGATGGAGCACCGGCCGCTGCCGTTCATGTAGTAGGCGTCGCCGCCGCGCAGGTCGGCCAGCGGGCGGGGCTCGGCGGTGGTGCGGCGCACCGTCACCGCGTCCCGGTCCACACCTGCCCGCTTCAGCAGCGCGTGCGCCGCCGAGGTGCTGCGGGCCTCCACGACGACATCGTTGCGGACGGTGTCGATGTACCAGACGGGGACGTCCTTCGGCGCGGAGCGGGCCGCCGCGCGGTCGAGGGCCTTCTGCACCCGGTCGAGCGCGCCGAGGTCCCGCGCGACGACCCGCGCGGTGGCGCCCGCCTCGGCGATACGCGACCGCTCGGCCGCGTCCGTGGTCGCGACCGTCAGCCGCTTGGCCGTCCGGCCGCTGACGTGGGCCCCGGCGAAACTGTCGCCGAGCGCGGTGCGCAGCGCCCTGGACGTGGCGGCCGCCGCTGCCTCGTTGCCGAGCCGGGTCTCGGCCTCGGACGCGGTGAGCCCGAGATCGCGGCTCATCGCCCGCACCAGGTCGGGGTCGGGGGCCGCGTGGGTGCCGGGGGCACGGGCCCCCTCGGCGGCAGCGGCGGGGGACGGCTCGCTCAGCCCGGCCAGCACCAGGCCCGCGACGGCCAGTACGGCGGCGGCAGCGGCGGCACCCTGCCGACGCACGGAACGGGATCCGGGTGGGAGGCTTCCGGAACTCGTGGGTCTCGCCATGGAGTTCTCCTCTGTGGGGCGCTCCCGGCGGGGACGGGGAGCGGGTTGGCGAAACCGTAGACCGGACCACCATTGGTCCGGACCTCCCATCCGCCCCCCTGCCACGGTGTTATGGCGCCGCTGTCCTGGTGCGGGATTCCGCGCTGCGGGGGCGCCGGGGCATGGTGGGGGCCGCCGCGCGGTGACGGCGCCCCGCTCCCGGAGCGGCCCTCCGGCCTGTCCGGCGCTGCGCCGTGGCTCGGCCTGCCGGGGGGCCAGGGTGCCGACCTCCGTGCCGTGGTACGGGCTTCCACGGCACGCGGCGGCCCGGGTCCCTCACCCGGCTCTGCACGTCACGTCGGCGCCTGCCGCAGTCGACTCCAGTGGGCGTAGCTGGGGCTGAGCGCGGCGGCACCGGCGTGCACGGCGCGGGCGTGCGCCAGGACGCTCTCCGCGGTCTCGGCGGCCGGCGTGTCCGGATACCAGCCCAGGACGTGCCGCCACATCAGCGGCGAGCCGAGCAGGGGGCGCGTCACCAGCCCGGGAGTCGGCGGAAACGTCGCCCGGCACAGGCCCACCGCCCGCCCCACCTGCACCAGGTGCACACAGGAGGCGGTGTCCGTCTCGTACACCGCCTCCGGGGTGAACCCCACCCGCGCGCAGGCCGCCGCGAAGCACTCGGCGAAACACCCGTCCCCCGGAACGTTGGTCCAGCACGCGTCCGCCAACTCCCCCAGCGGCACCTCCTCGCAGGCCGCGAGCGGATGCCCCTCGGGCAGCATCACGAACACCGGATCCACCGCCACCTCCCGCCACACCACCGCCGCACCGCTCCCGGCAGTCGGCGGACGGCTCAGCCCGCACACCCCCGTCAGCGCGTAGTCGATCCGCCCCTCGGCCAGCAGTCCCGCCAGCTCGCGGGTCGACCACGAGGTGCACGTCGTCACCGACGCCGCAGGACAGGCCGAGGCCAGCCGGTCCACCAGGCCGCCCAGCAGCGGCCCGTGCGTCCCGCCCAGCCGGTAGCGGGCCCGCCGGTCCTGACCGGCCGCGCGCTTGCGGCTGAAGCTGCGCGCCTCCTCCTGGAGCTCCGCGACCGCGGGCACCAGCACCCGGGCCCGCTCCAGCACCAACTCCCCCAGCTCGGTGGGCCGCACCCCGTGCGGGCCCCGGACGAACAGCTCACCGCCCAGCGCCCGCTCCATCCGCTTGAGCTGCGCGCTCAGCGCCGGCTGCGCCAGCCCCAACCCGGTCGCGGCTCGCGTCAGGCTCCCCGCCTCGGCGATGGCCGAGACGACCTTGAGGTGTCGGAGTTCCAGGTCCATTCCCATACGGTGCGGCGCCCGCCGACCGCCGACAAGAGGGCGGCACCCGGCCCTTCCGACCCGACGGGGGACCGCGCTCCCGCCCCCTCCGAGAGGTGAGTACCGTTGTCACACTGCAAATGTTCCGGGGGAGAAAGAAGGACACCCTATGGGCGCGACGGGCGGCCCCGGCACCGCACGGGCAGAAGTCGTGCGGCTGCCGCACGGAGACGGCCTGTGGGCGGTGCGCGCGGAAGGCGGCGTGACGGACGCCGACCACCCGGCGCTCCGCGCAGCCGTGCGCCCCGCGACCGGCTGCACCGCCGTGGTGATCGACCTCGCCCTCGTCCCGCACGTGTCGCCGGCGGGCGTCCGCGCGCTGGCCGCCTGCGCGCGTACGCTCGCCGCCGACGGCCACACGCTGCTCCTGGCCGTCCCGAACGAGCGGCTCCGCCGCGCACTCTCCACGGAGGGGATTCTCACCGCGGAGGATGGGCACTCCGCGGAGGGCAGCTCCTTCGCGGAAGGCCGCCCGGTCGTGGTCCGCTCCGTCGCGGAGGCGGCCGCGGGCCGCGTCGCGAGGGCGGCCGGCTCCGCCGCGGAGGCGACCGACGCCGCCGCGGGATGCGAAAGGCCCGCCGCGCAGTCGGGCGCCGCGCCACCCGGACCACCCGCGTCCGCCACCCACCCGGCGGAGCATGCGCCTTCGCCGGGCGAACTCCTCCTGCTGCGCAAGGAGATACGTCACCTGCGGGCCAAAGCCCGCACCCACCCGCTGATCTCGCGCGCCCAGGGCATCCTGGAGGAACGCTACCGACTACCGGACGACCGGGCGGCGTTCTCCCTGCTGGAAGCCAGCTCGCAGCGGTTCAACGTACGGCTCCGCACCCTCGCGACCGCGCTCGTCACCACACCGGGCCCCCACTCCTACGACAGCGTGTGGTTCCCGGCACGGGAGCGGCGCACCCCGCCACGGCTGGCCTTCGCGCCGGGGCTGCGGACGGCCTCCGCGAACACCGCGGAGGTACTCTCCGCAGTACTGCGCCGCAGCATGGAGATCGTCGGCACGGACATGGGCAACGTCCAGCTCGTCGACCCGGTCACCGGCGACCTGCGGATCGAGAAGCACCGCGGTCTGGACGAGGACTTCGTGGAGTTCTTCGACCGCGTCGGCAAGGACGGCACCGCCTGCGCGCAGGCCTCGCAGCACGTCGCCCGCGTCACCGTCACCGACGTGGCCACCGACCCCGTGTTCGAGGAACCCGCCCGGAAGGCGATCCTGGCCGCGGGCAGCCGCGGCTGCCACAGCACACCCCTGGTGAAGCAGTCCTCGGACCGGCCCGAGGGAGTGGTCTCCACCCACCACGAACGCCCGGTGCGGGCGCTCTCGGCCGCGGAGGCCCGGTCCCTGGACGAGGTGGGGGCGCAGACCGCGGAGTGGCTGGAGTGGTACCGGCACACCGTCGTCCTCGACGCCCTGGAGGACCTCCACTTCGCAGGAAGCACCTGGCGCTGACCCCTCCGGGCCCCGCCCCCCTCGCGGGGCACCCCCTGGTGGCGGCCCCGCGGCCTTGGTGAGGGCACGCGTCTTCGGCTGCAGCCGGTGCGGTTGCCGCGGGTGCGGTTGCCGCGGGTGCGGGGTTGCCGTGTTGTGGGGGCACGCCCCTGTTGTTCTTCGGCTGTCGCCGAGAGGTCGTGTCGGGGGGCTCCGCCCCCCGACGGCCCCCCGCTAGTGGGCTTCGCCCCCTAGAACCCCCGTCCGCATCTGCGGCACCGTCCGGCTCCGGGCACCCTGCGAGGTGCCTCCGCCCCGGGTAGGGCCGGTGACAACCCTGCGGGCCGTCGGAGGGAAAGAAGCCTGCCCTTCGTCCTCCTGCAAGAACGACCCGCAGGGTTGTCACCGGCCGGATCGGGGACCCGGCCTCCGCGCCGCTGACACGTGTTCAGAGCGGTGGCCCCTGGGCGGCCGGGGGTCCTAGGGGGCGAAGCCACCTAGCGGGGGGCATACCCCCATCAACGAGTCGCCCCGCGACGTTCGCGAGGGCACCGTCACGGCTCCGTCACAGCGGCATGCTGGAGCCTTCTGAACTGCACTGGTGTCCTAGGGATGTGCGAATATCGCCCCGTACGGTCCGGCCGGATGTGCGGCCGGGGCAAGGGGGAGGGGGACCCATGTCGTTGCGCGATCTCGTCCACGACACCGCCGTGGCGCGGATGTCCGCGTCCGAGCGGCTGGACCGGCTGCGTTCCGCACGTCTGTACTTCCAGCGTCCTGAGAATCCCGGTTTCCTGGTGGCCGAGACGGTGGACGGCCCGGTGGTGCCGGTCTTCACCTCCTGGGAGCGACTGGCCCTGTTCGCCGGAGTGTGCGACTGGGCTTCCACCACGGCGGAGGACTTGGTGGAACTGCTGCCCGACGGCGTCCGGGCACTGGTGGACCCGCTGGGCGAGCACCCCTTCCTGCTGGACGCGGACCGGCTGACGCCGCCGGAGACGGCCGGGCCCGACGCCGACCAGGGGACCCCGAACGCGGAACCCGCGGACGCCGGGGCCGCGAACGGCGATGCCGCCCGGAGGGGGTGAGCATGTCGGGGGACGAGAAAGGCGCGTACGACGGCCCCAAACCCGGTGACGGGTACGCGATCGAGATCGCGGGCGTCCGCAAGATCCTCAAGCCGCTGGAGGAGTCGGTCGTCGCCGCTCGGAAGATCAAGGACGACTGGAAGTCGATGGCGAGCGGGATCAACAACGCGGCCACCATCGAGATCGAGAAGCCCGCCAAGGAAGTGCTCTCCGAGTGGGGCTTCGGGATGGGGCGGGTCGCCGAGCACACCGATGTGATCGTCGAGACACTGCGGCAGGTCATCGCCGCCTACATGCTGGCCGATCTGCTGCGGGTCAAGGATTTCTCGCCGACCGAGGACAACATCGCCAAGCTGCCGTTCGGTGAGCACGGACTGCGGGCGTGGCAGAACGGGGACCGCGGGAAGTTCGATCCGCCTCCGGAGATCTACCAGGAGCCCTGGCTGGACGACGGCAAACCGGGCGGCGACGGCACGACCGTCACGGGTGATCTGCCCACCAACCCGCGCTATCGGGTCGCGGGCGAGGGCGGCGAAGGCTGGGTGGTCGACGGCGGACAGGGGCCCATCGCATGACCTGGCCCTGCCCGACGCATCGACCTCGGACACTCCCCGCGGGACGCGGTGGTGGAAAGGACCCCCTCGTATGACGCAGAAGGACGCCATGGAGGGCGGCACAGCCGAACGCCTGCCGCCGCACGCCAAGCCCGACGAGGTCATACCCGGCGACCCGGACAAGATCGATGATCTGGTCGTCAAGCTGCGTGCCTACGCGGGTGCGTTCAAGGACGGCTACGACAAGCTGACCGATCTGTCCCTGCTGCCGTGGACCGGCGCCGGCTCGCGCAGCTTCGAGGACGCGAGCAAGAGCCTGCCCAGGGAACTGGAGTCCGCTCGCAAGTACTTCAAGTCGGCGGCCGGCGCACTGGACGCGTACGCGGACAAACTCCGCTCCGTCCACAAGCGGGTCAAGCCGATCATCAAGGACGCGGACGAGATCCGAGCCGCCTCCAAAGCCCACTGGAAGAAGGTCAAGGCGTACAACGACGCCGTGGACCGGGGTGACGAGACCCTTCCGGAGCGGCCGCCGGACGAGGATCCCATCACCGGGCTGGACTCCTGCTACAGCCGGCTGGACAAGCTGGAGAAGGAGCTCCAGGGCGTCGTCGACGACTCAAAGAGCAAGCTGGACAAGGCGGCGGAGAAGGCTCCCGATCCCCCGAAGGGCTGGAACCGCTTCAAGAAGGGTGCCAAGGACTTCTTCGGCGGTGCGGGCGACAGTGTCCACGGGATGTGGAAGCAGTTCGAGTACCTGACCGAGGACGGTCTGGACGGGGCGAGCCTCCAACTGGCGGGGATGGTGGACGGGGCGGCCTATGCGGCCCATCATCCCAAGGAGTTCGCCAAGGCGGTCGTCAACTGGGAGGAGTGGCAGCGCAACCCCTCCCGCGCGGCGGGACAGCTCACCCCGGACCTGCTCCTGGCGCTCGCCTCCGGCGGCGGGGGCGCGCTGCGCAAGGGCGGCTCGGCGGCCAAGAACGCCGCCCAGCGGCTCGCCGGCCGGGAGCGGGCCCTGCGGCGGGACGGCAGTGCGCGGGACCGGGCGGACGGGCCGGACCAGAGCGACGTGGGCAGCGGCGAGAAGAAGGGGCTCAACGAGCCTGTCGACGCGGCGACGGGTGAGATGTTCACCTCTGCCACGGATGTTGCTCTGCCCGGGGATCTGCCGTTGTCGTTGGAGCGGCATTATGTGTCGGGGCATCCGTGCGGGGGCTGGTTCGGGCCGACGTGGGCGGGGACGCTGGATCAGCGGGTGGAGCTGGACGAGCGGGGGATCGTCTTCGTCGCGGACGACGGAATGGTGCTCAGCTATCCGGTGCCCGAGGCGGACGTGCCGGCGCTGCCGGTCAGCGGGCCCCGGTGGCCGCTGTGCTGGGACGGCAAACCGGACGGCACGATGACGATCACCGTACCGGAGCGCAACCGCACCCTGCACTTCGCCCCGCTGCCGGCCGGAGGACGCGAACTGGCACTGCGGACGATCAGCGACCGGGCCGGCAACCGCATCGACATCACCTACGACCAGACCGGCGCACCGCAGCGGGTGACCCACTCGGGCGGCTACCGGATCGCGGTGGACACCGATGCGGACCTGATGCGGATCACCGCGCTGCGCATGCTGCACGGCCCGGACCAGGAGCGCAGCACCCTCCTGGTCTCCTACCGCTACGACCCGGCCGGGAACCTCGCCGAGATCCTCAACTCCACCGGCCAACCGCTGCGCTACCGCTACGACGAGGCCCACCGCATCACCTCGTGGACGGACCGCAACGGCACCGCCTTCGGCTACGTCTACGACCACCGCGGCCGCGTCCTGCGCACCATCGGACCCGACGGCACCTTCTCGGGCCGCTTCCACTACGACCAAGCGGCCCGCACCACCCGCTACACCGACTCCCAGGGCCACCAGTCCCTCTACGTCCACAACGAGGCCCACCGCATCGTCGCCGAGACCGACACTCTCGGCCACACCACCCGCACCGAATGGGACGCGGCCAACCGCCACCCGGTGGCCGTCACCGACCCGCTGGGCCGCACCACCCGCTACACCTACGACGAGGCGGGCAACCTCACCCGCATCCAGCGCCCCGACGGCAGCACCACCACCGCCCTCTACGACGACGACTGCCTCCCGCTGGAGATCCGCGACCCCAACGGCGGCCTGTGGCGGCACGCCTACGACGACCAGGGCAACCGCACCTCCACCACCGACCCGGCCGGCACCACCACCCGCTACACCTACAACCAGACCGGACACCTCACCTCCGTCACCGACCCCCTCGGCCACACCACCACCGTCACCCCCAACCCGGCCGGCCTCCCCACCGCCCTGACCGACCCCCTCGGCAACACCACCCACATCCGCCGCGGCCCCCACGGCCGCATCACCGCCCTCACCGACCCACTGGGCCACACCACCCGACACGGCTGGACCATCGAAGGCAAACCCGCCTGGCGGGAGTACGCCGACGGCGCCTGGGAGGAGTGGAAGTGGGACTGCGAGGGCAACCTCGTCTGCCACACCGACACAGCGGGTCACACCACGGAGTACACCCACACCCACTTCGACCTGCCCGTCACCCGCACCGACCCGGACGGCGCGAAGTACGCCTTCGCCTACGACACCGAACTGCGCCTGGTGCAGGTCACCAACCCGCAGGGCAGGACGTGGCGCTACGAGTACGACCCGGCCGGCCGCCTGATCGCCGAGACCGACTTCAACAACGCACGGCAGACCTACGAACTGAACGCCGCAGGCGACCTCCTGGCCCGCACGAACGCCATGGGCGAGCGGCTGACCTACACCCTCGACCCCCTCGGCCGCCCCGTCGAACAACGCGACGAGACCAGCGGCGAGGTGACCACATACGCCTACGACCCGGCAGGCGCCCTCGTCCACACAGCCAACGCGGCAGCGGAGGTGACGCTGGAGCGGGACGCACTGGGTCGGCTGCTGGCCGAGACGGTCAACGGACGCAGAACGTCCTACACCTACGACGCCTCAGGCCGCCGCACCGGCCGCACCACGCCCGCCGGGCACAGTTCGACCTGGTCTTTCGACGCCGCCGACCGCCCGACCACCCTCACCACCGACGGCGGACGCCTCTCCTTCACCCACGACGCGGCGGGCCGCGAAACACGCCGCGAACTGGTGGAGTCGGTCACCCTCACCCAGCAATGGGACACGACCCATCACCTCACCCGCCAAACGGTGCAGACGGCGCACGGGGACATCCTCCAGCACCGCGCCTACGCCTACCGCCCCGACGGCTACGTCACCGAGATCCGCGAACTGACCGCCGGGACACGCCGCTTCGACCTCGACCCCCTGGGCCGCGTCACCGCCGTCCACGCCCACGGCTGGACCGAGAAGTACGCCTACGACACAGCCGGCAACCAATCCCACGCCCAAGCCCCGGCCCACCCCGCAACAGGCGACCGCGAACACGACGGCACCCTCATCCGACGAGCCGGCCGCACCAGCTACGAACACGACACCGCAGGCCGCCTCACCCGCAAAACCCGCACACTCCTCAACGGCCAGACCCGCACCTGGACCTACGCCTGGAACAACCACGACCGCCTCATATCGGCAACCAACCCCAGCGGCGAGACCTGGCACTACACCTACGACCCACTCGGCCGCCGCCTCACCAAAACCGGACCCGAAGGACGCTCCACCACCTTCACCTGGGACGGCGCCCGCACAACAGAACAGACCACTCAGGACGGCACGACCACCACCTGGGACTACGCCCCCGACACCCATCGCCCCGTGGCCCAGACCACCCGCGACCCACTCGTCAGAACCCCGCAGTTCCACGCCATCATCACCGACACCGTGGGCACCCCCACCGAACTCCTCGCCTCCGACGGCACCCTCGCCTGGCAAGCCCGCACCACCCTCTGGGGCACCCCACTCCCCTCCCCCACCACAGCAGTCGACTGCCCTCTCCGCTTCCCCGGCCAGTACGCCGACCCCGAAACCGGCCTCAACTACAACTACTTCCGCTACTACGACCCGGAGACATCTGGCTATCTGTCTCCGGATCCGCTGGGGCTGAAGGCTGGACCGCATCACCTCCGATACGTCCCCAACCCGCTTGCTTTCACGGACCCACTCGGCCTGTACGACTGCCCCAAGGCAAATGTGGGACAGCAGGACCCGTCGAGCCAATCCGGGCATGTCGACCTCGTCGCGGACACCATCGCTGCCCACGCCAGCCACCGCTCGATTCCCGGTGTTGACGATTTGGACGTTCCCGAGCACCTGGAGGACGTGATGAGAGGTTCACCGGGATACCGCCTCCGCGACGGCCAAAGCAGGGATGGAAATGCCGTCCCTCGCTGGGCATGGTGGGACGATGCCACGGGAACGATGATCATCCGCGAAGGCGACCAGGGAACCTTCATGCAACCGAGCCGAGGGCACGATTACTTCATGGATCAACTCAATGAATAGGGAAAAAGTGCCGCAAGAGATTCGGACCCCCAGGACCGAGACAGCATTCTCCTCCCTCACCGAGGAAGAATTCAACGCCATCAAGGAGTGGGACGACGGCCGACTGCGGCTGGAAAAGAGCAGAGTAGCGCCGCATGTGGCTGCGCGCATGACCAGCCCAGCGAACTCCATTTTTCGCATGATGCGAGAATGGGAGATCATGGTCGCGTCGATGGAGGCGGACTGGAACGTAGAACCGCGGCCACTGCTCGACGACTACCTGCACGCGCTGGAGAGCAGGGCTGGACTGGAGAAAGCGCTGGATGAACTTCACCCCCTTCAGCGGGAGACGCTCACCCAGACACTTGCTTCCCTGGACCAGCACTTCCTGGAGTGCACCGAGGAGACGGGGGCGACCGGCGCAGGACTGCTAGAAAAATGGCTGGATCCGCTGCCGAAGCGCCCACCTGAGTGGCTGTGGAAGCGCTGTCCACGGGTATTCCCATGGTGAGTGCAAAGGAGTGAAGGGAGGCGGCTCTCCCGGATCCACGGGCAAGCGAACTTGAGACCGGACCCAGCTGATGAACGCTCCCATGCTCGTGAGGTAACGGGATGACCGACGAAGGCCACCCTGCCACAATCCACACATCCACGGGCACGTATCGGGGATGGCAGCTCTCGTGAGAGCGGTGTCGACGTCGACCTGGATCTTCGCATGCATTTGTTGCTCTACCCGTACGCCCCGAATATGTGGCGCACATGAGCAAAGAACACACCAGGCCAGATGGGCACTTGGAAGCCACCTGAACGTATCACCCACAAGTAATGGAAAAATAAAACCGAAAGGCCTCGCACAGCCCCCACTCGACCCGCAATCCACCAAACAGTGAAAGAATTTCTTTATTTCTACGCCGAGGTGCGCGTAATTGATTCCCCTGAGAGGCCCGAACTCGTGGGCTCTGTCGGAGCAGTTATAGGAATCACCGAAAATAGCACCCCAGCCGCACGTCCGTCCTACGCCGTAATGCTGGACAACTACGACCGAGTAATTCAATTCAATCACCGTCAGCTATCACCTACAGGTCACACGAGAGATCAAGAAGACTATTATTAGCGGGCGGTACCTGTTCGCATTTCCGGAACCGCTGAGTTCACGGAAGAGGAGCATGCGAGACATCGAAGCCCTGGACAGCCTGTGGGCGGAGTACTGCCTTCCGTTCTGTGACGCCCTGTATGTGCGCCAGGGCGAGCAGGCGCGGGCCTATGGCGTCTCGTACGACTCCGACCGGCCCGGGGGCCTGGTGATCGGGGAGTCCTTCGACCTCGCGGCGGAGTCGGCCGAGGACCCGGAGCGGGTCTCCTGGGTGGACGGGCAGCGGGAGGTGGAGCTGCCCGGTGGGGGACTCCTGTGGGCCGGCGAGGGTGACCAGGGGTCGCAGGGGTTCTTCGCACGCCTCGCCGAGGACGGAACCCTGGTGTGGGCGGTCTTCCTCACGGAGTCCAATCCGTTCACGGAGATCCGGCTGGTCGGGTGCGGGGCGACGTTCACCTCGACGGCCGGGGTCGCGGTCACGGTGGACATCGACGACCCCGCCCGACGCTGACAGAGCATTCGCGGAGCCCCGGCCCGACCGGCCGACGACCGTTGTCGCGTCGGGCACCTCGCTGAGTCCGGCGAAGCTTCCCCTGCCGCTGGACGACGTGGAGCTCCAGGTGCGGGACCTCGCGGGGAGGTCGAGTACCCCGGCGGTCCCGGCCGACCCCGCGCTCATCCGGCCGGGCCGCGCCAGTGGTAGAGGTGTACCGGGCGGCCGGTCTCGCCGTGTCTGAGGCGGTGGCGGACCAGCCCGGCGCTCTCCAGGAGTTTGAGGTAGCGCTGTGCGGTCTGGCGGCTGAGGCCGGCGCGGTCGGCGACTTCCTGGGCCGAGAGGGCGTCCGGGGCGCTGTGCAGCACCTCCCGCACCAGGTCGGCCGTCAGGACGGAGTGACCCTTGGGCAGGGTCTCCGCGGAGCCGGGCGGGGTGGGGGCGCCGAAGACGCGGTCCACCGTCTCCTGGGTGGCGCCGGACCGCGGGGCCGTCGCCAGTTCGTGGCGGAGAGCGGCGTAGCTGTCGAGCTTGCCGCGCAGATGGGCGAAGGTGAACGGCTTCACCACGTACTGCAGTGCGCCGTGCCGTTGGGCCGCCCGTACGGTCGCGGTGTCGCGGGCGGCGGTCACCATGATGACCTCCGTCTCCACGCCGAAGTCGTGCAGGCGGCGGAGGAGGGTGAGCCCGGACTCGTCCGGCAGGTAGTGGTCGAGCAGCACCAGGTCCACCGGATGCCGACGCAGGAAGCGCAGCGCGGCGGCCGCGCTGTGCGCGGTTCCGGCGACGCGGAAGCCCGGGACCTTGGCCACATAGGCGGCGTTGATCCGGACCACGTCCGGGTCGTCGTCGACGACCAGCACGTCGATCATGTCCGGGATCCCGTGTCGGATTCGGCTCCGGTGCGGGCGTCGGCTTCCGCGGCGGTCCCCGGTGGGTCGCCCTCCGGCGGTAGCCGATCCGCTGCCGCCGAGCCGGCCGCGGGGTGGACGGCAAGGGCTTCCGCGGGTGCGCCCCCGTGGACGCGGACCGGGGAGCCCGGCGGCGCGTGGGCGGTGTCCGTCAACGCCTCCGGCAGGACGACGCGGAACTCGGCGCCGCCCCCGGCACGCGTGTCGTCCCCGGCCCGCGAGTCGTTCGCGGCGGCGCCGACCCGTACCTCGCCGCCCGCGCGTTCCGCGAAGCGCCGGATCAGGGCCAGGCCGAGACCTCGGTGCGCCGTGCCGCCGCTCTCGTCGCCGTCCGCACCGCCGTCCGCGTCAGCATTCGCGGGGGCCTTCGTGGACCAGCCCTCCTCGAACACCAGCTTCCGGTGCGCGGCGGGGACGCCCGGGCCGGTGTCGCGTACGGCGAGCACCACCGTGCGGTCGTCCTCGGTGCGCAGCTCCACCTCGACCGCCGGGTCCGCGCCGCCCGCCGCCGCGTCCAGCGCGTTGTCCACCAGGTTGCCGACGACCGTGACCAGGCCGCTCGGGTCGGCCAGCCGGTCGGGCAGGAGGGAGCCGGGGTGGAGGCGGAGCGCGACGCCGCGTTCGGCGGCCACCGCCGCCTTGCCGACCAGCAGCGCCGACACCAGGGGGTCGTGCACGCGCTCGGTGACCTCTTCGGCCGTCGCGCGGTGCACTCCCAGCGCCTCGGTGACGTACCGCGCGGCCTCCTCGTGCAGGCCGAGTTCCAGCAGGCCGAGCAGGGTGTGCAGCCGGTTGGCGTGCTCGTGGTCCTGGGCCCGGAGGGCGTCGAGCAGACCGCGGGTGCCTTCGAGTTCGCGGCCGAGGCGTTCGAGTTCGGTGCGGTCCCGCAGGGTGGCGACGGCGCCGCCGTCCGCGGTGGGCATCCGGTTGGCGACCAGGACGCGGGAGCCGCGCACGGTGACCAGGTCGCGGCCCGCCACCCGGCCGGAGAGCACGTCGGCTGTCCGGCCCGCACCCAGGGCCTCGGTCACCGGGCGGCCGAGCGCGTCGTCACCGAGGCCGAGGAGCCGCCGGGCCTCGTCGTTGACGAGCCGTATCCGGCCGTCCGCGTCCAGCGCCACCACGCCTTCGGCGAGACCGTGCAGCATGGCCTCGCGCTCGGCGAGCAGTGCCGAGATGTCGGAGAAGGCGAGCGCATGGGTGCGCCGCCGCAGCCGCCGGGCGAGGAGGTAGGCGGCCAGCGCTCCCACGGCCAGTGCGCCGCCCGCGTATGTCAGCAGCTTGGGGACGAGCGCCAGCAGGCTCTCGCGGACGTTCGCGTAGTCGATGCCGACCGAGACCGCGCCGATGATCCGGCCGTCGGCGTCCCGCAGCGGGGCCTTGCCGCGTGCGGTGCGGCCCAGGGTCCCCTCGTCGATCTGGGCGACGTCCCGGCCTGCCAGCACAGCTCCCGGATCGGTGGAGACGTGCCGGCCGAGGGCCGAGGGCGAGGGGTGGGACCAGCGGATACCGCGCTCGTCCATGATCACCACGTATTCGGCACCGGTGGCGTGCCGGATGCGTTCCGCCTCGGTCTGCAGGGGGCCGCGCGGGCTGGGGCGCTCGGCTGCGTGTGCGGCGGCGGTCAGCTCGTGGGCCAGTCCCGGCCGGGCGGCGGTGGTCTGGGCGATCGCGAGGGCGCGGCGGGTGGCCTGCCGGTCGAGCTGATCGCTCAGCGGGGCCAGGAACACTCCGCTGACCAGCGCGGTCACGCCGACGACGAGAGCGAGCTGGGCCGTCAGCACATGCGAGGAGACGCGGCGTGGTGATCCGACGCGCATCCGCCCGCCTCCTCTCGTCCGCTCCCGTCGCCCGGTCGGGCCGTTCCCCTCGCCCGGTCGGGCCGTTCCCCTCGCCCGGTCGGGGCGTTCCCGCCGTCCGGCCCCGTCGTTCTGAGCCGTTCGGCCGGTCCGGCCGCATCCGCCCGGCGCCGGTCCCTGGTCCTGGTCCCGCTCCCGGTCCTGGCCCGGCCCGGTCGGCCGCGGCTTTCCGGTCCCGGCTCCGCGATGCCGGGAGCCGTCCGCCCGGGGCGGCCGAACCCGTCCGGAATCAGGTCTTCCGGTACTTCTTGCGAGGAAGCGTAGAGGACGGCCGCGGCGGGGTGTCCAGGAAAGCCCGGCTACATGATCCCGAAGAGCAGTCCCGCGCCCAGCACCGTCAGGGAGGTCAGCACCGCCCACTTGATCGTGAACCGGGTGTGCTCCCCGAACTCGACCTTCGCCATCCCGACCAGGACGTAGACCGCCGGGACCAGCGGGCTCGACATGTGCAGCGGCTGGCCGACGAGCGAGGCGCGGGCGATCTCCAGTGGGCTGACCCCGTGCGCGGCCCCGGCTTCGGAGAGGATCGGGACGATGCCGAAGTAGAAGCCGTCGTTCGACATCAGGTAGGTGAACGGGATGCTCAGGATCGCGGTGACCACCGCCATGTGCGGCCCCAGCGCGTCGGGGATCGCGCCGACCACGGTGCGCGCCATCTCCTCCACCATGCCGGTACCGGTCAGTACGCCGGTGAAGACGGCCGCGGCGAAGACCATGCCCGCCACGTTGAGCACGTTCTCGGAGTGCGCGGCGATGCGGGCCTTCTGGTCGGCCATGTCCCGGAAGTTGACCGTCAGCGCGACCGCCGCACCCAGCAGGAACAGCACGGGGATGGGGAGAAGCTGGGTGATCAGCAGGGCCAGGAGGGCGACGGTGAGGGCCGCGTTGAACCAGTAGAGCCTCGGGCGCAGTGTGGACCGGTGCGGGTCGAGCACCGCGGCCCCGCCCGCCGCGCTGCCGGAGGGTGCGGCATCGCCGCCGGTGCCGGGGAGCGCGGTGCCGCCGCTGCCTGTACCGGACTGTGCACCGCCGTCCGCACCCCTGGGCCGGCCGCCCGGGCCGCCGGGGCCCGCAGCGCCGCCGGGCCGCACCTTGCTCAGCGAGACCCGTCCGGCGCCCGCACGGGTCCCCGCGCCTGCGCCCACCAGTACGGTCTCCGCCTCGACGCCGGTCCCGGACCCGGCGTCGGGGTGGCCGCGCTCGTCCCGCTCGTCCGCATCGGCACCGGACGTTCCGGCCCCGGACGTTCCGGCCCCGGACAGCAGACCGAGGCGGCGGCGCTCCCGCAGGCCGAGGGCGTAGGAGAGGACCAGTACGCACAGCAGACCGACGGCGAGCGCGGGGATCATCGGGACGAAGATGTCGCCCGCGTCCACGTGCAGCGCGGTCGCGGCCCGCGCGGTGGGCCCGCCCCAGGGGAGGGTGTTCATGACGCCGTTGGCGGTGGCGGCGACACCGGTCAGCACGACGACGCTCATGCCCAGCCGCCGGTAGAGCGGCAGCAGCGCGGAGACGGTGATCATGAAGGTGGTCGAGCCGTCCCCGTCCAGCGAGACGATGGCGGCGAGCAGCGCCGTGCCCAGCACGATCCGCAGCGGATCGGCTCGGCAGAAGCGCAGGATGCCGCGGACGATCGGGTCGAAGAGGCCGACGTCGATCATGACGCCGAAGTAGATGATGGCGAACATCAGCATGGCGGCCGTGGGGGCGAGGTCGCCGACGCCGTCGAGGACGTACTCGCCCAGGTGCGCACCCTGTCCGACCAGCACGCAGAAGAGCGCGGGGATGAGCACGAGCGCGGCGATGGGGGACATCTTCTTGGCCATGATCAACACCAGGAAGGTGGCGATCATGACAAATCCGAGGATCGTCAGCATGGAAAACCAATCTCTCGCCCGCCGTGACGCGGCGGGGGGAAGCCGCCCGCGCCCCTGCCGTGTCCCGGCGGGGCCCGGTGCCGGTGACGGAGCGCCCGGTGGCGGCCCTGTGACGGGCCCCGGCGCCCTGCGGTCGCCCGACGGTAAGCAGCGCCGACTCGCCGTCACAAGGGCGTCATCCGCGAGCAATATGCGCGAAACCCCAGTTCACGCGGGGTGACCGAGGCTCCCGGGCGGCGGATGGCCGCGTCCCGACCCCTCGCGGCCGCCCGGGCCGGGGCGGCACCCGGGCAGCTGCGGGGGCGGTCGGGTGCGGGCGGGCCCGGGACCGGAGCCGTCGGGCCGGGTCGGCGCCGACCTGGTTGGACGCGGCGGGGCTGGGCACCCGGGGAGGGCACGCGGTGCGAGGGGAGTGAGAGGGCGTGCCTACGGAAACCATGGAAACGGTCCGGATCAGGACCGGCGGCGGAACGGTGCTCACCGGCGATCTCCAGGTGCCGGACCGGGTGACGGGCGCGGTGCTGTTCGCGCACGGCAGCGGCAGCTCGCGCTTCAGTCCCCGCAATCGCGCGGTCGCTGCCGCGCTGCGCGAGGAGGGGCTGGCCACCCTGCTGCTGGATCTGCTGACCGAGGACGAGGAGCGGATCGACGCCGCGACAGCCGAGCACCGGTTCGACATCCCGCTGCTGGGCCACCGTCTGGTGGCAGCCGTCGACGAACTGACGCGGCACGGGCGGACGGCCGGGCTGCCGGTGGGCCTGTTCGGCGCGAGCACCGGGGCGGCGGCGGCACTGACGGCCGCGGCCGAGCGGCCGGGCACCGTGTACGCGGTGGTCTCCCGCGGAGGCCGACCCGATCTGGCGGGCGACGCCCTGCCGCAGGTACTGGCCCCCGTACTGCTGATCGTCGGAGGCGACGACCACCAGGTGCTGCGGTTGAACGAGGCCGCCGCCGAGCGGCTGCGCGCCCCGCACCGGATCCACGTCGTCCCGGGCGCCACCCATCTGTTCGAGGAGCCCGGAACCCTGGAGGAGGTCGCGCGGGTGGCGGCCGGATGGTTCGCGCTCCCGCCCACCACGGACGGCGAATGAGGGTGCGGTCCGGGACGGGCCGCGCATCGGCCGGTGCCGGCCGGGCGCCGGCCGGACGTCGCGAGAAGGGAGCCGAGATGCGTTTCGCAGACCGCGTCCAGGCGGGCCGCGAACTCGCCGCGGAGGTGCGCCGGTTGCAGCGGACGGAGGAGTTGCGGGACCCGCTGGTGCTGGCGCTGCCGCGGGGCGGGGTACCCGTCGCCGCCGAGGTGGCACGCGCGCTGCACGCGCCGCTGGACGTGCTCGTCGCCCGCAAGATCGGGCTGCCGGGCCGGCCGGAGTACGGCGTCGGAGCCATCGCCGGGGAGGATCCGCCGGTCTACGACACGACGGCCCTGGAGATGCTCGGGCTCACCGCCGACCGGCTGTCCTCGACGGTGGCGCACGAGCGCACCGAGATGCACCGCCGCCAGGACCTCTACCGGGGCGGCCGCCCCGAACCGCGGATCGAGGGCCGCACCGTCGTCGTCGTCGACGACGGGCTGGCCACCGGCGTCACGGCCCGGGCCGCGCTGCGGCATCTGAGGCGGCAGCGGCCGGCCCGGCTCGTCCTGGCGGTCCCGGTCGGTTCGCCGCAGGCCGTCAGGGACCTCAGCCGCGAGGCGGACACCGTGCTCTGCCCGAACCAGCCGGCCGTCTTCGAGGCGGTGGGCCTCTGGTACCAGAACTTCCCGCAGATCACCGATGCGGAGGTGACCGAGGCCCTGCATGCGACGACGGCCGGGTGAGGCCCGCCCGCGAGCCCGCGCGGCCGGCCGGCGAGCCGGTGCCGCCGCTGCCGTACCGGCCGCTGTCGGCCGACAAGTCCCCGCCGAGGGCAACCGGGGCCCACGCAGTGCGGGCGCCCCCGGCGCCGAGGTTCCGGCGCCGGGGGCGTCCGACGGTGCCGTCAGGCGGCTGCCGCGGCGCCGGGGGTGGCCGCCGGGGCCCGGCGCGCGGCCTGCCCCGCACCGGGCGTCCGGCGGCTGCCGTGCCCGGTACCGGTGCGCCCGGTCCGGCCGGCGCGGCCGGAGTTCGCCTCCGCGGGGCGGCGTGCGGCCCGGCGCTCGTGTTCGACCTGACTGCGGACCCGCTCGCAGCTCTTGGACAGCAGCCGGGAGACGTGCATCTGGGAGATGCCCAGTTCCTCGCCGATCCGCGACTGGGTCATGTCGCGGAAGTAGCGCAGATACAGCACCTGCCGCTGACGCTCGGGCAGTTCGCGCAGGCACGGCTTGACCGCCTCCCGCGCCACCACCGTGTCGTACTCGGGCTCCGAGGCGCCGAGTGTGTCGGCGAGCGAGAAGCCGTCGTCGGCACTGCCCGCGACGGACGCGTCCAGCGACAGCGACCGGAAGCTGTCCAGCGCCTCCAGCCCCGCGGCCACGTCCTCCTCGGACATGCCGGTGTGCTCGGCGATCCTCGCCACCGACGGCGGCCCCTCCTCCAGGCCTGCGGTCAGCTCCCGCACGGCGTTCCGCACCTTGTTCCGCAGCTCCTGCACGCGCCTGGGGACGTGCACGTCCCAGGTGTGGTCACGGAAGTGCCGCCGGATCTCACCGGTGACGGTCGGCACCGCGAACGGCACGAACGGCGTCCCCTGCGCGGGGTCGTACCGGTCCACCGCCTTGACCAGTCCGAGCGCGGCGACCTGCTCCAGGTCCTCCAGCGACTCACCGCGGTTGCGGTACTTGGCGGCCAGCCGATGCGCCATCGGCAGCCACGCCTCCACCAGGCGGCCGGCCAGCTCCTCCCGCTCCGGGCCCTCGGGGAGTGCCGCCAGCCGCGCGAAGTCCTCCGCGGTGTCGGGTGCGTCGTCGTGGCTGTGGCGGGTGCGCTGCGGCCGGTACCTCACGGGGCACATGGGATCGGGCTCCTCCCGGTGTCGCTGACACGTGGACAACCGCGGGAGAAACGGCCCGGGTGACACACCCGGGGGACCCTGGGGGTCTCCTCCCGCGATGTGCCTGTACTCCCAAGCACGTGGAGTCTCGTGTATCCGACTCGGACGCCGGTAAACACCCCGAACCTGTCAGGTGGGCACACGATTCCGCGGGCCGCTTCCCCGGCGGCCCGGAATCGCCCGCCGTGCTCCGGAGGCGGCGCGGGCGGCCGATGCCCGGACTGCACGGGGGCTGCCCGGGCGTTCCTGGAAGTGTCCGGGGCTGCACGGGACTGTACGGAGTTTGTGCGGATCTGTGCGGGACGGTCCGAGCGCGCAGCGGCGGCGGGCCCGCGTGGAGACGGGCCCGGGGCCAGGGCGTAAGGTCGGCGTCCGGCCATCTGCATCCCTGTGGATGGCCGGTTGTTTGTCCATACCCTCACCAGGAGATTCTCCGCATGACGACCGACAGCGCCACCGGTCCGCCCATCTACAGCAGCCTGATCGAGGAGCACGGCGACGTGCCCGGCGATGTTCGCCAGGCCGCCGAGGCACTCACGCAGGAAGCCGAGCAGGCGGTGGACTTCTCACCCGTGCACCACCGCCACCCCAGTACCGGAAGACCCGAGTCAGCCGAGCCTCCGGCGACCGGTCCCGCGCCTGCCTCCGCTCCTGGCCCTGGTCCCGGACACGGTCCGGCACCGGCTCCGGCTCCGGCTCCGGCTCCGGCTGAGCAGGCACGCCGCACCGCACCGCCCGCACCCAAGGCGCCGGCCGGGCCCTCCGGCCCGCGAGCCGGTCAGCAGCCCGGCCGTCCGGCCCCGGAGCGGCCGCAGGAGTACGCGGCCGAGTAGTCGCTCCCACCGAGGCCCGGACCGGTGCGGTTGCGCGAACGCGGCTGCACGGGCCCGGGCTGCGCGCATCGGGACCGGGCACCGCTCGGGGCGGCGACACGGGGTGGGGCGGGACGGACCGCGTGGCTCCCGGACCTGCCGCCCCGGTCTTCCGGCCGGTGCCCGGCTCCGGGTCGCGCCGCCGGTGTCAGCGCGGTGGCCGCGGCTCGCGGCGGTCCGGTGGCCCGCTTCCGCCGCGTCGGCCGGGCGGCGTCCGCACCTCGCGCAGAGCGGTGGCCAGATGCTTGCGCACCGGCTTGGGGACGGCGGTGCCCTCGGCGCCGGACACCAGCGCGGCGGCCACGCTCCGGAGCTTGACGTTGGAGTGCTGGGACACCCGTACCAGGACCTGCCAGGCCGTCTCCGCGTCGCACGGCGCCAGGGCCATCACCATGCCCCTGGCCTGGTCGATGACGGGACGGCTGGCCAGCGCCTCCCGGAGCTGACCGACTTCCGTGTCGAGTTCGTCGATCCGCGCGGTCAGCTCATCGCGCTCCCGCGCGGACAGCGGCGCGTCACCAGGGCCCGCCGAGCCGTCCGGCGCCGTCCCGTCCACGGCGACGGGCTCGGGTTCGGTCCTGTACGCCGGGGGCGCGGCCGGAGTCGTCGCCTCGCCCGGCGGTACGGTTCTGGGCCGCGGGCATCCCGCGAGCGCAGTCGTACGCGCAGACCCGGTTGCGGCACTCATCAAGCTCTCCCAGCGTCGGACGGTCCTTCACGGAACCGCTGTCACAGCCGACCCGCGTTCCGGACTCCTCCGAGCGTGAACCCACCGGCCCGATACCAGCAACCCTGCGCCAACCGGGCATCGCAGGTGAAAAACGGCACCGGGGGCTGTGTCCCCAACCCGCCGGTGCCTCCGCGAGGCGAGCTCACTCTCGCGTACCGGTGCACGTAACCGCCGATCCGCCGGGGCAAACCCACCGGAGGCCGCGGCGCGCCGGAAGAGGCTGCTGCCCGCCGGAGCGGCGGAACGGAGTTCGGCTGGAAATCGCCCCTTGCCCCGTGTTCAGAAGCCGCCCCCGAAGTCACCCCCACCGAAGCCACCGCCGTCACCGAAGCCGCCGCCGAAGTCACGCGGATCGGCGCCGCCCCCGGAGAAGTCACCGCCGAAGTCGCCCCCGCCGGAGGGGTCGCCGAACCCGTCCGGGTACGGCCCGCCGAGCGCGCCGCCCAGCAGGGTGCCCATCAGCAGGCCCGGCAGCAGCCCTCCGCCGAAGTAGCCGGCGGCCCACGGCGCGTACACCGGTCCGGCCTCCCAGTACGGCCGGGGGCCCTGCGGGGTGCCGACCTCGCGGGCCGCGGGCTCCTGGCCGCCGGCCAGCCGGGCGGCGTCCGCCGCGCAGACGGGGACGGCCCGCTCGGTTCCGCCCGGCGGCGCCCATTGCACGTCCTCGACCGACGGCCCGTGCCGCGGGTCGAAGAAGCACGGGGCCCGGCGCTCGGGCAGGGCCGCGCCGTGCAGCCGCGCTTCCAGGGTGGCGAGGGCGAACCTGCCGTCCGCCAGCGCCCGGCTCACCTCACGGACGTCCTGCGGGCGGCGCGCGGCGGCCATCCGGGTCTTGGCGTCGTCGTAGGCGTCGAGTGCCCGCGCGTAGTCCTCGCGCGCGGCATCCGCTTCCTCCCCGTCCGTTCCGGCCCCGGTCCGGGCGGCAGCGGCGCGGGTGCCGGTGCCGCCCGGACCGGGGCCGGGGCGAGCGGTGGCGGTGGCCGGGTCGAAGCCGATCCGGCTCAGCTCCTCCCCGAACGCGGTGATGTCCTCGTCCACGACCGGGCGCAACTTCTCCAGCCCGGCCCGCTCCAGCCGGGCCCGCCGTCTGCGGGAGCCCCGGCTCACCAGGAAGGCGCCGCCTCCGGCGAGCAGTACGAGGACGCCCAGGGTGACGATGGCCGCGGTGCCGCCTCCGGTACGGCCGCCGTCCTCGGCGGCACCGTCCCCGTCCCAGGCCGCGGGTGCCGAGCCGGAGGCCTGCCGGACCGCCCGGTCGGTGAAGTCGGTGACCATCGCACCGGGGTCTCCCGGGTGCGCGCGCCGTACGGCGCCGACCGCGTCCCGGACGGCCTCCCGCGACATGATCCGGTGGTCGGCGCCGGCGTCGAAGCGGTCGCCGAGCGCGACCGCGTAGACGCCGGCGATGCCCGTCTCGGCGCGCAGCTGACGCAGCAGTGTCTTCCGGTCGAAGTCGCCGTCGGCGGGCAGCACGGCGACGAGGACCGGTTTGCCGGCCCGTTCGACGGTGCTCCGCAGCGCCTTGGCGGCCGCCGGGGGGAGCGCGTCGCGGGCGCGCGGGTCGACGTGGACGGGGCCGTCCCGCAGTGCGGCGGCCGCGGCGGACACCCCGTCGCCGTCCGCGGCGTGCGGCCCGCCGGGGCCCGCGGTCGTCAGCAGCAGCGCGACCAGCGTCGCGGTGAGCACCGCCACGAGCCGCGCACCTTTTCGTACGGTGTTCATACGATCACGTTAGCGCAAAACGGGCATTCTCTTACTTTTGGGAATGCCCTCCTCGGCGGCGGAAACCGACCCTGACTCACGGTGAACTTTTCCGCCGGACCCGGCATCCAACGCTGCACCGGCCTCCGGGTCCGGCTCCGGGGCGGAGGCCGGGCGCGGAGGCCGGCCTCTGGCGGCCGCACCCCAGGGGGTGGCGCGGACATGTATACACCCCGTGTATACACATGATGTAGAGTCGCGCCGTGTCCATCCGCCGCCCGCCGCACCGGCCTCGTCGGGGGCGGCCCACTTGCCCCGCGCCGGCCCCCGGAGGCCGTCGCCCCACCACGAACCCAACCCCGGAGGTGCGCCCCGTGCTCCCCCCACTCAGCACCGGTCAAGGGTCCGACCCGTCGGCCGGACCCCTGCTGCACGCCGAGGGCGTGCACAAGACCTACGGATCGACAGCGGCGCTCTCCGGTGCCGACTTCTCCGTCGCCGCCGGCGAGGTCGTCGCGGTGATGGGCCCCTCGGGCTCCGGCAAATCCACGCTGCTGCACTGCCTGGCGGGAATCGTCCCGCCGGACGCGGGCCGGATCACCTACCAGGGCCGGGAGATGTCGGCGCTCTCCGACGCGGAGCGCAGCGCGCTCCGCCGGGGCGACTTCGGGTTCATCTTCCAGTTCGGCCAGCTGGTGCCCGAGCTGACCTGCCTGGAGAACGCGGCCCTGCCGCTGCGTCTGGCGGGCGCACGCCGCAAGGAGGCCGAGGCGCGGGCCCAGGAGTGGCTGGCGCGCCTGGAGGTCGACGACGTCCGCCACCACCGGCCCGGGCAGGTGTCCGGCGGCCAGGGCCAGCGCGTCGCCGTGGCCCGCGCGCTGGCCGGATCGCCCCGCGTCGTCTTCGCCGACGAACCGACCGGCGCGCTCGACTCGCTCAACGGGGAGCGGGTCATGCAACTGCTGACGGCGGCCGCCCGCGAGACCGGGGCCGCGGTCGTGCTGGTCACCCACGAGGCGCGGGTGGCCGCCTACTCCGACCGCGAGGTCGTCGTCCGGGACGGCACGGCACGGGACATGAGCGGTGTGGTGGGCGCGGTATGAGCGGCAGGCCCAGGGCGCACCGGGTGCGCGAGTGGACACGGGACCTGGCCATGGGCGCCGGGTTCGCCTTCTCCGGCCGGCAGGGCCGGCTCCGCACCCTGCTGACCGCCGTCGGGGTGGGGCTCGGGGTGGCGATGCTGCTGCTGGCCGCCGCGGTGCCGTCGATCATGGGCGCGCAGGAGTCCCGCCGGGACGCCCGCGCGGTCAACGGCTCGGTGCTGGGGAACGCCACCTCGACGGACGAGAGCCGGGCCACCGAACACACCCTGCTGACGGCCGTGGCGAACACCACCTTCCACGGGCAGGACATCGACGGCCGGCTCCTGCAGGCCGACGGCAGCCACCCGGTCACCCCGCCCGGCACCGAGCGGATACCCGGGCCCGGCGAGATCGTGGTCTCGCCCGCGCTGAAGGAGCTGCTCGACTCCGCGGAGGGCACTGAGCTCGCGAAACGGCTGAACGCGCGGGTCGTCGGCGTCATCGCGGACGACGGCCTGCTCGGACCGGCCGATCTCTCCTTCTACCTGGGCAGTGACACACTGCGGGCCGAGGACGCGCAGCGCGTGAAGTACTTCGGCCACGTCGAGGAGCACCGCGACGTGGACCCGCTGCTGATCCTGCTCGGCGCGGTGGCGTGCGCGGTGCTGCTGATGCCGGTGGCCACCTTCATCGCGACGGCCACCCGGTTCGGCGGCGAACGGCGGGACCAGCGGTTGGCGGCCCTGCGGCTGGTGGGGGCCGACGCGGCCATGACCCGCCGGATCGCCGCCGGGGAATCGCTGGCCGGAGCGGTGCTGGGGCTGCTGCTCGGCGGCGCGGTCTTCCTGCTCGGGCGCGGACTGGCCGCGGACGTCACCCTCTTCGACGTCAGCGTCTTCCCCGCCGATGTGGTGCCGGACCCGGTGCTGGGCGCTCTGGTGGTGCTCGGGCTGCCGCTGGTGACGGTCGGCGCCGCCGTGTTCGCGCTGCGGGGCGTGACGATCGAGCCGGTACGGGTGACGCGGGAGAGCACACCGCGGCCGCGCCGTCTGTGGTGGCGGCTGCTGCCCCCGGTGGTCGGGCTGGTGCTGCTGCTGCCGCTGGCCGGGGCGCTGGGCTCGGGAGGCGGCGGCCAGGTGAACGAGTTCCGGGTCGCCGCCGGGGTGGTGGCGCTGCTGAGCGGGATCGCACTCCTGCTGCCGTGGGTGGTGGAGCGGCTGGTCGGCAAGCTGCGCGGAGGGCCGGTCTCCTGGCAGCTCGCGGTGCGCCGGCTCCAGTTGTCCAGCGGCACGGCGACCCGGGCCGTCAGCGGGATCACCATCGCCGTGGCCGGGGCCGTCGCGCTGCAACTGCTGTTCGCCGGGGTCCAGGCGGAGGCCACCCAGGAGACCGGCCAGGAGCGGTCCGCGCCGCGGCAGGTGAACGTCATCGACCTCGCGGCGGACACCGCGGGTGCCCGGAAACTGGACCGGGCTCTCGCCGCCACCCCGGGGGTCGCCGGGTCCACCGGATTCCTGGAGGGCACCCAGGAGGTCGCGGGGAAGCCGGCGGGCACCGACGCGGCGGAGTACGCGCAGGTCATCGTGGGCGACTGCGCAACGCTTCGGAAGGTGGCGGACATCGGCTCCTGCCACGACGGGCGGGTCTTCCGCGCCGCGGCCGACCCGCGGGACACGGACGAGGAGACCAGCCGTCCCGCTCCGCCGCGCCCCGGAGCCGCCCTCCGGGTGGCCGGGCCCGACGGCCGCGGCACCGGGAACTGGCGGATCCCCGACGACACGCCCACCGTGCCGGCGAAGCCGTCCGGCTGGGGCGCTCCGGTCACCGGGATCCTGGTGACGCCCGGCGCGCTCTCCCCCGACCGGCTCGACCTCCAGTACACCGGCCTGGTGCGGCTCCAGAACGACGCGCCGGAGGCGCTGGAACGCGTCCGGACGACCGTCTACCGGCAGAGCCCGGCGGCCGACGTGTGGCTGTCCCAGCCGACGAAGGTCTCCGCCGGGTTCGCCGAGCTGAGCCGGGTCATCTTCGCCGCGGCCACCGCGGTGCTGGTGCTCATCGCCGCCAGCATGGTCGTCTCCCAGGCGGAGCAGCTGCGCGAACGCAGGCGGCAGTTGGCGGTGCTGGTGGCGTTCGGGACCCGTCGCGGCACGCTGGGCGCCTCCGTGCTCTGGCAGACGGCGATCCCGGTGACACTGGGTCTCCTGCTGGCCTCGGCGTTCGGGCTCGGCCTCGGCTGGACCCTGTTGCGGGTCATCTCGCGGTCGGTCGCCGACTGGGGCGTCATCTGGCCGATGTTCGCCGTCGGCGCCGGGCTGGTCGCCGTGGTGACGCTGCTGAGCCTGCCGCTGCTGTGGCGCATGATGCGCCCGGCAGGCCTCCGCACGGAGTGACGCGCGGCGGCGCGCTCCCCGGCGCCGCCCTCCCCGCAGTCGCCGCCTCCCCGCGCCGCCGGGGCCGCAGCGCGGGGAGGCCCGGAGCCCGGAGAACGCGCGCAGGACGGGGGCCGCGGAGGAGGGGGAAAGGGCGCGCCGGGAAGCACGCGGGGAAGGGCCCGCCGCGGCCGCTCACGCTCCGGCGGCGAACGGGCCTCCGTCCGCGAACACGTGCGCGGCGAAGCGTTCGCCGATGCGGCGGTGGGCGGCCGCGTCCGGGTGGAGCGCGTCGGGCAGCGGCAGCTCGGCGGCGTCCGCCTCGCCGTACAGCTCCAGTCCGTCGAGGTAGTACAGGTTCGGGTCGTCGGACGCGCGGGACCGCACCACCCGGGACAGCTCCTCGCGGATGCCGCGCAGGGTCAGCTTCCCGGCGGCACGCTCCGCCGGATCGCCCATGGCCAGGAACCGCAGCCGGCCCCCCTCGAAGGCCTCCGGGTCCGGGAGGCTGGGGCCGGGGGTGTCCTCGTGGATCGGGCACAGGATGGACGAGACCACCAGCAGCGGCGTGCCCGGGTGCCCCTCGCGGAGGGTGTCGAGGAAGCCGTGCACGGCCGGAGTGAAGGCGCGCAGCCGCATCAGGTCGCTGTTGACCACGTTGATGCCGATCTTGACGCTGATCAGGTCGGCCGGGGTGTCCCGCATCGCGCGGGCGGTGCCCGGGTCGAGCAGTGCCCCGCCGCCCAGCCCCAGATTGACCAGCTCCACACCGCCGCGCGCGGCGGCGAGCGCGGGCCAGGTCGTGCTGGGGCTCGCCGCGTTGGAGCCCTGGCTGATCGAACTGCCGTGATGCAGCCACACCCTGCGGCCCCGGTCGGGCAGCGGCTCGACGGCGGCGTCGGTGCGCAGGGCCAGCAGCTCGGTGGTCTCGTTGTGCGGCAGCCAGATCTCGACGTCCTTCATGCGGTCCGGCAGCCCGGTGAAGCGGAGCGTGCCGCCGCGGCCGGAAGCGGTCTCGGCGGTCCCGGCCCGCATGTCGACGGTCAGGGTGTTGCCGCCCGGCACCCCGCCCTGGTCGACCAGGCTGCCGTCCACGACCAGGTCGTACAGCCCGTCGGGGAGGGCCGGGAGGCCGGTGTAGGCCCGCTTGGTGGGCAGGGTGTCGAGTTCGACGGCGGTCGCGGCGGTACGGAAGGCCAGCCGCACCCCGGAGGGCTGGGACTCGGCCATGTGCAGCTGCCCGTCGTCGCACTGCGCCCGGGCTGCGGCGGGCAGCCGGTGCGGCAGCAGGCCGTGCTCGGTGCGCTCCAGTGCCGACGCGCCGCGCACGAGGTCCGCGGTCAGGGGTGTGGTGGTCCAGTTGTCCTCGGCGTGCATGTCGTCAGCCTGTTCGCGTCGTCGGTCGGTCGGATCGGTCGGGGCGGTTCAGGTGGTCACGGGCGGTACAGGTCGGCGTGGGTCGGGCGGTGGCGGGTGTCACGGGCGGGGTGCGGGCCAGTTGCGCAGCAGCGCGTCGAGGGAGTCCAGCACCCGCTCCCACGTCTGCTGGGTGTCCGGGGCGCTGTGGCTGAACCCGCCGCCCATCTCCAGGCTCACGTAGCCGTGGAAGACGCTGCCCAGCAGCCGGACCGCGTGCGTCTGGTCCGGCTCCGCCAGGTCGTAGCCGCGCAGCAGCGCCCGCGTCATCCGGGAGTGCCGGACTCCCGCGCTGGCCGCCGCGGTCTCCGGGTCCAGCCTGGTCTGCGCGGCGGCGTAGCGCCCGGGGTGCTCCCGCGCGTAGTCGCGGTAGACGTTCGCGAAGGCTGTCAGCGCGTCCTTGCCGGAGCGTCCGGCGAGCGCCTCCGCGGCCCGGTCCGCCATCTCCTCCAGGGCGAGCAGCGCGATCTTCGTCTTGAGGTCCTGCGAGTTGCGCAGATGCGAGTACAGGCTCGCGACCTTGACGTCGAAGCGACGGGCCAGCTCCGAGACGGTCACCTGGTCGAAACCGACCTCGTCGGCCAGCTCCGCGCCCGCCCGGATCAGTCGCTCCGTGGTCAACCCCGCACGCACCATAAAGCTCCTCCTGTTCAGCTGAGCTGATTATGCATTTGCCTAACCTCTTTAGGCAAATTAGCCTCACTCTTATGGAACCGTTGACCGAGCGAGAGATCCGGGCCGCGTTCGTGAACTGCACGAAGGGAGAGGCCAAGCGGCTGTCCGTGCCACGCGACCTGGCCGAGCGGCCCTGGGAGGACCTGGACTACCTGGGCTGGCGCGACCCCCAGGCCCCCGACCGCGCCTACCTGGTCACCCGGCGGGGCGACCGTCCCAGGGCCCTCGCGCTGCGCTGCCCCGCCCCGGCTCCCTGGCAGACCCGGCGCAGCATGTGCTCGATCTGCCTGACCGACCACACGGGCGGCGTCTCGCTGATGGTCGCGCCGATGGCCGGCAGAGCCGGCAAGCAGGGCAACTCGGTGGGCACCTACCTGTGCAGCGACCTGAGCTGCTCGCTCTACGTACGGGGCAAGAAGGACACGGGCCTCGCCGTCCGGTACCGCGAGTCCCTCACCGTCGAGGAGAAGATCCAGCGCGCGGCGGCCAACCTCGACGCGTTCCTGGCCAGGGTGACGGCCTGACCTCCGGGACGGCCCCCGGGGGGGCCGCAGGCCCCGGCTACGACGTCGCCCGGCGGGCTGCGCCCGGCAGGAAGACGACCGAGAGCATCACGACCACGGCCGCCGACAGGAACACCGGCGACAGGCCGGCCGGGCTGCCGTCGCCGGTCCGGATCGCGCCCATGAAGTCGACCGCCGCGAGCCCGTTGACCGTGCCGTACCAGAGGGGTAGATAGGCGAACTGGAAGAGGCGGTGCGTCCGGCCGAGTGTGCCGAGGACCAGCGCGAAGGACGGGATGAACAGCGCCCCGAGGAACCAGTGGACCAGGCCCTGGACGTCCGCTCCGGTGGCCATGCGGAGCGCCGGTCCGATGCCCGCCGCGGCGGTGAGCAGGACTCCGGCTCCCCACTCCGCAGCCGTCCTGCCGCGCACCGCGGGGTAGGCGCCCAGCAAGGCCTCGACGCCGTGCTCATGGCGCTGGGTGCCCAGCCGGGACCAGATGAGCACCGGCCAGATCCAGGCCGCTGGCAGCAGGACACGGGAGACACCGGTCGCGGGCGTGACCGTCTGCGAGACGACCGCGAGCACGAGGACTCCCGCCCACCACCACAGCGGAGTGCCCTGGACGAGAATGCGCGCCTCCCCCACCAGCAGCCGCGGCGCGGGACTGCCGTATGTCACGGCGGTGCGCGGCGGATGCGCGGATGCGGCGGGCCGCGCCGCCACGCGGTCGTCCGGGATCCCCGCGGCGGGGCCGGGCGCTGCGGCTCCCTCCAGCACGGCACCGCCTCCGGTGCCCGCTGCCGGACGCGGGAAGAGACCCGAGGCGGAGGACCGGAATCCGCTCCCGCGGGCCGGGTCGAACCGGGGGAACCAGAGCACCGGCAGCAGCGCGAGGCCCAACGCGATCGCGACCAGCGCATACCGGCCGAGCAGGAAGGCGGGGTCCGGATCGAAGCCCTGCCAGTCGAAGGTCCTCAGCGGCTCCTGGATCTGCGTCAGCCCCAGGCTGAACTCGCCGGCCGTGTCCGGGTCGACGCCCTGCTCCGCCAGGCCCGCGCCGAGGGACTGGACGACGCCGTGCACACCGATGCCGCCGAACGGCGCGTGAGGGGACTGGCCGGCGAGCACGAGGACGCTCCAGACGAAGAACCACAGCATGTTGCCGAGGCCCGCCCTCAGCGGCGGAATCGTCTCGAACAGCAGCGCCGCGGCCGCGGTGAGCGCCATCAGCGGCAGCGCGATGAGCACGAAGGGGCTCAGCAGCCGCCCGGGCTCGACCGCCATGGTCTCACCGCGCGCCCACTGCATGACCAGGGCGGTGACCGCGAGGACGCCCAGCATGGAGGCCAGCACCAGCACGCTGCTGAGGAATTTGGCGACCAGATAGGCCCCCGTCCGCAGCGGCGTCGTCGCCAGCAGGCGGCCCACTCCGGTGGCCTCGTCGCGCGCGACCGCGTTGCGCACGACGTAGAACCCGCCCAGCGGGAGCCAGACGGTGGCGGCCAGCGCGACGACCATGCCGGTGTACGCGCTGTTGTAGGTGCCCCGGTAGTCACCCACCTGCATGACCACCCAGTCGGACTCCGGGGCCGGGGTGGCGAGGTAGCCCAGCCCTACGGCCGCGATCAGGACGACGGCGTAGGCGGGCCGACGCACCCGGTCACGGAAGTCGCCGACGGCGAGCCTGAGAACGGTCTCCGGCATCACTGCCACCCCGCAGACCGGTCGGAGGCGGACGGCGCGTACGGCTGCCCGGCCCGGTTCACGATGGCCAGGTACGCGTCCTCGAGGTCGGGGATGACCTGTTCTGCGCCGCCGTACGGCCGGCCCTGCGCCAGCAGCCGGACCCGCACTCCGCCCGCGGTGCGGAGCATCCTGCTGACGAGCTGCCGCCGCTGGACGTCCGGCAGGTCGCCGGGGTCGACGAGGACCTCCCACACCTGTCCCTCGACCGCCGCCAACAAGTCCTGCGGCGACCCGCGGCGCAGCAGCCGCCCCTGGGCGACCACGGCGATGTCGGAGGCCACGGACTCGACGTCGGAGACGATGTGGGTGGAGAGCATGACGACCCGGTCCGCGGCGAGTTCGCTCAGCAGGTTCCGGAACCGCACACGCTCCTCGGGGTCGAGGCCGGCGGTCGGCTCGTCGACGATGACGACCTTCGGATCGGCGAGCAGCGCCTGGGCGATGCCCACCCGGCGCAGCATGCCGCCGGAGTACTTGCCCAACGGCCGTCTGACCGCCTCCGTGAGGTTGACCAGTTGCAGCAGTTCGTCGATCCGGGCACGGGCCGAGCGGGCCGAGAGCCCCTTGGCGGCGGCCAAATAGGAGAGGAACTCCCGCGAGGTGAGGTTCGGGTACACGCCGAAGTCCTGCGGGAGATAGCCGAGGGAGCGGCGCAGCGCCCCGGGCCTGGCCACCACGTCGGTGCCGTGGAACAGCACCCTTCCACCGGTCGGCCGGGTCACGGTCGACGCGATCCGCATCAGCGACGACTTGCCCGCGCCGTTCGGACCGAGCAACCCCAGCATCCCGGTCTCCAGCCGCATGGTCACGGCGTCCACGGCCCGCTTGCCGCCCCGGTACACCTTGGTGACGTCGACGAGTTCCAGCATGGCGCGCCCCCTACTTCCCGCTGCCGGTGAGCTTCGTGGCCCTGCCGCCGCGCAGCACGGTCACCGACTTCGGCACCTCGACCCGGAAGCGCGTGTCGCAGTTGGCGAACCCTTCGCAGCCCGCCTCCAGGTCCAGTCGGCCGCCCTGGAGCCGCCACTCGGAGTGCGGATCGGCCCCGAAGCCGACGTCGAACCACCGGGTCACCTCGATGTCGTCGCGGCCGGTCGCGACGAGGTCCGCGGGCATTCCGTGGGTCCGCACGTCGAGGGTCCTCCCGTCGAAGGCGAACGTCCTCTTCTCGGGTGCCGCGTCGTCGACATCGGCGCAACCGGGGAGAACGGACAACGAAAGCAGGGCGCCGACAGCCAGGACACTCCGTGACAATCTGCGAGAGAACACATGTACCTCCGGAAAGCTCGACAGGCCGTGTCCAGAGTGATCTTTCCGAGCCCGGCGGACATCTGCCGTTCGGCAGATATCCGGTGTCCGGCCGGTGAGCGGGCGCCCGGTCAGCGGCTGCCGGAGGAGGCCGTCGGCGCGGCCGTCGGCAGCGTCCCCGCGACGCGCCATCCGCCGGCGCACGGACCCGACTCCAGCACCCCGCCCAGGCTCCGGTACCGCTCCTCCAGTCCGACCAGCCCCGCGCCGCCGCCCTTGCGGGACGGGAGCAGCGGCCTGGTGCTGCCGCCCCCTTCGTTCACGACCCGGACCCGTACGACGGCACCGCTCGCCGGCTCGACGGCCACCGTGACCCGGCGGGCCCCGGCGGCATGGCGCCGGACGTTGGTCAGCGCCTCCAGCACCAGGACGTACACGGCCTCGTCGACCTCCCGCGGCAGCGCCCCGGCCAGACCCTCGTCCAGGTCCAGTTCAACCGTGCCGGAGACCGTGCCGGAGCCGGACTCGGCGAACCTGCCGACCAGTTCGGGCAGGTCCGCCACGCCGTACACCCGGGTCGACGGATGCGCGGGCTCCTGACCCCCAGCACCCTCGCGCACTTCCTCGGCCCGGCGCAGGGTCTGCAGAGCGCGGTCCATGGAGTCCAGTGCCCGCAGGCCCGCCTCCTCCACCCGGGACAGCAGCGCCCGGCTCTCGCCCGGGTCCTGCGGCGCGACCTGCGCCGCCTGCACGTCGAGCACCATGCCGGTCACTTCGTGGGCGACGGAGTCGTGCAGGACCCGCGCCATCTGCAGCCGCTGCTCCCGCCGGGCCTGCAGGACCGCCCGGCGCCGCCGGTTGTCCGCGAACCGCAGATAGCTGCCGATGCCGACGGCGCAGGCCACCGGCAGCAGCGTCACCAGCACCATGATCACCACGTCGTCGGCCCCGGCACCCGGCTTCCGCAGGGTGAAGCGCAGCGGCAGGGCGAGCGTGGTGAGGACCGCGAGCAGCCCGGCGGGGAGGAGGTACCGGGATCGCGTATGCCGGACGAGACACCCGGTGAGGATCAGCAGCCCCACGCATTCGAAGGGCATCCACAGCAGCGTGAGGCCCGGCCGGCCGGCGTAGAGGACGTCCGTGAGCAGGGAGACCGCCATGGCCGCGAACGCCGCCGCGCTCGGGGGGACCCTCCCCCACGGCCACCGCAGCAGCGGCACCACCACGACGAGCAGAGCCGATACGGAGACGAGCAGCGCACCGGACGGGCCGAGCAGCGCCGGCGGGACCAGGCAGACGCCCGCCGCGCCGACGGCGAAGCTCCGCCAACCCCCCGGCACCGCACGGCTCGTCGTCATACCGGGCAGCCTATGCAGTCCGCGGAGCGGGGCACCCCTGCGCCGGCGGTTCGATCAGCGGGTGCGGGGCGCCTCGTCACTTCGTGACATACCCCTTCTCCCAGGCCCACACGGCGATCCCGACTCTGTTCCGCACACCGAGCTTCCGTTGGATGCTGGCGACGTGCGTCTTGACCGTGCCCGGTGAGATGAACATCTCCGCAGCGATGTCGGCGTTGGTGAGCCCTTCGCCGACCTTCCCGGCGATTTCGCCCTCCCGCTTGGTGAGCGGCTCGACGGGGGCCGCGGGGACGGCGGGAGTGCCGGACCGGCGCCCGGCTCCGGAGCGGGAGCCGGGTCCTGGCGCGGGCCCGCGGCCGGGCCCCGTACCCGGGCCGGTGACGTGCCTGAGCAGCCGTACCGTGATGGAAGGGCTGATCAGACTGTCACCGGCCACCGCCGCACGCACGGCCTCCACCAGCAGCGTGGGTCCGGAGCGCTTGAGCAGAAAGCCCGAGGCCCCGTAGCGCAGTGCCGGATACACGTACTCGTCCAGGTCGAAGGTCGTGACGATGACGACCCTGCCCGGGAAACCGGCCGCGGGGGCGAGCAGACGGCGTGTGACCTCCAGCCCGTCCGCGCGCGGCATCCGGACGTCCAGGAGCGCGACGTCGGGCCGCAGCCGGATCGCCGCCTCCAGCGCCTCCGCCCCGTCCGCGGCCTCGCCGACCACTTCGATGTCCGCCTGCTGCTCGAGAATGCGGCGCATGCTGCGGCGGACCATCTCCTGATCGTCGGCGATGAGCACCCGAGTCGTCATGGCCGGTCATTCTGGCAGGCGGGGATCGACGGGAGGCGGCGCGGAGGCGGCCGGACGGGCAGAACAGCTCGCTCCCGCTCACCTCGTCCCAGGCAGGGAACGGCGGACGCACTTCGAACTGAGCCGCCGAGCGGGCCCACGTCCGAGACCGGGCAGATCCGCGCGGAACGGGCGAAGCGTCGCCGTCGTATCCGCTGAACCACAAAACCCCAGGCCAGAATTGATCTGACCTGGGGTTCCATGTGGAGCCGCCTAGGGGAGTCGAACCCCTGACCTACGCATTACGAGACCGAGAGCGTTCATGCCGGGTGGTGCCACGCGGTGCTGTTGGGTGACGTTCTTCCTGATCAGACCACGTGCGGCAGCCTCCCCCGTGCGGCCTCGTACTGGCTCGTCCAAAGGCGTCTGTCCACCGGCTGTCCACCGGAGCGCGTCTCCGTGTGGCTGTCAGCGACCATCTGCTTGCGCGGGTGGAGCAGCCGCTACCGATCGGTGCGCTTCCCGACGCTCTTGTAAGGGTCCCACAACCGCCGCACACGCTTCAGACGATGGTCGATCGTGCGGCTGGCGTGGGCACCAGTGGGTCACTCCACATCTATGCCCAGTTCGCTGTCGGTACGGCATCGCGGGCGTGGGGCCGTGGTGGCCACGCTGCTGCTCGACTCGGAAGCCCACTCGCGGCTGCGGAGCAGCCACAAGAGGCGGGAGGTGGCCGCCTCCTTCACTGGGCGTCGCGACGGCTGGGCCTGAGGCCGCCGCTCGGCTCGGACGAGGGCTTTCAAAAATGCCCCAGCAGGACCCGGAGCCGAGGCAGGTCAGAAGGTAGGTCGGGCACGGCAAGCACCGTGCAGAGCTGCCCAGCCTGCTGACCGATGCCCGTGCCGATGCGGCCGAGGTCGAGCGGGGCTGTCCAGCGTCATCGAGCTAGGCGCCTGACGGGGGCGTGGTGCCGTGTTCGGCGTCGCCGTCCCCGATCTGCGGATCGCTCAGGAGCGACGCGCCGAAGGCGTGCAAGCGCTCCACCGCCCGGCTTTCGGGCTCTGCCCGGCGCGCGAGAGCGTCGTGGATCTCTTGGTAGACGGACGCTTCGAGGCCGCAGCGGCGGCAGTCCTCCAGGTGCGCGGCGACCCGGCGCGTGGTGACCTCGTTCGTTTCGCCGTCGAGGTAGGACTGCAGCACTCGCGCGACCTGCAGGCAGTTCATTCGGCGCTCGGCCGCTGGACGCCGCCACCATGGACGCTTGCTCACATCACACCTCGCTTCGGTGCCAGTCCTGCTGTGGCCAGTCGCGCCCGTATCCGATTGCGCGCCCGGTGCAGCCGGCTCATCACGGTGCCTTCGGGCACGTCCAGCAGGTGCGCGGCCTCTGCATAGGTGAGGCCGTCGATGTCCACCAACTGCACCACCTGGCGGTGTTTGTCCGGCAGCGCGCCCAGGGCCTCGTCCACCACCTCGTCGAACGCCTCACCCACCACGATCTCTTCCGCCGATCCGCTCGGGCCCGTGGAGCTGAGGCGGTCCAGATCGGTGTCCGGATCGTCCAGGAGGTGCGGACGCCGACGGCGGTGCCGGTTGATCTCCGCCCGCCGCATGATGGTCAGCAGCCACGCGCGCGGATGTTTCCCGTCGAAGCCGTCGATGGCCCGGTAGGCGCGCAGCAAGGTGTCCTGCACGAGGTCCTCGGCGTCCGCCGGCTGCGCGGTCAGCGTCATCGCCACCCGCAGCAGCACCTCCACCTCCGGCAGCACATGGGCGGCGAACGCCTGGCCCTGCGGGTCCGCAGGATCCGGTGGCGCTGTCACTTGGTCTTCCACACGGCGGAAACCCCTTCGGCCTGGACCCGCATTCCATCTTCTTCCTTCTTCTTGTGTCCTTCGGTCACACCGACGCCGTTGTGGACCGAAGGGGCCGGGCGAGGAGCCCAGCGCAAGCTGGAATGCCGCGTACGACTGGAGGGGTTTCCGCTGCATGACAAGGCAGCGTGTTCCTGGGCCAGGGCGAGTGTGGGCCGAGTGCCGGGAGAGGGTCCGGCATGTGCGGCTGCGCGGCGAGGTGGAGGCGTACGCCGACGGGGAGCTCACCGGTGCGAACCGTATGCAGGTGGCCGCCCACGTCGCCTGCTGCTGGGCCTGCAGTGGGAGTCTGCAGCTTCTGCGACTGATCAAGGCGTCGCTCCGGCACAGTCCCCAGCGGACGCCCCCTTCCCTCGCGTCGGCCCGTGTGAGGCGCTTAGCGCAGGACCTCAGCGCGCCGACGGGCCGGAACCGGCCCAGCGGTTGACGGCCGCCGGTCCCGGCCCGCGGGCAGGCTGATCAGCAACAGCCTCGCGCGGCGCCCGGGCCCGGCGCGGCTGCTCCCTCCGCGGGGGCGCAGGGGAACAGGCCGAAGTGCCGGCTCTTGTCACCGGTGACGGTGAAGTGAGCGGCGTAGCGGGTGGCGGCAAGCATGTCGGCGGTGTTGCCGCAGACGAGCGCCGGTTTGCCGGTCTGGAAGCGGTGATGGTCGTCGAGGTCGAAGGCGTGCGGGTACTCGGCGATGGTGCCGTGGTAGACGGCGACCTGGCCGTAGTCCTCGCAGCGGTCCTCCAAGGGAAGTTTGAAAGCACGGACGGTACGGGAGGTGAAGGCGGCGAAGCCGATCTTCCGCTCGATGTCCGGGTCACTGATCGTCACCGGGGAGGCAGCCGAGGTACGGGCGTCAGGGCAGCCGACGCGTTCCAGGGCACGGCGGAAGTCCTCCGTGTACAGGGCGCCGGCGAGGCATTCGCCGACCAGGACCGGGTCGCCGAGCAGTGAGGCGGGCAGGCGCCGGTCGGAGAAGATGTCGGAGAAGTACAGCTCTCCGCCGGGTTTGAGGACGCGGAAGCTCTCGGACAGGACGCGCTGTTTGTCCGGGGAGAGGTTCACCACGCAGTTGGAGACCACGACGTCCACGGAGGCGTCCGGGATTCCGGCCCCGGCCAGGTCCTCGATGTAGCCGTGCCGGAATTCGGTGTTGGCGTGGCCGAACCGTTCGGCGTGCCAGTCCTGGTGGCGGCGGGCGACGGCGAGTTGTTCCTCGGTCATGTCGACGCCGATCACCCGGCCTGTCGGGCCGACCAGTTGGGAGAGCACGTAGGCGTCCCGGCCGCTGCCACAGCCCAGGTCGAGCACGGTGGCTCCTTCCAGGGCGGGCGGGATGGGCGAGCCGCAGCCGTAGAAGCGCTCCATGACCTCGTCGTGGACCTCGGCGAGCGCCGCGGCGATATGGGGTGGCGGTGCCACGTCCGTGCAGCAGGCCGTTGTCTTCAGGTCCGCGGAGGAGGCGAGGACCCTGCCGTAGTAGTCCCTGACCGATTGCGCGACGGAGGCCTCGGCTGCCTGCTGGTCTGTGGATACGTCGGTCATCGCCATGTCTCTCCCTGATGAGTGAGCTGCCGTGCGCCAGCCGGCGCTTCGCCGGGCCGCGACGGAAACCCGCTGCGCGGCCGTCGCCATTCCCTCTCTGTCAGAGGACGACGGAAAGCTCGGCTGGTTCCGCTGTGCCTGCTGCCCGGCTTCGCCCACACCATCGCCTGGGTCCGGGCCGCGGTGGTCACTGTCGTCGTCACCGGCTATCGGCAGCTGCGCTGCCCCCTGCGCCGCGGGAGCGGATCACCCGTGCCGCCCACCAGCCGCCCGCGCTCAGCACCAGCAGAGCGCCCAGCGCGATCCACAGCCCGGGAGAGCCGGGGTCGCCCAGAGATCCGCCGAGCCCGGTGTAGACGAGGGTGCCCGGGATGATTCCCAGGGCGGTGGCCGCGACGTAGGAGGAGAAACGGACACCGGCCACCCCGGCCCCGTAATTGATCACCGAGAAGGGAAACAGCGGCACCAGCCGCACGAGCAGGACGGCCACGAAGCCCCGGCGCGTCAGAAAGGCATCCAGCCGCGCCAGCCGGCCCGAGCCCGCGTACCGGGCGACCACCGGACGCCCCAGCCAACGCGCCAGTCCGAAGGAGAGGGCCGCCCCCGCCGTCGCGCCCACGAGCACCGCGCCGGCCCCCACCGCAAGTCCGAACAGCGCACCGGCGGAGGCGGTGAGCACAGAGCCGGGCAGGAGAGCCGTCACAGCCAGGGCGTAGACGACCGCGAAGACGACCGGCCCCCACATCCCGAGCGAGTCAACCCACTGGCGCACGTCCCGCAACAGGTCTCCGCCCCCCAGCGCCACCCAGGAGCCGAGCGCCAGGAGCAGAGCCACAAGGAAGGCCAGCCGTATCCACGCCGCACGCGCCGGCCGCCGCCTCTCCTCGTCCGGGTCCGTGGAGGGCGGCGGGAGCTCGGTCGCGGAGGAGCTGGCTGCCGGGCGGTTCATGTCGTCTCCTGTGACTGCTGTTCGATCGGAAGTTCGGCCACGACGCGACGCAGTGGCAGTTCCAGACGCCGCCCCGGGGTCGCCCATCTCGCGAGGGAGCGCTTGGCGGCCTGAGCCCGGTGGGTGGTGAGGCCGGGCAGGTAGAGGGCATCTGCCAGCAGGGCCGCCGCGCCGGCCGAGTCGATGGCGAGGGTGAAGACGTGTCGCTCGTCGCGGCGGACGCGGAACCCCGCTGTGCGCAGCAGTGCGGGAAGTCCGTCGCGGGCCTGCGGGTTGGGCCACGGCTGCCGCACGGCGCGCAGGGCCGCCATCACCCGGACCCAGTCGAGCATGCCCGACGGGGAGAGCCCGGACTGGGAGGGCACCAGCGCGGCGAGCACGCCTCCGGGCCGCAGGACCCGCCGGATCTCCCCCAGCGTCTGCGGCAGGGGCGTGACCACCGGCAGGCACATGGCCGCGCAGACCGCCCCGACGCTCGCCGAAGCAGCCGGGAGCGCGTCCGCTGCGGCCCGCAGCAGCGGCCCGCGACCCTGCCGGGCCGCCTCGGCGAGTTCCGCGGCCGAAAGGTCGACCCCGACCCAGTCGGCGTCCGGCAACTCCTGTCGGGTGGGTGCCGAACCGCAGGCCAGGTCGAGGACCGTGCCCTCGACAGCCCGCAGCGGTTCGGCCAGCCAGGCGTAGGGGGAGGTGTCGGCCAGGGAGAACAGTTGCTCAGTGATGCCGGCGTGCTCCTGGTGGTATGCGGTGATGAAGCGCCGCCAGTCCGGTTCGTCCATCCAGCCCTCGCCCCTCCTGTGGCTCATGGAGGCGGCTCGCGCCCCTGTGCTTCCCTCGGGAACCCTGCCGGGCTGTTCACGCATTCCGTTTCGGACACGCCGCGGGCGCGTGGATGAAGCGGGAGGGCCATCGTGACCGTGATCGTGGGGGCGGGGAAGGGAAGGAACCGACTGCGTCAACGGGTTCCCTTCACGTCCCACGCCCGCGCGCCGGCCGTCCCACGACGGCGCACCGACAGAGAGTTCCGCGCCATGAAGAGGTTCGACCTGGTGGTCATCGGCGGCGGCAGTGCCGGTCTGACCGCGGCCCGCACCGCCGGACGCCTCGGCGCCCGCACGCTGCTCGTCGAACGCGACCGGCTGGGCGGGGACTGCCTGTGGACAGGGTGTGTGCCGAGCAAGGCACTGCTGCATGTCGCCGCCGACGTCCAGGCTGCCCGCCGCGCTGCTGCCTACGGGCTCCCGCCGGTGTCCGGCCCGGCCGACCTCACAGCGGCCATGGCGGAGGTGAAGCAGGCGATCGGCGCGATCGAACCCCACGACTCGGCCGACGCACTGGCCCCGTACGGGGTCCACGTCACCCACGGCGCGGCGTCCTTCACCGGCCCGGGCACCCTGACCGCGGGCGAGCGGGAGGTCTCCTTCCGGTACGCGCTGATCGCCACGGGCTCCTCGCCGGCCCTGGTGCCGATCCCCGGCCTGGTCGAGAGCGGGCCGTTGACCAGCGACACGGTCTGGGAGCTGTCCGAACTCCCGCGCCGCCTGGTGGTGCTCGGTGGCGGGCCGATCGGCTGCGAGCTGGGGCAGGCGTTCGCCCGGCTCGGCTCGCAGGTCACTCTCGTGGAGGCGATGGACCGCCTGGTGCCGCGCGAAGAACCCCGGGCCTCCCAAGTCCTGCGCGAACGGCTGCGGTCCGAGGGCGTCACCGTACTGACCGGCTACCGCGCCGAGCGAGTCGGCACCGACGCCGTCCACGGACCTGGTGGTCCTCTGCCCTACGACTCGCTTCTGGCCGCCACGGGCCGCCACGCCGACACCGTAGGGCTCGGTCTGGAGGCTGCCGGTGTAGAGCTGACCGAGACCGGTCACGTCCGGACCGACGCCCGGCTGCGCACCGCTAACCACCGCATCTACGCCGCCGGAGATGTCACCGGCCGCTCGGCCTTCACCCACCTGGGCGGCACACAGGGCGGAGCAGCCGCCGTCGACGCTCTGCTGGGGGTGCGCCGCCCCATCGACTACCGGGCGGTGCCCCGGGTGACGTACACCGATCCCGAGATCGCCCGCGTCGGCCTCACCTCCGACGAGGCACACGCGAAGTACGGAGACCGCGCGCGCGTCCACACCCTGGACAACGACCGGGTGGACCGGGCGGTGGCCGACGGCCGCACCGAGGGCTTCACCACCCTGGTCCTGGGCCCGCGCGGGAAGATCGTCGGAGCCACGGTCGTGTCACCGAGGGCCGGCGAGACCATCGCCCATCTCGCGGCGGCAGTGCGACTGGGCTGGACTCCCTCCGACTACGCCCGCACCGTGCACCCCTACCCCACCTACGCCGACGGACCCTGGCACACCGCGCTCACCGACGTCTACGCCCGTCTCGCCCGGGGCAGCGGCCCCATCGGCGCGCTGCTGAAACTCCGCAGAGGAGTGATCAGGTGATCCTTCGTCCCGTCCTAGGCCTGCTCCTGGCGGCGATGGCGCTCGGCCAGGCCGCTTCGTTCGACGCGATGCCCGCCATCCTGACCACCTACGGTCTGACATCCGGTGCGGCCTCGACCGCCCTGGCCGTGGCGTTGATCAGCGCCCAGGCCGTAACGGCCCTCTGGTTCCTCGCCCGGCCCCGCTCCCGCGCCACCACACCCGTATGGCTCTACACCGCTGTCGCGGTGGCGTGGTCGGCCCTCGCCTCCCAGGCGTTCGCCCGCGGGCTCGTCCTGGACAACTGCGGCTGCTTCGGCACCTACCTCGCCCAGCCGCTGCGCTGGTACGTCCTCGTCGAGGATGCCCTGATGCTGTTGTACGCCGGGCTGCTGTGGCGCGGCCTGCGCCGGGCCGGGCCCACCTCGTCGCCCGCCACGGCTCGTACAGCTCGAACCCCGCAGGAGAACCCCTGATGCGGATCACCGCGAAACTGCGCGCCCTCGAACGTGCCACCCGCCCCTACGACACCGAGTTCGCCGCGGCGATGGAGCGCCGCTGGGCGGAACTCCCCGACGCGGCCCGGACCCCCGGCCAGATCCTCGGCCGGCACGGCGTCGGCTGTGAGGGCACCCACGGCGTCTTCCCCAAGTGCAACCTCAAGTGCACCCCCTGCTACCACTCCAGAGACGCCAACCAGGTACGCGTCGACGGCCCCCACACCCACGAACAGATCGCCGCGCAGATGCGCCTGCTGCGCAAGCTGCGGGGCCCACGTGCCCACACCCAGCTCATCGGCGGCGAGGTCAGCCTGCTCACCCCCGACGACCACGCCGCCGCCCTCGCGATCATGCGGGACCACGGCCGGGAACCGATGAGCTTCACCCACGGCGACTTCGACTACGACTACCTCACCCGCCTCGCACTCGGACCGGACGGCACACAGCGCCTCGGACGACTGTCCTTCGCCGCGCACTTCGACAAGTTCATGTACGGCCGGCGCGGCATCGAGCGCCCGCCGGATGAGAAGTCGCTCAATCCCTACCGCGCCCGGTTCGCCGCCATGTTCCGCCGCCTCCGGCGCGAGCACGGTGTGCGGTTCTTCCTCGCCCACAACATGACCGTCACCCCCGGCAACCTCGACGAGGTCGCGAGCATGATCCGCGACTGCCACGCCATGGGCTTTGGCATGTTCTCCTTCCAGCCCGCCGCCTTCCTCGGCGACGAGCGCCGCTGGAAGGAGAAGTTCCGCGAGGCGACCCCGGACGCGGTGTGGGCGGAGATCGAGCGCGGTGCCGGAGCCCGGCTGGACTACCGAGTCTTCGAGAACGGCGACGTGCGCTGCAACCGCACCGCCTACGGCTTCTACGTCGGCAGCCGCTGGTATCCGTTCCTCGACGGCGACGACCCGCGCGACCTCGCCGTGCGCGACGCGTTCTTCCGCTACTTCGGGAAGGTGACCTTCACCGGCACCCCGCCCGCCCTCCTCGCGGCAAGGATCGTGCGGGTGGCGGTCCGCCATCCGTCCACCGTGGTGACAAGTTTTCGCTGGCTGGGCCGCACCGCCCGCCGCGTCGGGCTGCTGCGGCTGGTCCGCCACCGGATGCGAGTGCGTACGGTCACCTTCGTCATGCACCAGTTCATGGACGCCGACGTCGTCGCCCCGGCCTGGGAAATGATGCAGCGCGGCGAACAGGCCGAGGAGCCCCGGCTGCGCGAGACCCAGGAGCGGCTGGCCGCCTGCCACTACGCCATGGCCCACCCCGAGAACGGAACCCTCGTCCCCGCCTGCGTCCAGCACGCCGTCCTCGACCCCGCCGAGAACGCCGCTCTGCGCACCCTGCTGCCGATCGTCGAGGTCCGCACCCCCACACGCCGCTCGCCCGGCACGTCCGACATGTAACCGAAGAACCGAAGGAGAAGCAGTCCATGCGCATAGGTGTCATCACCGGCTCCGGCAGCTACGACTGGCCCCACCTGGAGGGTGCGGCCGAGCGGACCGTCGTCACCGAACACGGCGCGGTCACCGTCACCGAGGGGCGCCTCGGGGGCGCGGAGATCGTGCAGCTGCCCCGGCACGGCACTGGCCACCACCGCCTGTCCAGCCAGGTCGACCACAAGGCGAACCTCGCCGCTCTGCTGGCCGTCGAGGCGGAGGCCGTGGTGTCCTTCACCGTCTGCGGCTCCCTCGACCCGGACCTGCGGCCGGGCTCGCTGGTGGTCTTCGACGACCTGTACTTCCCCGCCAACCGGCTGCCCGACGGCACCCCCTGCACCTGGTACGACACCCCCGGCGGGACCGGACGCGGCCACTGGATCTTCGACCGGCCCTTCAGCGAGCCCCTGCGCCAGGCGCTGATCACCGCCGCCGACCAGACCGGGGTACCCGTCGCCACACAGGGCGTGTACGGACACGTCGACGGTCCCCGGTTCAACTCGCGCTCGGAGGTGGCCGCGCTGGCCGCAGCCGGGATCAGCGCGATCAGCCAGACCGCGGGCCCGGAGGCCGTCCTGGCCGGTGAGGCCGAACTGCCCATGGCCCTGGTCGGTTTCATCACCGACTACGCCAACGGCGTCGCCCCCGAGCCGGAACCTGTACAGGCACTCCTGGACCGCATGGCGGCCAGCAAGGAGGTCTTCGCCACGCTGGCCGGGCACGCACTGCCATCCCTGGACAGCGTGAGCGCGGCAGGCTTCGTCTACCGGTTCGACACGTGAACGCCACCGCTCACCGGGGCACCCCCGCGATCCTGATCATGGCCAAGGAGCCCCGCCCCGGCACCGTCAAGACCCGGCTGCATCCCCTGCTCGGCCCGCAGCGCTGCGCCGAACTCCAGGCCGGGCTCATCCGCCACACCCTGGAACTGACCACCGTCCACGCTCCGCGGACTTACCTCGCCTACGCCCCGGCCGACGGCGGCGACGCGATCGGCACCACGACGCCGGCAGGCGTCCGGCTGCGCCTCCAGCGCGGCGAAGACCTCGGACAGCGCCTGGCTGCCGCCGTCACCGACGCCTTCACCGACGGCGCGGGCCCGCTCCTGGTCATCGGCACCGACGCGCCGACCCTCACCGGCGACCACCTGACCGCCGCCTTCACCGCCCTGGAAAGCCACGACGTGGTGCTGGGCCCCGCGCTCGACGGCGGCTACTACCTGATCGGCCTGCGCGCCCCCCACACCTCGCTCTTCGCCCTCGACGCGGATGTCTGGAGCACAGACCGGGTACGGACGGCGACCCTCGGCGTCGCCCGGCGCGAAGGGCTGAGCGTGAAACTGCTGTGCCCACTGCGGGACCTGGACACCCCCGAAGACGCATCCGCCCTCCTCGCCGATCCGGCGCTGCCCGCGCCGATCGCCGCTCTGATCCAGCCGGTGGAGGGCCCATGACACAGGTGTCGATCATCGTCCCGGCACTCAACGAGGAAGCCGCGATCGACCGTGCGGCCAGCCGCCTGTGCCGGGACTTCCCCGACTGCGAGCTGATCGTCGTGGACGGCGGTTCCACCGACGCCACCGCCGAACTCGCCGCCGCCCACGCCACCGTGATCACCAGTGAGCGAGGACGAGCCCGGCAGATGAATGAGGGCGCACGGCACGCGTCCGGCGACATCCTGTGGTTCGTCCACGCCGACACCGACATCGCCCCCGAGGCGCTGGACCAGATCCGGGCCGCACTCACCGACCCGGCCGTGGTCGGAGGCGGCCTCACCCTCCGCTTCGACCGCAGAACACCCGCCCTGAACTACCTCGCGTGGACGTCCAACGCCCGCGCCCGCCGCCTCCACCACATCTTCGGCGACCAGGCCATGTTCATCCGCCGCAGCGCCTTCGACGAACTCGGAGGCTTCCCCGACCTGGCCATCATGGAGGACCTGGAGATGTCACGGCGCCTGCACCGCCGCGGCCCGCTGCGCCTGCTGCCCGCCACCTCGACGGCCTCCTCACGCCGCCTGACCGCCCACGGCACCTGGCGCATGATCGCCTTCATGCAGTACCTGAAACTGCTGTACTTCGCCGGCGCAGACCCCGAAGCCATCCGCGCCCGCTACGCCGCCGGCCCCCGCCTCTTCCCGAAGAGAACCCCGGCCGTGCCACGCACCAGCCGTCCCTGAGCCCTCTCGTCCCGCACGATCTATACGACTCCTTGGAGACCGACCTCATGCGCATCGCAGTCTGCGGAGGGCCCTACGGAAACCCCTACGCCCTCCAGGCATTCGTCGACGACGCCCGCGCCCGGGGCGCAGAACGGCTCTTCTGCCTGGGCGACCTCGGCGGCTTCGGCGCCGACGTCAACGCTCTGTGGCCCATCCTCACCGACAACACCGTCGAGTGCGTCGCCGGAAACTACGACGTGGCCATCGCCCGCGGCGACACCGACTGCGGCTGCGGCTACCGCGACCCGAAAGACAACGAGTACGCCCAGCTGATCTACGACCACACCCTCGCCACCACCAGCCGCGACTTCGCCGCCTGGATGGACACCCTGCCCACCGAACGCCGGGAAACCATCGACGGCGTCGACGTCCACATGGTCCACGGCTCGACCCTGGCGCTGAACGACTTCTGGTGGGAGTCACTGCCCGAGGAGCAGCACCGCCTGCGCACCGACGCGTCCGGCGCCGCTGTCGTCCTGTGCACCCACAGCGGCCTGCCCTGGCAGCGGCGCATCGGCGACACCCTCGCCGTCAACGTCGGCGTGCTCGGGAAACCCGCCAACGACGGCCGACGCGACGTCTGGTACGCGATCCTCGACCTGTCCGACGGGCACGTCACCGCCGAGCTGATCCCCCTCGCGTACGACTGGCGGGCACAGGCCGCCTCGATGCGCGCCGCCGGGCTGCCCGAGATCTTCGCCGAGACCATCGAGACCGGCTGGTGGACCACCTGCCTGGAAATCCTGCCGCCACGCGAACGATCCCGGGGCCGCTACCACCTCTACCGCTCCACCCTGCCCTCCGGCTTCCGCCCCGCGAACGACGGCTGGGGAGAGACCACGCCCCAGGCCCTTCGGAGCGACCGGCCGGTGGTCCCGCTGTTCGGCACCCCGTACTTCCCCTCCCGGTTGTGGATCTACACCAACTTCCACTGCAACCTGGCCTGCGACTACTGCGCGGTCGCCTCCTCACCGAAAGCACTCGCCCGCACCCTGCCCACCGATGCCTTCCGTGCCCTGGTCGACGAGGCCGCACAGGCCGGGTTCACCGAGCTGTACCTCACCGGAGGTGAGCCCTTCCTGCACCCTGACATCGTCAGCCTCCTCGACTACGCCTCCGCCGTACTGCCCACCGTCGTGATGACCAACGCGATGCTGCTCCGCGGCCGCCGCGCCGACGGCCTCGCGGACCTGGCCGACCGCAAACTCACCGTCCAGACCTCCCTGGACGGCGCCACCGCCCACACTCATGATCTTCATCGCGGCTCGGGCTCATGGCAGCGCACCATCGACGGCATCCGCCACCTGATCGACCTCGGCCTGCCCCCGCGCGTCGCCCTCACCGAGACACCGGACAACACGCACGAGGTCCCCGCGGTCGCCGAGCTGCTGGCCGAACTCGGTCTGCCTGCCGACCACTTCGCGGTACGCCCGCTGCTGCGACGCGGCCTGTCCGACACCGGCGTCGAGATCGGCGAGGACTCCAGCATCCCCGAACTGACCGCCACCGCCGACGGACTGCACTGGCACCCCGCCGGAGCCGACCTCACCACCAGCCCCGACATGCACCTCGCACCCGCCGGCACCGCGCTCGCCGTGGGTCAACAGCTCGTCACCGAACGGTTCTTCACCGCCCGCCTCACCGACGGCACCCTGCCCCGCCCCGTCCACTGCGCCATCTGACCTCTTTGGAAGGAAGTCCACCATGCAACAACACGTCGCGATCCTCGGCGCCGGACCCGTCGGTCTCGACGCAGCACTTGCCTGCGCCGACGCCGGATGGACCTTCACCGTCTACGAAGCCGCGGACACCACCGCCGCGCACGTGCGGGCCTGGGGCCATGTCCGGCTCTTCACCCCATGGGACCTCAACGTCTCCCGCAGGATGCGGGCCCACCTGTCGTCCGCCCCGACCGGCGACGACTGCCCCACGGGCACCGACCTGGCCAGCCAGCTCCTCGGCCCGGTCGCCGCGCTCCCCGCTCTCGAAGGCCGCATTCGGTACAGCAGCCGCGTCGCAGCCATCGCCCGCACCGGCCTCCTCAAACATGAAGAGATCGGCACCAGCACCCGCGCCGCCGCCCCCTTCACCCTCCTGCTCGACACCCCCGGCGGCGAGGACACGGCGGAGGCCGACCTCGTCCTGGACTGCACCGGCACCTACTCCCACCCCAACACCCTCGGACCCGGCGGCATCCCCGCCCCCGGCGAACGCGCCCTCGCCGACCACATCACCCGTACTCTCCCGGACACCGAAGACCCCGACCGCTGGGCCGGAACCGTCCTCCTCGTCGGCGCCGGAAAATCCGCCCAGACCGCAGCCCGCGACCTGGCCGCCCTGCCCGGCACCCGCGTCGAGTGGGCGGTGCGCAAACCAACACCCGACTGGGGCGCCGTACCCGACGACACCCTGCCCGGCCGCCAGCACCTCGTCGACACCTCCCAGGCCTTCGCCAACGGTGTCAACGACCGCGTCACCGTCCACACCGGTGCCCATGTCCGGGCCCTGCACCCCGCCGACGACCGGGTACGCGCCATACTCGCCACCGACGACGGCCCTCGCACGGTCGTCTGCGACCACGTCGTAGCGCTGACCGGGTACACCGGCGACACCTCCCTCTACCGGCAGTTGCAGGTCCACGAGTGCTACGCCACCGGCGCCCCCATGAACCTCTCCGCCGCCCTCCTCGGCTCCGCGGGCGGCGACTGCCTCACCCAGCCGTCCGCCGGGATCGAGGCCCTGCGCAACCCCGAACCCCACTTCTACATCCTGGGCGCCAAGTCCCACGGCCGCCTCAACACCTTCCTGCTGCGCACCGGATACCGGCAGATCGACCAGTTCGCCGCTGCGTACGCCGACGCCCCGAAACCCACTACGGCTGTCGGGACGGCACAAGGCCGGGACCGCTGATCGAAGCACTCGGACCGCCCGACCGGCACGAGAACCCGGGTACGGCGAGAGGTTTCCTGACCGCCCATCACGCACAGCTGTCCACGGGCTGTCCACCGAAGACGTCGAGATCTTGCCGGACTCCGTGGTTCGGCTGAGCAAAGCAGCAGCTCACAGGCCTGCGGCAGTTTATCGACGGCAGCACGTGAAACTGCGACCTATGCATTGCGCTGCGCAAGCCGCCAGCGCCCGTTTCACCCGAATTCCAAGGTCACTCCATACAAGAAACCCCCGTTTCAAAGGCCTGACCTGAGGTTCTTCAGAGAGCCGCCTTCGGCATTCGAACCCGAGACTACGCTTTACGAGACCGAGAGCGTTCATGCCGGGTGCTGCCGCACGGTGCTACCCGATCACGTTTTACCTGATCAGGGCATGCGCGGTGGTCTCCCCCGTGCAGTCTGGTGCTGGCTCGTCCAAAGGCGTCTGCCCACCGGCTGTCCGCCGGAGCGCCTCTCCGTGCGGCTGTCAGTGGCCTTCTGCCTGCTCCGATGGAGTGGCAGATACCGATTTCGTCGGCACGCCGAGGCACTTGTCAGGATGCGACAATCCCACACGCGCTTCAGGTGACGTCGATGCTGTGGGCACCATGGTCAACCCGCTTGCCAGGGCCTGTGACTGGAGCGAGTCATCGGTGCCGTGCCTGAGAGCCATGGCGGTCGATCCTGAGGACTCGGTGTTCAGGCTGCGGCGGGTGTCTTGTCCGGTTCCGTAGTCTGCGAGGTTTCGCTAAGGGCTGCAAGGTAGCGCTCGGCGTCCAGAGCTGCTGCGGCTCCGGTACCGGCGGCGGTGATGGCCTGACGGTAGGTGTGGTCGACGACATCGCCAGCGGCAAACACCCCGGGCAGGTTGGTACGCGTCGTCGGAGCGGCGACGGTGACGTAGCCCTCGGCATCAAGGTCGAGCTGGTCCGCGAACAGCTCGGTGCGCGGGTCGTGGCCAATCGCGATGAACAGCCCCGTCACATCCAGATCGCGGGTGGCACCAGTGAAGACTTCACGCAGGACGACGCCGCCGAGCATGCCGTTCGTCTCCTTGATCTCGGCGATCTCGCTGTCGAACGCGAAGGAGATCTTGTCGTCGGCGAACGCCCGGTCCTGCATGACCTTGGAGGCGCGCAGGGTGGAGCGGCGGTGGACGACTGTGACGGAACGGGCGAAGCGGGTGAGGAAGGTAGCTTCCTCCATGGCGGTGTCGCCGCCGCCGACCACGATGATGTCGCGGTCGCGGAAGAAGAACCCGTCGCATGTGGCGCACCAGGACACCCCGCGGCCGGACAGCGCCTCCTCGCGTGGGAGGCCGAGTTTGCGGTAGCCGGAGCCGGTGGCGATGATCACCGTCCTCGCGCGGTGGACGGCGCCAGCGGAGTCGATGAGGAGCTTGATGTCGCCGGTGAGGTCGACGGAGACGATGTCGTCGTCGACCATCTCAGCGCCGAACTTCTCGGCCTGGGCCCGCATGTTCTCCATCAGGACGGGGCCATCGACGCCGTCGGGGAAGCCGGGAAAGTTCTCGACCTCGGTCGTGGTCGTCAGCGAGCCGCCGACGAAGATGCTGCTGCCGAAGAGCAACGGCTTCAACTGGGCGCGCGCGGTGTAGAGGGCGGCGGTGTATCCGGCGGGTCCGGAGCCGATGATGACGACCTCGTGTATCTCGCTCACGCCGTCTTCTCCGGGGCGATCTCGGCGATGAGACCCTCGACGAGGGTCTTGATCTCGTCGCGGATGGGGCGCACGGCCTCGACGCCCTGGCCGGCCGGGTCTTCGAGCTTCCAGTCCAGGTAGCGCTTGCCGGGGAAGACGGGGCAGGTGTCGCCGCAGCCCATCGTGATGCAGACGTCGGACTCGCGGACCGCGTCGACGGTGAGGATCTTCGGGGTCTCGGCGGAGATGTCGATGCCGACCTCGGCCATGGCCTCGACGGCGGCCGGGTTCACGGCCGTGCCCGGGTTGGAGCCAGCGGAGCGGACCTCGACGCGGTCTCCGGCCAGGTGGGTCAGCCAGGCGGCGGCCATCTGCGAGCGGCCGGCGTTGTGGACGCAGACGAACAGAACGGAGGGCTTGTCGGACATCGTTGTTCCCTTGGTGAAGTGGTGAGGTGGATCAGCAGGTGGGGCGGACGGGATCGGTCAGGCGTCCGGCAGGACGGCCAGGAGGTCGGTGATGCGGGCGTCGATGTCGCCGAGGATGGTGCGTACGACGCCGATCGGAGCACCGTCAGGGTCGGCGACAGACCAGTCGAGGTAGTGCCGGCCGGGGGCCACGGGGCAGGCGTCGCCGCAGCCCATCGTGATGACGTAGTCGGCGGCCTCGACGACCTCGCTGGTCAGGGGCTTGGGGTAGGCGTCCGTGACGGCCAGGCCCGCCTCCAGGAGCGCCTGAGCGACGTGGGGCTCGACCTCGGCGGCCGGGTCGGTCCCGGCGGAGGAGACGACCACGCGCTCGCCCGCACGGTGGGCCAGCAGGGCGGCGGCCATCTGCGAGCGGCCGGCGTTGTGCCCGCACACGAACAGCACGCGGACCGCACCCCCGGCACCCGGCGTCTGGGTATGAGCGAGGGCATCGAGGCGCTCTGCGGTCAGGCGCTCGGCCAACACCACCAGGTGCGTGCGGACCCGGGCGTTCTCGGCGAGGAGCCGGTAGGAGTCGGTGAGCAGCTGCTGCACGGTCTCCGCCGAGAAGTGCCCTTGGTGGCGGGAGGCGAGGCGTGCGGCCCCGGCGCTGAGCCGCTCGTCGGGCCAGGTGGGAGATGGTGGGACGGACATGGGAACCCCTTCGACAGGCCCAGCAAGTTCAGTACGGACTGGTGTCAGTGCCGAATGATGTGACAGTATCAGTCCATGATGACGTCAGTCGACACTGATCTGATCCGGGTTCTGGCCGACCCGCTCAGGCTCAAGATCGTGACCCTGCTCGCCCGCGAGACCCTGTGCACCACGCACCTGGTCGAGGAGACCGGCGCCAAGCAGACCAACCTCTCCAACCACATGAAGGTCCTGCGCGAGGCCGGCGTGGTGGACACCGAACCCTGCGGCCGGTTCATCTACTACAAGCTGCGCCCCGAGGTCCTGGCCGGGCTCTCCGAGCAGTTCGCCGCGCTCGCCGACTCCGCCCGCACCGCTTCCGAGAACAAGAGGGCCTGCCCGTGACCTCCACCGAGCCCACCACCACCCCGACCCCGGGTGCCAGCCCGGCCGGGGACGACTCGATCGTCAAGAAGCTCTCCACCCTCGACCGCTACCTCGCGGTGTGGATCCTGCTCGCCATGGCCGTCGGCCTGGGCCTGGGCCGCCTCATCCCGGGGATGAACGACGCGCTCGCGAAGATCGAGATCGGCGGGATCTCCCTGCCGATCGCGCTCGGCCTGCTCGTCATGATGTACCCGGTCCTCGCCAAGGTCCGCTACGACCGGCTCGACCGCGTCACCAGCGACCGCAAGCTGCTCATCTCCTCGCTGGTCATCAACTGGGTCGTCGGCCCCGCCGTCATGTTCGCCCTGGCGTGGATCTTCCTGCCGGACCTTCCCGAGTACCGCACCGGCCTGATCATCGTCGGCCTCGCCCGCTGCATCGCCATGGTCATCATCTGGAACGACCTCGCCTGCGGCGACCGCGAAGCCGCCGCCGTCCTCGTCGCACTGAACTCGGTCTTCCAGGTCATCGCGTTCGGCCTGCTGGGCTGGTTCTACCTCGACCTGCTACCGCGCTGGCTGAACCTGGGCGACGGCCAGGGTCTGGACGTATCCGTCTGGCACATTGCGCTGAACGTCGTCATCTTCCTCGGTATCCCGCTGCTGGCTGGCTTCCTCACCCGACGCATCGGCGAGCAGAGGATGGGCCGCGAGGGCTACGAGGCGAGATTCCTGCCGAGGATCGGCCCGTGGGCCCTGTACGGGCTGCTGTTCACGATCGTCATTCTCTTCGCCCTGCAGGGGAAGACCATCACCTCGCAGCCGCTGGACGTCGTGCGGATCGCGCTGCCGCTGCTGGTGTACTTCGCGATCATGTTCTTCGGCACCTTCCTCCTCGGCAAGGGTCTGGGCCTGGCCTACGACCGCACCACGACCCTGGCGTTCACCGCGGCGGGCAACAACTTCGAGCTGGCCATCGCGGTCGCCATCGCCACCTTCGGCGTCACCTCCGGTCAAGCCCTGTCCGGCGTCGTCGGACCGCTCATCGAGGTCCCGGTACTGATCGGCCTGGTCTACGTCGCGCTCGCCTGGCGAAAGAAGTTCGCCGCCGACGCGGTGACGACGGCCCCATGACGCACCGGGTCGACGTGGTGGTGGTCGGCGGCGGCCAGGCCGGGCTCGCCGCCGGCTACCACCTGCGCCGCCAGAACCTGGACTTCACCGTCCTGGACGCCGGTCCGGCTCCGGGCGGGGCCTGGCAGCACATGTGGGACTCCCTGCACCTGTTCTCCCCCGCAGAGCACTCCTCGCTGCCGGGGAGGCTCATGCCCGCCCAGGCGGGCGAGATCTACCCGGACGCCGGGCACGTGGTGGACTACCTGGCCGACTACGAGAAGCGCTACGACCTGCCCGTGCAGCACGGCACCCGCGTGAATGCCGTACGCCGGGAGGGCGAATCGCTGCTGGTCGAGGCGGACACCGGTCTGTGGCGGGCCCGCGCGGTCATCAGCGCGACCGGCACCTGGTCGCGGCCCTTCCTCCCTGCCGTTCCCGGCCGCAGCGCCTTCACCGGTCGGCAGCTGCACACGGTGAACTACCGCTCGCCGGCCGACTTCACCGGTCAGCGGGTCGTCGTGGTCGGCGGCGGGAATTCCGGCGCACAGACCGCCGCCGACCTCGCCCTGGACGGCCAGGTCGAGGTGACGTGGGTGACCCAGCGCCCGCCGCAGTTCCTGGCCGACGACTTCGACGGCCGGACCCTGTTCGACGTGGCCACCGCCCGCCGCCGCGCCCTCGAAGAGGGCCGCAGGGACACCGGCGGGGTCGCCTCGCTCGGTGACATCGTCGCCGTGCCGCCCGTCCGTGCCGCCCGCGACGCAGGGCTCTTGGTCGCGAAGCCTATGTTCGCCCGCCTCGCCGCCGACGGTGCCCGGTGGGCCGACGGCAGTCATTCGGGCGCTGACGCGGTCATCTGGTGCACCGGCTTCCGCCCGGCGCTCGCCCATCTCGCCCCGCTGAACCTGCGCAGCGCGCGGGGGCACATCCCCACCGACGGCACGCGGGCGCTCGGCGAACCGCGGCTGCACCTGCTCGGCTACGGCGACTGGACCGGCCCCGCCTCAGCCACGCTCATCGGTGTCGGCCGCCCGGCCCGTGACGCTGCACAGGCGATCGCTCAGCTTCTCTGACGGTCAGGTGGCGGCGGGGCTGCGGCGTTCGATGAGGACGACGTCGCGCCAGATGCCGTGATGGCGTCCGATCCGCTCCCGGGTGCCGATGACGCGGAAGCCGGTCCGCTGGTGAACGGCGAGGCTGGCGGCGTTCTCGGGGAAGATCCCGGACTGGATGGTCCAGATCCCGGCCTGCTCGGTGGAGTCGATCAGGGCCTTCAGCAAGGAGGAGGCGACGCCGCGACCGCGGGCGGCGGGGTGAACGTAGACGGAGTGCTCGACCACACCCGCGTACGCGCACCGGTCCGAGACCCGGCTCGCGGCGACCCAGCCCAGCACCGCTCCGTGCTCGTCGAGAGCGGCAAAGCGGTGCTCGGGCAGCTTCGTGGCGTCGAACGCCTCCCACGACGGTGGGGTGGTCTCGAAGGTGGCATTGCCCTCGTCGATGCCGGCCTGGTAGATGGCCAGCACCTGCTCGGCATGCTCCGCCGTCAGCGGCATGACCGCCACACTCAGCGCCCGACTCACTGCTTCCCCCTCTGTCCTGTCCAGTGTCAGGCCGCGGCCGGCACGGCCAGCAGCTTGCCCATCGCGGCGAGCACCGACGGCTCGACCCGGTAGTAGACCCAGGTGCCGCGCCGCTCGGAGGTGAGCAGCCCGGCCTCCTTCAGCTTCTTCAGGTGATGGGACACCGTGGGCTGGGAGACGCCGACATCGGAGATGTCGCATACGCACGCCTCCCCGCCCTCGTGCGAGGCCACGGCGGAGAACAGCCGCAGCCGGACTGGGTCGCCCAGCGCCTTGAACATCCGCGAAGCCGTCTCGGCCTCCTCTGCGGTCATGGGGCGCTCGGTCAGCGGCGGGCAGCACGGCGCGACACCCTGGCCGCCGGTGAGGTCGAGCAGCGGCAGTACCTTCGCATTCGACATACGTCTATGTTGACACACGTCGAACCAGCGCCGCGAGAGTCGTCACCGGCGGGCAAGGCAGTCAGCCAGGCGCCGGGCGATCCGCTCCGCGTCCCGTCCGACCCCGCGCAGCGAGTTCGACGACAGGCTGCGCTGCCACTCAAGCCCCACGAACGCCAGCCCCGGCACCCCGATGGCGAGCCCCTCGCGGTGCTGCGGCTTCCGTTCGGAATCGAGGGCGTCGCCGAGGTCGCTGAGGTAGGGCAGGTCGGGGCGGTAGCCCGTGGCGAGCACGATCACGTCGACCTCCTCCCGCTCTCCGTCCGGCCAGAGGAGCTTGGCCCCGTCGGAGCCGGTGAACAGTGATCGCCGGTCAGGTTGCCCGGCGGCCAGGGCTGCGCGGTAACGGCCGTCATCGAGGACCGGCTGTGCCGGCGGGCGCGGCAAGAGCCGGCCGAGAGGTGCGATGTCCACGCCGGTGCGGGCCGTCCAGAAGTGCAGGTCTCGGCCGAGGATGCGCTGCGCCGCGAACTTCACCGGTCCGCGGGTGGCGAGCGTGACGTGCGCGGTGCTTGCAAGCTCGGCGGCGATCTGCACTGCGGAGTTGCCGGCCCCGACCACGACCACCCGGCGGCCGGCGAACGGCGACGGGCTGCGGTAGTCGGCGGCGTGCAGCACCCGGCCGGTGAACTCCCGAAGGCCCGGCAGTGCTGGCCGGTGCGGTCGCCCGAAGGTTCCGGAGGCCGCGACGACGGCGCGGGCCGTGAGCCGGCCGCCAGCGTCGAGGGTCAACTCGAATTCGGATCCGGCCCGGCGTACGCAGGTGACGCGCTGGCCGGTGCGGATGTCGGCGTCCAGGCGGTCGGCGTAGGCAGTGAGGTAGGCGACGACCTCGTCACGGTGCGGGTAGCGGTCCCGGTCAGCTCCGGGAAACGGCATCCCGGGCAAGGAGCTGTACCGGGCGGGCGAGAACAGCGTGAGGCTGTCGTAGTAGCGCGGCCACGACCCGGCCGTACCGCCGGATGCCTCCAGCACCACCGGCCGCAGCCCACGGCGGAGCAAGGTGTGGGCGGCGGCGAGCCCGGACTGACCGCCGCCGATCACGGCGACGTCGATGCGCTGCATCAGGAATCCCCCTGGTTTCGATGAATGTCTATGTTGACGCTCATCAATACAGGTGCGATGCTGGGCCGCACAAGCCATCGACAGATGTCGAAACACGCAAGGAGTCGCCGTGAACGCGCCCGCCACCACCGAGCTGCCCGTCGTCGTGATCGGAGCCGGACCCGCCGGTCTGGCCGCCGCCGCCCACCTCATCGACCAGGGCATCGAGCCCCTGGTCCTGGAAGCCGGCCCAAGCGCCGGCGCTGCGGTGCGCGAGTGGTCGCACGTGCGCCTGTTCTCCACCTGGGCCGAGGTCGTCGACCCCGCCGCCGAGAAGCTGCTGGCCCCCACCGGCTGGACACGGCCCGACCCGGCCACCTACCCCTCCGGCGGCGACTGGGCCGACCTCTACCTCCAGCCGCTCGCCGACGCCCTCGGTAACCGCGTCCGTCTCGGCGCCACCGTCATCGGCGTCTCGCGCAGCGGCCGGGACCGCATCGTCGACGCCGACCGCGAGCAGCAGCCCTTCGTCGTGCACCTCGCCCACGCAGACGGCCGTGAGGAGCGCCTCTTCGCCCGCGCCGTCATCGACGCCTCCGGCACCTGGGACACGCCCAGCCCCGCCGGCGGCAGCGGCCTCGCCGCCCTCGGCGAGAAGGCCGCAGCCGACCGGATCACCTACCGCGTCCCGGACCTGAAGAACCCGGCCGTGCGCGCGCGGTACGCGGGCAAGCGCACCGCTGTGATCGGCTCCGGCGCCTCCGCCTTCACCGCTCTCGCCTACCTCGCCGACCTCGCCAAGTCCAAGGACGGCGCAGGCACGAAGGGCGTATGGATCCTGCGCCGGGGTATCTCGGGTTCCACCTTCGGCGGGGGCGAGGCCGACCAGCTCCCGGCCCGCGGAGCCCTGGGCCTGGCGGCGAAGGCCGCAGTCGACGAGGGCCACGCGGACGCGGTCACCGGCTTCCGCACCGACGCCTTCGAGCGCGACGCAGACGGCGCCCTGGTCCTGATCGGCGAGGACGGGCGCCGCCTGGACCCGGTCGACGAGGTCATCGTCCTCACCGGTTTCCGCCCCGACCTGTCCTTCCTGGACGAGCTGCGCCTGGGCCTCGACGAGCGCCTCCAGGCGCCCGTCGAGCTGGCTCCGCTGATCGACCCCAACCAGCACTCCTGCGGGACTGTCTACCCGCACGGCCACCGCGAGCTCTCCCACCCGGAGACGGGGGTCTACCTGGTCGGGATGAAGTCCTACGGCCGCGCTCCGACGTTCCTCGCGATGACGGGATACGAGCAGGTGCGCTCCGTGGCCGCCGCGATCGCCGGCGACATCGAGTCCGCCGACCGCGTGGAACTCACCCTGCCCGAGACCGGAGTCTGCGGCGGTGCCGGCCTGTTCGACACCCCCGACACCCAGCAGGCCGACGGCGGCGGCTGCTGCGCGCCCACCCCGCAGCTCGTCCAGCTCGGTGCCCCCGCCACGATCGGAGCAGCTGCCGAAGAAGCCCCCGCAGGTGGCTGCTGCGGCTCGTGACCGACCTAGGCACCCCCACGCGCGGGGCCGCGACCGGAATAGGGGGCCGGTCGCGGCCCCGCGCCGCCCTGCCCGCCCTGTGCATCACGCAGATCGTGAGCTGGGGCATCGTCTACTACGCCTTCCCCGTCCTCAACCCCCAGATCAACGCCGCGACCGGCTGGCCGGCCGGGGCAACCACCGCGGCGTTCTCACTCGGCCTCGTCGTCTCCGCCCTCGCCGGGATCCGCGTCGGGCGCATCCTCGACCGACGCGGACCGCGCACCGTCATGACCGTCGGCTCCGTGCTCGGCGTGGTCAGCCTGCTGATCGTGGCCGCAGCCCCGAACATCCCGGTATTCATCGTCGGTTGGGCGCTCGCCGGACTCGCGATGGCGGCCACGTTCTATCAGCCCGCGTTCGCCGCTCTCACCCGCTGGTGGGGCCCCGACCACGTGCGGGCCCTGACTGTCGTCACCCTTGCCGGCGGGCTCGCGTCAACCGTCTTCGCACCCCTGACTGCAGCACTCGCCGACCATCTGTCCTGGCGCCACACCTACCTCGTGCTCGCTGGCATCCTCGCCGCCATCACCATCCCCGCCCACGCCCTGGCCCTGCGCGCGCCCTGGCCCGACGCCCCAACCGGCCCTGCCCACACGGCCGCAAACACTGCCGAAGTCGCTCGCAGCCGACCGTTCCTCCTGCTCGCCGCCGCCTTCACCCTGTCCAGCTTCGCGATGTACGCCGTCGTCGTCGCCCTCGTTCCCCTCCTCCTGGAACGCGGATACACCACCAGCCAGGCCGCCTGGGCACTCGGCATCGGCGGCGCCGGACAAACCCTCGGCCGCACCCTGTACGCCACCCTCTCCCGGCGGACCACCGTCACGGCCCGCACGACGATCCTCATCGCCCTCGGTGGACTGACCACCGCCGCCTTTGCAGCCGTCCCCGGTCCGTACGTACTGCTAATCGCTGTGTCGATCCTGGCCGGAGCGGTCCGCGGCAACCTCACACTCCTACAGGCAACCGCCATCACCGACCGATGGGGCGCAACCCACTACGGCCGCCTCTCCGGACTCCTCGCAGCGCCAGCAACTACCGCCGCCGCGCTCGCACCCTTCGCAGGCGCAGCCCTCGCCGCGCCCCTCGGTGGCTATGGACCACTCTTCGCTCTCCTGGCCGGGCTCCCTCTCATCGCAGTCCTCTTCACGGCATGGACCAATCCTGTCGAGCGATCGAACCTCGCTGACAAAAGGACCCGTACAGTTCTGCCCTCGGACCGCCCGCGAGCGGAATAGCCAGGGCGTTCGTTCGATTGGTTTCCTTGTAGAGATCGCGGGAGGGGGCGCTGGTGGCCGAGCTGATGATGTTCCGGCAGGGCGCGGACGGACGGGATGTCGAGCTGGCCGGCTCGACGGTGGCGCTGGAGGTGGAGCTGCAGCGGCGGGTCGAGGCCGGCCTGGATCAGATGCTGGGCGTCCGTTTCCTGGCCTCGGAGTATCCGACCGGGCCTTGGCACCGGGGGCGGATCGACACCCTGGGGCTCGATGAGAACGGCAGCCCGGTGGTGATCGAGTTCAAGAAGGGCTCGGACAGCGGGGTGGTGTCCCAGGCGGTCTCCTACCTGTCCTGGCTGGAGTCGGCGCACCACGAGTTCGAGGCGCTCGTGCGGAAGGTGCTGGGGGCGGAGGTGGCCGAGTCCGTCGACTGGTGTCGTCCGCGGATGATCTGCATCGCGGCGGGCTTCTCGCATCACGACCGGGTGGCGGTGCAGAGGTTGCCCGAGCGGATCGACCTGGTGCGCTACCGGATCTTCGACGGTGGCCTGCTGGGGCTGCTGCTCGTGGACTCCGCGACCGGCTTCCCGAGCGCTGCCTCTTCTCGCCGGGGCCGGGAGCGGGCACCCGTGGCGGACAGCGTGCCGACGTCTTCGGCGATCTCTGCGCCTGCGGGTGGAGGAGCGGTGCCGGAGTGCCTGCGGGACCTGTACGCGGAACTGGACGCGGCGCTCACGGCCTGGGGCGAGGTGGAGGTGGCGCCGTTGCGGCACTACATCGCCTACCGGCGGTTGGTGAACGTGGCGTCGGTGATCTTCCGTCCGAAGCACGAGGCGATCCTGGTGTACCTCAGACTCGAACCGGACACGGTCGAGTTGGAGGAGGGCTTCACCCGGGACATGCGCGGTATCGGACACCTCGGGACCGGCGACCTGGAGGTCCGCGTCGTCTCGGCAGCCGACTTGGAGAAGGCGGCGCCGCTGATCCGGCGGGCGTTCGAGGCGGCCTGACGTAACAGGAGGGGCGGCTGGTGCATCGGTTAGTCGATGCTCCAGCCGCCCCTTTGGCGTCTGTGGGCCGCCGGCCCTGGCCTCTCTCCGCTCTCACGATCATGCCTCCGGTCCGGCCAGCTCGAAGTCGTCCTTCGTCAGTTCTGCCCGCAGCCGCTCCTCGGCGACGTCCGCGTAGTGCGCGGACAGCTCGACGCCCACGAAGCGGCGTCCCTCGCGCAGGGCCGCGACCCCGGTGGAGCCGCTGCCGGTGAACGGGTCAAGGACGGTGCCGCCCTCGGGGCAGACCTGGACGAGCTGCTGCATGACCTCGACCGGCTTCTGGGTGATGTGAACCCGGCCCTTGCGGGGCTGGGAGGCGATGTAGTGCCCCGGCAGGTAGAGGTCGCGGGTGTTGTCGAGGGAGCCCTTGACGCCCCAGATGATGAACTCCGAGTCCTGCTTCGGCCCGCCCTTGCGGGGCCGGCTGGACGGCTTGATCCACGGGATCGTGCCGCTCCAGGTCCATCCCGCCATCTGAAGGGCGTCGGAGGTGGTCGGCTCCTGGCGCCAGTCGGTGAAGACCATGGCGACCGCGTGCTCGGTCGAGGCCCGGTAGGCCTCGGTGAGCAGTTCGGTGAGCCAGGAGCGGTAGGAGCGCTGGTCGCGGTTCTCGCCGGGGAAGTTGGCGAGGTCGTGCGCCGAGTTGCTCGTGACGTACTTGGCACGTGCGGTACGGCCGGTCCGGTCGGAGCTGGTGCGGCCCCCGGAGTTGTACGGCGGATCGGTGATCACCGCCTGGACGCTCTCGTCCGGGAGGGACTTCAGGACGGTCAGGGCGTCGCCTCGGTGCAGCGTGTAGCTCATGGGGAGGGCCTCTCTTCGGGCGCGGCGGAGTCTGGACCTGCTCCGGGCAGCGCTCAACGGCGTGCATCCGGTGTGAGGTTGCAGCGGAGGTTAACGGCGAATTCCGGCCGCGCCTAACGAGGTGGCTCCCTGCTTCGGGCCCCTGGATGGCAGTCGTTTGGCGCGGCCGGAATCCCGGTCTACTGTCTCGCCGTGCCACCGGGAAGGAGCGCTGCTCCACCCCCGTTGAGCTGTGCTTATCCGTGCTGTCTCGTCCAATCGGGCGGTGTCGGGGGCATGTTGCCCATCTGCCCTTGAACGCCGTGAGGAGGCCACTGTGCACTGCCTGAGATTACGAGCGCGGCTGGCTGCCGCGCGTGACCTGAAACCGGCGTCTCGGAGCTACCAACTCCTCTGACCTGGGCCCGCCGAGAGGCGGATGCACATCGGCGCGGTGCCGACGGCTTTGCACGAGAAGTCGGCACCGCGTCTCCTTCGATCACCGAGGAGCCGCTGCGGTGCAGCATGCCCTGACACACCCGTGCCCCGACCCACCTCCCTCGACCGGTCCGCACCGCCGCCGCGCTGAACGGGGGTGGCCGTGAAGAAGACGACGGGAGCCCTCGTCGGTCTGTGCGCCACCGGACCGCTCCTGCTGGCACTGCCGATTCTTGGCATCGGGGCCGGGACGGCCTCGGCTTCGTGCTCGACCGACGGTGCACAGGGTGTGGACGCCTCCGCCGTCGCCAAGCAGGTGAAGGCCATCCTGGACGGCGGCGACAGGGGCTCGGTCTCCGTGCCGGGTCTGGACGCGCCTGCCGACCAAGTGCCCAACGCCAAGACGATCCAGGCCACGGGCGTTGCGATGAACATCCCCGCCCGAGGGCAGGTCGTCGCCTTGGCGACCGCGCTGCAGGAGAGCGGCCTGCGGAACCTGACCTACGGCGACCGCGATTCGCTGGGTCTCTTCCAGCAGCGGCCGTCGATGGGCTGGGGTACGGCTAGCCAGATCCTTGACCCGGTGCACGCCTCGACGAAGTTCTACGAGGGGCTCAAGAAGGTCTCCGGCTGGCAGTCCCTCTCTGTCACCCAGGCCGCGCAGGCGGTACAGAAGTCGGGCTTCCCGGAGGCGTACGCCAAATGGGAGCCGCTGGCCACCGCCCTGCAGAAGGCCATCGAGCCCCTGCTGCAGAAGGCCGGCGGCGCATCGCCGAGCCCGTCGCCGTCCGGCTCTGCCGACACCGGGAGCCCCTCTCCCGATTCCGCGGGGGGTTGTTCGGCGGACGGCGACGGGACGGACTTCGGCACCATCCCGGCGGGCGCCCAGCCGGACGAGTACAAGATTCCCGCCTCCGCGCCGCCGAAGGTACAGGCGGCGATCCGGTGGGCGCTCGGCCAGCTCGGCACCCCGTATCAGTGGGGCGGCACGTGCACCGACTCCCGCGGCAAGAACCCGATGGGCCGCTGCGACTGCTCCTCCCTGATGCAGGGCGCGTACAAGGCCGCCGGGGTCACCCTGACGCGGACCACGTACACGCAGGTCAAGGGCGGCAAGGCCGTCTCGGTCGATGCCCTCAAGCCGGGCGACCTCCTCTTCACCGAGGGGACGGCCGCCGTACCGGAACACGTCGGGATGGCGATCGGGCAGGGCCTGATCGTCCACGCCCCGCACACCGGTGACGTCGTACGGATCGCCACCGTCGCGTCCTGGAAATCGCGGATTCTCGCGGCCCGCCGAGTCGTCTGACCGGCGCTCCTCCCCCTCCTCACCTCCCCTCGCACCGCTGGTTCGCCCCTCCGGGCTTTGGCGTGCGCTCATTCGAACTGGAGTTCCCGTGTATCTCGCTGAACAGGTCATACAGCTCGCCTACGACCCCGGAATCAAGCCCAACGAGGGCGGGCTTCCGGGCCTCAACGTCCTCAAGCAGGTGATGGGCTCGATCAACTTGTTCGGGCTCATCGCCGTGGTCGGAGCCCTCGCCGTCAGTGCGGGCGTGTGGGCCTGGGGTCACCACTCCGGTGGTCACCAGGCCGAGGCGAACGGGAAGAAGGGCGTGCTGGTCAGCGCGGGCGCGGCCCTTCTTCTCGGTGCGGCCAACGGTGTAGTGGCGTTCTTCTCGACGCTGGGGACGCAGGTCCACTGATGGCTCAGCACTCCGCCCACCCCGGCGGCGCATCTCGCGTGCGCCGCCGGGCGCTGCTCGGCACTGCCGTCCTGGCGGTGCTCGTCGCCCTCGTCGGCCTGGCCGCCTACCTCACCCGCGAGGGCCGAAGCCCCTCCGATACCGCTTCTCCACCGCCGAGTTCGCCCACGGCGTCCTCGTCGCCCGCGACACCGTCCGGGCCGCACACCCGGCCCCGCGCTCTGCCCGTTCCGCCGAAGACCCACGACCCGATCACGTACGGGAAGGCCGCCGCCGCAGCGCTGTGGTCGTACGACACCCGCGCGTACTCGCAGCCCGAGCTGCGCAAGGCGCTGCGCGGCTGGCTGACCACGGAGTCGAAGTACGCCGATCCGGCCTCCGTCGATCAGGAGGTCCCCTCGGCCGTGCTGTGGAAGGAGATGGCGGCCAACAAGCAGGTCGCCACCGCCAAGATCAACGAGGGGCACTTCCCGCATGCCTTTACCCAGGCTCTCCAGGACGACCCCGGGGCGATCACGCAGGCGTACGTCTACGCCGTCACGGTCTCCGGCAAGCAGTCGATTCGCTGGAAGGGCTCGGCTGCCGGCGGCGCGGAGAGCCGGTCCACCACCCTCGCGGTCCAGTGTCGGCCCAACCACTCCTGCGCCCTGGTCGGCGTCATGCCGTCCGTCGCGCCCTGACCCTCGCCCCAGAACGGAGGTACGACCCATGGGAGTCTGCGACTTCCCGCTGATGGACAAGGTGTGCGGCGCTGTCGACTTCGCCACCAACCCCGCCGGCACCGTCACCGACGGTCTCGGCGCGTGGATCGCGAAGTCGGCGGGCGAGCTGGCGTCCAGCGCGGCCGACCTGGCCGCCAAGGCCGTCAACAAGACGACGGCCATCGACCTCAACGCCGGTTGGTTCCGCGACAACTACGAGCTGCTGCTGCCCATCGGCCTCGCCCTGACCGTCGGCATCTTCTGCATCCAGCTCATGACCGCGGCCTGGCGCCGCGACGAACGCGCTCTCGCCAAGGCGGCGTTCGGGACCATGACCGGAGTCCTGTTCAGCTTCTCCGCCATCGCCTTCACGACCGTCGCCATCACCGTGGTGGACGCGCTGTCCGACGGCCTCTTCAAAGCCGCCAACACCTCGATCGACGACGCGATCCGTCGTGTGATCAAGGTTGATCAGATGGGGGCCATGTACGGCCTCGGCTGGGGTGTGCCCGCGCTGGTGGCCTTCGGGTGCGCGATCGGCGCTTTCCTCTATTGGGGCGTGATGGTGGCCCGCAAGGTCGGCGTCCTGATCATGGTCGCGCTCGCGGTGTTCGCCGGGGCGGGCGGCGGCTGGGAAGTCGCCAAACGGTGGCGGCGCGGCTGGATCGAGGCCACCGGCACCCTGATCGTCTCCAAGCTGTTGATGACCGTGGTCTTCCTGATCGGCGTCTCCGCCATGGGCAAGACCGACGCCAGCGACGGAATGGCGGCCCTGTCCGACGCGATGGCCGGCATCGTCGTGATGGTCCTGGTGTTGCTCTGCCCCTACGCGACGTACAAGTTCGTTCACTGGGCCAGCGATGGCGGCGGCCACGACGACATGCACCGCACCGGTGTCGCCGGCATGGCGGTCGCCGCAGGAGCCGCGAAGACCGCAGGCAGCCTCGCGCTGCGGGCCGGTACCGGCGCCCCCGCTCCGCAGGGTCCGAACCAGGTCCCCGGCGCGGGCACCGATGGCGTCGCCTCCGGCATCAACCCCTCCGGCGGCAACCTCAGCAAGGAGGGCATCGACGCCGGGCCGCCCAAGCAGCAGACCCGCTTCCGGTACGGCGAAGACCAGGACGCGAGCGGCGACAAGGGCCGGGCTCTGATCCAGCGCCCCGGGATCCCGCCGCTGATCACACGTCCTGGCGAGGACGAACCGGAAGGTTCCGAGCCGACTGCCCAAAGCGTTGCGGGCGGCTCCGGTCACCTCGCAGCCGCATCGGCTCCGGGCGGCGACATGACCTCCATGCCGCCGGCCGACCCCGGACCCTCGGCCTCGGGCACTCCGGCGTCCGGGTCCGGTCCGTCGGCCACCGGCTCCGCGACGCCGACGAACTGGGTGTATCCCACCCAGCCGCCGTCGGGTTCCTGACCCACATCCCCGGGGGCGGGCCGCACTCCACGGCCCGCCCCCGCCTCCCCACCAGCAGGAAGGTTTCGCCATGACGTCCAGAAGAGCGCCGCGCGCCCCGTCCTCCGCCCGCTCCCACCGTCTGGAACCACCATGTCCGGCAAGCACCAGTCCTCCACGCCCACCGTGAAGTTCCCGCACCGCAGCAGGCGCGGCGTCCTGCTCGGCCTGTCCGTCCCGCAGTTGGTCGTCGCCGGGCTCACCGGCCTTCTCCTTCTCGTCGTGATCCTCGCCCGCGGTGTGGTCGGCGCCCTCCAGCTCATCCCGCTGTGGGCCGTGATCGCCCTGCTCGTCTTCGTCCGCCACCGAGGCCGTGCTCTGGCGGACTGGGCCCCGATCGTCGTCCGGTACGCGCTGCGCCGGATGCGAGGCCAGCTCGTCTGGCTCACCCGGCCCTCTCGCCGGCCGACCCGCGAGGGACTGCTCCACCTTCCCGGCACCGCTGCCAGCCTGCGCGTGACCACTGCTCCCGACGGCAAGTACGGCGCCGTCCACAACCCGCACACCGGGACGCTGACCGCGGTGGTCAAGGTCTCCTCCCGCGCCTACGCCCTGCTCGACCCCGGCACCCAGCAGGCCAACGTCGGCGGCTGGGGACGCGCGCTGGCAGCTCTCGCCCGTACCGGGCAGATCGCCCGCATCCAGGTGATCGAGCGCACCATCCCCGACTCCGGCGACGCGCTGCGCCGCTACTGGGAAGAGCACGGCCGCCCCGACACCCCGATGGCCGGCGCGATCTATAACGAGCTGATCCAGAGCGCCGGTCCCGCAGCCGCCCCGCACGAGGCGTACGTCGCGGTGTCCCTGGACACCAAGGCGGCCCGTCGGCTGATCAACCAGGCTGGCGGCGGTCTCACCGGTGCCTTCAGCGTCCTCGCCCAGCTCACCTCCACGTTCGACCAGGCGGCGCGGACCGCCGGTCTCACCCCGACGGGCTGGCTCACCGCCCGCGAGATCGCCGCCGTGGTGCGCACTTCCTATGACCCGAAGGCGCTGGCGACACTCGACCGCTGGTCCACGGCCGGTCGCCCCGAGGCCGAGCCCGCCGCCGCCGGACCCGTCGTGGTCGTCGAGAAGGCGGATCACATCGCCACCGACTCCGCCGTGCACGCCACCTACTGGGTGGAGAACTGGCCGCGCACCGAGACCAGCGCCGGCTTCCTGCACCAGCTCCTGTTCACCGGCGGGGTGCGGCGCACGCTGTCGCTCTCCTACGAGCCGAAGAACCTCGACGCCGCCCTGCGCGACGTGCAGCGCAAGAAGTCCAGCGTGATCGCCGACGCCGCCGAACGGGCCCGGCGCGGCCAGGTCGACTCCGAGGCGGACTCGATCGAGTACCAGGACATCAAGTCCCGCGAACGCCAGCTCATCGCCGGGCACGCCGACGTCGCCCTGACCGGTCTGCTGACCGTCTCGGCCGACACCGAGGACGAGCTGCGCACCGCCTGCGCCGTCGTGGAGACCGCCGCTGTCGGCGCCCAACTCGATCTCCGGCCGCTGACCTGGCAGCAGGCCGAGGCGTTCACCGCCGCCGCCCTGCCGCTCGCGCTCGCTGCCTGACCCTTCCCTTCGAAAGAGCACCCTCATGTACCGCACCGCCAGCCCGACCGCGCAGGACTTCGTGCCCTTCGCCACCGCCGCGCTCGACTTCCACCGGGCGCTCAACATCCCGGGCGGCCCGCTGGTCACCACCCGGGCCGAGCTGGACGCCCTGCACGCCCACCTCGTTTCGCTGTACGGGCTGCTCGACGCCCACACCGGTCGCACCGGGCAGCTCGTCGCGGTCGAGGGCGACCAGCTCCGTACCGCCCGCACCCGCATCTGGCAGGCCGCCGAGCACCTCCACGCCGCCTACCACGCGGCGCCCCGGCCGGACTCCGGCGAGATCCCCACACCAGAGGCGTGCCAGGCCGGCCTTCCGGAGGGAGCACCGGAACTGACCATCTGCCAGCGCCACCAGCGCACCGCTCATCTCGTCCGGCGGCGCACCACCCCGGCCGACCTGCACGCACCGTTCACCGGCCTCGTCCGCCGCTGACCCACCCCTCATCTGGAGAAACGCTCATGCCCCGTACCCGCGCCAGCGCCTCCCCCCTGTTCGTGCCCCGTAAGACGACACGCGCCGAACAGCGAGCCGCCCGAGCCGGTTTCACCGAAGCCCGCCGCCAGGCACGCCTCGCCGGAAACCCGCCCAAGCACCGCGCCGAGCAGACCCTCGACCCGGATCTGCGGCCCACCTACCCGCCCGCCGGTCGCCCCGGTCCGGCCTCCGCCCGCGGCGGCAAGCTCGCCCTGCCCGCCCACCGGATGACCACCGCCACAGCCAGCGGCGCGTACCCGTTCGTGGCCGAGGGTGGCCTGGGCGCCGAAGGGGTGTTCATCGGCCGCGATGTGCACGCGGAGGCGGCCTTCTGCTTCGACCCGTTCTCGCTCTACAACAGCGGCAGGGTGGAGGGCTTCACCAACCCCAACGCGGTCCTGGCCGGGATCATCGGCATGGGCAAGTCGGCGCTGGCGAAATCGATCGCCACCCGGTCGATCGCCCACGGCTACCGGATCTACATCCCCTGCGATCCCAAGGGGGAGTGGACCGGCGTCTCGCAGGCCCTCGGCGGATACAGCATCGCCCTGGGCCCGGGGCTCCCCGGCCGGTTGAACCCGCTGGACGCCCCGGCCCGCCCCGCCTCCGTGAGCGAGGAGGACTGGTTCACGGAGGTTCGCAAGCGCCGTCTGCTGCTGCTGGCCAGCCTCGCCCGCACCGTGCTGAAGCGCGACCTGCTGCCGATGGAGCACACCGCCCTCGACCTGGCCCTGGATCTGGTCGTCGCCGACGCCGCCGCCCGGGGCACGGTGCCGCTGCTCGGCGAGATCGCGCACGTACTCGGCTCCCCCGAACGCCTCGACCACGCCCTCGGCCACCAGGCGGGGCACCTAGGTTCAGCCGCCCAGGACCTCGCCCACGCCCTGCGACGGCTCGTGCACGGCGACTTGAGCGGCATGTTCGACGCACCGAGCACCGTGTCGTTCGACCCGACCACACCGATGCTGTCCATCGACCTCTCCCGTCTCGGCGGCTCCGGTGACGACACGGCACTGGTGCTCGCGATGACGTGCGCGAGCGCGTGGATGGAGTCAGCCCTCAGTGATCCCGATGGCGGTCGACGCTGGGTGATCTACGACGAGGCGTGGCGACTGATGCGGCACGTCGGGCTGCTGGAGCGGATGCAGAGCCAGTGGAAGCTCTCCCGAGGGCTGGGCATCGCGAACCTCATGGTGATCCACCGGCTCAGCGACTTGCTCTCGGCGGGCGACGCCGGTTCACGCGGCCGAGTCCTGGCCGAGGGGCTCCTCGCGGACTGCAGCACGCGCATCATGTACCGCCAGGAGCCCGACCAGCTCGCCGCCGCTGCATCTCTGCTCGGCCTGACCGGCGTCGAGACCCAGGCGGTGTCCGCCCTGACCAAGGGCCGGGGCCTGTGGAAGGTCGCCGGCCGCTCGTTCATCACCCAGCACATCCTCCACCCGGCCGAGCGGGAGCTGTTCGACACAGACGCCCGCATGGCCGCCTAGCCCAACGACCAGCACAGCAACGGGAATCGATCATGTCTTCTTCTTCCACTGCTTCCTCCGGCGACAACCAGCCGTCGCAGGCCACCGACCCTTTGGCGTGGCAACGGCACCTCCCGGCACTGGCCACGGCCGCCGCCGGGATCAACGAGGCGTGCGACGCCTGGGACGCGGTTTCGGACTCCCTCTGCGACGCGGACGGCTGGCCGCTGGACGACAAGGTCTACGGGGACGGGAAGGTCAAGCGGGACGCCGAAGCGTGGAAGCACGCCGAAGTGTTCCTCGACCACGGACCCGAGGTGCTGGCCGGGGTCCGCGCCGCCGCCGACGGCCCCGACTACGTCGAGGGGCCGATCAGTGACGACCTCCGTCGGATACGCGGGATCGACACCATCCTGTTCCGGGCAGAGGAACTGCGGCACGAATGGGACGGCGTCATGGCGCTAATGGACGGTTCGCAGCCGAGCGTGCTCCACCTCTACAAGGAGCGTGCCGAGGAGCACCGCAACACCGAAGGCTGGCACTACTCACACGAACTGGGTTCCAAGGGACCAGCGTTGGTGCGCGTCGGCGAATACCTCGCTCACCGAGCGGACACCGAACGGCCGGCGCAGACCGAGCGGGCTCGCGCCGCCCTGACCCGCTCGACGCGCAACGCCCCTGCCGTATCACCTGCTTCGCCCCAGCTCCCGCCGGCATCGCATCCGCCGGCTCCCGGTCGCTCGCGGTGATCCCTAGCACGCAGTCGCGGCAGCGCCAAACTGCCCGATCACCGGATCCTCATGGACCACCGCACTTCTTCAAGCTCCACGCCCCGTCGGCTCCCGCCGTGCGGCGGGATGTTCGCATCGGAGAACTCCATGCACCTCGAAACCTCGCCCCCGACCCCCGTGTCCGATCCGCGTCGCCTTCAGGCTGCCCTCTGTTCCGCGCTGGGGCAGCGCGGCCTGGAGGGCACCGTCGAGTACGGCCTCAGCGACTACATCGTCCACGCCGAGCATCCCGACGGCAGTTCGCTGATCATCTCGCCGCCGCAGGAGCCACCCTCCGAGCATCCCGAGTCCCCGGAAAGCTGGATGGTCACCCGCCACCGGTCCGCCGAGCCCGCCGTCTACGAGGTGATCTACGACTCCGAGCCGGACGGTCCGCATGCGCGCCACGGCGGCAGCGTGCCGGACCTCCTCTCCGCTGTCGACGCCCGCCTGGACCACCTTGGCGTGCCAACACGCCAGGAGCAGGAACGTTCCGGCAAGGCGCGCGCCGCCACCGTGCTCCCGCCCGGCTCCGCTCCATCCCGGGCGAGTGTCGCTCTCGCCTCCTCGCCGTCGGTCGGCCAGCGCGTGCTCCCGACCGGTCCGCCGCCGGAGTCCTCCACGCGGACCGCGCCGCCGTCGGCCAGTTCCTCATCTGCTCCCCGGCTCTGACCGACCGCGTTCCAGGAGTCCTCCGTGCACCGCACCCTCAGAACTGATCCGCCCGTCGCCCGCACCTGCAACCGCACCCGCCTCGGATGGATCTGCCATGCCCAGCCACTACGACGTGCTGCCCGACCTGGCCTTCGGCCACCACCCCGTCCACGGCATCGTCGCCGCGAACCCGAAGAACCTCGCGGCCAGCACCTGGATGCTCAAGGGATTCGACTTCCATCCCGTCCCCGACCAGCCGACGTTGTACGCGCTAGCCGACCAAAACCGTGACGGACACGGCCGTACAAGCCAGGCCATCGAGCTGCTGCGCAAGGCCGGCTACCAGGTCGATGTGGACGTCGCACTTGACCCTGCACCGGCGCCCGACACGGCACGGGTACGCGACCGCGGTCCGCTCGGTGAACCAGACGTCGCCTTCGCCGATCACCCACAGCTCGGCATCGTCGCAGCCCTCGACGGCCGTGTCTCCGGCCTCAGCGGGCTGGCGCTGGTGGACGACGGCTGGCGGCACAACTCGAGCCTGGACATCTACACGCTCCCCGCGACCACCGATCGCGTCGAGGCGCTGGGGAAAGTCGCCGACGCCACGGTGGCCCTGCACCGTTCAGGGCTCCAGGTCGCAGTGCAGCCCCGCCTCGCTCAAGAGGTGACGGCTCGGCCCCGCCCTGCTGCCACGCCGACCGCCGGCCGCGAGCGCGGCCGTGGTCCCGCCCGCGCGTCTCCATTGAGCGCCGCCGCGCCCGCCGCCAGCCCGGCCCGTGCCGGTATCCCGGGCAGGGCGCCGGTCCCCGCCGCCGCCGTCACCACACCGGCGGTCCGGCCGGTTGACCCCCGCGTCGCGTACTCCCGCGACCGCTGATCCAACTCCTCAAGGAGGCCCTTCCATGGCCGTTGTTGGTAACCCTGGCTATCAGAAGTCGTGGAATGGCTGGGGTGGTGGCCCGTCGTTCCTGGGCCACCACCGGTGGGAGCGGTCAGCGGCAGCTGCATCCCGTGGCGCAGCCGCATGCGTCGCCAGCGGACGCGGCGGGTTCGTGGCCGGTGTTGGGAGCGCAGCAGCCCTTGCCTTGCCAGGCATCGCGGCCTTCCTTGACGGCGAGGGCGGCGATGACGAGGGCGGCGATCGGGTCGGCCCAGGACCAGCCGAGCAGCAGGTTGGCCAGGAGGCCGACGAGGAGTACGGCCGAGAGGTAGGTGCAGAGCAGGGTCTGCTTGGAGTCGGCGACCGCCGAGGCGGAGCCGAGTTCCCGGCCGGTCCTGCGCTGGGCGGCCGACAGGAACGGCATGATCGCCAGCGAGATGGCGGCGAGCACGATGCCGGGGAGCGAGTGGTCGGCTTCGCCGGTGCCGGTCAACGCGCGTACGGAGCCGAGGGAGACGTAGAGCGCCAGGGCGAAGAAGGAGACGGCGATGATCCGCAGGGTGCGCTTCTCGCGGGCTTCGCGAGTGGTGTGGTCACGTGCGGAGAACTGCCAGGCGACCGCCGCGGCGGACGAAACCTCGATGACGGAGTCGAGGCCGAAGCCGATCAGCGCGGTGGAGGAAGCGATGGTCCCCGCGGTGATGGCAACGATCGCCTCGATGACGTTGTAGGCGATCGTCGCGGTGACCAGCAGGCGTATCCGGCGGGTGAGCAGGTCGCGGCGGGCGGGGCTGGGGCCGAGGGATATCACGGTCATTCAGCAGCAGCCCTTCTCGTCGGCATCGGCGCAGGTGCGGTCGGCTTCGACCGCAACCACGGCGGCACGGAGGTCGTCGAGTGCGTGGCCGAGACGTTCATCGGCGAGTTCGTAGCGAGTGCGGCGGCCATGGGGGACGGTGACGACCAGGCCGCAGTCGCGCAGGCAGGCCAGGTGGTTCGACAGCCGGGTGCGGGAGATGCCGAGGCTGTCGGCGAGGTCGGCCGGGTAGGCCGGGGCCTGGCGCAGGGCGAGCAAGATGCGGCAGCGGATGGGGTCGGCGAGGGCGCGACCGAACCGCGCCAGCACGTCGATGTCAGCGGCGAGTGTCAGCACCCTCCGACAATACAGAAATTCCTGAATTCAGGAAACCGTGGACCATTGATCGCTGCCGGAAAGCCCGGCCAGCATGAGCTGTGGCATGCCGAGTCAGCGGCGGCTGACTTCTGTGGCGTAGTCGGCGCCGAAGCCCTGGCCGTTCTACCCGCCACGTCAGACGACTGATCGCCTACACCACCACAAGGGACATGACCCCGTGCGGCCTCTACCAGCGATTCTCGGCCGCACCAAACCCAGGATTTGCTGGACGCTCTGCCCACTGGCCCACCTCCAACGGGTCCTTCGCTCCCTCTGCCCCGGAGACTTCCGTGCCTGCCTCGATCACCATCACGTCCGAGTACAGCGGCAGCGTCGTTGCCAAGGGCACTACCGATGACCTCGCCGCGCAGCTCCTCCGTCACGCCGGTTTCAAGCAGATCGACGACTGGCACGGCCGACGCCATCGCCTGCCCACCACCACTCCGCTCGCCGACCAGGTCGGCATCGCCAGCCATGCGGCCGAGATGCTTCGAGCCGCTCGCTATGACGTCACCCTTCCGTCGTCTCTCGACACGGCCCGGATAAGCCCTCCGGTGCATGCGCTGGGGCCCTACGCCGCCGGAGCCGAACTCCTCAGCATCACGGACCAGATCCGTGCGGCCGAAGACGGAGCCAGCCTTCAACGGGCAGTCGACCACCTCCTTCACCCCGAGCACGGTGCGCTGGAGCGTGTCCGGGAGGCGCTGGAAGCAGCGGGAGAACAGGTCAACGACCTGGACGACGACGCGTATGCGCTCGCCGACCGGTTCGGCTTCGCCTCGGAGTTCGTCAGCTCGGCCCAGTCCGAACTCGTCGACTTCGAGGCCGAGCTACGCCGCGTCGGCGCTGCTTCGACGAGCTACTCCCCAGCACGGACCGTCCGTGATCACCGTGGTGCCGCTCTCGCCACTTCTCCTGCGGCGAACCAGGCCAAGGTCTCCTCGGCGTCCAGTTCCCCGTCGGCGCCTCGCTCTGGTGCCGAGGCTGCTCCGGTGCCGTCCGCTGCCCAGAACGTCGATGCAGCCCGGCAGCGGGCGGCCCGCGCCTCGTCGCCGCGCGCCGGAACATCGCCGTCGACCGGCAGTCCGCCGGCCACCGCAGCACCTCCGCCCGCGCCTCGTTCTGCCGGCCGACCCCGCTGAAACGTTCCGCCTCAGACGTCCAGGAGTACCCCCATGATTTGCACGAGAGCCGAGCGCGCCCCGCCCCTGCCCGCTCGCACACCCAAGGAACCGCCGTGTCTTCCCCGCGCACCAGCGCGCCCTCGACCACCACCGGGTCGGACGCGCTCCTCTACCTCCTGTTCGGCATCCTCGGCGCCGCCATGGCCTTCGGCTCCCTGGCCTGGCTGACCGGAAATCTCACCAACACCTTGGTCGGGAGCGGGACATGGGCCCCCTTCCGCATAGCGGATGCGCTGCTGCACCCGGAGGTGCTGTGGCCGGCCCTGAGCACCAGCATGCTGATGGTCGGCGCCCGCGTCGTCCCCGCCCTGTTCACCGTTGCCCTGGTCGTCACCGCTGCCGTGCTGTGGATGCGGTGGCGTGCCGGGTCCAAGTCCGGCCTCGCCCGGAAGGCGGACCTGGCGCCGCTGCTGGACAAGGAGATCGTCGCCAAGGCGAAGAGCCTGCGCCCGAGCCTGGGCGGCCGGGAGAGTAAAAGAGGTCCTGCCCGCTGACCGCGGCATCCTGCTCGGCACCCTCGATCTCGGCCGTGCGGAGGTCCGCGCGTCCTGGGAGGACGTGATCGTCGCGATCATGGCCCCGCGTTCCGGCAAGACGTCCGGGCTGGCGATCCCTGCGATCCTCTCGGCACCGGGCCCGGTCCTGCTCACCAGTAACAAAGCCGCGAACGACGCCTTCACCACCACGGTGGACGCCCGCGCCGAGGTCGGCACGATCTGGACCCTCGATCCGCAGCAGATCGCCCACCACCCGCGCGAGATGTGGTGGGACATCCTCGCTGACGCCCGCGATCTCGCCGGGGCCAAGAGGTTGGCGGGGCACTTCGTGACCGCGAGCGTGGACGAGTCCAGCGGCTCCGACTTCTGGTCCACCGCCGCGAGCAACACCCTGGGTGCCCTCTTTCTCGCCGCCGCATCCCACCGGCGGCCGATCACCGACGTCCTGGCCTGGCTCGCGATGCCGGCCGACCGCACCCCGGTGGACCTGCTCACCGACGCCGGCCACCATGCGGTCGCCGCCCAGCTCCAGGGCACCGTCTCCGGCGCGACCGAAACACGCGACGGCATCTATGAGACCGCGAGGCAGTACGCGAGCTGCCTGCTCGACCCGGACGTCGCCGCCTGGGTCACCCCCAACGACGACCTTCCCGAGTTCCAGCCGTTCGCCTTCGCCACGTCCCGCGACACCTTGTACCTGCTGAGCAAGGACGGCGGCGGCAGCGCGTCCGCGATCATCGCGGCAGCGGCCGACGCCGTGATGCGCGCGGCCGTGATCGTCGCCGAGCGCTCCGGCGGGCGACTCGACCCGCCCGCCCTGTGCGTCCTCGACGAGGCAGCGAACGTCTGCCGCATCTCGGACCTCCCAGATCTCTACAGCCACCTGGGCAGCCGAGGCGTCATCCCGATGACGATCCTGCAGTCCTACCGTCAGGGCCAGCGGTGCTGGGGCGAGGCCGGTATGGACGCCCTGTACTCCGCCGCCACCATCAAGATCATCGGATCTGGCATCGACGACGCGGACTTCGCCGACCGGCTCAGCCGTCAGGTCGGCGACCATGACGTCCAGACCACCTCGGTGTCGACCAGCGAGGGCGGCAAGTCCACGTCGGTGAGCATGCGCACGGAACGGATCCTTCCGCCGGACGCCATCCGCGCCCTCCCCAAGGGCAAGGTTCTGCTGCTGGCCACCGGCATCCGGGTCGCCATGCTCAACCTCAAGCCCTGGTACAAGGAGCCCTCCGCCAAGGTGGTCGGCCCGGCTTCCGCTCGCGCCACGAAGGCCATCACCGAGCGTGCCCTCGCGAAGAGCATCGGCCAGGACGATCTTGGACTGTCGGCATGAGCGCGCCCACACCACAGCAGGGGCGGTTGGCCCACGCTCCGGTCGTCCTGCGCGGTGGCCGGTGGTGGCTCGACGGCGGGGCCGGCTCGGTTCCCGCCTCCGATCCCGCCTTCACCGCCGTCCTGGACGACTTCGCGCTGTCGATGGCCGCCGCCGACCAGGCAGTCGCCAACCTCCTCATCCGGCAGGACAAGGCGCCCTGCGTTGATCCCGGAGGCCGGCGGTGAACCCGCTGATGAGTGCCGAGCAGGCGGTCCTCGGTGCCGCACTCCTCGACCCCGAGCAGCTCACGCACCTGGAGTGGCTCGCTGCGGACCACTTCTATCGGCCCGTCCACCAGGCGCTGTTCGACGCCCTCCGCAAGCTGCGCAACGACGGGCATCCCGCGCTCTCGGCCGCTGGTCCGTTGCCGCTGTCGTGGGTGACCGACGCGGTCGAGGAGGCCGGACAGCACGTGCGCGGGCTGACCGCGGCGTACGCCCACACCCTGATCCAGGCATGTCCCCGAACCGAGCACGCCCCGGTGTACGGACGCATGGTGCTGGAGGGGGCGATTCACCGCACCGTCGCCCAGCACGCGATCCGTCTCCACCAGGCGGCTCGGGCCGACGCCGTCCAGGGCGAGGTCGAGGGAGCCTTGCGCACGGCGGACGTTCTGACCGGCGTACTCACCGACCTTGCACGACGCTGGGGAACCGACCCTCGACCGGTCCCACCCACCGCTGGGCCCTCTGCCGCCACAGACATCCCGCCTCCGGCGCAGAGCGGCCAGGTCGCCGAGGACGAGCGGTTCCTCCTGGCCGTCCTCGCCGAACAGCCCGGGGCCATGGGCGAGGTGGTGGCCTGGCTGCGGCCGGGAGACTTCGCCGACCCTACCCACGGGCAGCTCTACCGGTGCCTGGGCGCGCTGCACCACCGAGGCGAACCCATCGACCGGATCACCCTGCTCTGGGAGGCCCAGCGACGCGGTCTGCTGGCCGACGGCACTGTGTCGAGCGAGCAGCTGACCGCCGTCTGCGAAGGCATGGTCCCCGGCAGCGCTGACTGGTACGGACAGCGGGTGATGCGCTCCTCCGTCACCCGCACCGCCGCCGCCTCCGCGCGAGCCATCCGGACCCTGGCCCAGGACGAGGTCCTGGGGCCCGGCCGGCTGATCAACCACGCCCTGCACGAACTCGGTCCGCTCGACGAGGTACGTGCCCGCTGGGCCACCGCGAACAGCAGTCCGGCTCCGAAGACCACGGCATCCGCTCCGTCAGCGGCCGAGCCGCCGCCCGACCGAGTGAAAGCCGCCCGCGCCCGCAGCACACCCCGCCCAGGCGCGTCACCCCCAGCCCCGGCCAGCCGTCTCCCCACGCTGTCAGCAGCCCGACCACCCTCGCGCGGCCACCCTTGAGACCCCCTCCCCACCAGCCTCTTCTGCCCCTGGAACTCGCCTTGATCTACCCCATCTCCGCAGCCGCGCCGGACCTACGCATCACGGCCCCGAGCCTCGCCACCCCGTTGATCGGGTCTCTCTGCTCGGGGTACGGCGGCCTCGACCTGGGCGTGCAGTCCGCGCTCGGCGGCACGCTCGCCTGGCACGCCGAGGTAGACCCGAACGCCTCACGCATCCTGGCCCGCCACTGGCCCGGCGTCCCGAACCTGGGCGATATCACCGCCGTCGACTGGCGCACCGTCCCCCGGGTGTGCGTCCTGACGGCCGGCTTCCCCTGTCAAAGACGTCTCGGTCGCCGGCCGCCGGGCCGGACTCAACGCCCAGACCCGCTCCGGGCTCTGGCTGCACGTCGCCCGTGCGGTCGCAGCCCTCCGACCCTGCCTGGTTGTGATCGAGAATGTGCGCGGCCTCCTCACCTCCCCCGCCGGTTCCCCTGGCGACGTGGAACCCTGCCCGTGGTGTCTGGGAGACACCGCAGGTCAGCCTGCTCTGCGGGCACTCGGTGCCGTACTCGGATCCCTGGCCGACCTCGGGTACGACGCGAAGTGGCTCGTGCTTCGCGCCTCCGACGTCGGGGCCCCGCACCGCCGCGAGCGGACCTTCCTCGCCGCATGGCCCGCCGGGCACCCTGCTGAAGACGCCGACCAGCAACATCGGCAAGAACGGCGGCAGCCAGCATCCATCGAAGAGGAAGAGCGGGGGCCACGGTCCGAACCTGGCCGACGAGGTCGAGTGGCTGCTGCTGCCGACCACGAAGGCGTCGGACGGAATCAAGGGCTCACCGAACCAGCGGCACGGCAATGGCGACATGACCCTGCCCAGCGCGGCTGCGTCGTTGTTGCCGACGCCGAGGGCCAGCGACACGGGCACCCCGGGCCGCCGCCCCGGGAAGGGATGGCGGCCTCCCTTGTCGGCGGTGGTCCTGCCCCTCTGGACGCAGGAGAAGCCGGAGGCGGAGGCGCGGACCGGCGATGGGGAGCGTACGGATCCGCCATCACCCGATGGGAGAGCCTCACCCGCCCGGCCCCGGCTCCCACGGACGCGGCCGGTCGGCTCCGCGCGGACTTCGTGGAGTGGATGCAGGGCCTTGACGCCGGCTGGGTCACCGCGACTCCGGGGCTCGGCCGTCCAGCGCAACTCACCGCGCTCGGCAACGGTGTCGTCCCACAACAGGCTTCGCACGCCTTGCAGTTGCTGGCGCCACCCTTCCCCCGCTGTCCCCGCTGCGCCGACCGATAGCGCTCCACTACCGCGATTTTCCGGCCGCACCAAAACGCTGATTCTCCGGATCCTCTCGGGCATGTCGCCGTCTCACAGATGGAGCACACCCTCATGGCCGACACCAGCCCGACCTCCCCCGGCCCCGAGCCGTACCGCGTCCCCGACGCAGACCTCGACGACCTCGCCAGCACCCTCGCCAAGACCATGGCCGAGGTCAGGCAGCACGGCATCATCCTCGACCGCCTCGGCTCCGAGCCCGACCCCGGCGCCATCCAGCCGCCGGACGGCGCTCCGGAAGCCGAGGCGGCTGACGGGAAGAAGCCCGACGGCCCCGCCTCGGTGTTCATCCTCGCCCTGGGCGGCAAGGAGTATGCCGTCGAACTCGCTGCTCTCAGCGACTGGGTGAACTACCTCTTCCTGCCGGTGTACGGCCGGGAGATCAGCACGAGCCGTCCCTGGTGCGCGCACTGGCACGAACACCCCGAGGCCGTCGCCCGGCTCCACGCACTCTGGCTCGCCTGGCAGCAGTTCACCGACACGGAGGCCGGCCTGTCCGGCCCCTCGACCTGGCACCGCGACCACCTGGACCAGACCCTGGCGCACCTGCGTGCGCCCGACGGTCCGTTCGCGGCCTGCACGACCAGCGCAACTCGCCCCAATCACCGGGTGCTGGCCACCCCGGCGCCCGAGCAGGCGGGGGTGGCGGCGTGAACGACCTTCTCGACTTCGGCCTCGACGATCTCTCGCCGGTCAACGACGACTCCGAGGAAGCGATGGAGGCTCTCTGGGCTGGCGACCTGACGGTGCTGTCCCAGCACCACACCACGCCCAACGGTTCGCACAGCTTCGTCCTCGCCCACGACCGATCGGTCACCTGGGGGATACCCGGCGAGCCACAGCTCGTTGCGATCGCGGTCGCTCGGGATCTGCGGCAGTCCACGTTCACGTTCGAGACGAGTCACCACGCCACGGCGTCCTTCGCGCAGAACTGGCTGGCAGAACGTGGCTGCCCGCTCGAACGGATCGCACTGCACGGTGGCGACTACATCGAGCCCGCCGACGACCTCACCCTCCAGGTGGAGCAGCAGATCCAGAAGTCGGGCAGCCGCTACGAGGTCCTCGACACCTACACCTCTGACGACAACCCCAGCGAGGCGTGGACACTCGTCAACGACTCCCAGGCCACCCAGGCACCGGTTCGCCTCTTCTACGAGGAGTGGAACCACGGTGCCGGCACGTACACGATGCGCGAAGGGGCCTTCCCCGACGTCGGCGTCGCCCAGACCTGGCTGGACGAGCGCAGTGAACCGCTGCCCGAGCCTCCGGAGTACAGCGACCACAACGGTGCTGTCGTCCGGGCTCGCATCGCTCGCATCGCCCTTTCCCGGTCCGCCGGAACCTCTCCGACGCCGCAGACCGGGCTCGACGCGCCCCGCGCGTCAGCGGCGGTACCGGTCCAGCGCGCGGTCCAGGGGAGGCCGCTGTGAGCCGCGCCCGCTTCGCCTTCGCCGCGCACCCTGACGCCATCGCCGACCTGCGGGAACTCCCCTCTGAGATGCGCGATTTGGCCTTGCTGGAGCTGCAGAACCTGGTCCACGGAAGCGACGACTGCTTGCCGTTGAAGGGCCGTCTCGCCGGCTTCCACAAGGTGTACGTCGACCCGGCGGTCTCTTACCGGCTGGTCATCCAGTTCCGCCAAGCGCCACCGACCTCGACCCACAAGCGCGAGATCTACCTCGTGGCGGCTGGCAGCCGGAAGGACTACGCGGTCTACCGCGCGGCCCACCTGCGGACCGAGCCTCAGCAAGGGCTCGGCCCGGACTCCGCCACGGAGGCCCGCGTGCAGGCCGCCCGGTCTCGCTCGACGCTCACCACCGAACGGCCGGCAACGGGCCGCGCGGCTGCCCCGTCACCAGCGCCACCCTCGGCCACTGCTTCTCGAAAGGTCGCCCAGCGATGACCAACGACCGTACTGCGCTGACCCGTTCAGAGCTGGCGGATCTCCTCACCGAGGCCGCTCAGAACGTCGGCGGCATCCCTGCCGCCGAGTACCCGACGGCCGCCGCCCGCTCCTACCTGCATCCCGTCTTGGGTCCGCTGGCCGCTGGGCCCCGCGTGATCACCGAGCTGAACGACCGGTTCGAGGGCTTCGTGGCCACCGAGCCACTCCCTGCTGGTTCGGCGGGCCTGTTCGCCCTGGCCTCCTACGCCTCCGCGCTGGGGTGGCTCACCGAGTCGTTCGCCGAGCTGACCTCCTCGGTCGACGAGATCTGCACCCGCGTGGGCATCCCCGCGGAGCCCTGCGCAACGATCGGCGCCCCGACCGGCCGAACCGATCAGGACGACGAGTTCGACTTCGCCTTCAGCGCAGTTGAGTTGGAGGCGGTTCGCAACGCAGCCGAGGCCGCCGGTCTCGCGCCGGATGACTACGTCGAGGTTCTCTCCCAGTCGCTGCTCGCCGCCGCCCGGATCACCGACGCCTGCATGGAGATCTCCAGCGGCCTGCTCGATGACGCCGATCTGCTCCGCGAAGCGAGCGACCGCCCCCGGCTCGGTGACGATCCCGGGAGCCTGCCCGCTCTGGTCCGCTCCCTGCTCGCCCGGATGGAGGCGACGGTGTGAACCCGTACGACGCAGACACACACCCTGGCCCCTATCTCGTCGTCGAAGTGCTCGGTGTCGGGGACGTCAGCGTGCCCGCCCTCGCACATGGTCCGGAGGAGCCGCTGCACCAGGCCGCTACACGCGTCATCGAAGCCGCAGCGGCGCTGGACGAGCGACACGAGAGCGTACTCAACGCGGTCCAGCGCGCTCAGCGGCTGCTCGAAGGCACTGGTCGGGGTGAAGTCGGCCGAGCCCAGGTCTCGTACGCGCTGCTGCACACAGCTCTCCCGGACCTCGGAGACGGCCTGGCCCAGCAGGACCGGGCATACAGCCAGCTCGTCGAGTCCCTGTCCGCCTACCGCCGGCTTCTTTCCTCGCCCGAGCCTGCTCAACACGCGAGCAACAAGAGCCACGGGCAGGGCCAGAAGACGAGGCCTCACCGGGACGACGACTGGGCCGTCGCCGGGGAGCGCGGGCTGGTCGCCCTCGAAGCGGTTGCGGCCGGAGGTGTTCGCTTTCGCCACAACGCGATGGGCGAGGACCCGTACATCTCGCGGGAGAAGGCCCAGTGGCAGGACCCGGCGGTCTTCCCGCAGACCGTGCAGCGGCTGGTCGCCGACGGGCTACTGCATCAGGACATCACCGAGAACGTGTACCGGCCCGGCCAGCTCCTCTCGCTCACTGCGCAGGGGGAAGCCGCCCTGCGTGATGGTCGCGCGACGACCTCCCGTGTGTCCGCCGCCCTCGGCCGCACCACCACGCGGACCACGTCAGGCGCGCTCTCCGCCCCGGCCGCCGTGCCCGTCGCAAGGACCTCCCTCGCGACCCCCCGCTCACGCTGACCTCATCCCGATAAGGACCCCACCATGGCTACCCCCGGCCTGCCTCCCACCTTCTCCATCGCTTCCATCGACGCCCAGCGCGTCGAGGAGGCTCTCGCCCGGATCGGGCCCAAATGGACCACCTGGACCGCGATGACCCTGGCCCAGGTGAAGGGCCCCGTGCGCGTTCGCGACGTTGCTGCGCAGCTCCCCTTCGTCAGTGAGCAGTTCGTCGGCAAACGGCTGGCCACGATGCACGCTGACGGACTGGTGATCCGCGATGATGACCGGCGGGGTGCGCCGTACCGGCTCAGCGCGCTCGGCACGTCTCTGGCCCCCGTCCTCCGCACGGTCTCGGACTGGTCCCGCACCCACCTGACACAAGAACCGATAGCCGAAGCCGAGCGTGTCGAAGACGCGCTGCGCCGCCTGCATCTTCGGCACTCAACTGCCGTTATTCAGGCCCTCGATTCGGCTGACGGCCAGATGCGGTTCGTCATCGGAAAGTGTTGACCTGAGCGCATCTCGAAAATTGCCAGGTCAGATACCCCTGCTTCGGTCGCTGTGCGACGTGCGGACGCCCAGAGCGTCACGGCAACCAATCCGTCCGTCCTCTTCAGGTGGAGAGCTGGCCTGCCCAGCGCGCGCGTACGAGCCCGCTCCCGCTGGGTCCGCACGCTGCGGGCCCTCATGACCCTCACCGCTTCTTCCGCCGCCTGGTTTTGTAACCGGCGCGGTGGATCTGCCGCCGCACATGGCCGAGCCCGCCGTACCGCAGGCCTGCTACTTGTCGTCGAGGTCCGCGGCGCGGCGTGCGCCTCGTCCGGCACCGGGCCGAGGAGCCGGCGGTCCCTCCACACTTGCGTCAACACAGCTCCCGGCTCCGGCACGCCATTCCTCTTCGAGGATGCTGAACACCAGGCTGTCCCGCCAGCCGTCCCGGATCCACGCCGTGTGCCGATGGTGCCCCTCGTACGTCATGCCGAGCTTCTCCAGAACGCGGGAAGATCCCCGATTGCGGGGGTCGCACGTGGCGTGGATCCGGTGGAGTCCCCACCGGTCGAAGCCCAGCGAGATCAGCGAGCGCCCGATCTCTGTGCCGATGCCCTGCCCCCACACCCTCGGATGCACGACGTAGGAGACCTCACCCTGGCGCTGCGTGTGACTGCGGACGTGCAGCACGCCCATACCGACAACGGCGTTCCCGAGGCGCGCCACGTGGGCCAGTCTCCGCAGCGGTTCGTGTGTCCAGGCTTCGGCCGCCGCCCTCACGAAATCGCGGGTCTGCTCCTCGGTGTTCGGCCCCCAGGGCTGGAACCGGCAGGCGTCGGGCCGGCCGGCCCACGAGTGGACCGCCTGCCAGTCGGTGAACACGATCCTGTGCAGAGTCACCGGTACTCGGCTCATGGGCTGATCGTCTCAGCGGGAGCCGCGCTGGTGGTCGGTTTCACGGGCATCCGCTCATCGCAGGACGTCCCCGGTGGTCAGGAAGCTCGCCAGTTCACCGCGTGTCGGGAGCAGTTCGCAGTCACCGGGGACGGACACGGCGTAGGCGCCCACGGCGCAGGCTGTCCGGAGCCGTTGGACTGGGCCGGCTCCGCTCAGGCGTTCTGCCAGGTATCCGGCGACGAAGGCGTCGCCGGCCCCGACGGTGTCGACGACGGGAACGGACAGCGCCGGTTCCTCGTGGATCGCGCCGTCGATGTGGGCCGTGCAGCCCCTGGCGCCGGTCTTCACGACCACCTCCCGCGGCCCGGACGCCGCCAGGTCCACGGCCAGACGCTCCGGAACCTCCGTCTTGGAATCGAGCACGAGTTGGGCTTCCTCGAGCCCGGCGAAGACGATGTCCGCCTGCGCGACGAGCCGTCGCAGCTCGCGTCCGGCGGTGTCCGGGTCCCAGAGCTTGCTGCGGTGGTTCACGTCGATGCTGACGAGTACGCCGTTCGCTTTCGCCACGGCGACCGCGTCCCGGGCGGCCTGGCGGGCGGAGGCGCTGAGGGCGGGGGTGATGCCGGTGAGATGCAGGATCGCGGCCCGCCGGACCGCGTCGACGGGGATGTCGCGGGAGGTGAGGCGGGAGCCGGCCGATCCGGCCCGGTGGTAGTCGACATGGACAACGGTGGCGGCACGGTGGTGGCGGACCATGAGGCCCGTGAAGGAGTCGTCCCGGAGCGCCATGGTGTGAATGCCTTCCGCCCTCAGGCGGCGTCCGACGAGATCTCCGGCCGCGTCGCGCCCCACCCGGCCGATCCAGGTGACCGGGGCCCCGAGGCGCGCGGCGCCGATGGCCACGTTGCTCTCGGCACCGCCGATACCGAAGGTGACATCGCGTGCGTATTCCAGGGTGCCGATCGTGGTCGCGGTGATCAGGCCCATCGTCTCGCCGAAGGTGAGCAGACCGCCGTCGGTTCGCGGTGCGGGCGTGGCTGGGGAGCCTGTCACCGGGCGGCCCTGCCTTCCCGGACGGCCGCGAGGGCCTGACGGCAGCGGCCAGCGAGGCGGTCGTCGACGCCCTCCGTCGCCGCCGTCCCGATCAGCGGCGTGCCCAGGCCCACGGCGGCGACCCCGGCCGCGATCCATGCCGGGATGTCGGCCAGGGAGATACCCCCGGTGGGGATGAGGGGGATGCCGGGAAGCGGGCCGAGCAGGTCCGAGACGTACCGGGGCGAGACCGCCGAGGCGGGAAAGAGTTTCACGGCGGGTGCGCCGGTACGAGCGGCGGCATGGATCTCGGTGGGGGTGAGCGCGCCGGGGTAGGCGGCCACGCCTGCGGCGCGGGCCGTTCGGACGACGTCGGGCGCCGCGACGGGCGAGACGAGGAAGCGGGCACCGGCATCGACGCAGGTCTGCGCCTGGCCGGCGGTCAGGACCGTGCCCGCTCCGATGACCGCCTCCCGGCCGTAGGCGGCCGTGAGTTGACGGATGCACCGCAGGGCTCCGTGAGTGGTGAGGGTGATCTCGATCGCGTGGACCCCTGCGTTGAACAGCGTGTCGGCGATCGCGGGGAAGTGCTCGGCGGTGGGGGCGCGCAGAATCGCGATCAGACCTCGGGAGGTGATCTCCGTGGTGATCGGGCATTCCGGCTGCGCGGGCGCCGGGGCGTCGGCACTGGTCATTCCGCTTGATGTCCTGTTCTGGGGTGGATGCCTGGTTTCCGGGACCGGCCCGTGTGCGGGCGATCGCGGGCTGTGTGCACCGGGAGAGGTGCGAATCGGCAGGGGGCCGCGCTCCGCCGGCGACGGGAGCGCGCGCCCGGAAGCACCTGCTCCTCGGAGGGCGGTCGGCGGCCGACGGGCGGAGCAGGATGCGGGTTCCGCTCGTTGTACTGTGCCGGGAGGTGCCGGGCCTCCTAGTCCGAGGCCCGGCACCGTCTCGCCGCTCAGGCGTGGGTGACCTGGAGCTTGTAGATGGTCACCTGACCGTAGTTGGAGCTGCTGCACGGGGAGGAGTTGCCGCAGTTGGCCTGGGTGTAGCCGCCGGCCTTGAAGTAGTTCCCGGACGCGGTGTGCGCGATGGTCGTCTGGAGGACGCCGTTGTAGTACACCTTGATCTGGCCACCGCTGACGACGAACTTGCCCTCGAAGACCGTGTTCAGCTGGTAGTTGCTGGTCACCAGCTTGTGGTGGGTGTTGTCGCCCTTGGTGATGTAGAGGCTGGTGCCTTCCAGACGGAAGACGGTGACGTCGTCGTCGCCGTCGTGGATCTGCGCGCCGACGACGTGCGGCTTGTCGTTGGGCAGCTTGTTGAACGCCTCCCGGAAGGTCATGGTGTGGGTGCCGGACGTCGCCGACCACGAGGCGTTCTTGGTTCCGTTGTCGGTCATCTCGCGCAGCTCGGCGCGTCCGTAGCTGGAGTTGGGTGTCGTGACGGCGTTGACCGCCGACCGAAACTGGACGCCGGTGCACTTGGAGTTCACCGTGAACCAGGGGCTGGACGAGAAGGTCGCGAGAGCGGGCTGCTTGACCTCGGTGGGCGAGCCGCTGGAGCCGGTCGGCAGGGTGACCTTCCAGTTGGTCAGGTTGAGCTGCTGGGCGGGGTAGTCGCACGGGGCGGCCGCGGTGGCGGTGCCCCCCGTGACGAGCGGGAGGGTCAGGGCGGCCAGGGCGGAGAGTGCGGCCACTCCGGTGGTGGCGAGAGTGCGCTTGCGGGTGCGGCTCATGTCTGTTGCTTCCTCACTGTCGTTGTGACTCTCGGTTGTATCGGTGCCTTCTTCTGCGGTCAGCAGGGACGCGACGGCTCGTACTCGTTCCCGTACGTGCCCGTCGCGTCGCCGCCGGTGTTGCCGGCCAGGGTGTTACCGCACACCCGGCCCTGCGGGGTGGCCTCGAACTTGATGCCCCCCGCAGCGTTGGAGAGGAGGACGTTGCCCTCGATGGTGTTGCCGGTGCCGTCGCTGGGGGTGTCGCCGCCGACCCGGACCCCGGCACCGACGTTGCCGTACGAGCGGTTGGCCCGGAATGTGTTGCCGCTGCCGCGCGCGTCCAGGCCTGCGGAGTTGGGGTCGAGCTGGCCCGTACAGTCGTTGTGCTCGACGAGGTTCGCGGTGGAGTTCTCCTTGATGTCCACGCACTCGTTGCCCTGGGTGTCGATCCTGTTGTGGTGGATCCAGTTGTCCCGGCTGACGTCAGGCCGGTCGTCCGGGGCGCCGTTGAGCCCCTGCTGCTCGGGGGCCGTGCCCAGGTAGACGCCCTCACCGACCTTGCCGCCGTCGGCGAATCGGAAGTCCCACACCCCGCATCCGGTGATCCGGTTGTGGGCGACCTCGGCGCCGGTGATGAGGTAGCGCAGCCGTACGCACTCCTCACCGGCGTTGCGGAAGGTCATCCGGGAGATACGCAGCCCGTCGACACCGTCTCCCGGTGTCAGGCTCATGACATACAGGAGCTTCTTGCGGTAGCCGGACTTCTCGTCGGCGTCACCGACCAGGCCGTCGATGGTGAACCCCGTCAGCCGGACGCGGTCGTGCTGGATCTCCCCGATGGCACGGCCCTGACCGGATCCCTGGACCACGGCGGACGGGGGCCCGGTGAGGGTGACCCCGGGGCTCCGGCTGACGAAGTTCTGCAGGTAGCGTCCCGGTGCCAGGTGCACGGTCGATCCGGGTCCGGCCACGTCCAGGGCCCGCTGGATGCCGGCGAAGGGAGCCCGGCGGGTGCCGAGGTTGGTGTCGCTGCCGCCCGGTGACACGTAGATGTCGTGTCCGCCCCGGGGTGCGGCGGCGGACGCCGCGGGCACGGAAGTTCCGGTCACCGCTAACAGGGCGGCCGCAGAAGCGAAGTACCGGATGAGTCTCATGCTGGTTTCCTCGGGTTCAGAGGTGCGTACAGGGACAGAGCCAGAAGAAGGGGAACGGTGGGCCCGAGCAGCAGGGGGCCGAGAGGAACGGGCAGCATCGCCGGCGGCACAAGCAGCAGGGCGAGCAGCAGAACCAGGCCGCGTCGCGGCGAGGCGAAGGCGAGGACGGCCGCGCGGCGGTGGAGCCCGTCCTCAGTACCGACCGCGAGCGAAGCGGCGAGTGAGAGCGTGTAGACCGCCAGGGCGGCCATCAGGGCGAACTGGACGGGAAGCAGGACCCATGCCGTCGCACTTGCGCGGCCCAGCAGGAAGAGGCAGTTCATCGCGAGGACGGCGATCAGGGCGCTGGCTGCGAGGGCGTCCTTCCACAGGGCGCGCCAGCAGCGCGGGAAGGCACGCAGGGTCCCGGTGAACGGCCTGCCACCGCCGTCCTTGCGCCAGTCCTGCAACGCGACGGCCGCGGCGGCCAGGGCCGGAAGCCAGGTGACGACGCCGAGTGCCAGCAGGCAGAACGCCGCTCCCGCGAGTGCCGGCTGTGCGACGAACTCCATGGCGCGCAGTGCACCTCGCTCCCAGCCCTTCATGGTCTGCTCCCTACGCGCCGGTGGTCTCGGTGGGCAGTACGCCGGTGAACGGCTCGTCGGACCGGAGCCCCACGGCGCCGTCGATGTCGACGCGGCTCGCCCGTACGGCGGCGACCCGCGTGCCGGAGAGGATGACCGCGGCAGCGTCGGCGCTGACGCGTTCCGTCTCAATGACCCCCGCCCGGGGAGCGAGGAGGACCAGTTCCGTCTCGCCCCCCTGGCCGACGGACACCGCGTGCCCCTGGTCCGAGGCCAGGAGCACGGCCGGGTCCGGCCGCGGGCCCAGCGAACCCGTGCTGTCGAGGACGGTCAGGAAGGTGGCCGTGCGGGTCCTGGGTGTGGTGAGGCGCAGGGTGTGCATGGTCTTGCTGACCTTGAGGCTGGGGGTGCTGGAGGTCGGGTTCGCCTCCACCTCGGTGCGGTCACGCATGGCCGTCGCGTCCGTGGGCAGCAGCCGGGTGAGCCGTGCGCTCGCCGGCCCGGACTCCAGTCGCCAGCCGTCGGGGTCCAGTTGTGTCGTGGGCCAGTCGGAGTGCAGCAGATACGTCCACTCGCGCGGCCCCTCGGCCTCGAGCTCGTCGAGGACGACCACGCGCCCCAGAGGCGTCACCACCAGCGTGCGGTCGACGCGCCGTACGCCGAGCCCTTCGGGGAACATCGCCGCGGACTCCGCCGTGGCGTGGGCGAATCCGTCCTGGGCGAGCACGTCGCGTACCCGCGCCCGGCGCTCCTCGGGTATCCCCTCGTACACGTGGTAGCGGCCCTCGTCCGCCCAGCCCTGTCCGTCGACCAGGACCAGGTTGTGGTGGGCGGCGCGCTTGTGGTTGCTGTAGCCCTCGTCCACGGCGAGGAAGGCTCCGTGTGAGTGGAGGACGAAGGCGCCGGCGTCGGGGTGGTGGTGGCCCGCGCTCATGGCGTCCCAGTCGCCGACGGCCTTCAGCCGGTGCCCCTCGTCCCAGGCACGGTGGCCGCCGCCGGGCGCGGCTTTGAAGCTGACGCAGGTGGCGGCGCTGTCCCAGCCGGTGCGTGCGGTGATCTGCCCCAGGTCCGGGAAGTACGCCGTGCCTGGCTCATGGTCCGGTGCCACGGGTGTCACCCGCGGGTCGTACCAGAGCAGTTCGAGGAAGGCTTCGGGCATGACACCGGGACGTACACCCGACTCGTACGCCTCGCGCCAGAAGTGGCGCTCCGCGACGAGGTTCCCCAGCCACTGCGCCGTGCCGTCCTGGTAGGCGGAGGCCAGACGGTAGTAGAGGGCGACGCTGTGGCCGCTGCGCCGGTCGTGGCAGTCGCCGTGGTCGATGTTCTCCTCGAAACCCGGCGCGCTCTGGTGCAGGCGCCAGCGCGTGGTGTTGCGCAGGAACCCGCCGATCGACCACAGATCGGCCCGCTCCTGGCGCTGGATGAGGTCGGTGTGGATGGCGAGCCACGGCACTCCGTACCGCCAGTAGACAACGCCCTCCGCGTCCGAACCGTCCTCGGGAAGCATCCTGAGGACGGTCTCCAGGTTGGCCCGGGCGGCCTTGCTCCACTCGGAGCGGCCCAGGGCGTAGCCCGCGGTGGCGATGCCGGTCCAGCAGATCCAGTTGTGGTTCTGCCAGTACGCGCTCGACCACCAGCGGCCGGAGGTCTCCTCCGCGAAGGAGTGCAGCCGCTCGCCCTGAAGTTCCAGCTTGGCGCGCAGGATCTCACGCCGCTCCGGCTCCAGGTCCTCTCCCAGCCAGGAGTACGCGAGGGAGAGGCCGTGCAGCAGCCAGCCCGCGTCCAGGTCGTGGTCGGGCATGTGGGCGCGCCCCCAGTGGGGGAAGGCCACGCAGGTGGAGATCCAGCGCCACGCCTCTTCCAGGTACCCGCGCTGGCCCGTGAGCCGGTAGGCGAGCGCCAGGTTCGCGGCGGCGGGGCCGAAGTAGGTGATGCTCGCCTCGGGGTGCTCCGTGGGCGGGTTCTGGCGGCGGTACCAGTCGCACTGCTCGTGCAGCCTTCGCCACTGCGCGGCGTGCGTGCCGTTCAGCTCGCCGCGCAGTGAGTCGAGTCGTCCCTCGAGAAGCAGCATGCGTTCTCACGCTCCGATGGGATGGGTGGCGACGGTTCCGTCGGCCAGATCGATGTGGACGGTCCGTTCGGACAGGCTCACCCGGCGGACGGGTGGCGCCGTCTCGGCGCGCTGGTAGACGGACACGAAGACGGCGCGTCGGCCGGTGAGGGACCAGTCGACGCCCTGCCGGGTCAGCGCCGGATCGTCGGCGGGCCCGGGGTGGGCGACGACGGTGAACTCCGCGTGCGGACGCGAGGCGTGGCAGCCCGTCAGGACGGCGGACTCGCCGTCGCCCCAGACCGTGCGTGCCCGGTCGGGGCCCTGGGCCACGACGTCGAGATCGGTGCCCGGACGCAGCTGGGCGGTGAGCCGGCGCTCGGTGGCGGCCTCGAGGACGAGGATGTCGAGCAGGTAGCGCCGGTCGGTGACGACGCGCCGTGTCGCCGTGACGCCGTCGTACGCCTGCTCGCACCGTCCGGTGTCGCCGTCGAGGACGGCTTCGCAGGGGCGCTGTTCCGTCTCGTCGACCCGGAAGGCGGGGTGGGCCGCCGTACTCGCGTAGTACGCGCGCAGGTTCCGGTGGGCGTACGGGACCTGTCCGGGGTCCGGTTGCCAGGCGGTGCCGTCGTCCCCGTACAGATAGAGCGCCAGCTTGTCCTGGTGCCCGTGTCCGCCGCCGTGCGGTCCGGCGTCCAGCAGGGCGTGGACGCCCGCGGAGCGGAAGACCGCGAACCCGGCGTCGGGGAAGGTGTGCCGCGGCGGCGGCGCGGGGAGCGGGACGCCGGTGAACCACCCGTCGAGGTCCGCGGGGAGTGCAGCGGTCGAGTCGCGTTCAGCTGCCCGGTCGACGGCTTTCAGCGGGGCGTCCGCGAACAGTTGGGCGGCGAGCGCCGCCACCTCCCTGATCTCGGCCGCCTGTGCCTCGCGCCGGTAGGGGCCGTCGTGCAGGGCCGGCAGGGTGCCGTCCGGAGCGGCGATGCCGCCGAGCGCCGAGACCATCGCGCCCAGTACGTTCGCGATGTCGGCGGGCAGCTGCTCCGGGCGGGCGCCACGCAGCGCGAGCAGATAGGCGTGCAGGACGAACAGGTGGTAGTAGGTGCTTGCCTCCCACTCCCAGCCGTCCCGGTGGACCGCTGTCCGCATGTGGGCGGCGAGACCGTACTCCTGGGCGAGACCGATCGCGTCGGGCTCCGCCCCGGTGATCAGATCGGCCGCGCAGCGGCAGGTGATCTCCGCGGCTGCCAGCCAGGCGGTGTAGTTCGAACGGGCCTCTCCCTTCCGCAGGAGCTCGGCCCGCGCTGCTCCCGCCGCTTCCCGGAGCGATTCGAGGAAGGGGACGAATTCGTCCAGTCCGGGGCCGTCGGGGTCCTCCGCCAGCGTGCGTACCGCGTGGGCGATGTTGACGGCCCAGATGGCCTCGGTCAGCGCCTGGTGGAAGAGGCGTCCGCGCAGCATCCAGTCGTCGCCGCCCGTGTGCGTGCCGGGCAGACCGGCGTAGAGCTCCGCGTACTCGCACAGCACCGCCACGGCCTCTCGACGTTCGTCGGGCGGGCCGGATGCCAAGTGCCGCAGGCACCGGGCGGCCTCCTGATGCGCCAGTACGGTCCACGCACCCCGTATGGCGTCCGTACCCAGACGGCAGCCGTACCGGCAGGCGGCCCCGCCGCCGGGGAAGGCACCACCGAGCAGGTCGCCGTGGTCGAGCTCCACGCCGTGGGCCGGGCAGACGTAGGCGTGCCACCACCCACCGGGCTCCGACGGGACAGTCAGCGCGGCCATGCGCCGCCGCCGATGTCGAAGGTGGCGCCGGTCACATATCCGGCCTCGTCCGAGGCCAGGTAGACGGCCGTGCCCGCGACGTCCTCCACGGCGCCCGCGCGGCCGATGGGCAGCTTCTCCACAATGCCGCGGCGGGCCTCGGGTGCGGTGAACGTGCCGTGGAAGGCGGTGTCGCCGATGTAGCCGGGAGCTAGGCAGTTGACCGTCACCCCGGAGCCGCCTACCTCCTTGGCCAGCCCCTTGGCGAAGCCGACCACTCCGGCCTTGGCCGCCGCGTAGGCGGTCGCGCCGGGACCGCCGCCGTCGTGGGCCGCCTGCGAGGCCATCAGGATGATCCGTCCCGCGCGCCCGGCATCCCGCACGTGCGGCAGCGCGGCCCGGCAGGTACGGAACGCGGAGACGAGATTGACGTCGATCACGCTGCGGAAGTGTTCCTCGGTCATGTCGGAGACGGGGACCCGTCCGACGAGATGCCCGGCGTTGGCGACGACGATGTCGAGGCCGCCGAGGAAGGCGACGCTCTCGTCGACCAGGCGTTCGACAGCCGTCGCGTCCGTGACGTCCGCGGCGACGGCGGTGGACTTCCGTCCGAGCGCGCTGATGTCGGCCACGACGCGCTGGGCGGCATCGGCTGAGTGACCGTGGTGAACGATCACGTCGGCGCCCGCCCGGGCCAGGCCGAGCGCGACGGCCGCGCCGATGCCGTGCCCGGCGCCGGTGACGAGCGCACGGCGCCCCGTGAGGTCAAAAGGCATGAGGAGTTCTCCGGTTGGTCTGTCGGATCTGATGTGTCGCGTTGAGCAAGGGGCCTATTTGATGCCGGAGTTGGCGAAGCCCTGTACGAAGTACCGCTGGGCGAGCAGGAACAGCGCCACCATCGGGACCGTGGCGAGCGTCGTGCCGGCCATCATGTAGGCCCAGGCGTTCTGGTCGGCCTGCTGGAAGGCGGAGAGTCCCACCTGGATGACGCGCAGGTCGGTGTCGGTCGTGATGATCAGGGGCCACAGGAAGTTGTTCCAGCTGCTCTCGAAGGTGAGCAGGCCGACGGTGGCGATGGCTGGCTTGACCAGGGGTGTCATCACTCGCGCGTAGATGCCGAACTCCCCCATGCCGTCGATGCGGGCGGCCTCCTCCAGCTCGCGTGGCAAGGAGAGGTAGAACTGCCGGAAGAGGAAGATGGCGAAAGGCGTGAGCGCGCCGGGAATGATGAGACCCCACCAAGAGTCGAGCCAACCGTGGCCGCCTCGGCCCAGATAGTCGTTGCCGCCGAAGAACGGGATGCCCTTGGCGATCAGGTACTGGGGCACGATCTTGGTGTAGGTCGGAATCATCATGGTGGCCAGGACGCCCATGAAGACCACGGTGCTGCCCCGGAACGGGATGCGGGCCAGGGCGTATCCGGCCATGGACGCCAGAGCCAGATTGAGCGCGGTGTGCCCGAGCGAGATGAACAGGCTGTTGCGGAAGTAGGTACCGAAGGGGGCGTACTCCAGGGCCTCCGGGTAGTTGTCCCAGTCCCAGATCCGGGGCAGCAGCCCAGGGGGGTAGGAGGCCAGGTCGGGATCGGTCTTGAGCGATGTGATGATCATCCACAGAAAGGGGATGGCCATCGCCAACGACACCGTGCCGAGCACCAGGTGCAGCGCCACGCGTCGCAGTCGCCGGGCGAGCAGGGGTCTGCTCGTACGCGGCGGCACCGCGGTTGCGGCGCCGGCGGAGAGCTTCTCAGCGGACATCGTCTTCCTTCCCGGTGAGACGTCGGCTGATCAGCATGAGCACCAGCAGGAAGGCGAACAGCACCACGCTCTGAGCGCAGGCCGCACCCATGTTGAACTCCTTGAACGCCGTGCGGTAGATCTCGTACGTCATGACCGTGGTCGAGTTGCCGGGCCCTCCGTCGGGCGTCAGCACGTACAGCTGGTCGAACGCCTGGAAGGAGTCGATGATCGACACCACCAGGACGAAGAACGTCGCCGGTTTCAGCAGCGGCAGGGTGATGGAGAAGAACTGCCGCACCTGTGAGGCGCCGTCGATCCTCGCCGCCTCGTACACGTCGTCCGGCATGGCCTGCAGGGCGGCCAGGTAGATGAGCATCTTGATGCCGATGCCCTTCCAGATGCTCACCACGATCACGGCGGTCAGCGCCCAGTCCGGGTCGGCCAGCCACACCGGCCCGTCGATGCCGACCCAGCCGAGCATCGTGTTCACGACACCGAGCCGGGGTTCGAACATCCACATCCACACCAGGGCGATCGCCACGGTCGCGGTGACGTGCGGCATGAAGACCGCCGTCCGGTACCAGGCCGCCCCCCGCATCTTCACGTTGAGCAGGAGTGCCAGGACGACCGCGATCGCCATGGCCACCGGCACGGTGAAGAAGGTGAAGACGACCGTGTGCCAGATGGACGCGTTCCAGGTCGGGTCGCTGAAGATCTCCTGGAAGTTGTCCAGACCGTTGAAGGTGACTGTGCCCGCGAGGATGTCGTAGTCGGTGAACGCCAGGGCGAAGGTCGCTACTACCGGGATGCCGATCCACCACACGAGATGGATGGCCGAGGGCGCCAGCAGAAGGAGGGCTACCCGGCGTCGTTCACGCCCGAACTTCCCCTCGCGCCGGGGCCTTTCACCGCGCTGCGTCGCCCCCGGCACTCTGGTGGATCGATGCACCGGGGCCGGGCGTCGACTTGCCGTCTCTACGACCGGATGGCTGGGCACCAGGGTCACGCCCCCTTGGCGATGATGGCCTCGGCCTTCTCGGCCAGTCCCCGCAGGGCGTCGGCCGGGCTGGACTTGCCGAGCAGGGCGCTCTCCAGAGCCGGCTTGAACTCCTCACGGATCTCCAGCCAGGTCGGCACCCCGCCCTCGGAGAAGGCGTGGTCCAGGTTGTCCACCGCGAACGAGACGAGCTTGTTGCTCCGCACGTAGTCGGAGTCCGCCGCACTGAGGACCGCGGGGATGTTGCCGCGCTGCTCGGCCGCCTGCGGCGACACCTTCTCCCCCGACAGGAACTCCACCAGGGCCTTGGCCTGCTCGGGATACCGCGTCTTCGCCGACAGAGTGGCCAGCGTGCCACCCTGGAACAGCGCCGGACGCTGCTGCTTCAGCATGAACCCGGCGATCTTGTCCTCGGCGATCAGCTCCGGCGCACTCTCGGAGACCTGCCGCCACATGTCGTTGTGGCCGACCATCATGGCCGCCCGGCCCTGGACGAGGGGCGCGACGACCGCTCCCTTCTGGGTGAAGCCGTAGTCCTCGATCTTCTCCGTGCGGATGATGTCGACCATCCACTGGAGGGCGTCCACGGCCTCGTCCGAGTCGAAGACGGGCTTGCCATCGGCGAACAGGTCGGCGCCGTGCGCCCACATGACGGGAAGGTAGGTCTGGCGCAGGTCGTTGCTGAGGATGTCCACGCCGGCCCGTGTCAGCTTGCCGCCCTTACGGACGGTCAGCTCCTTGCCCATCTCCTTCAGCTCGGTCAGATCTTTCGGCGGCGCGTCGATCCCCGCCTCGGCCAGGATGTCCTTGCGGTAGATGCCCATCCGGGTGTCGAGCAGGATGGGGCGGGCGTACGTCTTGCCCTCGTAGATCCCGGGCTGCACCACACGCGGGTTGTACAGGCGGTCCAGCTCGGACTGACGCGCCCCGAGATCGGCGAGCACACCCTTCTCGACGAAGGGCGGGATCCAGCCGACACCCATCAGCATGACGTCGTAGGGCTGTCCCCCCACGATCGACGTGGCGAGCTTCTCGTTGAGCTTTCCGTACTCCGTGTAGTCCACCTGGACCCTGACACCCGGGTGGTCCTTCTTGAAGTCCGCGAGCAGCGAGGTGAGCAACTTCTGCCCGTCCGCCCGGTCGAAGATCGGGGTGAGCAGCCGCAGAGAGGCGTCACCGCCTCCCTTCTCCTGAGGTGCGGGACCGCCGCACGCGGACAGCGCGGCGCCTGCCGCGGCCGCGGCACCCAGTCCGAGGAGTCTTCTTCTGGAGAGGGGCGACGTACGTGGGCGCATAGGAGACTCCCGGCTGAAAGGTACGTACTGAGCGGGTGACGAACTTGCGTTTTGAGTAGTGCATCGATTTACTGGTGTTTCGATGCACGAGACTAGGAACGGCAGTACGGGCTGTCAACACAGCGGAAACATTTGGTTTCCGATTCATAGGGAGTGGGGTCAGTGGCCGGGGTAACGATCTACCAGGTGGCACAGGAAGCGGGGGTCTCCCCGAGCACGGTCTCCAACCTGCTCAACGGCCGGAAGGGCAAGATGCTGCCCGAGACACGGTCCCGGGTGGAGTCGGCGATCCGCCGCCTCGGCTACCGCCCCAACCGCGCCGCCCAGCAGCTGCGCACCGGACGGATCCAGATGCTCGGCCTCATCGTGCCGTCCGTGGCCAATCCGTTCTGGGGCACGTTCGCCCGGCATCTCGAAGCGGCGGCGCTGGCGGAGGGCTTCTACATGCTCCTGTGCAACAGCGAGCGAGACCCGGACCGGGAGCGTCGCTACGTGGAGGAGCTCTGGGGCGACGGCATCGGCGGGGTCGTCCTGTGCTCGTCCCTGCCCTCGCTCGACCACGTGAAGCCCACCGTGGAGGCCGGACTGGGACTCGTGGCCTTCGACCGCACCGCGCAGCCCGGTGATCCGCACCGCACGGTGAACATCGGGACCGACAACGTTCTCGGCATGCGCCTGGCGACGGAGCACCTGCTGGCCCTGGGCCACACGCGCCTGGCCTTCGTGTCGGGTTCGATCGGAAGCGTCAACCGGGCCGAGCGCTACAACGGTTTCCGGCAGGCCCTCGACGCCGCCGGTCTCCCCCGGTCGGCCGGCCTCGTGTGGTCGGGAGCCGACACGGTCGACTTCGACGACCGGGACGCCGCCGAACTCGGACGTGTCGCCGCGCTTGAGATCCTCTCTGTGCCCCGGCCGCCGACCGCGATCGTCGCCATCAACGACATGTGCGCGCTCGGCGTCATCGCGGGCGCCAGGGAGGCGGGCCTGGCGGTCGGCCGCGACGTCTCCGTGACCGGTTACGACGACATCATGCTCGCGGGCATGGCCATGCCCGCGCTCACGACGGTGCGGCAGCCGGTGGAGGAGATGGCGGCCACCGCGTTCGCCAGGTTGCGCCAGGTCATGGATGGTGACGGGGAGACCGGTCAGTCGATCCTGCACCGGCCGACCCTGGTGGTCCGCGACTCGACCTCGGCGCCCGCGATGTTCCCGGTCGCGTAGCCGTACCGCTTCTTCTCGCCACGACCCGGACCTGGGCTCTTCATCACCGCACCCGCTCAAGCAACAGGCCCGCCCCTCGCGTCGAGGTGCCGACAGACTGACGCGCTGACGGTCGACGGGCGGTCACGGCCGCCCCGGCGCTTGTCGAGGGCAAACCGCCGGCGCCCCCGGTGGCGCCGGGAGCCGTGCCCTGAAGCCCCGCCCGGCGCCCATCGGACGACGACCAGGAGGCGAACCCGATTGACTACGGAACCCGGAACCGGTTCCGCCCCCACACCCGACCCACGTCCTCCGTCCCGCCCCCTCTCCGCCAAGGCCCCTATGCTGTCCTCACTGAAGGTGAGGAACTACCGGCTGTTCTTCCTCGGCCAGGTCGTCTCCAACAACGGCACCTGGATGCAGCGCATCGCCCAGGACTGGCTAGTCCTCAGTCTCACCGGCTCATCGACCGCCGTCGGCATCACCACCGCCCTGCAGTTCCTGCCCCTGCTGCTCTGCGGCCTGTACGGCGGCGTTCTCGTCGACCGCCTGCCCAAACGCCCCATACTCGTCGCCACCCAGGTGGCCATGGCCCTCACCGCGCTCGCGCTCGCCGTCCTCACCCTGACCGACCGGGTCCACGTCTGGCACGTGTACGCCGCCGCCTTCGCCGTGGGCCTCGCGACCGTGCTCGACAACCCCGCGCGCCAGTCCTTCCTCTCCGAGCTGGTCGGCCCGGAACTGCTGCGGAACGCGGTCGGCCTCAACTCCGCGAACTTCCAGTCCGCCCGACTGATCGGTCCGGCCGTCGCAGGCCTGCTGATCACGGGCATCGGCACGGGCTGGGCGTTCCTCCTCAACGGCGTCTCCTTCGCCGCGCCGCTGGCCTGCATGACGCTGATGCGGCGCCGCGAACTGCACGCGGTCGAGCGCGCCCCGCACGGAAAGGGGCAGCTCCGGGAGGGCCTGCGGTACGTCGCCGGTCGCCCCGACCTGGTCTGGCCCATCGTTCTCGTCGGCTTCTTCGGGACCTTCGCCCTCAACTTCCCCGTCCACCTCTCCGCCTTCGCCGACGACGTGTTCCACGCCGGGGCGGGCGCATTCAGCCTCTTCAACACCCTGGTCGCGGCGGGCTCCCTGGCAGGCGCGCTGCTCGCCGCCCGACACGAGAGAGCGCGGCGGCGGCTGCCCTTCCTCGCCGCACTGGCCTTCGGCGCGCTGCAGACCGTGGCCGCCGTGGCACCGACCTTGTGGAGCTTCGCGCTGCTCATGATCCCCATGGGCCTGTTCGCCATGGTCGTCAACGTCACCACCAACGCCACCATGCAGACCTCGACCGCCCCGACCTTCCGCGGGCGGGTCACCGCGCTGTACATGATGGTCCTCCTCGGCGGCGCGCCTCTCGGCGCTCCGGTCGTCGGCCTGATCACCGACACATACGGCGCCCGGTCCGGCCTCGCGGCGGCGGGCACGGTGGCGGCTGTCACCGCGACGGCGACCGGCCTCCTCCTGGTCAGAGCCGGCGGCCATCGGCTCGCGGTCGGCTGGAGCCGCCACGTCCCACGGATACGAGTCGTGCCCCGAGAGGCGGACGGGAGAGCGGACACGCGTCCGTGACCGGCATCCGCCCCGGCGGGGCGGATGCCGGTCGGATCGCCTTCGGTCACGCCCCAGGCGTCGCCGTCGCGCCGCACGGCGTCCCACGTGGGCGCCATGCTGGACCGTCAGGCCGTAGCGCATTTCGTACCCGCACGGGCACGGGAACTGAACTGCTCGTCGTCGGTCGAGGTCGCTGACTGCGCGCGTTGGGATGCGGGCCCTCGGCAAGGACGTACTCCAGCCCGCGCCCACCGTACGGAACCTTCTCGATGCGGCGTCTTTTCGGCTGCATGCTGTACTGCTTCGCGTAGTCGACGACGCGCCGCCACTCCGCGACCGCGTCGTCGCTCGAGTCCGCGAACCGAACTCGCCCTCCGGCCGAGAGCCGCTTGACCAACTCCCGTGCCTTCGCTCTCCGTGCTTGAGCGACGGCACGCACCACTCAGCAGCCGACCTCCGGGTGATGGCGGCGCAGAGCCGCTCCACGGGGCGGCGCAGAAACGGACGGGACACCCCGCGCCCGCGACCTCTGCCCGGCTGCCGGCCAGCTCGCCGACGCCCCGGCGCGGACGCTGACTCCCACCCAAGGCCGCACTCCACTCGCGACCGTCCCCGCCCAACAGGAGTTCCACCATGCCCACCACCACCATGCTCGACCAGGCCACGGCCATGATCGAGAACGCCTGGGGCCAGCCCATCGAAGCTCTTGAGGTCCTGGGGGTCCGCCGCCCCAGCGAGGACCCGCTCCTGCACTGCGCCATGCACACCCGCGCAGCCCTGGCCATCACGGACAGCGCGGTTACCGTTCACCAGGACCGTCTTCACGCCCTGTCCCGGCATGGGTACGTGCCTGACCCCTACGAACTCGACCGGATCACCGAAACGGCGGTCAAGCTCCGCGTCGCCCACGCGGAGAGCCGTGCGTATCTCCAGGCGACCCGGCGCGTGGTGGAGGCCCGGGGGGCCACCGCACCCGAGGTTGAGGCACCGGCGGTTCGGCTGGCTCAGGCCACTGTCGCCCGCTCCGGGAAGACGCGGCACGCCCCGGGGGCCGCGCCCGAACCGTCCTCTCCGGCGGCGGTCGTAGGGCCGTCAGCGCCCACAACGGGGCCCCGACGTTGAAGGCTTAGCTCCGATTCTCGTCGCGGTGGCCCTCTTCGGCCCGGGGGCCCACCGCGCGGGCCAGCTCCTCCACCGTCAGCTCCACGCGCCGGCCTTCGGCGACCCGGTGCTCCACCGTCTCCTCGTCCGGCCACCGGTCGGGCTGTGCGCCGACTCCCCACTGGCCATCGGCGACCATCGCGATGTCGCCCACGGTCCAGGGCCGTCCTGCGGCGCGGATCTTGCGTTCCAGTCCGGCGCCGTCCCAGTGTCTGCTCGCCTCGGCCATCCCCTGCTCCCCTTCACCGACCTGCGGTCCCTCACCGCAACCCAGGTACGACAACCGCGGTCGCAGATCCATTCCCGGCCAGTCGACCGCTCCGCTGTGGTCTCCAGTTCGCCCACGGCAGACGGCATCCCCGGGAAACGACTACGCACTTCGGCATGCCGCATGCCAACGTACGGGTGTTGGGAAAAACCCGCAGGTCAATGAAGGGATCGTCCAACCGTGAACGCCTCTGCCACCCTCCTGCCCGCCGTCGTCCGCCCCGCCGTGGAAGACCGCCAATGGCTCTCCTCAGACCACTGCGCCGCTCCGGTGCTCGACCTCTTGGACGGTCTCGGCTGGACGATCGCCGAGACCCCGGAGGCCAACATTCACATGACCAGCCCGGAAGGCGGCGTCTACGTCGGCTGGCTTCCCGAAGACCCCTCCGCCTGGGCGCGCGAGATCGTCTGGCGCGTCCAGGTGTTGCCCGCCGACGGCGAGGTATGGGTCCAGGAGTTCGGCGTCCACACCCCTTCCGAGGCTGTCGCCGGATTTCTCGCCGCCCTCGTCACCCACTCCTCGCGCTGACCGCCGGACCACGAGGCGGGCCGACGACGGCCCGCCCCGTACACCGCGCTGGTTCCGGCCCCGTCCCCCACTGCTCTCGGAGTTTCCCTTGCCTCAGTATCTGACCGTCGGCCATTTGGTCCGTCAGCTCCAGGAACTCGACCCCCACCTGCCTGTCCGTCTCGCCGTCAACCCGGACTTCCCCTTCGCCCACTTCGTGGGGGCCGAGGTCGTCGTCCGCGACGGCAAGGCGTACATCGCCGATGACGGTCAGGAGGACTACCTCCCGGTAGGGGCGCGCGACGCCCTCACCTGGGCTTGATCGCTTCCCTACCACCACGGAGGCTTCCATCTCGTCGCTCTCGCGCCCCGCACCTCGTCTCGCGCTGCACGATGTCGCCGTGCGCCGCATGCCGTTCGGCGTGCACAGCGCGCTTCTCCAGCGCATCTCCACCCGCCCCGACGGCCCCCTCGACGTCACCTGGCTCGCCGCCAAGTCCCCCCAACTTCCCCTCGGGCGCATCCGGCTGCGCTGGGAGCCCGCCTCGCGCAGCGGCTGGGACGTCACGGCGTACCTGGGGCTGACCACGGCCGAGGTACTCCTCGGTTCCTGGCCCGCCGCCCCGGACGACTGGCCGCGCCTGATCCGTCCGACCCTGTACGAGGTGACCGGCCTGTGCGCCGCCCTCTCATGCGCGACCGACGCCCTCGAACTCTCCAACCGGCTCTCCGGAGTCTGACCGAGGACCGCCGAAGGCCGCCCCACGCCGCTCAGGCTGGGGCGGCCTCGTCGTGCGTCCACCCGTTCGTTCCGTACGCTCGACCCGACGAAGGAGGACACCATGGCCGACGACCAGAGGCTCTGGGAATACCCAGAGGTCGCCGCCCACCTGGGTATCAGCGTCGGCGCGACCCGCAGCCGCAAGAGCCGGGGCAGCCTGCCCTCGCCCGACGACGACAGCGTTCCGGACCGTCCCCGCTGGAAGCCGTCCACGTTCCAGAACTGGAGGCCGGTCGGCCGGGGATTTCGCAGCGACCTGCACAGCTCCCCCCGACAGGCGACCACGTCGACCGACTGACCGAGCGGGTGCTCGCCCGTAGGCTGCGGGCATGACGCCCGACTCGCAGATGCCCTCGCCCCCGTTCCCCTCGACCAACAACGCCGTACTCGGGTTGATCGTCGGCGGAGCCATCGAGTCAGTCCGTAGCGGCGAGGCCACCGTGGAGGAGGCCATCCTGCGTGCGGCGGTCCACGGCTGGTACGAGGGACACGTCCAGGGTGAAGACGAATGCCCGGGGTGCGACTTCCGGGGTGTGCTGGCGAAGGACAGCGCACGCGGCTGAACCTCACCTGCACGCCGAAGGGCGCCACCGACATGCCGGTGGCGCCCTTCGGCGTTCCGTCTGGTGCTCGCCTACTCCAGGTAGATGCCGGCAAATACGCCGTCGAACCCGAGCGCGGTCAAGCCCGCCTCGACACTCGGGTAGGTCGTCCCGTGCGGGCCGCCGACCAGGGCATCGAAGTCGGCGCGGCCGATCTCGGGCTCGAGCCACTGGTTGCCGCACCGGCAGCGGACCCAGACGTTGCGCCCGTGGTTGATGAGCAGCCAGTCGCGTCGGGCACGGCAGGCGGAGCACATCACGGGCATGCCGCCGAGAGCGAGTTCGCGTGAGTGGCCGACGCAGCGGATTGCCCCGGGGCCGTCGGCCGACCGCGTCTCGGCCTGGAGCTGCAGCAGGGGGTCGGTACCAGTGGGGACGACGGGCAGGACGGGTGCCGGCTCCGTGGTGCGGGTGGTGGTTCTGAGCACGAACATCATCTCCCGGTTGTCGGTCCTGTCTTCATCCGTAACAGCCGGTGGAACCGGCTGTCCATACATTTCGCGGCGTCCGCTCGGCCGGTGGTCTCCGTCCGGTTCGACGTGGTCAGCGACGTGGCAAGCGGCGGTTGGGGTCTTGAGCAGTTCCGAGCGGTACGGCTGCCGTCGCGTTTCGTTCACTGGTGCGGCTGCTCGGCGTAGTGGCCTGGCGGGTGGCGGCCTGCGGACGACGGGCACTGTCACCCGGGTGTGCCGGGAGCTGGGCGATGCGCCGCAGACGCCAGACCAGGACGTCGTTCACGTCGTCGGCGCTGTCGAGTTCGCGCATGTCGATGGCCTGGCGCAGGAGGGCTTCGGAGTCATGGCCTGCCCGCTCGGCCTGGGCGAGGGTGACGACCAAAGCGTCGGTCCTCGCTTGCGTGCCTCCTGCCCGTACGAGCTTCTCGGGCAGGACGGCGCGAAGGGTGGCCTCGTGCATGAGGCGCTGGGCGTCAGGAAGGGCGCGGCCTTGGTCGTGCAGCATGCGCATCGGGGTGGCGGCGGCCTGGCGGTAGGCGGTGCGTAGGTGCGCGGCGGCTTGTCGGGAGGCGTGGGCCTGCTGGGCGTGTCCGCGGGCGGAGTGCCAACGGGCGGCGGCGAGGGTGACGAGGACGAGGGTGGAGAGGAGCATGGCGGTGGTTCCGCCGTCCTCGCCTCGGCCGAGCGCCCCGCCGGCCTGGACGATGCCTCGGGCGGCTGAGCGGAGGGCTCGGGTGTCGGCGCGTTCGGCGCGGACATGACTGCGGGTTGCCCGTTCGAAGGCGCGAGCTGCGGCGGCCAGCTCGGTGCGGGTGGTGGCCGGTGAGGTCTGGGCCACTGCGTCGAGGAGTTCTCCAACGCCGACGAGTTGGGGGGCGGCCTCGCCGTCCTCGTCGCGTTCCAGGAGCGTGGCCGAGCGCTCTGCGATGAGGGCGGCGTTGCGTCGTTGACGGGCGGGCGGTGACCAGTTCGTCCGGTCAGCGCCGACCGCGGGCGCGCTCGGCTCGGCGGCCCCGTCGGTGAGGCGTAGTCGGATCTTCGGAAGGGAGAGGTCGGGGGCCAGTTTGGAGCCGGGGTACCAGACCGGGTCTCCGTCGCGGTTGCGGTCGCCGGGCAGGGCCACGTTGTAGCCGAGCGCGTCACCGGACGGTGCGTGCCGCAGCTTCACCCGAACCCCCGCTTCGCGGAGCCGCGTGAAGAACTCCTCTTCCGAATCCGCTCCCGCCACGGCTCGACGAGCGGCCTCGCGGAGCGTCTCGCGCGAGGTCTCCGGGCGGCCGGTGCGCTCAGCCTTGAACTTCTCGGCGCTGCTGGGATTCTTCGCTGCGGTTCCGTCGCCCGCGTTCAGGCGCCGCAGGCCCATCTCCTTCTCGATGCGGCGGCATGCGGCCTGGGCCTTGTTGAAGTCGTAGTTCAGGCGCGGGTTGCACAGGTCGCCGCGTACGAGGGTGGCGACGATGTGGATGTGGTCTTCCGCGTGGCGGACGGCGATCCACCGGCAGCCGTCGGGGTCTCCATCCGGTGCGATGCCGGTGGCGTGGACGATGCGCTGGGCGACGGCGTTCCACTCCTCGTCGTCCAGCCGCCGGTCCCCGGGGGCGGTGCGGACCGAGCAGTGCCAGACGTGCTTGGCGGGCGCACGGTCGCCGGCCTGCTTGACCCGCAGGTCCAGGGCGGCGGTGAGCCGGGCGAGGGTGGCCTTCGGGTCGGGGTCGAGGCCGGTGTCGCGGCCGGGGTCGGGGGCAAAGCCGTCCCAGGAGCCGACGAGGTGGGCGTCGGTGTGCTCCTCTCGCCGCCCGGGGCCGTACAGGTAGACGAGCAGGCCGTGGGTCCGGGAGCCGCGTCCGATGTCGGGAACCATCACAGCCGCCGGGTCACCAGGTCGTTCGCCGCGTCATCAACGCGGGCGAGAAGTCCGGTCAGCGCGCCCAGCGCGTGTTCGAGTTCACCGGCGCGCGGCTGGCCACCACTGTTGAGGACGAAGGCGATCTGGTTGATGTTGTTGCCGATGCGGGCCAGCGCGGTGCGCAGAGCGGCGAGTTCGTCGATGGCGGTGTCGAGCTGGTCGTTGCTGTGCACGGCGGCGCATCCGCGGGCGGCGCTCAGGCCGGAGACGGCGAGGAAGCGAGCGACGGTGACGCCGCGCTTGGTGGCGGCCTCGGCGATCTCGGTCTTCTCGGTGTCGGAGAGGCGGGTGGTCGTCTTGCGGGTGCGCTCGCTGGGGTTGCGGGTGCGGCGGCGCGGTTTGCGGTCGGGGTAGGCGGGCGTGCTCGGGCTCGGCTGCTCGCGGTGATCGTCGCGATCGGCTTCTCCCCCGGTGACCGGCGCCCCCTGGTGCCGGTTGCCCGGCTGGTCCCCGTGCGCCCTCGCTCGGGGACCAGCCGGGCTTCCCCCGCCCTCCTGGGCGGGGGCAAGTGCGTACGTCGGGCCGTAGGACCGTCGTACGCGATAGCTTGCTCCGCCAGGAGCCGTGGTGGGGTCACGCTGCTGTCCAGCGGAGGTGGCCACCGGGTCGTTGGTGTTCACCGGCTCGTCTCCGGGTCCTGCTGCTGGATTTCACGGACGAGTTCCTCGATCCAGTCCATGGCGAGGACCGGGTGGTGCAGCGTCCAGGGCCGGTCATGCTGCTCGCGTTGCACGATCCAGGTGGTGTCGGGGCCGGACTGGGCGCGGTGGAGGTGTCCGTGCTGGTGCAGGACGGTCAGCCAGGAGTCGACTTCGGCGGGCGTGGCCGGGTGAGTGCGCATCGGGTGCTCTCCGCTTCTGCTGTGGCGGGGTATGTCGGTGACATGCGGAGTGGGTGACCGGCCGGGGTGACCGGTTCGGTCACCCACTCCGTGGAGGTTCGGTCAGGGCCGGGAGGAAGCGACCGGCTGGCGGTGCTGCTCGCGCAGCTGAGCCATCAGCGCGGTCAGGGTGTCGCTGGACAGCGGGATCTGCTGACCTCGGATCGCCTGGGCGACCACCTTGCGGGTCAGTTTGTCCTCGGCCCTGACCGCCGACCGGGCGATCGCCAGCAGCTCCTCGGTGTCCGGGTCAGGACGCCGGTCACCAGTCGGCCGAGCGGCCCGGTCAGTGACCGGAGGCGAGGTGACCGGCGCGGCACTGACCACCGCCGGGCTGTCCTGGTCACCACCGACCGGGGCCGCGCTGCCGGGGCGGTCAGTGACCGTCCGGCCCTTGTCCGCCTGTCCCGGCAGGTCAGGGGCACCATGGCTGCGGTTGTGGTGGTCGGTGACCGACTGGCCGCTGGTCGCCGGGGTCGAGTCTCCGGTCACTGACCGGGCGGCGGTGTCCTCGTCGGTCGGGGACAGTGGCAGCCGGTCGGTCAGAGCGGTGACCGACTGACCGGACGTGACCTGACCGGCCGCTGACCGCTGCTGACCGGCTCGGTCGGTCCGGGTGACCTCGATGGCGTCGCTCCGGTCGGTCTCACCGAGGTGACCGGGCTGACCGAGGTTCTGTCGGCCAGAGCCCTCGACCGGGCCCCGGGCAATGATGATGTAGAGGTGGACCGCTCCGGCCAGTGCGAGCGGGGCGATGGTCGAGAGCACCGCAACCACCGCGTCCCCGAGCTTTAGGCCGGTGCCGACGACCGTGTCCTGGTTGATGCGCACCGCGTGGAGTGCGTTGGCCCAGATGCTGGCGGCGGTGGCCGTGCCGAAGAGCGTCCAGACGTAGAGCCGGGCGCGCAGTGGTGCGTTGCGCAGGACCAGGAGGGCTCGGATGCCGTAGGCGATGAACCCGTCGATCACCAGGGGGAACAAGTAGGTGAGGAAGCCTCGGATGTGGATGGCCACGGCCATCTGCTGCAGGGCGTCGTACGACAGCGCGCACCCCGCGCCCCCGAGCGCCACGACAGCCGCGCGGTCCCACCCGGATATGTGCGCCGTCTTCGACGCGCTTGCGATGTTCATGCCGCCGTCCCGAAGTCGTCGCGGATCAGGCGCTCGCCGCTGGTCTCGGGGGGTGTGGTGTTCGTGGTGGGCTGGTTCAGGGTTCGGTTGCGCTCGGCCCGGCGGATCTCGCGGTACCGCTTCTTGGCGTGCTCCTCGGTGACCTTCAGAAGCCAGGCCAGGCGCTGCTCGCTCACCCCGTGGCGGTAGGCCGCGTACTCGACCGCGCGGCGCTCCGTATGGGTGAGGTGCACGTCGCGTCCGGCGATGGTGGCATTGACGCGGCTGTAGTCGAGGCGGCTGGCGAGCTTGTCGTGCAGCGGCCCGCGCTCCTCTTCCGTCAGGCCGCCACGGATCCCGTCGGTGTCACCCCCTTCGAGAGCGGCGTCCAGGCAGGTGCGCCGGACCGGGCACTGGCCGCACAGGGCCTTGGCCGTGGCGATCTTGGCGGTCTCGTCGGGTTCGGGGAAGAAGACTTCGGGGTCCACCGGGTTGTACTCGGTGCTCTGGCAGACGGCGTCGGCCTGCCAGGTCTGGTCGCCGAGCTGACGGTGCTGGGCGGGGCCGTTCATCGTGCTGGTCATGCGGGGTGCTCCGATCGCTCTCCGCGCGCAGGGGCGTCGGCGGAGAGGTGCGCTGGCGGTAGGTGCCCGGGAGGGACGGCGGTGCGAGGGCGCGGTCCGGCGGGGTGGCCTGTGGAGGGTCAGGCGGCGGCGCTGTGGCGTCTGCGGTCGACGGCCTCGAACTCGACTCGGGTGGTCATCTGCGCGAGCCTGCTGGCGACTCGGTCCCCGAGGTAGGAACGCAGGTCCTTGATCGCCAGGTTGGTCGTGATCAGCGTGGGGAGTTCGTAGTTGTACCGCCGGTTGATCAGCCGGTACGTGATCTCTTCGACCCACTCGCTCGCCTTGGCCGCGCCGAGGTCGTCGATGATCAGCAGCGGGCACCGGCTGACGGCCGCCAGCTCCCGCTCGCTGTCGACCCCGGGCCGGGGGCGGAGATCGGCGTAGAGGTCGGCGGCGGTGGTCGCCCGCCAGCGCGCGCCGACCCCGCTCTGCACCAGCGCTCGGACCGCGCCGTACGCCTGGTGCGTCTTGCCCGCGCCGACGACCCCGGCCATCAGCAAGCTAGGGCCGGTGGTGACCTGTCGTCGGGCTCCTCGGCTGGGGGCGACGGCCGCCTCGGTGACCTCCGCGACCCAGTCCAGGACCCTCGGATGGTCGGCGACGGCCGTCTGGTAGCGCGGGGGCATCCCGGCCAGGAGGGCGTCGAGCGGGGAGAACGGCTCGGGGTCGTCGGGGAGCGCGGCGGCGTCGGCCGGGTCGATGTTGCGGGCGGCCAGGATCCGGGCCATGCGCTCCAGGGTGCCTTCGTTGCCGAGGAGCTGCGGTTCGCGGTGACGGGTGTGCATCACAGCTCCTCGGCGTAGGCGGCAGAAGCGTTGGCCGGGTTGGTCCACGCCTGGTGGGCGGGCACGTTAGGCCGGATTCCCGGCCGCGCCAAACCGCCGGGGCGAGCGTGCATCGCCTCGTTGACCATGCTGGTCAGCACGCTCGGGTGCTTGGGGTTGGCCGTGAAGTTCGCCAGCCCGGCTCGGATGTGCGCCGGTGCGATGCCCTCGTCCAGGAGCTTCTTGATGATCCGGCCGAGGTGCCCGATCACGTCGCTCGGGGGGCGCTGGTCGCACCCGGCGACGTACTCCCCGACGAGGTCCTTGGCGGAGATGCCGGCTGCGGGCGCTGTGCGCCCCGTAGGGACAAGAGATCCAGGATCCAAGATCCTAGATCCAGGCGCCGAGCCTTCGGAGAGGCTTCGGGGAAGGTTCGGGGAGTCCTCGGAGAATGCGGTCTGACCTGCACACTTAGCACCAGCTCGCCCCGCTGTGCCGATCGCGCCGTCGGCAGCCTCCTGCCGGTCGGCGACGGACTCGTCTGCGTGGTCCGGCGTCGTCGAGGCGGGTGCGGCAGGCAGATCGAGGGCTCGGGGAGCCCTCCCGGAGGTCTCCCCGAGCCCTCGGGGATTTGTGGACGACCCCTCGGTCCGCCGGGAGCACGAGCCCTTGCACGGTGCGCACCGGTCGGCGGCCTGGTGCTGCGGGCACGAGGGCAGGCGCGACTGGCTCGGCTTGTCGATCTTCTGGTGCTCGGACCAGGTCACGATGTGGAGGTAGAGGCGGCCGTCGCATCCGGTGTATCGGCAGATCAGTCCGGCGTTCGCGAGCTGGTGGAGGTCGTCTTCGACGTGGACCGAGGTGTGCTCGGCGCGCAGGGGCCAGAGAAGCCCCGCGATGATCGCGGCGTTGTCCCGGTGGCGGCCATGGTCGTCGGCCTGGGTGAGCAGGCCGAAGAAGGTCCGCTCGGCCGCCACGGTCACTTCGGCGAGTGACTCGGACGTGAACGCCTCGGGCTTGACGGTTCGGATCCGAGCCATCTCAGCGGCCCCGCTCAGCGGCGACCAGGTCGCTGCGGGTCAGGGTGGCGTCGACGAGGCAGAAGGTGTGGGGGCGCATCCAGTCCACCTCCGGCCAGACCCGCAGGATCCAGCGTGCCGCGACCCTGGCGGTCGGGCGGCCCAGCTCCAGGGTCTTTCCGGCCTCGTCCTTGACGACGGCGTGCAGATGAGGCCACGTCTGTGTCGGGTCTGTGAGGCTGACCCGGATCGTGGCCGCCCCCGGGATCATGTCGGCGAGCTGTGCGGCGAGGCGGCGCGGACGGCCGTCGTCCGCGCAGGCCGGGCTTCCGCTCGGCGTGGCGAGCATGCGATACTCCGTTGTTCGAAGGAGCGCGGTGCGGCGGTCTCGTGCAAGAAGCCCTGCCGCCCGCGTGATGTGTAATTGGCGCCCTCTGGGTGCCAGCCCGGCGCTTGGGAGTTGGTAGCTCCTCGGCGCCGGTTTCAGTTTTGGGGTCAGATCACGGGTCGTATGCCGGCATCCGTTCCGCCTCCTTTTCGCTGGTCATCGGCCCCTTTCCGGGGCGCTGCCCGGCGTGGGACGACGAACATACGTAGACCCCGCGGACAAGTCCATCCCGTTGCCCGGAAGATCATTTGCGGGCGTCTCACCTCGTCTCGGCCGCACTCGCGAGGGCTATGCCGGCGTGGATCCGCGCCACCCGACGAGCGCTGTAAGCGCTTGTTGCGTGAGCAGTTATGACAGGGAAATATGCACAGAGGTCCCCCAGGGCTAGGCACCGTAGAATTGGGCCTGATCAACAGGTGCGATACGGAAACGTACGTCAGTTTCGAAAATGCATCAACCCTGGCTTACAGTTGACCCCGACACCGAGCCCATCGCCACCTCGCACCAGGAGTCCCAGTGCCCCCTCGTCAGTTCGACGGCAGCCTCGTGCGTGCTGTCCGCCGACGCAGGGACATGCACCAGAGGCAGCTGGGCGAACTGGTGGGGGTCAGCGGCGCTACCGTCGCACGATGGGAGTCCGGGAACGACTTCCCCAAGGGCGAGAAGCTGCCAGCGATCGCCACGGCGCTCGACGAACCACTCGACGAGCTGTTCCCCCACGACGGGCCGCCGGACCTACAACTCCTGCGCTGTGACGCCGGTCTCAGCGTGGCGGAGGCCACCGAAATCATCGGCGCAAGCCGGGGACCGGTGAGCAACGCCGAGTCCGGGCGGCGCAGGCTCAACGCCAGCTATGTAAAGCCGCTGGCGGCGGCGTACGGGGTGACCGAGGAAGAGCTGCTCGCGGCGCAGGACCGCTCATTCGGCATTCGCACCGCTGCCTCACATGGTGATCAAGAGGCCGCGCCTCGCACGATCGGGGAGAAGATCAACTTTCTCCTGCAGTACGGCTCCACCGACGAGGAGACGCTCTCCGACGCGGAGATCGCGCGACTCGTCAACGAGCATGCGCCGACCGCAGCCGTCACCGCCGAGGGCATCGGCGAGCTACGCGACGGAACCGAAACCGCGGCATCCGATGAAGTGCGCGCCGGCCTGGCGCACGCCTTCCAGGTCCCCTCCTGGCTGTTCGGCGATGACGCCGAACTAAGTCCCGTCGTCCAGGAGTTCCTGGAGGCTGTTCGCTTTATCGGCTCGATTCACCAGGGGCACATCCTCGGCCTGGCCGCACGCGGCAGCGAGATCCTCTCCCGGAGATCGATGGCCGACATCAACAGGCTCGTGGGAGAGCTGCGGCACGCTCTGTCCGAGGTTCAAGACAAAGAGTGAGCCTCGGTCTGGGCTAGCCGGACGCAGGGTGGGGAGGCAATCCCGAAGCCGACGGCGAGCCGGGCGTAGGTGTCCCCGCGCCGTAGGTGGGCCAGGACCAGCAGGGCCTGTCGCCCGGCCGGGAGCCGACGCCACCGGGTGCCCCCGTTCGCGGCGCCGGGCGGCCAGCGCTCGGTAAGAACCTGAGGCTGGCGCTGGACAGATCGAGGCTGGCTGGGTAGCCAAGCACGCGGCAGCTCCTAGACGGACAGGTGGTCTTGGTCGACAACCCGTCCACCAGGAGCATCCGTGCGCCTGGCCCCCGCCCGCACCATCAACTCCCGTGCCGGGCAGGCAGGATGGAAGAGGCCCCTTGGCGCGAGTCTCGAACGCTTGGCCTGGCCCAGACGACGAGGAACTGGCACGAGCTCGTTTTCGGGGCCCTATCTGGAGCTGCCCCGCTGGCCACCTTGGACGCGGTCCGAACGGCAACGCTCCTCGTCGGCAACCGCATCACCCCAGCCGCGCGAGGAGCTGACAGTATTGCCCGCCGGGTCATTGGAACAATGGCCCCTCAGTCGGCGCGGCGGGGCGTGAGCCCCACCGTTCGGCCATTCCACCGGTATTGGACAACCTTCGAACCGCCTCCCACGCCGTGGCCAGCCGTTGCCTCCGGCATCGAGCACGATGCAGCCGCGGCTGACCTCACAACTTGGTCTGTCCTGGGGAAACACCGCTCGCCTTGCTTGGCCTGCCCTTCGGGGCGGGCCGAAGCTCCGGAAGGTACTTAGCCAGCCGAAGTGTGATCGTTTCGCGGAGGCGGCCGACGGACCCACCGCTAGCCAGGGCAGCTTCCGGTGAAACGTCCAAGGTGTAGTGGCTGAGGGTGGCTGCGTCGGTTCCGATCACTCGCCAAAGGTTCAGCGCATTGGGCGTCTGCGTCTGAGACTGTTCGACGTCGAACACATAGATCCATGCGGGCGGATTGTCATCGGGCTGATGTCCGTCCTGCACCAGGCGCCAGGTGCCGTCCGTGTGCTGTATCAGGTCAGGGCGGCCCAGATGCCGCTGCCAACTCTCCCAGACCGCACGCGGGATTGCGAAGATGCATCCTGCGGAGGCATCGTGCGCACCGATCTGAAACTTGAACATCATTTGATAGAAGGTGCGCTTGAAGGCGTTCGCGATGTTGGGGCCTTCAATGCCTTCCGCAAGCCACTGCGGGTGGCTAGCCACGCTTTCTCCGAACTCTCCCTTGTGCGCGTGACGCGCCCAGCGAAGGAGTTCGACCGACTTCCTGTATGTACCGTGGAAGTCCATAGTCTGGATCTCGAAAATCCCGTATCGACCCACAGCTAGCGAACCATTGGAGTCCGGGAGCAACTCGATCATGGTTGCATCGAAGGAGAATTCCGGAGATCGATCCGTGGGGCTGATGGAGATTTCCCCACCTAGCTTGTTCTGAAAGTAGACGATCGACGCCTTTTTTTCGGCGACCCGCTTGCGCAAGTCGTCGGCCACCTTCTTGTCAGCAAGAACAGTAGCCGCGATGATCTTTACATCATCGCCCGCCGTGTACCCAAAGAGTCGATGGGCCGCGTCTTGTAGCATCGAGTCATCCAGAGCGCGGAACGGACATGCCAGCCAGTCCTGACGCTTGCCGTTACTCGTGCTGCTAATCGTGCAGACACCCTTAGAGTTCTTCTGCTTGACGCAGTCGGTTTTCTTACCGGTCGCCCTCGTAATAAACGGGCAACGCTCGGCCTCTTGGTCACTAAGGCTCTCCGGCGTCTCTGCAACAACCGGGAAAACTCGATGCCCGAACCACTCGCCGATAACGTTGTTCGCCGACTTGTTCCCGGCGCCTCCCCCAGACAACTATTACTCCCCTGTCTCGTTGCTTTCGTCGAACGTGAGTTGCCCCTGCGAAATTGCAGCTTCCGCATTCTTTACTGCGGCTTGCTGGAAAGATTCCGTAAGTTCAAATCCGATCGCGTTACGCCCTGTCGATGCAGCCACAGAGAGCGACCTGCCAGTCCCGCAGAACGGGTCAAGCACGGTGCCCCCGGGAGGGCAAGAGGTTAGAATTCGTGGCTTGATGAGATCGATGGGGAACGTAGCCGAGTGGCCGTCAGAGCCGGAACGGGCTCCGACCTTGACCACGTCGGCTGCACCATCCTCCGCCTCATCGACGTCGTAGTAGACGACATCTTGCGCACCGCTCTCGACTTCTTCGAAGTCGTAGTAATACTTGGCGCGACCTTCCTTCGGGCGCTTCACGAAGTGGAAGAAATGTTCGTGAGTCAGTCGGAGGCGGTCCTTTTCCGGCCGAGGGGGAACATTCGGCTTATGCCAGATCAGGTCATTACGCAAGATCCACCGGAGGTCCTGCATGGCGATGGCGAAGCGGGCGGGGATCAGAAGCATTTGCTTCTCTTGGCGAAACCCACCCATCGGGGTGCGTCGCCGCGACCGCGGGTTGTCGCCGAGCCCTTGCCGGCCGTCGTGGCGAATGCTGGACCATCGAGCGAAGTAGGTGTCCCCGATGTTGATCCACATACTTCCGCCCGGCTTCAGGGCCGGAGCGCCTCGCTGGAGGATCTCGACGAGGTGACCAATGAACCACTCCGGCAGTGGCTCCAACCCGAGCACCCCGCCGTGCTTCCGATACCACTCGTAGGGTGGCACATCCGTCTGCACTCGCGAGCTGTCCTCGGCAAGCCACTCCTTGAGGATCTCCTCATTGTGGTCCAGGCCATAGCTGCGGAGGCCCCAGTACGGAGGGGACGTGATCAGCAGGTCGATGGACTCTGGAGGAAGGTCCGCCATGAGGTCGTAAGCATCCCCGCGGTGGACCTCAATCCGGGCATCGCTCGGGCCGTCGTTCGCCTCGGGCGTTGTGCTCTGAGTCATCTCTTCTACCTGTGCTACCACGCATGCAGCCTAGAGGGTTGGCGAGGTGGAGGCGAACAAGTCGCCCTGAGACGGAGTTGAGCCGTAGCGCGGGTCTTCCTCATACGAAGAGTCGTCGCCCGATGTCGCAACCACCGCGTCTACACCCCTCACTGATCGCGACGTGCGACGCATCGCACGGACTCTCGGCACTCTGCGGCTCCGGCGCTGCCAGTACGTAACCCGCCGTCGGATTGGTGACCGTCACAGTGACCGTCGTGTCGGCACTCTCGTCGGCTGGAGTCGCCGGAGCGGTGATCTCGGTCCGCACCGCCACGTGGGCGCTCATCTGGGATTCGGCGACGACTGTGACCAGTAACCCCGCCAGTAGCGGGCGGGTGCAGTTCCTTTGCGGTACTGCCGCCTTGCAGGCGCGCCCGAGGACCCCTGACCGCCTATCGCTGATCGGCTCCGGCCGGCCACCACATGTTTCGGAGCCGAAGTCCCTTCGTGCGGACAGCATCGACGCCGATCTATGAAGCGCCCAGGTCGACGTCGAACAGCTCGGACAGGGCTGCGACCGTCTGCTTCGGGTCCTGGTTGTGCACTCCCGCGAGGCCGAGCTGCTCCGCTGCCTGGACGTACGCCTCGGTGTCATCGACGAAGACGCACTCTTCGGCAGGCAGGTCCATCAGCTTCAGCGTGGCCTCGAAGAGCTGGGCGTCGGGCTTGCGCATCATGTGGTGCTCGCTGATGACGACGACGTCGTACAGCTTCTCCAGCTCGTAGCCGGCATACAGGTCCCACGGCTCCAGGCCCACGGAATTCGACAGGATGCCGACCTTGATCCCGGCCCGGCGGGCTGCGGCGGCAGCGTCGATCAGCAGCGGCTCAGGGCGGAGGTCGCCGAAGATCCTCCCCATCAGCCCGTCCGTAGGCACATTCAGCATCCTGCCGGCGAACTCGTTCCACTCGCGCTGGGACACCACTCCGCGTTCCAGATTGCTGGTGATCCGGACGCCCTCCGGGTCCTTGTACAGGGCAGTGAGGCAGGCCCCCTGGGGAAGCCCTTCACGCTGCTCGAACGCCAACACAGCGGGCAGCAGGGGGGTGGTGAGAACGCCTCCGAAATCAAGAATGAGGCCGGTACGGCGGTTGGACATGCGGGGAACTCCATTGCTGAGATTTCGGACGCCTATCCAGACCGGACAGCGTCACGGACCCGGCGTACATGGCGGTCACAGAATCTGCGCATCGCAGGCCAGGAAGTGCACTTACAGGGCGGAGCAGAACCTCTTTGTCCGCCTTGCCCACGGTACCAGTCGCGACCGCACGCTCGGTGGTGCCGAATCTCACGCAAGCCTTACAAGATCGCATCTCTGAGTGACAGGGCGCACACGCCGAAAACACGGATACGGCAACCCGGAACACACCGTGCTCCAGAACTACCGCCGAGATTCCGATTCCAACTTCTCGGAGTCATGAAGAACTTCTCGCGCTTGGTCGCCGGTGATCTGCGTGTAGGCCGTGCTGACTCGCACGTACCACGCAGCTTCACTTTCGGTGTCCACGAACGGCTTGTCTCTCATCAGGGTGGCCGAAGACGGCCTGACGGACTCCGCGTTAACGGCGAGCAGGCCAGCCTTTATCCAGTAAGCCTCCGCAGCAGGCTCGGGATCGGAGTGTGGGGACGCCTTGTCCTCCGCAGCAAACATCAAGTCGCTCGGCACGTAGTAGCGCAGTTTCTCGCAGGCGTCGGAGATATCCTGCGTCCATCGGTCCAAGCGAACATCAATGGGGACGCGAAACTGCAAAAGTTCCGTGATCCGTCGGCCGGGAGGGTAAAGGCTTGTTCCGGGAAAAGCCTCGACTAGATCGAACCAGAGCGGATAGATCAAGTTCAGGGTTCGAAACGTCTTCCATCGCGCAGCAGCCGCGCGGGTCGTCGGGATGCTCGCCCCTACTGCGACGATAACGAAAAGGAGATTCATCCAGATCGCAGTGGCATCGACCAGGAATCGCACCGTCGATTGACTGAGAGGGAATATTACGGCACTCCACAAGATAGCGATTCTAGCTATCGTGTGAACGAGCCCCATCCACATCGCGAAACCCATCAAACCGAGCCCGATGCGCATGCTTGTGCTCTCAGCTCGGCGTGCCGCCCTCGTCCACTGATAGCCGCATACGGCGGTGGTGACTAGCGGAAAGAAATAGAACACGGTCATGTAGACCGCCACGCCCCATTCTCCCGCATGGTCAACGAGGAAGTCCTCGCTCGGCCGATCTCGTTGGACAACGGTAAAGAAGAGGATCGCGAGCAGCACCACGCCGACGGCTCCGGCCTTGTACGACGCTCGGGCGATCCACCGTGAGAACTCCACGTGCCTGGGCACGACCGCCTCAGCGGTCTTGCCGTAGCTGGTGGCGACATAGGTCAGAGCCGCCATGATCGCCGCCGTGCTGGCAAAGTGCCGGAGCAGGGCGCTGAGATCGACCACCGGAATACGATCGACCGCGTCCATTGCTGCTGGGGTGTACAGACACAGGGCCACTGCAAATCCGGCGTAGCCGCCCCAGAGCGCCCTACGATGCGCATCGCCATATCTGACAGCCGGGAAACGCCATATGGATATCAGCGTCATGACTGCCGCAGTGAAGTACTTGAAGAAGTCGAACACGGAATCAGTCGATCTATAGGTGCCACACCTGTCGCCGCTCACGGGCCCTGCAGAGTGCAGACTTGGTCAGTGCGAGATTGCGGATCGTATGGAGCTACCGCCGACGTCGCGGCGGGGCAACCGGATGCGCCAACGAATACTCCAACAGGCTGATCACGTCGTCTCCGGTGGCAGACTGGCGACGCGCTAGGCGCTTGATCAGTGACGCTGAAAGCTCAGCCTGCTTCTCCTCGTGGCTGTCGAAATCGACGCGTGCTTGGATGAGGGCTGATGGGTAGCGCCGAAGCACTTCTTGCCGGATGCGCTCAGGGACGTAGCGCTCGATTTCAACGGCCGTCAGAGAGGTGCCGTGATCCATCCACTCATGCGCGATCTCATGGAGGATTATGTGTTCTGTTTGGTTTCTGCTTGAGCGGCGACGATAGAGAATGATGGTTACCTCCGGCGTTTTAACCCGAAGGCCGCACGCTGTCCCTAGGCCCCCGTCGGGGTCGTCCAGTGGGACCAACTGAATCTGACGCCCCAGCGCGCTTTCCATATTGCTCACAAGCATCTCGACGCTGAAGGGGGTTGGTATAGGGAGATCGGCGAGCTTCCTCTCGCATTCCCTCACAAGGGCGCGACGTGAAGGACCCCTACGCCAACGCATAGTCGCTCCATTCTCACTGCAAACCCCATACCTCAACGCGCGTACGCGAGGCGCTGGCAGGCTGGAGCCCGCATTCGATGCGCACGGTGCCAGACCGGCACGCACTGTCCGCGCCTAAGCGTACAAGGGGCATTACGTGATCTCGCCGGAGGGTCATGTTGCGAAGGTCACCCCGCGCCATTCGACATTATCGTTCCAAGATCAAAGGCGGCAGGCACACGTAACAATCGATCTTGGATTCGTTCTCTGGGATGATGCGCTCCGCGCACGGTGAGCGCATCCCATCACGCATGTCTGTGCCCAATCAATTTGATGTCCCGCCGCTAAGCGCCCCCCTCAATCACCTAGTTGAGGGGAAGGCGCGTGAACAGAGCGCTCCGCGTTGCCTATTGCGGGCTGCGCCCGTGGGACATGGACCGTCTGTACGGCGTATCCGGGTTCCACTTGAGGCCCGGGGCGTGCATAGAAGGGGCAACGTCACTGCTCACCAGCCACCCTTCGCAGCCAGCGGTGCGTCTGGCGCCGGTTTGCCAGCAGCACCACTTCGGCGCCCGAGTTGAACTCGTTGATCTTCGCCATCACGCGGGGGCGCATCATGCGCCGGTACGTGGCGACGTACTTGATCACGCCCCAGTGAATGCGGTTATGCACCCCGTTGCCCTTGTGCCCGGCTCCGTGCCGGACCTGCCGGGAGAAGATCCCGTACAGCGCCGCCACGGTCGACACGTCCATCAGGACCACTGTGTCGCAAGCTTCGAGCCGTACCTGCAGCGTCGAGTTGTAGTTGCCGTCGATCACCCACCGCGGCTCCGCGACCAGCTCGCTCTGCACTCGGGTGAACTCGTCCATGGGCAGCGCGTTCCACTCGTCGTCGTAGAACACGGCATCCAGGTGCGTCACCGGGGCATTGAGAATCCTGCCGAGCTGGCGGGCCACGTGGGACTTGCCGCTGCCTGCGCAGCCGACGATGGCGACCTTCTTCATGGTGCTCCAGCGTAGAGACAACAAGTGCTGGGTCGTAGCGTCGTCATACTCCCTGGCTCCCCTGGTGATCGACGCCGTGCAGGATGGCCGCCCGGGCTGCCCAGGCCAGGATGCTCTGCCCTCGCATGGACAGGCCCAGCCGGTTCCAGTGGAAGATCACGTGGTAGCTGAGCACCTGCCGTAGGCCGCGGTCCAGCGTCCCGACCTGTACGGCACGGCGAAGTTCTTGCCCCGTGCTGCGGAAGGCGCCGACCCACTCGGAGACGGGCTCCAGCAGTCCGCCGGGGCGCAGCAGGACGTCGCTGTCAGCGAAGAGCAGGGGCCGGATCTCTTGGGCGCGGGCGTCGAGCCGGTCCCCTGGGACGTCGCCGACGGCCGAGCGGTGCTCTTCCGTGATGACGCGATGCCAGACGTCCCCCTGCTCGTACCACTCCAGGCCGGCGGCGCGCATCATGATCGTGCAGAGGAGAACAGACAGCTCGCGCGGCCCCACAGCCAGGTCCCCACGTTGTCTGAGTTGCGCCGCCTCTCGGCTGTCGGTGATGAACAGGGCGTGCGCGGCCGTCATGCTGGCCTCGCCCCCGAATGCCGCAGTCTCGGGCTCGTAGATCCCGGGCCACCAGCGCGCGAGGTGCCCGTCGGCCACAAGGCGGTGCAAGCCGAGTCGGTCCAAGCCCTCCGCGGCGCCGATCTTGGCGCCGATCCCCGGCCGGACGCGGAGACGTAGACGCCAGCAGGGGTGCTTCCTGGTGTACCACCAGCCGCCGATGAGGCCGGCGGTCTCCGCCTCTTGGAGCAGGGGCAGGACGTGCGCGGTGAAGGTCTCGTCGGCTTTCGTCCAGTCGGTGAAGTGGAGGTACACCTGCCACCAGTCGTCCGTGGAAGCGTGCCGGGCCAGGGCCTCCCGGCCGGCCTGGTCGTAGACCGCCAGGGCGTCGGACAGGGTCGTCGGTTCCATCCCGTGCTGGGCTGCGACTTCGGGGATCGGCAGGCTGGTGAGGGCGGCCGTGACCGCGCGGTGGATCGGGCTCGGCTCCGTCGAGATCAGTTGATCAGCAGACATGCGTCCCATCCGGTGTTCGGGGCCTGCTGCGAGGCGTGGGTGGTCAGGGCGAGCGCGGTGCCGGCGTCACCGTTGATCAGGCCGGGCTCGGGAAGGCCGGGCCGGGCGCTCGTGGCGAGGGTGTCGCCGAGGCTTCTCGGGAGGGCCTGGAGGCGAGGGTCGACGGCATCAGCGGCGGCGCGGGTGGCGGTCTGGTAGATGCCCGCCCAGCCGTGGCACAGGCCCGAGTCAGTGACCTGCGCGAGCTGTTCGGGGTCGGTCAACGCCCGGTACAGGGCGTCCTCGTAGAACGCCTGGACGTCGGGAGCGTGCAGGGCGAGTCCGGCGAGTTGCCCGGCTCGCGCGATTCCGGTGGTTCCGTAGCACCAGCTCGGCCGGGCGGGAGCGTCGTGGTGGGGGCGCCCGAGGTCGAAGTCGCGGCGCGAGATGTGCTCGGGCCACCAGGGACCGGAGGGGCTGAGCTGGCACCAGGTATCGAGGTGTTCGCAGATGCTCCAGATGGCTTCGCGGTGGCCGCCGACGGTGATGCCGCGGCGCATGGCCTGGGCCAGCAGAAGGAGCGGGCCGGTGATGCCGTGGGCTGCGCCGAAGTTGCCGTGGCCGCCCGGAAAGTGGGGGGATTCGCCGCGGGCGGGGTCGTGGCGGACCCACCAGCCCGGCAGGCCGCGGCCGTCGGGTGCGAGGGGGCGGGTCAGGGCGACGAGGTACTTCAGAACTCGTTCGAGGGGGAGCCCCTCGGGGTCGGTGCGCAGGAGGTACGCCCCGATGCCGGTGAGGCCGTAGAACAGGTCGTACTCGGCGAACGCGGGCAGGTCGCCCTTGCGGATACGGGTGAGCGCGGCGTCCACGCGGCGGTGGGTCAGGTCAGTGATGTGCTGGTGCAGGGTCCGCCGCGCCGGTTCGTACAGGTGCTGGAAGGACGGCGGGACAGTGGTGAGGACGAAGCCGAGGGCCGGGGCGCCGAGGAACAGTCCCGCAGTGTCGGCCGCGCTGATGTGGCCGGCCGCCGCGGCGGTGATCCACCGGTGGGCGGGGCGCCAGGAGCCGCCGTGACGGCTGACCGTCTCGATGTGCAGCAGGCTGATCCCGGCGGCGCCGTCGGCGAGGGACTGCACTGCCCACGGCTCGTCCGGAGGCGGGGGAGCGGGTTGGGCGAGGTGGGCGGTGTACTGCTCCAGGATCGCGGTGGTAGCGGCCAGCGCAGTCATCGAGCCGCCCTCCGGTGCTGGAGGGCCGCGGTTCGTACGAGCCGGATGGTGGTCTCCTCGGCGCGCGGGTCAACGCCCAGGGCCCGGACGTGGTGCTGGTGCAGGAGCGACCGGGCGACGTCGAGCGGGTCACGGTGGTCGGTCAAGGCCGTCCGGTAGGTGTCGACGGCGGCGGCGCGGGCCCGCCACGCTTCGACGACCGCAGGGCCGCCGGGGAGGGCCGCGAGCACGGAGTCGCCATTCGGCGCGGCGAGTTCGAGCACCTGGGCACGCAGGGCCCGGTTCAGCCGTCCCGTGCCCTGGGGGAGGTTGCGCACCAGCCACTCCTCGGCCGCCGCGGTGTCCGGCGCCAGGGGGGCGACGAGGTGCAGGGCGCTGGCCGCGGCGAGGGCCTGCGGGGCGAGCGCGTCGGTGCGCTCGGTGAGCTGGATCTGCGCGAGGGCGACGGCGGAGTCCGCGGCGAACACCCGGTGCGCGGCGTCCATGGCTGTCCCGTGGCCGAACCGCCCGGTCTGCGGCTGGTAGGGAGCCAGGACGAGCCCGGCCGCCAGACCGGTCCCGTGCAAGCTGTCCGCCCACCTGCGGACGTGCTGGGCTGCTGCCCCGTACGCGTCGGGCGGCAGGTGCAGCGTGAGGTCGAGGTGCTGGTCGGCGTCCGGGCGGGCCATCTCCCGGTGCCGGGTGAACCACCAGAGGGGCGGGGCGTCGCCGAACGCGGCGAGGAGGCTGGGCAGGCGGCGGCTCAGGATCTCGTCGTAGCGGCGCGGGTGGGCGTGGAGCTGCGCGAGGAGGACGTCGCCGGCGCCCGGAAGGTGCCGATCGGGGGCCGCTGACGGGGCTGTGCGCGGCCGGGGTACCTCGGCGGCCGGCTCCGAGCGGCCCAGGGAGAGCCAGATCTCGTGTGCCCGCCCGATCCAGCCGTGGGCGTCTGCGTCCGGTAGCTCGCGTAGTTCCAGGCGCCGGGTGTTGTCGAGGTGGGCGCGTAGTACCCGGAGGTGGACCGGGTGGGACAGGTCGAGGGGGAGGCGCTGGTCGTACTCGATCATGGCGACCTGCTCCGGGGCCCGCAGCCGGTCCCGCCAGGCGGCGAAGGCGCTCTCCCACTCCTGGATCGAGGCTTTGCGGCCGGGCAGGTCGTCGGCCATCAGCAGCCATCGGGCCTGCGTGAGGATGGTGCGGCGGTAGCGCACCCGCGGGAGGAACGGGAGCCGGGAGCCGGCGCCGAAGTCGAATGGCTTGTAGGCGGCGAACCGTCCATTGGCTACTTCGGCGAGGAATCGGGCGAGCGGCGGGGTCTGCGTGCCGCCTTCCAGGGCGTGCAGGACCCGGACGTCGATGCGTCGGCCGGTGGAGAGTTGTACGAGGTGGAAGCTGCGCGGGTCGACGGTGACGGCGATGTCGGCGAGCGGGATCGTCGTCGCGTCTGTCTCCTGGTGGCCGGACAGCTCGATGACGTGGGGCAGCAGCCGCAGCGTGCGGGTGACGTTCTCGTTGCGGTGGCGGCGCGGTGGGAAGACGAGCTGCGCCGTGAGGCTGTTCGGCGCTCCGTGGTACGTGGCGGCGAGCGCGTCCTGATGCTCGGGCGGCAGGGCGTGGGCGAACCGGCCGGCCATGCTGCTGCCGGGCCGGGGGACCGCGGTGAGGAGGATGTCGAAGGCGCCACTGGAGAGTGCCCGGGTGCTGGGGGAGTGGACTTCGAAGGCGACCTCCACCCGGGGTACGAACAGCCGCTCGTCCTTCCCGGCAGCCTTCTCCAAGGCGTCGACCATGTCGTCCGTCAACCGCAGTTCACGGCCGCCGTCGAGGAGAACCTGCTGCATCATCGCGAGCAGCAGTTCGTCGCGGTCGGTGCGCACCTTCAGGGCGGCTCCGCGTTCGGAGCCGACGTATCCGGCGGGCAGGCCCAGGCCGCTGTCGGCGACCAGGTCCATCACCGGCACCAGGGCGCCGACGCCGTACCGGGCCCGGAAGCGGCGGTGGTAGTCGCGCCAGTGCTGGTAGCCGTAGGGCTGCGGGGTGGTGCGGTAGAGGGCCGAGACGGCTGCTTGCGCTTCCGCGATCACGGCCTGCGGGAGCGTGGTCTCGCAGTCGAGGGCGGTGTCAATGAGCAGCGGTGTCGGCGTGACGGGGGTGAGGGCGCGCATCCGCGTGGCGACGGTGCTCACGCTGGTGTCGGAGAGGGTCGGCTGGTGCGCGGACAGCTCGTCGCGCAGGGCGTACAGCTCGTGGACCAGGTCCCGCACTTCGGGGATGTTGTCCGCTTGGAGCCGGTCCAGTTCGCGGCACAGGTGCTGGAAGGCGTCCACGGTGGTCATGGGGGCCCACAGGCTGGTGATGAGGAACTGCTGCTCGACCAGGCTGGCGAGAAGTGCGTCGATCTTCTCCGGAGTGGCCTGCGGAAAGCGGGCGCGCAGGTCGCCGTGGAGACCGCTGTATGGGATGGGGGTGTAGGCCGCGTCCACGGCGGCGGCCACCGGCCGGGCGTTGCGGACGGATATCTCGACCGGAGCCAGGAGGACGGCGTGACCGTCGGAGGGCGGGCCCGGCGCCACGAGCCGGTCACCGCGGGCGCGGGCGGCGTTGTTGGCGACGAGCGGTAACCGCTTCAGCAACGCCGGGGTGCGCTGGAGCCGGAGGACCATGTCGGTGACCCATTCGGCGTCCGGCCGGATCACCGCACGGTGCTTGTCGCGCCACCGTGCGCTCGCCCGGGGCCCGACGGACACCGGGGCGGTGCCGGCGAACAGGCCGTGCGGTGTCGGCCGGTGCTGCCACCGAAGGAGGTAGGAGACCGTCGACAGTGCGGTGCGGCGGACCTGACGGGGGTCGGTCTGCCGGCCCCGGACGACGGCCTCGATGGCGTCGGACAGGACGGGGGTGGCCAGCTCCAGCGCGCTGCGGAAGTCCTCGCGCTGCCAGATGCGGTTCAGCCATCCGCGGGTGACGGCCACGTTGTCCAGGTCGAGGGTGCGGGGGATGTCTGCCGGCCCGGGGCTGGTGGTGGCGCGCAGCATCGCAACGCCTTGCCACAGGTATCCGGCGGCTGCTCGGGAAGCCATGAGGCCCTTCCATGAGGCGGCGCGGGAGGAGAGGGGGGCCTGTGGCCGGGCGAAGCCCTTCGCCCGGCCACAGGTGAGGAGGTCGGCCTGGATCAGGCCGGGTCCTCGGTGAAGGAACCGCAGGCGGAGGCACCGGTCGCGCAGGTGGTGCCGCAGCCGTCGCCCGTCGAGCACATGAGGTGGCCGTACGAGTGCTCGGCGATGACGACCTTCACGTCCAGGGGCGCGAAGTCGTCCTCCAGGTCCGCCGCAGGCGCGACCGGGGGCGGGGCAAGAGTGGCGCTCGTCATGTTGGTGCCCTTCTTCTCGTTGGGGTGGTGCGGGATGACCTGGCTCTCGGCGTTACGCCGAGGGCCAGGAGAGCGAGATCCGGCTGTGCACCTTGTCGATGACCCGGTCGGCCGGGATCTGCTCATCGGGGGTGCTGGCCGGATAGACCCGGATGACCGGGCTGGGGCCGCCGCGCCGGTTGGCCTCCCAGTCGCGGAGCACGCCGGCGATCTTGTCGGCGAACTGCTCCGCGTGCGGGCCGAGGGCGTGCACGCCGTACTCCAAGTGCTTGTTGTCCTCGGTGCGGCGGGTAACGAGGTAGGCGAAGGTGTCGTCCTCGACGGCCGCGAGCGCGAACCGCTTGTTCACGGGGGCGACCAGGCCCGTGTCCGAGTTCTCATCGACGGCCATGGTGCAGAAGCCCGGCAGGCTGATCGCCATCGCCATCTGGAGGGTGTCGATGAGTTCCTGGATGCGGACGCTGACGCCGGTCCACAGCTCGTGGCGCGGGAACGTGACGGCGTTGTCGAGCCGGTGCGGGTCGGCCGGCAGGCCGTCATCGAACTTGAGCCCGATCTCCGGAGTGCCGTTGACCAGGAGGAGTTCCTCCCGGTGGGCGGTGGAGCCCTGCATCGGGACGAAGCCGCAGATCTTCGCCGACTCGCTCGCCAGGTAGGGGCCGTGCTCGCCCTCGACCTGGATGAAGGAGACCGACCGGGTCAGGCCCCGCATCCGCAGCGGCACCACGAGCCGGCCGCCGGACTTGAGCTGCGCGGTCCAGGCCGGGGAGATGTCCCAGGCCCCGGCGGTCACCATCACGACGTCGACCTCACCGAGGTCCGGGATGGGCTCGGCGGCGTCAACAGTGACGACGTGCACCCGACCGTACCCGTGGTCGTCCAGGAGCCGGCGCGCGCGGTCGGTGACCTCGGGGTCGATGTCGACGGTGACGACTTCACCGTCCTCACCGACGAGTTCGGCGAGGTAGGCCGCGTTCAGCCCGCCAGAGCCGATCTCCAGGACCCGCATCCCGGGCTTCACCTGCGCCTGCTCCAGCATCATGGCCTGAATCTGCGGCGCGGAGACGGAGCTGATCTGCACACCGTGCTCGTCCGTCTTGGTGATCACGGCGGCGTACGTGTCGTACGCCTTGTCCAGCGGCGTGTCGGCGGGGGTGAACTCGTGCCGCGGCACCTTGCGCATCACCGCTTCGATCTCCGAGGAGGAGATGTTGCCGTCCGCGCACAGCTCGTCCACCACCTTGTTCCGCAGGCGGGTCGCCTCGTCGGGCTTGACGGTCGTGTTCGTCATGGACTTCCTTCGGTCGTTCGTGTTCAGGGGGAGGGGGTAGGTCGGCACGGTGTGCCAGTGGGCCGGGAGGCTATCGGCGAACGCTCTCCGTTCGGCGCCGGTGGTGAGCCGCCCAGGAGCCCCGTCCGTATCACTCAGGGCCCCCGGCGGCCGTCTAGGCGGCGGGTACAAGATCGTCCAGATTGACGACCTCGTAGTCCCTCAGTTCGCGTATGAGTTGGCTCGCCAGGAACCAGCCCGACTGGGGGTGCCCGTACGCCACGGGCGCGTCATCGTCGTCGGCAGGAAGGGGTTCCAGGCCGGTGGCGGTGAGGCGGTACCGGGTGCCGATGACGCCCCAGGGGGACGTCGCCCGCGCGCGGAAGGCGATGTGCCCCTTCCGTAGATGCGGGCACAGCTCTATGGACGGTCGCAGGTGCTTCAGGCACACCGGCGGCTGGGCCGTCCTCACCGGCTCACCAGCACGGTGGGAAGCGCCTTCCGAATTCCCGGCGAGGAAGATGTAGCCCTGGTCGGTCTCGGCCGGGCAGAAGCTGACCTGGCACCGAAGCTGCTCCATCGCCTCCCGCTGCCGGACGGGATTGACCATGCGCCACTGCGGCCTGCCCGTCGGCTTCCCGGCCGCGTTCAGCGACTGGGAGCACCGGGCCCACAGCTCACCGCGGGGCCCGCGGTCAGCCGGGGTCTCGTCCTGGTAGGCGAGACGCACGGCGCCGAAGGCGTTCATGCTCAGCGTGAGTTCCGACTCCAGCCCGCCGTACTCGCCCTCGCGCTGGGTGATGTACGGGACCAGCCGGGGCGCCGCGCTGGTCCGCTTCACGCGACTGCCCTCGCCACGTTGAGGGCGCGGTGCGGGGCGATGACCTGGCCGTCCGGCAGCAGCTCACCGGTGTCCTCGAAGAGGAGCACTCCGTTGCACAGCAGGCTCCAGCCCTGCTCAGGCCGGTGCGCGAGGGGCCGCGCGGCCTCCCTGTCGGGAGCCTCAGCCGTGGGGCACGGCGGGTTGTGCGCACACATGGTGCTCGTCCTCTCGGGTGGGAAGTCGGGCCCTCTTCGGCCAGCTACGGTGCCGTGGGGGAACACGGGGCGGGCGTGGCCGAAGGGGGAGTCTGGTGGTGCCGCTGCGTGAAGGCGGCTATCGCTGCATCGCTGTAGCCGTAGAAGCGTCCGAAGACCGCATCGTCCTCCCGCCAATCGGGAGCGGGGTCGCCCCACTCGACGGTGTGGCAGGTCTCGCGGTATGGCGACCATCGAACGCGCAGGCGCGGGAAGCCGGGGTGCTCCGCGAGGAGGGCATGCGTCGCTGTCGCGTGCGTCAGCAGATCGAAGGACATGTATCCGCCGCGGCGCGGCCCGCCGGCGGGGACCGCGAGGAGCGGCGCCCGGAAAACACGGACTGCTACGGCGTCCGCGAGGAGAGCAGGTTCGGCGAGACGGCTGCGGAAGTATTCGTAGTCGTACGCTTCCGCAGCCGGGCGCAGGGAGACGGCGGGGCGGCGAGGCAGCGTTGCGGCGGCGGTCAGCATTCGATCTGCCCCTTGATGTACCGGGCTTCGATCAGTTCATCGACCAGGTCGGAGGTCACGAAAGCGAGGCGACGAGCGAAGCCGACAGCTTTCTGGTGGTCGGCCGGCGTGCGCTCATCCCGCATAGGGCGTCCCAGTTCAACGAGCCGGGCCATCTCTACGGTGGGAGCAAACTGCTTGTCAGCGACAGCGATGTCACTGAGTCGCTTCAGGTGGTCGCGGAGGCGTTCGATCAATGCTCCGGTCGCAGCCACGGGCGGCGGCTGGTTGCCGATCGTCATGTCGAGATCATCGAAGATCGCCTCGACGTCGAGGGGCTTCCATGCGGTGATCCGCTCCAGGACCAACTTCAAGCTGCCGGCGTCAAGTGGAGGTGTCCACTTCGGGACGCCGGGCTCGTTGGCTGGCGGAGGAACCACGTCGTTCTCCGGTACCAGAGCGGTGAGGGACATCGGGAACTCCTGGGGAGGGCCAAGTGCCGGCCGTGGGGGCTAGAAGTGCTCGGTCGATTCCGGGGTCCCTATGAAGACCCACACGTCCTTGCCCGCTGAGGTCATGGAGACGGACGCGTCGTCGGCCAGGGCACGGAGCAGCATCAGCCCACGCCCCTCTTCGGCCAGGGGGTCCGGCGACGAGTACACCGGCGGGTGGGGGTCCTGGTCGCGGATGATGGCGGTGACGCCGTCCGGCACCTTCTGGAGGAGCAGGCTGGCCATCCGGCACCCGTCGGCGTCCGCAGGGGTGTGCTGCAAGACGTTGGTGAGCAGTTCGTTGACCACGGTCAGCATGCGGAACGCGGTGCCGTTGTCGACGCGCCACCAGCAGAGGTGCGCGGCGACGATGTCCCGGACGGTTCCCAGGTCTTCGGCCCGGACGTTGAAACTCATGTCGAGTTGGCCGTCCACACTTCTGGACGTGGCTCGAACAGAAGCATCCCGCTCGCGGGTGTCGACGAGTAGTTCCATCGCTGCTTCCTCCGTTCTGCCAGAACCCCTTCAGCAGGGGTGGGTTGCGGTGTGTACTGGTCTAGAACCGATCAGCAACCATTTAGGCAGAGCGCACCGAGAACGTGCAGAGCCTGATGCCGAGAGGTGAAGAGTTCGGCATCGACGACTTCGGGGACAGGACATGCCGCAGCCAATGAAGCAGCTCGTTCCGGGGGCGTCCCCCCAGGAGTGGTTCGGCAGCGAGCTGCGCAGACTTCGCCTGGAACAGGGGCTGTCGGCCAAGGCGCTTGGTCGGTTAGTGCAGGTCAGCGACGACATGATCTTGTCGATTGAGAAGGGCAAGTACCCGAGCTGTCGTCGCGACGTGGTGCAGCGGCTCGATGACGCCCTCGGCACGGGTGGGCTCCTTGACCGGGCGTGGCCGATGGTCTTCGGCGACGGCGATGCCGATAAAAAGCGGGCCGATGCCGATAAGGCTTCCGCGCGCCGGGGGGAAGTGCGCGTTCAGGCGCCCGCAGGCCGCATCCTGGGCGGAGACGAACCGACTCTTCGCCCTGGGAGCCATGAGCCCGTGATTCGACGCTCGTTCCTCGGAATCGGCGGCCTCGCCGCCATAGCCCCTCTCAACTTCACCGATGTCTTCGCGCCCGCCGAGCTGTCTCTCCCGACCCACGTCAACCCGAGCCACGTCGACCAGGTCTTGGCCGTGGCCAACGCCCTCAGCAGCATGGACAACGAGCTGGGTGGCGGGGGCGTGGTACGTGACGTGGCCGCCCGAGCGATGCAGTGGTCGGCCGGCCTGCTGCAAGCGCAGTTCCCAGAGCACCTACGAACCGACCTGTTCGCCGCCGTATCGCGCCTCGGCATCGTGGTCGGCGCCTCTGCCTTCGACGCCTACCACCACGACGAAGCCACCAAGACGTTCCGATTCGCAGCGGATTGCGCCGAGGAGGCCGGCGACTGGCATCTGCGGGCCAAGACGTACTCGTTCCTCGCACGGCAAGCCGTATGGATCGGAGCCCCCGATGACGGCCTCACCTACGCCGAGAAGGGGCTCGTGCGCTCCGACCGCTTGACGGCGACAGAGCAGGCGATGCTTCACACGGCGCGGGCCAGGGCCTTCGGGAAGATGGGGAATGTCCGCGACACCATGGCGGCCGTCGGCGCCGCGGACGAAGCGTTCACCCGGGCCCGGCCCGCCGAGGACCCGTCGTGGATGGCCTACTACGACGAGGCGCAGCACAACGGGGACACGGCTCACGCCCTGTTCGATCTCGCGATCCTGGCCGGGCAGGACCCGGGCCGGGCCGCTCGTCGATTCGACACAGCGGTGAAGGGACACGCAGACGCCTACAAACGGTCTCGTGCGATCTCACGGACGAAGCTGGCCTCTCTGCTCATGGCCAAGGGTGACCCTCGCCAGGCGGCGGCGCTCGGCCACGACGCCCTCAACGAGGTAGGCCGGCTCACCTCCCGGCGCGCTGCCGACGATCTGCGGCAGCTCGGCCGCTTCGCCTCGAAGCATCGGACCGTCCAGGAGGCTTCAGCGCTGCGAGATCGGATCGCCGCTACGGTTTCGGCATGACTTCTTCGGCAGCCGCACCGGCGCGTCACGCCCTGAAGCAGGCATGTTCCGCAGTCGGATTGGACTCCGCCGGAGCGGAACCTCTTCGCCTGGCCGAGAACCAGATATGGCGGCTGCCTCATCAAGGGGTGATCGTGCGGATCGCCCGGGAAGGACAGAGTGCTGCGGCAGCCCGCGAGGTGCGCGTCGCACGCTGGCTCGACCAGGAGAACGTCCCCGCCATTCGTCTGGTCGACGTGGAGCAGCCGGTCGAGGCAGGCGGCAGACCCGTCACCTTCTGGGCAGAACTCCCCCCGCAGGAGCACGGCTCCGTTGAAGACGTCGCTCAGCTCCTCGCACAGCTCCACTCCTTGCCCACACCAGACATCGAGTTGGGGTACCTCGACCCCTTCATCCGGGTCGACGAACGGCTGCAAGCGGCCACCACGATTCGCGATGATGACAAGGAGTGGCTGCGCGCTCTTCACCGCGACCTCGCAGCAGCCTGGGCCGAGCGGCCGGCCGGTCTCCCCGACCGGGCTGTGCACGGCGACGCATGGCCCGGCAACATCGTCCGCACGGCCGACGGGGTCCTGATGATGGACCTGGAGCGCTTCTCGGTGGGGCCTCCAGAATGGGACCTCGTATCCACCGCCGTGCGCGCGAAGACCACCGGAGCCGTCAGCAGCGGCGAGTACGACCGGTTCTGTGCGGTGTACGGACATGACGTGGCTGCGTGGGAGGGCTACCCCATCCTCGCGCGTGCCCGTGAGCTGCGGATGGTGACGTACGCGGCGCAACACGCAGCCAGCAATGCGGAGTGGCGGAGCCAGGCGCAGTTTCGGATCGACTGTCTGCGTGGTCGATCCGGACCGCGGCCGTGGTCGTGGAGGGGCATCCTCTGATCAAGGTGTTCGTGCACCTCATCCCTGCAAGCTCCCTGCCCTTGCGAGACTGGCCGGATGGGGCTGCGCCATCCTTCGCGGCGTACGGACTACGCAGCGAGGCCGTGCCGCTCGCTGTCGCTCGCCTCCTGGCTTACTCCAGAGTGCCGGTGCCCCAAGCCCAGCAGCTTCAGCAGGTCGGCCGTGACCACTCGGTAGGCGTTCCCTAGGCGCAGCACCTTAACCGGGTACTCCCCCTGCTTCGCGAGCCCATACCCGGTGGACCGTCCGATCATCAGCGCCTTGTTCGAGGTGTCGAGATCGATCACCGCCGGAAGAGCGAGCAGCTCGTCGCTCGTCAGTCCCCGCCCCGCTCCTGCCATCTTAGGTGCTGCCATGACACTCTCCTGACGTTTCTGCGTGCCGTAGTGACGCGAAAGATGTATCACGGAGTTGCGGCAGCGCCTTTTCGCTTCTTAGGGTGTCACCATGACACCTGATCAATGGTCGACAGCGTTCACCGGTCGGATCGCTCAGCGCCTACGAGACTCGCGCCGGGCCGCCGGCCTCACGATGGCCGAGGTCGCGCAGGAGTGCGCGGCCCGCGGCATGCCGGAAATCACCGAGCACTCGATCAAGAACCTGGAGTCCGGACGCAAGACGAGCGTCAGCGTGGCGGACGTCGTCATGCTTGCCGACGTACTGGACGTCCCGCCGGTCACCCTGCTGTTCCCGCTCGGTTCTTCGGCGGCGGTCGAGGTTCTACCGGGCCGCGAGCTGTCCACCTGGGACGCGGTCGCGTGGTTCACAGGTGAGACACCTCTGGATGATGCGGCCCCCGAGGGCTCGCCCCGGGACGTGCTCGACAGCTTCCGACACCATGGCGACCTCGTTGCCGCGTCGATGTCCTCGTACGACTTGGCGCAGGAGCGGCGACGAGTAGCCAGCACCACTCTGGACCGCAGTCGCCGAACCACGCTTCTTGAGCGGGCCGAGGGATACGAGGCGCACGCCTTCGAGGACGCCCAAGAGCTGCGCGCGTACCGAGAGCGGATGCGTCAGCGCGGCCTCACCCCTCCGGCCCTTCCTGACCGACTCGCCTTTGTCGACGAGCCCCACATACACCCCGAGGCTGAGGAGCGTGAATGAAGAAGGGCACCATCACGCGACGGTGCCGGTGCACTGACCCCGAGACCGGCAAGGACCTCGGGGCGTCGTGCCCGAAGCTCCAGTCGCGACGGCACGGGACCTTCGGGGTGTTCCAGGAGCTGGACCCCGCCCAGGACGGCCGACGACGGCGGTTCCGTCGTGGTGGCTTCGAGACCTCCACCAAGGCCCAGGAGGAGCTGGGCAAGGTCCGCGCCCTCATGGCGATTCCTGAAGAGGACGACGCGTGGGGCAGGACGCAGATCAGCGACCTGCTGGAGGACTGCGTCAAGGAGAAGGCCCCTCTGCCGGACTACGACGAGACCCGTCGCCGGTTCCAGACGGGTCAGTCGCTCAACTCGAAGACCACCGTCGGGGAGTGGCTCGACACCTGGCTGGCCGGGCGGAAACGTCTGCGCCGTGGCGGTGCGTCGCGCTACGAATGCGACATCCGCGTCCACCTCAAGCCGCACCTCGGGCACCTTCGCCTCGACAAGCTCCGAGTCCACCACATCGACAAGATGTTCGACGCCATCAACGAGCGGAACATCGAGATCCAGGAGCAGAACGCCCAGCGACGCGCGGTCGCCGACGAGCTGAAGGCCACCCCGAATAAGGGAGCCGAGAACCGGGCGCGCCGGAAGTGGTTCCGCGCACAGCTCGACGCGATGCCGCCGTTCCGTCGAGTCACCGGGCTGAACACCCAGCCTCACATCCGCGACACGCTCCGGGCCGCGCTCAACGTCGCCATCGCTCAGCAGGTCATGCCCGCCTTCAACCCGGCCGCTCACGTCGAGCTGCTGCCCGGTACCAAGCCGAAGGCCCTCGTCTGGACCGAGGAGCGCATCGCTCGTTGGCAGGAGACCGGTAAGCGGCCGTCGCCGGTCATGGTCTGGACCCCGGAGCAGACCGCCGTCTTCCTCGACTTCGTCGCGGGAGACCGGCTGTACTTGCTCTGGCGACTCATTGCGTTTCGCGGTACTCGGCGAGGAGAGGCGTGCGGTGTGCGCTGGGAGGACTACTCCGCGAAGCACTGCTCGCTGGCCATCGCCACGCAGCTCGTCCAAGACGGCTGGGAGGTCCACGAGGGTGCGCCCAAGACCGACAGCGGCCTCCGACTGATCGCCCTGGACGGCGAGACCAACGAGGGCCTCCTCACGCATAAGGCGCGCCAGCAGACCGAGCGCGAGGCATGGGGTGAGGGCTGGCAGAACACCGGTCGGATCTTCACCCAGGAGGACGGCTCTCTCCTCCACCCGGGCAAGGTCAGCGATCTGTTCGAGCGCCTCGTGGAGGCGGCTGGCCTTCCGCCGATCCGCCTTCATGACCTCCGGCACGTCGCTGCGACGCTGATGCTCGCGGCGGGCGTCGACATCAAGGTCGTCTCGGAGACCCTCGGCCATTCGGACACGCGGATCACGCGGGACATCTACCAGTCGGTCCTCGACGACCTGGCGCGTGACGCCGCCGAGAAGGTCGTGCAGCTCGTCCCTCATGCGCGTAAGGCGCTGGCGGCTGTTCCGGACGTCGTGCCGCAGGTAGACCCCGCGTCTCGCCTGCCGAGGATGGCGCCGCCACGTAAGGACGACCCGACCCAGCAGAATCGTTCCGCCTGACGGTGGACGGAGAAGGAGCCCCGGTCAGAGGGAAGCTGACCGGGGCTCCGGCTTGTGCGCGAAGCCGCTTCATGGCCTCGCTGGGCTGCTCAGAGAGGGTCATCCACGACCGTCAACAGCGCTGCGGCGATGGCGATCAGCGCTTTCGCCTCGTCCCGGCTGTAGCTGAACGCCGACGTCACCGCGTCCTTGTGAACCGCTGCGCTCGTCTGGTCCTCGACGGCGAGACGGATCCAAGCCCAACGTTCGTCTTGCGTGCGCTGCAACCTGTCCTTGCCGCCGGGCCACTTCCAGCCGCTGTGGTCCTTGATCCATTCAAGCGCGCGACGGGCCTCCAGGATCGCGCCTTCGATGTCGTCGTCCAGGAGTCGACGCTGGGCTGAGCGCAGGAACCGGGCGGGCGTCGCGCGGGGGTCGTCCTCCAACGGGAACGGGACCTGCATCTCGAACGCGACCGCGGGGCCGAGGGCGGAGACCTGTTCGATCCAGCGGCTCTTTGCCACGCTGAAGTGCAGGACCTCCGTCGTGCTACCGGGGTAGCCGGGGGCCTGCGGAAGCGTGCCGGTGACCTCCAGTTCCATTCGGAGGTCGCCGTCGCGAGCCTCGTTGATGGCGTGGAGTTGGGCCGAGGTGAGGAGGAACTTGAGGACGGGCCGCTCGACTCCGGTCTCCGGCGTGAACGCGAGCACTTCCGTGCCCCGTCCGACGAGCGTCCGCTGGTAGGGGTTCGCGATCCCGTACAGGTCGGTCTGGAGAGCCAGGAACCTGCCGGCCTTCGTCGCACTGGGTGCCTTCACATCCAGCCCGACCTGCAGACAGATCGTGCCCATGCCCCGAAGGAGCTGGACGCTCTCCTCCCGGACGCCGAGGACGAATTCGCCGACCTCCGCGTCGAAGCGCATCACGTTCACGACCGCCCCCTCCACCGTGATCTTCCGACCGACCGATTCTCTACCAGGCGGCGCGGTGACGACGTCGGTTTATAGGAACCCCCCAAGAGCACTCACGACGGATTACGGCCCGTCGACCGCAGATGCGCTCTTGAAGTCGCCTCCCCGTTGCCGGTCGGCCGGCCCCCGCCTGTCCACCGCTTTGCACGCCCGCTGCACGCCTGTCCACCGGTTGTCCACCGGTGGCGATCATGGTGCCCCGAACGGGACACATCACCGCCGAGAATGGATCAAGAAAAGCACAAAGGCCCAGGTCAGAGGCTATCCGTCCTGGGCCTTCTCGGAGCCGCCTTCGGGATTCGAACCCGAGACCTACGCATTACGAGTGCGTCGCTCTGGCCGACTGAGCTAAGGCGGCAGTGTGCGTACGGCCAGTCTGGGGGCCGCTGCGGCGATAAGTCTACAGGGTTTGCGGGGGTGGTCGGGACGGGGGTGGCGGGGTCAGCCGCAGGTGGTGCCGTCCTCGGGGGGCTTGCCCTGCAGCAGGTAGGCGTCGACGGCCTTGTCGATGCATGCGCTGCCGCGGAGGTAGGCGGTGTGACCGTCGCCCTTGTAGGTGAGGAGGCGGGCCGAGGAGAGCTGGCCGGCCAGGCCCTGGGCCCAGCGGTAGGGGGTGGCCGGGTCGCGGGTGGTGCCGACGACCACGATCGGGTCGGCGCCCTTCGCAGCGATGCGGTGCGGGGCGCCCGTCGGCTCGACCGGCCACTCGGCGCAGTTCAGCGCCGCCCAGGCGAATCCGCGGCCGAAGACCGGGCTGGCCTTCTCGAAGGAGGGGACGGCCTTGCGGGCCGCTGCCGCGCCGGAGAAGGCCGGGGGCAGGTCGAGGCAGTTCACGGCCGGGTTGGCGTACATGATGTTGCTGTACTCACCGTCCGGGCCGCGCTCGAAGTAGTCGTCGGAGAGCGCCAGCAGCGGTGCGCCGTCGCCCTTGCCAGCGGCGGTCAGGGCCTCGCGCAGCATCGGCCAGGAGCCCTCGTCGTACATGGCGCGGATCACACCCGTGGTGGCCAGGGACTCGGTGAGGGTGCGCGCCGGGTCGTCGGTCTTGAGGGGTTCGCGGTCCACGCGGGCGAAGAGCGCGCTGAGCTTCTTGCCCGCCTGCTGGACGCCGTCCGTGCCCAGCGGGCAGTCGGACATCTTCACGCAGTCGCGCGCGAACGCCTTGAACGCCGTGTCGAAGCCCGCCGTCTGCTCGCGGTTGACGCGCCGCGCCGAGAGGGAGGGGTCCATCGCGCCGTCCAGCACGAGCCGCCCGGAGCGCTCCGGGAACAGGCCCGCGTAGGTGGCGCCCAGATAGGTGCCGTAGGAGGCGCCGACGTAGTTGAGCTTCCGGTCGCCGAGCACGCCGCGCAGCACGTCCATGTCCCGGGCCGCCTCGACCGTCGAGACGTGGCCGAGGAGCTTGCCGGTGCGCTTCTCGCACCCCTTGGCGAACTTCTCGTACGCGGCGGTGAGCGCGTCGGTCTCCGAGGCGTCGTCCGGAGTCTGGTCGACCCGGGTATAGGCGTCCATCTGCTTGTCGGTGAGGCATTCGACGGGCTCGCTGCGGCCGACGCCCCGCGGATCCATGCCGACCAGCGTGTAGTGCTCCCGCACCTGCTGCGGATAGGCCAGGGCCACCGACTGCTGCACGTACTCGATCGCCGAACCTCCCGGCCCGCCCGGGTTGACCTGCAGCGAACCGCCCTCCGGCGGCTTCTTGCCGCGCTGCTTGGTGCGGGTCACCGCCAGGCCCGCGGTCGCCGCGTCGTCGCCGGGATCGTCACCCGGCTTGTCGTAGTCCAGCGGCACCCGCAGCGTGGCGCATTCGAACTGGGCCGGGCCGCAGTCGTGCCACGACAACTTCTGCTCGTAGTACGGGCGCAGCTCGTCGGGGATCTTCGCGGGCAGCGGTTCGAGCGGGGAGGCGTCGGCGCCCGCGTGGGTGCCCTTCGCCGAGGGGTCGGTGCCCGGCTCGGACGAGTCGTCGTCCGAACAGCCGGAGAGCAGCAGTGCCGTGGCCATGAGGACCGCGGCGCTCCCGAGACGGCCGCGGGACCGGGTCCCGGAACAGCCGCGGGACGCGCCCCCGTAGCGGATACGGGAGGCGGGTGGCTGACTCATGGGGCATCCCTCCGGCGGCGGCACGTGCTGGGAGCGTACCCAGCCGGGCACCTGCCCGTCGCCCGCGGGGGCGCTGTGGCGCGTCAGTCCGCCGGTCGGCGCCGCTCCCGGCCGCCCCCTGTGTGGCCGTGCCGGTCGTGCCGATCGGCTCACGCCGCTCTCCCGGCAGCCCGTGGGCCGCGGTCGTCCGGTGGCCGGAGCCTGACAGGCAGCCAGTTGTCGCCGGGGGCCGCGTCGGACAGGGGGTCAGCCGGCCCGCAGCGCCATCGTCATCGCTTCCACCGCCAGCAGCGGGGCGACATTGCGGTCCAGCGTCCTGCGGCACTCCAGGATCGCCTCGATCCGGCGCAGCGTCTGCTCCGGACGGGACGTCGCGGCGAGTTGACCGATCGTCCCGGCCGCGTCGTCGTGCGACAGGGCGACGGACGAACCCAACTGGCGGGCCAGCACGTCGCGGTAGAACGCCGTCAGGTCGGTGAGCGCGAGGTCGAGCGAGTCGCGCTGGGTGCGGGTGGCGCGGCGCTTCTGCTTGTCCTCCAGTTCCTTCATCGCCCCCGCCGTGCCGCGCGGCAGCCGCTTGCCCTCCGCCGCGCCGAGGGCGGCCCGCAGTTCCTCGGTCTCCTTGGCGTCCAGCTCCTCGGCGACCTGCTTGGCGTCCTCCGTCGCGGCGTCGATCAGCTCCTGCGCGGCCCGCAGCGCACTGCCCACGTCGTCGACCCGGGACGGCAGCTTGAGCACCGCCTGCCGTCTGGCGCGGGCCCGCTCGTCGGTGGCCAGCCGCAGCGCATGGCCGATGTGCCCCTGGGTGGCCCGTGCCGCGGACGCGGCCGTCTCCGGCGCGATCCCGTCCCGCCGCACCAGCAGGTCCGCCACCGCGTCGACCGGGGGCGTGCGCAGCGCCAGCTGCCGGCAGCGGGACCGGATGGTGGGGAGGACATCCTCGGTGGACGGCGCGCACAGCAGCCACACCGTGCGCGGCGCCGGTTCCTCGACGGCCTTCAGCAGCACGTTGCCGGCGCCCTCGGTCAGCCGGTCGGCGTCCTCCAGGACGATCACCTGCCAGCGGCCGCCCGAGGGGGACATCTGCGCCCCGCGCACCAGTGCGCGCGTCTCCTTCACGCCGATGGTCAGCAGATCGGTGCGGACGATCTCGACATCCGCGTGGGTGCCGACCATCGTCGTATGGCAGCCCTCGCAGAAGCCGCATCCCGGGCTGCCGCCCAGCGCCCGGTCCGGGCTGACGCACTGGAGCGCCGCCGCGAACGCGCGGGCCGCCTGCTCGCGGCCCGCACCGGGCGGTCCCGTGAAGAGCCAGGCGTGGGTCATCGCGGAGCCGGACAGGTCCGCGGAGCCGTGCGCCGCGGCCTCCGCCGTCACATACGCGTCCGCGTCCCGCGCGGCAGCGACGAGCTGCTTCGCTGCCCTGTCCTGGCCCACCAGGTCGTCCCACACCGCCATGGGGACCATTGTCGCGGATGGCGGTGACAGCCGGGTCCGCCGGATGCCGGGGCGGGACGGCCCGCCGAGGGCCGGGCCGGGGCGACGTCCGGGGTTCCGGCCGGGGTGCTGCGCGCACCCGGCCGAGTCGACGGCGCGGTCGGCCGAGCGACGGCCCCCGACACCCTCAGCGGCCGGCGGACGGGTCGGCGGGCCAGGGGCCCGCCGGCCGGTCGTCCGCCCTCAGCCGTCATGCCGTCCGCCGTCAGCGACGGCGGCGGTCCTCGTCGTGCTGCGGGTCGTGCGGGCCCAGCAGCTCGTCCGCCAGCGTGGGGACGTCGTCCATGGGGGTGTCCTCCGCCCAGGAGGGGCGGGGGCGCTCCCCCTCGTCGACCTGGGGCAGCTCCCGGGTACGGTCCTCGGCGTCGTCCGAACCGGAGGCGGAACCGGAACCGGAGGCGGAATCCGCGTCCGCGTACCGCTCCCGGGGGTCCACCTGCGGGAGGACGGCCGTCTCGCCCGCGTCCTGGGACTCGGGGACCCGGGGGACCGCCGTCGTCGTGTCGCTGTCCGCCCCGCCGTTCTGCCCGCCGGACCCGTCGGAGACCTGGGGCAGCACGGTCGTCTCGTCGTCGGACGGGCCGCTGCCGGGGCGCGGCAACTGCGTGGTGTCCTCCGCGTCCGGACCGGGGGCCTCGTCCCGCGAGCCCACGTGCGGGATCTGCGCGGTGTCCGCCTCGGCGCCGTCCGGCGAGCGGTCCTCGGAAACCGGCGTACCGGAAGCGGAACCCCCGGATGCCGCACCGGCGCCGGAAGCGGAGTCGGCACCCGGCGCCTCGGCGGACTGCGCGGCGTGCGCGTCGGCCCCCTCGCGCCGCGCCCGCTCCGCGGCCTCCGCCTCCGCCTCCGCGTCCGCCTCGGCCTTGGCCTTGGCCTCGGCGGCCGCGGCGGCCCGCGCCTGCTCGGCCTTCAGCAGGGCTTCCTCGGCCTTGCGCTGCCGCTCCAGGCGACGCTCCTCGGCCTCGGCCCGGAGCCGCTTCTCCTCCTCGGCACGCTTGCGCAGCCGCTCCTGCTCCTCCTCGTGGGCCCGCTGCTCGGCCTCACGCCGCTCGCGTTCCTCCTCGGCGATCCGGCGGGCCTCCTCGGCCTGCTTCCGGGCCTCCTCCGCCCGGCGGGCCTCCTCACGCTGGCGCGCCAGTTCCGCTTCGCGGCGCTTGCGCTCCTCCTCCTCGCGGCGGAGCTTCTCCAACTGCTCCTGGCGCTCGCGCTCCTTGCGCTCCTCCTCCGCCTTGCGGCGGGCCTCCTCCTCGGCGCGCCGCCGCGCCTCTTCCTCGGCCCGCTTGCGTGCCTCCTCCTGGGCCTTCTTCTCGGCCTCGGAGAGCGGCAGCACCTGATCGAGCCGGTGCCGGACGGCGGTGGTGACGTTCCCGGGCTCCTGCCCGGCGTCGACGACGAGGTAGCGGGCCGGGTCGGCGGCCGCGAGGGTGAGGAAGCCGGACCGGACCCGCTGGTGGAACTCGACCGGTTCGGACTCCAGCCGGTCCGGCGCCTCCGTGAAGCGCTCGCGGGCGGTCTCGGGCGCGACGTCGAGCAGCACGGTCAGGTGCGGCACCAGTCCGTCGGTCGCCCAGCGGTTGATCCGGGCGATCTCCGCGGGGGACAGGTCGCGGCCCGCGCCCTGGTAGGCGACGGACGAGTCGACGTAGCGGTCCGAGATGACCACTGCGCCGCGTTCCAGCGCGGGGCGGACGACCGTGTCCACGTGCTCGGCGCGGTCGGCGGCGTACAGCAGGGCCTCGGCGCGGTGCGAGAGCCCGGTCGAGGAGACGTCCAGCAGGATCGAGCGCAGCCGCTTGCCGACCGGGGTGGAGCCGGGCTCCTTGGTGACGACGACCTCGTGGCCCTTGGCCCGGATCCAGTCGGCGAGCGCGTCCACCTGCGTGGTCTTGCCCGCGCCGTCGCCGCCCTCCAGGACCAGGAAGAATCCGCTCCCGGCCGGGGTCTGCCGGGGGCGGCCGCCGCCGAACGCCGCCACCAGATCGCGCCGCAGCGGCACGCCCTGCCGGTCGTCGGTGCGGCCCAGCAGGATCGCCCCGACGGGCAGCAGCAGCGCGCCGACCAGCATCAGCGTGAACGAGGCGCCGCCATGGTCGAAGACGAACGACCCGTTCTCCACCCGGTGCGGACCGATGAACGCGGCCAGTACGGGCGCCACGATCGCGCCCACGGCCAGCGACAGCCGGACGACCGCCTGGAGGTGCTCGGTCGCCCGGGCGCGGCGGGATTCCTCGGTCTCCTGGTCGAGCAGGGTGTGCAGGGTGTTGGCCGCGATGCCGCCGCCGAGCCCGGCCAGCAGGGCCAGCGCGATGACGGTCGCGGTGTCGGGCACCAGTCCGGCGGCCAGCAGCAGGATGCCGGTCAGCCCGGTGACGAGCGCGAGCAGCCGGCGCCGGGAGAGGGACGGCACCGTGTGCGGCGCCAGTCGGATCCCGGCGACGGTGCCGCCGGTCAGCATCAGCGCGAGCAGCCCGAAGGCGACGGGCCCGCCGCCCAGGTCGGCGGCTTGCAGCGGGGCGAGGGCGACTGCCGAGGCGATGGCTCCGCCCACGGCGCCACCGGCGACGACGAGGAGCGGCACGGCTCCCGTGCGCCCCTTGTCGGAGCCGCCGTCCGCCGTCCGGGGCCGGCGCAGGCCCTCCAGCGGGGAGCGGGGGCGCGGGGTCTGCCCGTCGGGCAGTTCGAGGAAGTACCCGACGGCGGCCGCCGCGGCGAACAGGCCGGCCGCCACGTACGAGGCGAGCGCGGCCTGGTGCGAGCCGAACCAGTCGACCCCCGTGGCGAGCAGATTGCTGAGCAGGGTGACGACGACGAGTCCCGCCGCCGCGACGGGCAGTGCCACGAAGCCGGAGCGCAGCCACAGGCGGCGCAGCGCCTCGCTGTGGTCCGGCAGCGGCCGCAGGGCCGTGCCCTCGGGCGGCGCGGCCGGCAGCAGTGCGGGGGCCGCGCTGTCCCTGGTCACGGTGGAGACCCGCTCGGCGACGCCCGTCACGAAGACGGTGATGAGCACGACGGCGAACGCGCTGCCGGGCGTCCAGTCGACCCACAGCGGTGCGATGATCAGTGCGGCGACACGCAGTGCGTCGGCGCCGAACAGCGTCCACCGCCGGTCCAGGATCTTCTTTCCGGCGCCGGACCCGCCGCCGCTGGTCTCGCCGTCGCGGGCCGGGACGCCGCTCTTCCCGGCGTCCGCCCCGGGGCTCGTTCCGTCGTCCGCACCGGCGTGCGGTGCGGGGTTCGTCCCGGAGTCCGTTCCGGTCTGCGTTGCGACTCTCGTCCCGCGGTTCTCCTTGACTCCGCTGACCAGCGCGGAGACCGGGCCCAGCAGGACGGCGCCGAACAGCAGCGTGGACAGCAGCCGCAGCCCGAAGACCGTGGCCACGACCAGTGCCATGCCGCGGTATCCGCCGCCGAAGACCGGGTCTCCCGCCACGCCGCGCACGGCCGCCGCCTGCATCGCCAGCAGCAGCAGCACCAGGAGGCCCAGCATGTCGCCGATCCCACTGGTGAACTGCGCGGTCCACAGCCGCCGCAGCGGGGGGAAACGCAGCAGCGCGGTCACGGCACCCTCGCGGGATTCCGCTGCGAGGGCGTCGTCCGGGGCAGTTGGGGGCGAAGACTTCATCCCGCCAGCGTATAGGGAGGAGGCCGGCACCTGGATCCGTACCCGAACATCTGTGTGCTACAGCTCCGCAACCGCTGCGTCGTCACACCGCCGCGGCGCGCTCCTCGGTCCCTCCGGCGTCCCGGCGTCCCGGCAGCCTGACGTCCCCGCGTCCTGGCCCGGCGTCGCGGACCCCGGAGTCCGGGGTCCGCGACGTGCCACGGTGCGGCGGCGCCGGGCCGGCTCACTCCTCCGCGGACTTCTCGGCGGGCGTCTTCTTCGCGGTGCTCTTGGCGGCCGTCTTCTTCGCGGACTTCGCGGGCGCCTTGGTGGCCGCCTTGGTGGCGGTCTTGGTGGCGGTCTTGGTGGCCGTCTTCTTCGCCGCCGTCTTCTTGGCAGGCGCCTTCTTCGCCGCCGTCTTCTTCGCCGCCGTCTTCTTCGCGGGCGTCTTCTTCGCGGGCGCCTTCTTCTTGGCGGGGCCCTTGGCCCGCTTCTCGGACAGCAGCTCGAAGCCCCGCTCGGCGGTGATGGTCTCGACGTCGTCGTCCCGCCGCAGGGTCGCGTTGGTCTCGCCGTCCGTCACGTACGGCCCGAACCGGCCGTCCTTGACCACCACGGGACGCTCCGTCTCCGGATCGGTCCCCAGCTCCTTGAGCGGCGGCTTCGCCGCTGCCCTGCCGCGCTGCTTGGGCTTGGAGTAGATCTCCAGCGCCTGCTCCAGCGTGATGCCGAAGATCTGCTCCTCGCTCTCCAGCGAGCGGGAGTCGGTGCCCTTCTTCAGATAGGGGCCGTAGCGCCCGTTCTGCGCGGTGATCTCGTTGCCGGACTCGGGGTCGACCCCGACGACCCGCGGCAGCGACAGCAGCTTGAGCGCGTCCTGCAGCGTGATGGTGTCCAGGGACATCGAACGGAACAGCGAAGCCGTCCGCGGCTTGACCGCGTTCTTGCCCGTCTTCGGCGTGCCCTCGGGCAGCACCTCGGTCACATACGGCCCGTAGCGCCCGTCCCGTGCCACGATCGGGCGGCCGGTCTCCGGGTCGGTCCCGAGTTCGAAGTCGCCGCTGGGCTTGGCCAGCAGCTCCTTGGCGTAGTCGACGGTCAGCTCGTCCGGCGGCAGGTCGTCCGGGACGTCGGCACGCCGGCCCGGCTCGCCCTCCTGCTGGCTGGGCCCTTCCACATAGGGGCCGTACCGTCCGACGCGCAGCATGATGCCCTCGCCGACGGGGAACGAGGACACGCCCTTGGCGTCGATGGCGCCGAGGTCGGAGACGAGTTCCTTGAGGCCGCCGAGGTGGTCGCCGTCACCGTTGCCCGCCGTGGCGGCCGCACCGGTCTCCTCCCCGCCCTCGCCGAAGTAGAAGCGCCGCAGCCACGGCACGGCCTCCGCGTTGCCCGCGGCGATGCGGTCGAGGTCGTCCTCCATCCGGGCGGTGAAGTCGTAGTCCACGAGCCGGCCGAAGTGCTTCTCCAGCAGCCCGACCACCGCGAAGCTCAGGAAGGACGGCACCAGCGCGGTGCCCTTCTTGAAGACGTAACGCCGGTCCAGGATGGTGCTGATGATCGACGCGTAGGTGGAGGGGCGCCCGATCTCGCGCTCTTCCAGCTCCTTGACCAGCGTCGCCTCGGTGTAGCGGGCCGGGGGCTTGGTCGCGTGGCCGTCGACGGACATCTCCTCGGAGCGCAGCGGGTCGCCCTCGGCGACCTGCGGCAGCCGCCGCTCCCGGTCGTCCAGTTCCGCGTTGGGATCGTCGGCGCCCTCCACATACGCCTTGAGGAAGCCGTGGAAGGTGATGACCTTGCCGGTGGCGCTGAACTCGGCGTCCCGGCCGTCCGCCGACCGGCCGCCGACCTTCACCGTCACCGACTGCCCGACGGCGTCCTTCATCTGGGAGGCGACGGTCCGCTTCCAGATCAGCTCGTAGAGCTTGAACTGGTCCCCGGTCAGGCCCGTTTCCGCAGGCGTGCGGAACCGGTCGCCCGAGGGGCGGATCGCCTCGTGGGCCTCCTGCGCGTTCTTGACCTTGCCCGCGTAGGTGCGCGGCTTCTCCGGCAGGTAGTCGGCCCCGTAGAGCTGGGTGACCTGGGAGCGGGCGGCCGAGACGGCCGTGTCGGAGAGCGTGGTGGAGTCCGTACGCATGTAGGTGATGAAGCCGTTCTCGTACAGCTTCTGCGCCACCTGCATGGTCGACTTGGCGCCGAACCCGAGCTTCCGGCTCGCCTCCTGCTGAAGAGTCGTCGTACGGAAGGGAGCGTAGGGCGAGCGGCGGTAGGGCTTGGACTCGACGGACCGGACGGCGAACTCGGTGTTCTCCAGTGCCGCCGCCAGCGAGCGGGCGCCCTCCTCGTCCAGATGGAGGACGGCGGACTGGTCCTTGAGCCGGCCGTCCGCACCGAAGTCCCGGCCCTGGGCGACACGGCGCCCGTCGACCGTGGTCAGCCGCGCCCCGAAGGTCGCCGGGTCACCGGAGGCACCCGTGCCGGAACCCGCACCCGAGCCCGCCGGCGCCGAGGCATCCCCCGCCTGCCCCGTCGCGAACGTGCCGGTCAGGTCCCAGTACTCGGCGGAGCGGAACGCCATGCGCTCCCGCTCCCGCTCCACGACCAGCCGGGTGGCCACGGACTGGACCCGGCCCGCCGACAGCCGCGGCATGACCTTCTTCCACAGCACGGGCGAGACCTCGTACCCGTACAGCCGGTCCAGGATGCGGCGGGTCTCCTGCGCGTCGACCAGCCGCTGGTTGAGGTCGCGGGGATTGCGGACGGCATTCTGGATGGCGTCCTTGGTGATCTCGTGGAAGACCATCCGCTTGACCGGGACCTTGGGCTTGAGCACCTGCTGCAGATGCCAGGCGATGGCCTCGCCCTCGCGGTCCTCGTCAGTGGCGAGCAGCAGTTCGTCGGACTCGGCCAGCAGCTCCTTGAGCTTTTTGACCTGGTCCTTCTTGTCGCTGTTGACGACGTACAGCGGCTCGAAATCATGATCGACGTTGACGCCGAGGCGGGCCCAGGGCTCACCCTTGTACTTCGCGGGAACCTCGGCCGCACCGCCGGGAAGGTCGCGGATGTGCCCGACACTGGCCTCGACAACGTAGCCAGGGCCGAGATAGCCCTTGATCGTCTTGGCCTTGGCAGGCGACTCGACGATCACAAGTCGGCGCCCACCATTTGCTGTCTCGTGGGTCGGGGACAACTTCTGCTCTTCTCTCCGGTCGGTTTCGAGGAATCACTCCGCAGCGCTATCGCTGCGGAGTGTGACGGTACCTCCCGCCCCCATGTCAAACGGGAAAAGTCGGCAACGCCACTCGAACGGTAACCCGACAACCAGCCGTCCCGCCGCTCGGCGGCTCTGGCAACATGTCCGGGGCACATCACCAGGTACCGCTCGACCTCGGAGGTCTTGTGTCCGACCCGAATCAGCCCGGCTACGGCTATCCCCAGCAGCCGGGACAGAACCCTTACAACCAGCCGCCCGGTCAGCCGGCGTACGGCTACCCGCAGCAGCAGCCGATGGGCGCCATGCCCGGCCAGTACACCGGGGACCCGAACGCTCCGTACGGTTACGACCCGTACGGACGTCCGCTCTCCGACAAGTCCAAGATCGTCGCGGGGGTGCTCCAGCTCTTCATCGGCGGCCTGGGAATCGGCCGGTTCTACACCGGCCACGTGGGCATGGGCATAGCCCAGCTCTTCACCTGCGGAGGCCTGGGCATTTGGTCGCTGGTCGACGGCATCATCTTCCTGACCAGCGACAGCCGCACCGACAGCGACGGCCGCATCCTGCGTGGCTGAGGCTGCCGAACGCCCCGGGGGAGGGCGCCGCGACACGAGGGGAGGCACCCATGGCGATCATCGACGTCCCTGCTGCCGTGGGCCGACTCCGCGCCGCCCTCTCCCACCCGGCCGCCCCGCCGCTCGCCACGGCGGCGGCCGGCCTGGCAGGCGCCTGCTATCTGTGGGGCACCGACCCGCACACCTCGGGCAACCTGCTGCCCCGCTGCCCCTTCAACTGGGCCACCGGACTGCTCTGCCCCGGCTGCGGCGGCACGCGGATGGCCTACGACCTGATGCACGGCGATGTCACCGCCGCACTGCACGACAACGCCGCGCTGCTCACCGTCGGCCTGCCCGTCGCCGTCTACCTCTCCGGCCGCTGGCTCTCCGAGGGGCTGCGCGGCCGGCGCTGGGCCCCGCGCATGAGCACCCGCGGCAAGGTGGCCGTACTGAGCGCCGCCGTCGCCTGGACCGTGGCCCGGAACCTGCTCTGACCCCGGCGGGCCGCTTCGGTGGACTTCGGTGGACCGGGATCGGCTCCGGCGAGCCCGGCTCCTGATTTCTGACTCCCGGCCATCCGGCTCCCGGCGGTCCGACCGCCGTCCCTCGGGAGTGTCAGTCCAGCACCGGTGTCAGGAACCCCTGTTCGACCAGGAGTCTGATCGACTCCGGTGTGCGCGCCCGCAGCTCGGCCGGATCCTCACCCAGGAGCTGGCCGATGGCGTCCAGGATGCGGCCCGCGGTCAGCGTCCCGTCGCACACCCCGGCGAACCCGGCGCCGACCGTGTCCACCGTCGTCGCCCGCCGCATCCCCCGGTTCTGCCGCAGCACCACGTACTCCGGATCCTCCGCACCGGGTGCCCCGACCTGCTCCTGGACCACCTCGTCCGCGAGGAGGAAGCGGTACTCCAGCAGCTCCGCGTCACCGGTCCGGCGCAGGAAGTCCTGACGCTCGAAATGCGTCCGGATCACCTCACCCAGCGGCTGCTCGACCGGGTGCGGCCACTCCTCGGCACGCACAGAGGGGGACTCGGCGTCCGTGCGCCGCAGCGTGACCCAGCCGAACCCGACCGCCTTGGTACCGCGTGCCGCGAACTCGTCCAGCCAGGCGTCATAGCGCTCCGCGTACGCGGCGGCGCCGTCCCGGTGGTCGCCCGCGTCGCGCAGCCACAGTTCCGCGTACTGGGTGACGTCCTGCACCTCCCGCTGCACGATCCAGGCGTCGCACCCCGGCGGCACCCAGGAGCGGACGCGGTCCCGCCAGTCCGCACCCTCCTGGTGCTCCCAGTTGGCCAGCAGCTGGCAGTAGCCGCCCGGAGCCAGATGGCGGGCCGCCTGCTGGACGAGGTGGCGGCACATGTCGTCGCCCGCCATGCCGCCGTCGCGGTAGGTCAGCCGGGCCCCCGGGGAGATCACGAACGGCGGGTTGGAGACGATCAGATCGTACGGCTCCTCGCCGGCCACCGGCTCGAACAGCGAGCCCTCGCGCAGCTCCGGCTCGGCGGCACCGGACAGCGCGAGAGTCAGCCGGGCGAAGCGCAGCGCCCGCGGATTGAGGTCGGTGGCGGTGACCTGCGTGGCGAACCGGCCGGCGTGCAGCGCCTGGATCCCGGACCCGGTGCCGAGATCCAGCGCGCGGTCGGCCGGGGTGGGCACCATGATCCCGGCCAGCGTGGTGGAGGCGCCGCCGACGCCGAGCACCACGTCCTCCCCCGGGCGGGCGGCGCCGGCCCCGCCCGCACCGCCGGGCTCGCCCGACTCGCGTGGGCCGCCCACGCCGCCCGCACCGCCCACGGCGCAGCCGCTGTCGCTGACGACCCACCAGTCCTGGCCCTCCGGGCCGCTGTAGGGGCGCACGTCGACAGTGGCGCGTACGGCTTCCGCGGGGCCCTCCGCCGCGGCCGGGTCCGGCACCCGCTCCAGCCAGCGGTCGGCCAGTACCGCGTCGACGGGCAGCACGGCACGCGCGCTCCGGTACGGCACGGCCTGCTGCAGCAGGAAGAGGCGGGTCAGCATCGCGAGCGGACCCCCGTCCCGGGTGGCGCGCAGCGCCGGGACGGTCTCGCCGCGGGCGAGGGCCGCGTAGGCGGGGGCACCGAGGAGGTCCAGAAGGCCGTCGGCGGTGAATCCCGCGGCGGTCAATGCCTCGCGCACCCTGCGGGTGCTCTCGGTCGTGGGCTCGGGAAGTGCGTCAGTGCTCACCCGCGCCATTCTCCTTCGCTCCCGGGCCGCCACGCCGCCGGGGGCGCGGGTCGCCGTGTCCTCAGGAGCCGCCCTTGGTCACACCCGTCTTCTTGCAGCTCTCCTGCTTGCCCATCGCCTTGCCGACCTCGCCCTTCTGCAACTCCTGGAGGGCCTTGTCACCACTCTGCCCCAGGGACTTGAGCTTGGCGGCCACGGAGTCGAGCCCCTCGTCGAACTTGTCGTCGGTGGGGAGCTTGTCGGTGGCGACCTTGAGGTCGTGGTATTGGTCCGCGATGTGGTCCAGTTCCTTGACCGCGTCCTTCTGCAGCGTCTCGCCGTCGTCCACGGGAGGCGCCCCCGCCTTCTTCACCGCAGAGGCCATGGCCTGGTACGCGTCGGAGACCTTCTGGAACCCGGCGGAGTCGGCCTTCTTGACCTCTTCGGGGGACTTGGTCGCCTGGGACGCGTCGGCGATCGAGGCGTTGGCCTGATCGATCTTGTTGAGCTGAGGCTGGAGGTCGTCGCAGACCTGCTTGGCCCAGTCGTCGGTCTTGCCACTGTCGTCACTGCAACCAGTCAGCGCGAGTACGAGCGCCGCACCGCCGGACAGCGCCGCCGCGAGCTTCTTGTTCACCGGATCGGTCCCTTCCATGGCTGTTCGGCCCGGAACATACACGCCAGAGCGGGAGTGACGACGAGCCGGAAGAACCTTATGCCTACTATTGCAGCCATTTGCACCAACAGTTGGGCGCGACATCCCACACGCTCCCGCGCCGCCCGTCCTGCCGTGCTCCCGTGCTCCCGTGCTCCCGTGCTCCCGTGCTCCCGTGCTCCCGTGCTCCCGTGCTCCCGGCGGACGGGACGCGGGCGGGCATACCGGAAGTGGCCCGGGGAGACGCGGCGAGCGGGCGGGACGCCAACGCGTCCCGCCCGCTCGCCGGTTGACGGCCACCGCTCGCGGCCGTCGTACGGCCCTGGCCCGGCCCTGCGGCGGTACCGCCGCGAACCGGTGCCGGCCGCCCGCTCCGGCCCGGTGCCCAGGGGCTACGAGGCAGCCACCGGGTCCACCGGATCCGCGGGATCGACCGGCGGGTCGGAGGGCTCGGCGCGCCGCTCGGCGGTGTTCTCGTCCGTCACGGCGACACCGCGCCGCTTGGACAGGTACACGGCGCCCACGACGACCGCCACGGCGACCAACGAGACCACCACCCGCACGCCGACGCTCTTGTCCTCGCCGTAGCTGAACTGCACCACGGCCGGTGCGATCAGCAGCGCCACCAGATTCATCACCTTCAGCAGCGGGTTGATCGCCGGGCCCGCGGTGTCCTTGAACGGGTCGCCGACCGTGTCGCCGATGATGGTGGCCTCATGGGCCTCGCTGCCCTTTCCGCCGTGGTGGCCGTCCTCCACCAGCTTCTTCGCGTTGTCCCAGGCGCCGCCCGAGTTGGCGAGGAAGACGGCCATCAGGGTGCCGGCGCCGATCGCCCCGGCGAGGAACGCCGCCAGCGCACCGACCCCGAAGGTGAAGCCGACCAGGATCGGCGCCATCACGGCCAGCAGCCCCGGAGTCGTGAGCTCCCGCAGCGCGTCCTTGGTGCAGATGTCCACCACCCGGCCGTACTCGGGCTGCTCGGTGTGGTCCATGATCCCCGGACGCTCCCGGAACTGCCGCCGCACCTCGAAGACGACCGAACCCGCGGAGCGGGACACGGCGTTGATGGCGAGCCCGGAGAACAGGAACACCACCGCGGCCCCGAACATCAGCCCGACCAGCGTGCTGGGCTGGGCGATGTCCACGAGTTCCAGCATCTTGCCCGCGCTCTGGTCCGCGTCGGTGAGCGCCTGGGCCAGTTCGGTGCGGTACGAACCGAAGAGCGCGGCGGCGGCGAGCACCGCCGTGGCGATGGCGATGCCCTTGGTGATCGCCTTGGTGGTGTTGCCCACCGCGTCCAGGTCGGTGAGGACCTGGGCGCCCGCGCCCTCGACGTCGCCGGACATCTCCGCGATGCCCTGCGCGTTGTCCGAGACGGGCCCGAAGGTGTCCATGGCGACGATCACGCCGACGGTGGTCAGCAGCCCGGTCCCGGCCAGCGCGACGGCGAACAGCGCCAGCATCACGGTGCCGCCGCCCAGCAGGAACGCGCCGTAGACGCTCAGCCCGATCAGCAGCGCCGTGTAGACGGCCGACTCCAGGCCGATGGAGACGCCCGAGAGCACGACCGTCGCCGGCCCCGTGAGGGAGGTCCGGCCGATGTCCCGCACCGGCTTGCGGGTGGTCTCGGTGAAGTAGCCGGTCAGCTGCTGGATGACGGCGGCGAGCACGATGCCGATCGCGACCGCCACGACGGCCAGCATGCGCGGGTCGCCGCTGTGCCCGAGGATCTCCTGCGCGTCGTCTCCCGAGACGCCCTTGAGGTCCGCGTAGCTGGAGGGCAGGTAGGTGAAGGCGGCGATCGCCACCAGCGCGAGCGAGATCACGGCCGAGATGAAGAAGCCCCGGTTGATCGCGGTCATCCCGCTGCGGTCGGCGCGGCGCGGCGCCACGGCGAACACGCCGATCATGGCGGTGATCACCCCGATGGCGGGCACGAGGAGCGGGAAGACCAGCCCGTCGTTGCCGAACACGGCGGTGCCGAGGATGAGCGCGGCCACCAGCGTCACGGCGTACGACTCGAACAGGTCGGCCGCCATTCCGGCGCAGTCGCCGACGTTGTCCCCGACGTTGTCCGCGATGGTGGCCGCGTTGCGCGGGTCGTCCTCCGGAATGCCCTGCTCGACCTTGCCGACCAGGTCGGCACCCACGTCGGCGGCCTTGGTGAAGATTCCGCCGCCGACCCGCATGAACATCGCGATCAGCGCGGCGCCGAGGCCGAAGCCCTCCAGCACCTTCGGCGCGTCGGCCGCGTAGACGAGCACCACGCAGGCGGCACCGAAGAGCCCGAGCCCAACGGTGAACATTCCGACGACCCCACCGGTGCGAAATGCGATCTTCATCGCCCGGTGGGAAACCGCGGTGAGATCGCCGGACGCTTCCTCGGCGCCCGGCGCCGGGGTCGCCTCACGGGCCGCGGCGGCCACGCGCACATTACTGCGCACCGCGAGCCACATGCCGATATAGCCGGTCGCCGCCGAGAATCCGGCACCGACCAGGAAGAACAACGACCGGCCGATCCGCTGCTGCATATCGTCGGCCGGCAACAACATGAGCAGGAAGAAGACCACCACCGCGAATACCCCGAGGGTACGCAGCTGCCGCGCCAGGTAGGCGTTCGCGCCCTCCTGCACGGCGGCGGCGATCTTCTTCATGCTGTCGGTGCCCTCGCCCGCGGCGAGCACTTGTCGTACCAGCACCATGGCGACGCCGAGCGCTGCGAGCGCGACAACCGCGATCACGATCGCGAGTCCCCGGTTGCCACTGGTCAGCTCTGCGGCGTCCGCGAGGTACTGGGGTTGGTGGAGTGGGCTGAGATGCCCCGCCATTCGTCCTCCTTGACGTTTGGCACATGGGCGCGCGCAAGCACGCTCAGGCGTCCTGCTGCAAAGATGTGGACGGATTGTAGGGAGCGCCACCAGATCAAAACAGAGCGCAGCAGCGAGAATTCGCCGGGATCGGCGAAGATCAGCCGCACAGGAAGCGGATAATTCGCTCGCACGAGGGAATCCGCAAATTCAACTGACCCCAGGAAAACGATCTATCGGGTGAACGAAGAGGGTCGGAGCGACCGGTTTAATGGCTGGTCAGAAATATCGAAACGGATCTTCAAAGATCAGAAATGAAGATCACAAAACCCGGCACGGGCGAGTGAACCGAAGATCGAAAATCTTCTCGGGATGTGGCGGGCTATGACGGGGGAGGATGTGGAGGTCCGGAAAGTTTTCCGGGGAGGACGGGTCCCGGGAGCCGGAGACAGCTCCGGGTCGGCGGTCGACGCACCGACAGCGTCCCGGGGCCCGGCCCCCGGTCCTGGCGGCTCGATGCCGGCTTCTCGGTGCCGGCTTCTCGGCCCCGGCGGCTCAGTCCCGGCGGCTCAGTCCCAGCTTCTCGGCCCTCGGCATGGCGGCCGGTCCCCGCCCCGGCACGCAACCTCAGGAGGCGTCCAGAGACGTCCAGAGACGATCAGGAGACGTCACGAGAGTCCGGGTTCCAGGAGCAGCCGGCCCAGGCGTACGACTCCGCCCCGGGCCCCGGCAGCCCGGGACGGACCAAGGGCCGACTCCGCAGGGACGGGTCCGGATCCCGGACAGAGGAGCAGGAACCGGGCCGAGGCCAGGCACCGGACCGAGGACAGGCCCGGTGCAGGTTTCAGGGGAGGACGGGCTCCGTCGTGGGCCAGCTCATACGGATCACGCCGCCGTTCTCGTCGGTCGTCACCTCGACGTCGTCCACCAGCCCGCTGATCACCGCGAGCCCCATCTCCCCGTCGCCCTCGTCCTCCTCGGGGACCGGTTCGGGGATCTCGTCGCGGGCTCCGGGCATCAGCGCCCCCTCGGCCTCCACGAGCCCACCGGCCGCTCCGCCCGTGGGGCCGCTGCCGTTTCCGGCAGCCTTGGCCGCGGCACCGTTCTTCGGTGCTGCCGAGGCTCCGGCCCCGAGCGTGCCGCCGGGCAGCGAGAAACGCCGGTGCGGCGCCTCGTCCCCGACCTCGATCGAGAACTTCTTCTCGTCCTCGATGAGCGACACCCGCACCGGGCTGCTGAGGCCGTGACTCATGTGCAGTCCGACGGCGCGGGTGCACGCCTCGCCGACGGCCAGCCGCACCTCGTCGAGCACGGCTTCGTCGACACCGGCCCGCCGCGCCACGGCGGCAGCCACCAGCCGCGCCGTACGGACGTGCTCCGGCAGCGCGCTGAAGAGCAGCTCAACGGTGGCCATGCCATCCCCCTCGGTCTTCCCTGAAAGTCTGCGATGTCCGTCCGAGGACTCGGAGAGCCGGGCCCCGGCGCCCATGCGCCAGTCAGCCGATGAGCCGCCGGTCCGCCCCACTGGGGACGGACCGGCGGTCCGGCATGTCAGTCAGTGGCCGCTACGGCCTCGTCGACCGAGGAGTGGATCGGGAACACCTTCGTGAGACCGGTGATCCGGAAGATCTTGAGAATGCGCTCCTGGTTGCAGACCAGGCGCAGCGAGCCCTCGTGGGCACGCACCCGCTTGAGCCCACCCACGAGCACGCCGAGCCCGGTGGAGTCGAGGAAGTCGACGCCCTCCATGTCCACGACGAGGTGGTAGCTGCCGTCGTTTACGAGCTCGACCAACTGCTCACGCAGCTTGGGCGCGGTGTATACATCAATCTCGCCACCGACCTCGACGATCGTACGATCGCCTACGGTTCGGGTCGACAGGGACAGGTCCACGGATCCTCCAGCACCTTGCTATCGAGCGGTCAGCCCCCTCGGTTCTCCCTCCCCCTGCCCTGACGGAGGGAGGTACCCCCAAAGGCAGGGGACGGATCGGCAGCCGCAGAGGCATTCAATCACTTACCAGCAGGAGGGGACGACGCCTTGCGGTCATTGTCCGCCTCGCCAGTGACACACTCGGTACCGATGGCCAACGAACAGCACACCCGGTCCGCGAGCGTACGCCCGCGAGCCGAGCCGCAGCGCTCGGCCCCCCGCGGCGACCCTCGCGACGTGCTCGCTCGTCTCACCAAGGGGCCGGACCGCGCCGGGCGTGTCACCCATACGGAGCACTTGCCCCCGCGAAACGGTCGCCATGCAGAATGGCCCGACCGGATCCGGCCGGAAGTGATCGATGCCGTGCAGCAGACGGGCATCGACCGCCCCTGGGAGCACCAGGCCCGCGCCGCCGCCCATGCCCTCGACGGCGACTCCGTGATCATCGCCACAGGTACCGCCTCCGGAAAATCCCTCTCCTATCTCGTCCCCGTGCTCAGCACCCTGCTGGACGGTTCCGAGGCCCCGAACGGACGCGGCGCCACCGCGCTGTACCTCTCGCCCACCAAGGCACTCGCGGCGGACCAGCGGCGCGCCGTGACGAATCTGGCCTCCCCGCTGGGCACCGGAGTGCGGGCGGCCGTCTTCGACGGGGACACTCCGGTGGAAGAGCGCGAATGGGTGCGGCTGTACGCCAATTACGTGCTGACCAACCCGGACATGCTCCACCGCGGCCTGCTACCGGGCCACAGCCGGTGGTCCTCCTTCCTGCGGGCCCTGCGCTACGTGGTCGTCGACGAGTGCCACACCTACCGCGGCGTCTTCGGCTCCCACGTCGCCCAAGTGCTGCGGCGGCTACGCCGGGTGTGCGCGCGCTACGGCTCCGAACCGGTCTTCCTGCTGGCCTCCGCCACCGCGGCGGCGCCCGGCGAGGGAGCGGCCCGGCTCACCGGTGTGCGCCCGGTCGAGATCACCGAGGACACCTCCCCGCGAGGAGAGACCGTCTTCGCCCTGTGGGAGCCGCCATTGACCGAACTGGAGGGCGAACGCGGCGCCCCGGTCCGCCGCACCGCCACCGCCGAGGCCGCCGAGCTGCTCACCGATCTGGCGGCCCAGGAGGTACGTACTGTCGCCTTCGTACGCTCCCGCCGCGGCGCCGAGCTGATCTCCCTCATCGCCCAGGACCGCCTCGCCGCTCTCCCCGCGCCCCGCCGCCCCGGTATCGCCGGGAGCCCGGCACCGGAAGCGGCGCACGACACCGCCACGACGCCCGGCAGCCGCGGCGCCGGGGACCCGGTACCGGGCGCGGAGCGGCCTGCCGGGCTGTCCGCGCGGATCGCGGCCTACCGGGGCGGCTATCTGCCCGAGGAACGGCGCGCCCTGGAGCGGGCACTGCACACCGGCGAGCTGCTGGGACTCGCCGCCACGAACGCGCTGGAACTCGGCATCGACATCTCCGGTCTGGACGCCGTCCTCATCACCGGCTACCCCGGCACCCGCGCGTCACTCTGGCAGCAGGCCGGGCGGGCCGGCCGGGCCGGTCAGGGCGCGCTGGCCATCATGATCGCCCGGGACGAACCGCTGGACACCTATCTCGTCCACCACCCCGAGTCCGTCTTCCACACCCCGGTCGAGTCCACCGTCCTGGATCCGCACAACCCCTATGTCCTGGCGCCCCACCTGTGCGCAGCCGCAGCCGAGCTCCCGCTCACCGAATCAGACTTCGCCCTCTTCGGACCGGAGACGCCGGAACTGCTGGGCAAGCTCGAAGAGCGCAAGCTGCTGCGGCGCCGCAGCTCCGGCTGGCACTGGACCCGCAAGGAGCGGGCCGCCGACCTGACCGACATCCGCGGCAGCGGCGGGAAGCCGGTGCAGGTGGTGGAGGACGGCACGGGGCGGCTGCTGGGCACCGTCGACGCCGGTGCCGCGCACACCACCGTCCACGAGGGCGCGGTCCATCTGCACCAGGGCCGCACCTATGTGGTGCGCCGGCTCGATCTGGAGGACTCCGCCGCGCTCGTCGAGGAGGCGTCGCCTCCGTGGACCACGATGGCGCGTGACACCACCTCTCTCGCCGTGCTGAAGACCGAGGCCGAGCACCCCTGGGGCGACGCCCGGCTGTGCTTCGGATCCGTCGAGGTCACCAATCAGGTCGTCTCCTATCTGCGCCGCCGCCTGCTGACCGGCGAGGTCCTCGGCGAGACCAAGCTCGACCTGCCACCCCGCACCCTGCGCACCCGCGCGGTGTGGTGGACCGTCACCGAGGATCAGCTCGACGCCGCCCGGATCGGCCCGGAGATCCTGGCCGGATCGCTGCACGCCGCCGAGCACGCGGCCATCGGCATGCTGCCGCTGTTCGCCACCTGCGACCGTTGGGACATCGGCGGTGTCTCCATCGCCCTGCACCCGGACACCCTCCTTCCCACCGTCTTCGTCTACGACGGCCAGCCCGGCGGGGCCGGCTTCGCCGAGCGGGCTTTCCACACCGCGCGCGGCTGGCTGACCGCCACCCGCGACGCCATCGCCTCCTGCGAGTGCGAGGCGGGCTGCCCCTCGTGCATCCAGTCGCCCAAGTGCGGAAACGCCAACGACCCGCTCCACAAGCGCGGTGCCGTCCGGCTCCTCACCGAACTCCTCCGCTCCGCCACCTGAACCGCCGCCGGGCCCGCTTCCCCGGCGCCTCCTTCCTCCGGTTCCGGTGCCGACGGCATCGGTGGGCGGTCTGCGTCCGCCGCATCGGTGGACACGTCCGCGGTCGGGAGGTCGGCCGGGCCGGCACGGGCACGCGCTCGCGCCGTGTAAGGCCCCCACCGCAGTCGTGTCTCCAGATCCGCGACCTCGCCCCGGACCGTGCAGCGGGCCACCCGCGTGTGCTGGGCCCGGGCCACCCGGCGCGCCGTCGCACAGGCCCGGGCCGGGCCGGCCGGCGCGCGGTCGGCCGCAGCGAGCGCCGCCAGATCGGCGGCGGCGCCCGCCCGGTGCCGTACCCAGACCGCCTGGCCGAAGCCCAGCACTCCCGCGAACGCGCCGCACAGCACCACGACGCTCAGTGCCGCCCACACCGAGGCCGACCCTCCGTCCTCACGGAATCCGGCTGCCACCCGCCCTCCTCTCGTCCAGCGCGACCGCCTCCGCGCGCAGCTCCACGGTCAGCGGGCCCGGGCCGGCCGTTCGAGCCCGCACCGCGACCCGCACCAGCTCGCCCTTCCGTACCGTCTTCACCCGAGCGCCGGGCGGGGCAGCCGCCCGCGCGGCCTGCCGGACGCCGTCCTCGGGCTCGCCGCGGGCAGCCGCCCGTGCTCCGGCGCGCGCCGCGTCCACACACTGGATCCGGGCCACCGCGGCCATCAGCCCCCACAGGAGTCCGGCCACCAGGAGCACCAGGGCCGGGATCACCACGGCGGCCTCCGCTGTCACATATCCGGCACTCCGATCCGCCTTCCGCAGCCGCCCTCCACCGCTTGCGCCGAGATCCCGGCCCCACTGTCCACGGCCGGGCCGCCCGCTATCGGGCCTCCGGCCCCGGCCCGGCGCCCGGTCAGAACGGCGCATCGAGCGCCCGTTCGACGAGACTTTGCAGCTGGGCGCTCACCGCGCCGCTGGTGACGACCTTGTAGAGCACTGCGGCCAACGCGACCGCTGCGAGGGTGCCCATGGCGTACTCGGCCGTACTCATCCCGCTGTCCCCGCCGGGACACCGCAGCTTCGCGCACTCCCACAGCCGACGCAGCCTCGCGAGGCCTGTCATCCGCTCGTCCTCCATCAACCGATGTCCTCTCTCGATGTCCGCACAGAGCGAGCCGCTCACTGCCCGCGACCGGCCCGTGTGCCGTCTGCTGCCGCTCACCACAGCGACCGGGCGAGCCCCAGCAGCACGGGTACGACTCCGACCACCAGGAACGCGGGCAGGAAGCACAGCCCCAGAGGCCCGGTGACCAGTACCGCCGCCCGTCTCGCCTTGCTGCCCGCGGCCCGGGCCCGGCCGCCTCGCAGTTCGGCGGCCAGCCGGGCGACGGAGTCGACCGCGGGCACTCCGGCCGTCCCGGCACGCTCCATGCACCGGGCGAACTCCACACCCCAGGGCCGCTCGGCGAACCGCCCCCACACCAGTGCGGGTTCGGCACCCAGGCGCAGCTCCACGGCGGCTCGCGCCAGCCGGGTCCCCAACGGGCCGCCGACCGAGCTCCCGACGGCCTCGGCGGCGCGGCCGGGACCGGCCCCGGCCGCCAGGCAGGCCGCGATCAGCTCGACGACCAGGGGGAGCTGTTCCTCTTCGGTCCGCTCCATGCTGCTCCGGGGATCCTGTGCGGCGGCCCGCCGCAGCAGCCGCCACGTCCCCCAGGCGGCCGCGCCACCCACCAGCCATCCGGCCGCGCCGCCGATCAGCAGCAGTCCCAGCACACCGGCGCCCGTCGAAGCGGCGCCCTCGCGTACCCGCCTTGTGCGCAGGCCGACGGTGAACCGCTTCCCGGTGCCCGTCCGCCGGCCCGTCGGTCCGGGGCCGGCTCCGCCGGGTCCCCGCTCCGCCGGGACCCCGCACACGAGGTGCGCGCGACGCCGCACGGATCCCTCCGTCCTGAGTGCCCCCAGTGCCTGCGCCAGGCTCCACGCCACCGCCAGCGTCCCCGTGGCAGCCGGGGCCCATGTCCACACCCTGGGGACAACGTCGAACCATCCGGCGCTCACTTCGACCAGCCCCTGCCGGGCTGTGCGCCCCGCTCCGCCCCGGGTGCGGGAGCCGTGACACCGGCGGGTTCCGCTGCGCCCTCGGCGGCGCGCACGATGCGGGCGACCCACAGCAGCCCGGCCCACTCCAGCAGCGCTCCGACGACGAGGCAGCCGAATCCGGTCGGAGTGTGCAGCAGGATCCAGAGCGGATCGGCGTCCATGGCGGTGCCCAGGGCCAGTCCGAAGACCGGCAGCAGCGCCAGCACCAAGGCGGTGGAGCGGGGCCCGGCCAGTTGTGCCCGCAGTTCCGCACGCTGCTCGCCGTGTGCGCGCACCGCCCCCGCCACCCGTTCCAACCCCTCGGCCAGCCCTGCTCCGCCTTCGACGGCCACCTGCCAGCAGGCAGCCGCCCCGGCCAGCCCCTCCGCTCCGGGCAGCAGCGCGGCCTCGCGCAGCGCCGCCGGTACATCGCCACCGAACCGGGCCGCGGCGCGTACAGCTGCCCCCGCGTCCCCCAGGCATCGCAGCGGCGCACGGTCGACGGCCAGCAGCGCGCTGTCCGGCTGCTTCCCGGCCCGCAGTTCGCCCGCGACCGCCCCGCACAGTCGGGCCACGGCGGTCTCGCGCTCCTGTGCCAGCCGCCCCGCGGCACGCCGCCGCAGCCACCGCCGGGCCAGAGGAACGGCGGCGAGCCCGGCCGGCGCCGGAATCCAGGACCGGCCCAGCAGCGCCACCAGCACTCCCGCGAGCAGGCACCACCACTCGTGCCCGGCCCGTCCGGCGAAGCGTGCACGGGCCGCGGCGGTGGCTTCCCGCCAGCGGTCCGGCAGGGCGACCGCTGGGCGCCGCGCCGATGTCTCCGCTCCGCCCGCGAGCAGCAGTCTGGCCCGCCGGGCTCCTTCATGGCGCCCGGTCAGCAGCCAGGCCGCCGCACCCGCGCACATCGCCGCGGCGTACGCCGCGTGGGTCACCGGGGGCTCGATCCCCGCCGCGAGGGCTGCGGTACAGCTCATCGGGGGCTCCTCTGCATGGGCCATGGCCCGTTCGGTGGCACCGGAGCCGTCACGGCACCGGCCGCGGCCGGAAGCGGCCCTCGGGCGCGTCCCGCTACGGAAGCGACACTTCCGGGGAGGCCCGTGCTCTCGGCGGGCAGGCCCTCGCCCTCCGCTCCGTCGGCGTGTCGCCGCAGGAGCAACTCCTCCAGCCGTGGCCAGCCGCGCGCCCGGACGAACCCGGTTGCGGGGTCACGAGGGCCGCCCGCTCCCGGACCGCTCCACACGGCGGCCGGCACCGTCGTCACCAGACCGGCCGCGTCCCGCTCCAGCACGTGGATCTGTGCGATCCGCCGCCTGCCGTCGCGCCCCCGGACCACGTGCACGATCAGGTCCAGCGCCGCCGCCAACTGGCTGTGCAGCGCGGCCCGGTCGAGGCCCGCCGTGCCGGCCAGGGCTTCCAGCCGGGCCGGGACGTCTGCGGCGGCGTTGGCGTGCACGGTCCCGCACCCGCCCTCGTGACCGGTGTTCAGGGCGGCCAGCAGATCGGTGACCTCGGGACCCCGGACCTCGCCCACGACCAGGCGGTCGGGCCGCATGCGCAGCGCCTGCCGCACCAGATCGCGCAGTTCCACCCGGCCCACACCTTCCTGGTTGGCCGGGCGGGCCTCCAGTCGTACGACATGGGGGTGGTCGGGGCGCAGTTCGGCCGAGTCCTCGGCGAGGACGATGCGTTCGTCGGGGCCGGCCAGCCCCAGCAGGGTGGACAGGAGTGTCGTCTTGCCGCATCCGGTGCCACCGCTGACGACGAAGGAGAGGCGGGCGTCCAGTACGGCTCGCAGCAGCCGTTCCCCGCCCGGCGGCACCGTCCCGGCGGTCACGAGCTCCGCCAGGCCGAAGGCACGGGGGCGCATCACCCGCAGGGAGAGGCAGGTGCAGCCCACGGCGACCGGGGGCAGTACCGCGTGCAGTCTGGTGCCGTCCGGGAGCCGGGCGTCGACCCAGGGCCGGGCGTCGTCGAGGCGGCGCCCCGCCGAGGTTGCCAGCCGCTGCGCGAGCCTGCGCACGGCGGCGGCGTCGGGGAAGCGCACCCGGGTAGGCTCCAGGCCCCGGCCGCGGTCCACCCAGACCTGGTCGGGGGCGGTGACCAGCACGTCGGTGGCCTCGGGGTCGGCCAGCAGAGGTTCGAGCGGGCCGACCCCGACGAGTTCGGAGCGGAGGGCCTCCACGACCCCCAGCACCGCGCTGTCGCCCATCAGCCGTCCCTGGGCCCGCAGCGCGGCGGCCACCCCGGCGGGTGTCGGCTCGGCGCCCGCTTCGGCGAGGCTGCGCCGCACCGAGTCCAGCAGCGAGGTGCCTGCGCCGGTCGCGCCCGTGCGGCGTGCGGCGCCCGTCGTCGGCGCGGCCGCTCGGGCGCCGTCGTCCCGCGCGGTCATGCCGCCACTCCCGTGCCGCTGAGCACCTGCTCCCAGAACCGGCCGCAGAAGCGGGCCAGGGCGCCGTTCTTCGCCGAGCCGGGCGGCCTGCCGCGGTCGACGTCCGCGAGCAGCCCGCGTTCCCAGGGGAGCTCACCGGCCAGCGGCAGTCCCAGCAGCCGGGCGACCTCCGTGTCGTCGAGTCCGGCGTCGGGCGGGTTGCGGCGCTGCGGGCCGTCCGGCGGCCGCACCACCGCCCGCAGGTCGCGGACCGCCGATCGGGTGCGGGCGGCGACCCGGTGGGCCGCGGCGACGGCGCGCAGTTCCGCGGGGACGACCGCAAGTCCGAGGTCGAGCTGCACCAGCGCTTCCGCGACCGTCGCGTCGACCTGCCGGGGCAGGTCGACGACGACCACTCCGCCGCGCCGCCGGGCAGCGGAGAGCACCGCCTTCATGGCGTCGGCGGGTACCGGCGCCCGCTCGCCCCGGTCCCAGCTGAGCACGCTCAGGCCGTGCGGCCGGGGCAGGGAGTCCGCGAGGGCGGCACCGCCGACCCGGCCGCGTGACTCGGCGAAGTCGGGCCATCGCAGCCCCTGCGTCCGTTCCGCGCCGAGCAGGATGTCCAGGCCGCCGCCGAGCGGGTCGGCGTCGACGAGTGTCGTCCGCTCGCCGGCGGCGGCCGCGGTGACCGCCAGGGCGCACGCCAGGGTGGAGGCCCCGGCTCCGCCCCTGCCGCCGATGACTCCCACGGTCAGGGCCGCATCGCCGACCCCTTCCAAAGCGTCGGCGATGCGGCCGGTCAGCCAGCTCTCCGCATCGGGCAGCAGGGCCACGCTCTCCGCACCGACGCGTACTCCGCGCTGCCAGACGCCCGGATCGTCCCAGTCCCGCCCGATCAGCAGTACCCCGGGCCGCCGCGGGACCGGCCCGTCCGCGCCGGGCGTGCCGTCGTCGGCGGCGCCGAATCCGGAGGCACCGGCGCAGTCGTCGCCGACGAGCACCAGGGGCGCCCGCTCCCAGGAGGCGGCGCCGCTCCAGGAGGCCCACCCCGCGCCGCCCGACGGGCCGCCGTGAGCGACCTGGGGCTCCGTCCCGGCGGCTGCGCACAGTCGCAGTAGGTCATCGAGGAGTTCCTCGTCCTCGGTGACAATCAGAATGTTTTCGGCCACGCTCCGGGCCCTCCCCGTCAGTTGGGCACTCGCGTCCGCAAACGCCTGCGGACACCGACGGGATTCACGGTGCAGCGAACCGGAAAAACTTGTGGATCATGGTCGAAAACTGTGGACAACCCAGAGACTGTGAATAACTCACTCACCCAAACCAGTGACCATCGGAGAGCAGTCTTTCGATTACCCTGCGTCACTTCGAGGGGGAATCCGGGAGTCCGCTCCCGAAAGATCGAAAAGGCCCCGCCCCCTGCGGGCCGAGGCCGAGAAATGCCCCCGGACATGCGACGACCCCCGCCGGGGGGGAGAGCGGGGGTCGTCCCCACGGCCGACTCGGGGGGGGAGGAGTCGGGCCGGGTTAGCACGGTCGCGAACGATCCGTGACTTCCATGGTGTACCCGAGAGCCTTCTCAGGCAAACCCACGCGCCCCAGCTTACGCCGAATGGTGGGCGCCTATGCTCGGTGCCGTGAAAAATCTCGCGATGCCCCGGACAGCCGCCTTCTTCGATCTGGACAAGACGGTCATTGCGAAGTCGAGCACGCTCACCTTCGGCAAGTCCTTCTACCAGGGTGGCCTGATCAATCGCCGCGCAGTGCTCCGGACTGCCTACGCGCAGTTCGTATATCTCCTCGGAGGCGCCGATCACGACCAGATGGAACGGATGCGGGAGTACCTCTCCGGACTCGCCCGCGGCTGGGACGTCGAGCAGGTCAGAGAGATCGTCGCGGAGACGATCCACGGCCTGATCGACCCGATCATCTACGACGAGGCCGCCTCCCTCATCGAGAAGCACCACCTGGCGGGACGCGACGTGGTCATCGTCTCGTCCTCCGGCGCCGAGGTGGTCGAACCGATCGGGCGGATGATCGGCGCCGACCGGGTGGTGGCCACCCGCATGGTCGTCGAGGAGGGCCGCTTCACCGGAGAGATCGAGTACTACGCCTACGGCCCGACCAAGGCAGAGGCCGTCCGGGAACTGGCGGAGTCCGAGGGGTACGACCTCGCGCGGTGCTACGCCTACAGCGACTCGGTCACGGACCTGCCGATGCTGGAGGCGGTCGGCAATCCGCACGCCGTCAACCCGGACCGGGCCCTGCGCAAGGAGGCACTCGCGCGCGAGTGGCCGGTGCTGACGTTCTCCCGGCCCGTACGGCTCAGGCAGCGCATCCCGGCGCTGTCCATGCCTTCGCGGCCCGCGCTGGCGCTGACAGCGGTGGCGGTGGGCGCCGCCGCGGCGACAGCGGGCTTCGTGTGGCTCAGCAACCGGAACCGGCCGACTCCGCTGTTCCGCCACTCCTGACACATGGGCCCCGCAGGACACTTCCTGCCGCAGACAGGCACGCACACATTACCGTCAGAACACCACAGAACGGGCAGAGTAAAGATCTGACGGCGGGGCTTCCGCTCGCCCCCGGCGGGGAGTACAAAGGAATCGACGGCCCGCGAGACCGACGGCATCCGAGAGGATCCCGTTTCACGCAGATGGCCCCACGGACCGCACGCATGAATACCGGGCACCCACGCGACGCAGAGCCCGCGATCGGGCAGGTCCCCTCAGGAACGGGCAAAGATTCCGCCCTGACGTTCGGACATCATCACGCACGCACTGGTAACCCGGTGGACATGCCAGCGACGGCCCCGCCCCGACGGCGGGGCCGCTCGCATTCCCGATCCGGTCGACCGCCACGTCCGACCGGTTCGCGGCGTCATGCGCCGGATTGGCTCACCCCCGCAGCGGCGTCCGACGGGTCCCCGCCCGGCGTCCGGCCGGTCCGCGGCCTCCCGCCACCCGCACCGGCTCACTCCGCCGCGGTGTTCGGGCCGTGGCGGTGCCACGGCACTCGGCACCGCCCGAAGAGCCGAACGTGCTGCCCGGCCCCCGGTCAGGCCGCTCCCCGCTGCATCGCCTCGCACACCGCGGTGCTCTCGCGGACACCGAGTTCGACCGCGCGTCCGCAGTGCGCGATCCACTGGGTCACTCCTTCGGGTGTTCCTGAGGCGTAGCCGCGCAGGGCCGTCAGATACGCCTCCCGGCCCAGCTCCGCATGGCCCACCTCGGCCGGGCAGACGGCCTTGGGGTCGAGACCGCTGCCCACCAGCACGACGCGCTCGGCGGCACGTGCGACCTGCCCGTTGTACGAACCGAACGGGCGCAGCACCTGGAGTTCGCCGTGCACGACGGCGGAGGTCACCAGCGCGGGGGCCGCGGTGCCGCCGGTGACGAGCTGTGCCAGCCCGTCCAGCCGGGCCGCGACCTCGTCGGCCCCGGGCAGCTCCAGGCCGAGCTCCGGGCCGTCGACCGGCTCTCCCGGACGGCGCGGCCGGCCCACGGTGCCCTCGGGGGCCACTCCCCCGGCGGCGACCAGGTGCAACCGGGCCAGTACGCGCAGCGGGGACTGCTGCCAGATGTCGAGCAGCTGCCCGGCCTCGGCCGTCACCCGCAGACCCGCGCCGACCGTGCGGGCGTCGGGTTCCACACCGAAGTCGCTGCGGCGGCGCACCTCTTCGAGCGCCCAGTCGACGCCTTCCGAAGCGGCGGTGGCACGGGCTCCGCGCAAGGCGGCCTCCGCGCTGACCTCGCTGCTGCGGCGGCGCATGACCCGGTGCCCGTAGACCCGGTCGACGGAGCCGCGCACGGACTCGACGGCCTCCGGCACGCCCGGCAGCGCGGCGAGGGAGGCCAGCGGATCGGCCGCGGCGGGCCCGTGGGCCGAGGAGCCCGAGGAGTTCGAGGTGCCGCCGTCGTCGGGGCGAGCGGTGCTACTCATGCGTACGACCCTACGCACCCGGCCGGGCGGCCCAACCCCACGATCGAGTGGTCTTCTTCACTCACGTCCGCCGGTGCGGTGCTCCCGACCGCTTACGCTGTTGAACATGAAGATCGCTTTCGTAGGGAAGGGCGGCAGCGGGAAGACCACGCTGTCCTCGCTGTTCGTGCGCCATCTCGCCGCCCGGAGCGCCCCCGTCGTCGCCGTCGACGCCGACATCAACCAGCATCTGGGTGCCGCGCTGGGGCTGGACGACTCCGAGGCCGCGGCACTGCCGGCGCTGGGCGCCCACCTGCCGCTCATCAAGGAGTACCTGCGGGGCAGCAACCCGCGGATCGCCTCCGCCGAGAAGATGATCAAGACGACACCGCCCGGCGAGGGCTCCCGGCTGCTCCGGCTGCAGGAGGACAACCCGGTCTACGACGCCTGCGCACGCGCTCTCGCACTGGACGGCGGGGATGTCCGGCTGCTGGCCACCGGCCCGTTCACCGAGTCCGACCTGGGCGTGGCCTGCTACCACTCCAAGACGGGAGCGGTGGAGCTGCTGCTGAACCACTTGGTGGACGACCGCGAGGAGTACCTGGTCGTCGACATGACGGCGGGCAGCGACTCCTTCGCCTCCGGAATGTTCACCCGCTTCGACATGACGTTCCTGGTGGCCGAACCCACCCGCAAGGGTGTGTCGGTCTACCGGCAGTACAAGGAGTACGCACGGGACTTCGGGGTCGCCCTGCGCGTGGTGGGCAACAAGGTGCAGAGCGCGGACGACGTCGACTTCCTGCGCCAGGAGGTGGGCGAGGACCTGCTGGTGACCTTCGGCCACTCGGACTGGGTGCGAGCCATGGAGAAGGGCCGCCCGCGCCCCTTCGCCGAGCTGGAGGACGACAATGCCCGCTCCCTGGCCGCGTTGTACGAGACGGCCGACGCCGCGTACGGGCTGCGGGACTGGGAGCGGTACACGCGGCAGATGGTGCACTTCCATCTGCGCAACGCGGAGAGCTGGGGCAACGAGAAGACCGGCGCGGACCTCGCGGCGCAGGTGGATCCGTCGTTCGCACTGGGCGAAGGGGCGCGGGCTGCGGCGACGCCGCAGCCGGCCTGACCGCTCCGGACGCGTCCGACCGCACGGCTGCGCGGTGAGCTCCCGTTCCGGGCGACCGGGGCCCGGAACGGGAGCGCCGCTCAGCTCGCCTCGGCCGCGGTGGTGTCCTCGGCGAGGAACCTGCGCCAGCCGCCCGCGGGCTTCTCGCCGACCTGCAGGGTGCGCAGCTTGGCGAGCATGCCCGGGTCCTGTGCGTCGAGCCAGTCGGTCAGCTGGCGGAACGAGACGCAGCGGACGCCGTCCTTGCGGCAGACCGTCTTCATGACGTCCTCGACGGCGTCCATGTAGATGCCGCCGTTCCAGTCCTCGAAATGGTTGCCGATGATCATCGGCGCGCGGTTGCCCGTATAGGCGCGTCGGAACCCCTGGAGCAGGCCGTCGCGCATCTGGCGCTTCCAGTGCGGCCGCTTCTCCACCGCTCCGTCGACGCTGCCGGACTGGTTGGCGAGGAAGTTGTAGTCCATCGAGAGCGTCTCGAACGCCCGTCCGGGTACGGGGACCTGTTGCAGCGGCAGGTCCCAGAGGCCTTGCCGCTTGTCCGGCCACACCTGGGTGCCGTTGCCGCTGGAGTCGTAGCGGAAGCCCATCTGCGCGGCCGCCTTCAGCAGGTTGTCCTGCCCCTCCAGGCAGGGTGTGCGCCCTCCGACGAGTTCCCGCTTGTAGTCGAACGGGAGTGCTTCGGCCTTCTTCCACCCGGTGGTCGTCTTCCAGTTCTGGACGAACCAGCGGGCCTGCTCGATCTCGCTCTTCCACTGCTCGACCGACCACGCGCCCACGCCCTGCGGGCCGCAGAAGTGGCCGTTGAAGTGGGTGCCGATCTCGCTGCCGTCCAGCCACGCCTTGCGTACCTGGCGGAGCGTGGCGCGCACGTGCTTGTCGTTGAGGTAGCCGATGTCGGCGGCGCCCGGGGCGTGACCCGGCGGGGAGTAACGTTTCGCCTCATCCTCCGGCAGCGTGTAGATGCCGCTGAGGAAGTAGGTCTGCGCCGCCCCGTACTTCTTGCCGAGCTTGCGGAAGTGGGAGAAGAGCCCCTTGTCGTCCTCTCCGGCTCCGTCCCAGGAGAAGACGACGAACTGCGGCGGTTTCTTCCCCGGCTTCAGCTTGTGCGGCGTGGGCTGGAACGGCTGGCGGCCCGTCAGCGAGGTCGAACCGTCCCCCAGGAGCCGGGGCTTGGTCTGGGGACGGGCCCCGGGCGCCCCGCCGGGCGACTCCTCGACCCGCTGCGCGCTCCCGCCCCCGGAGCAGCCCGCCGCGGCCAGGGACAGTGCCAGCACTGTCGGGACCACGGTGGTGAGAGCGGGTCTTCTTCGCGTGGCTGCCATCGGCTCACCTCGTCCTGTCGCCTTGTCTCGTCGGTCACCGGGCGGGACCGGCGTTGCCACGCTCACAAAAGTGACATGAGACGTTAATAAGACAAATAGGACAAGCGGCTTTTTTGGCACTGTTCACTCGATGGGTGGAACCGTGACCACCAGGCCCCACTCCGCACTTCGCCAAGCCTTTACTTGGCATTACTGTTCTTTTACTCCCGACGGGGAGTGACGAGAGCGTCGCGCACAGTGCCGACCTCGGGAGGAGTCGCGATGTCCCACCGCCCCCCGGTGCTCAGCGGTCCCAGGGCCGCCCCGGACCACCCGACCCCGCGCCAGCGCTGGTCGGCTGACCTCTCCGCGTCCGTCACCGTCTTTCTCATCGCCCTCCCGCTCTCTCTCGGCATCGCCCTGGCCGCCGGAGCACCGCTCCAGTCCGGGCTGGTGGCCGCGGCGGTGGGCGGAGTGGTCTGCGGACGGCTCGGAGGCGCCCCGCTGCAGGTCACAGGACCCGCAGCCGGACTGACGGTGATCACCGCGGAACTGATCCAGCGGTACGGCTGGCAGACCACCTGTGCGATCACCGTCCTGGCGGGGGGCGCCCAGGTCGGCCTCGGCTTCCTGCGCGTGGCCCGCTCCGCGCTGGCGGTGAGCCCCGCGGTCGTGCACGGCATGCTGGCCGGGATCGGGTGCACCATCACACTGGCCCAGCTCCACGTGATGCTCGGCGGCGATCCCGACAGCTCGCCGCTCACCAACGCGCTGGAACTGCCCGGCCGGATCACCGCGGTGCAGCCCGCCGCGCTCTCCGTCAGCAGCCTGACCGTGGTCGTGCTGCTCGCCTGGCCCCGGCTGAAGCAGTACGGGGGCGCGATCGGCGCGGCCGCGGCGCGCGTGCCCGCCGCGCTGGCCGCGGTCTGTCTGGCCACCCTTGCCGCGGTGCTGGCCGGCGCCGGGCTGCCCCGCGTCGACCTGCCCTCCTGGCGTTCGCACGCACTTCCCGAACTGCCGGAGGGCCCGGTGCTCGGACTGGGCACGGCGGTCCTGACGCTCACTCTGGTGGCCAGCGTGCAGGCACTGCTGGCGGCGGTCGCGGCCGACAAGCTCACGGCCGCGCGCGAGGCCGGGAGCCGGGTGCCGCGCAGCGACCTGGACCGGGAGCTGCGCGCGCACGGCGTCGCGAACGCGGTGTCGGGCGCGCTGGGCGGACTGCCGGTCACCGGAGTCGCGGTCCGCAGCACGGCGAACATCGCCGCCGGCGCCGTCAGCCGGAACTCGGCCCTGCTGCAGGGCGTATGGGTGCTGCTGGCAGCCGGGCTGCTGGTCGGAGTGCTGGAGCTGATCCCGCTGGCGGCGCTGGGGGCGCTGGTGATGGTCGTGGGCGTGCGGATGATCAACCTCGGCCACATCAGAAAAGTGGCACGGCACCGCGAGGCGGTGGTCTTCGGTGCCACATCGGTCTCGGTGGTGCTGCTGGGTGTGCTGGAGGGGGTCGGTGTGGGCATCGCGGTGGCCGTGGTGCTGGCACTGCACCGGCTGGCCCGGGCCCGGATCGACGTGGCGCACGACGCGGTCGGCGGGCCCGGGTCCGCGGCACGGCCCCGGGACGGCTACCGGGTCGTGGTGCGGGGGCAGTTGACGTTTCTCGCGGTGCCGCGGCTGAGCCGGGCGCTGGCCCAGGTGCCCGAGGGGGCGAAGGCAGTCGTGGAACTGGAGGGATCGTTCATGGACCATGCGGCGTACGAGGCGCTGGAGGACTGGCGGGCCACGCATACGGCCGCAGGGGGCGAGGTCGAGGTCAGCGGGCACGGCGGGGCGGACATCGGGGAACCCGCCACCGCGCATGTGTGCACGCCGTGGACGCCGTGGCGCAACCACCAGTGCACCCGTCCGGCCCCGTCCGGGCCGGAGAACTCCTCCGACGCTCCCGGCCGCGGCGGCCCCTCTCCCGGCCCTCTCGGCACGGCTCCCGGCAGCCGCTTGGAATCCGGCGGCTGCGGCGGCACGGCGCGCGACGGGCAGGACGCGCCCCGGACGGCGGGGGCGGGCGGAGCCGCGGGCCCGTCCGACGCGAGCGGCACCGGGAGCACGCCGGGGGCCGGCCCCGCCCGGGTGGGGCGCGGGGAGGACGACGCGCTCCTCTCCCACCGCGGGCAGCTGCTGGGCGGGGTGCGGAACTTCCAGCGCAGCACGGCGCCACTGGTGCGGGACGAGCTGGCGAGACTGGCGCGCGAGGGGCAGCGGCCCTCGCAGCTGTTCCTCACCTGTGCCGACTCGCGCGTCGTCACCAGCATGATCACCTCAAGCGGTCCTGGCGATCTGTTCACCGTCCGGAACGTGGGGAACCTGGTTCCGCCGCCCGGCGGGGAGCGCGGCGACCAGTCGGTGGCGGCGGCGATCGAGTACGCCGTGGACGTGCTGCGGGTCGCCTCGGTGACGGTGTGCGGGCACTCCGGCTGCGGTGCCATGCAGGCGCTGCACACCGCCCCGGCGGACGCCGCGGAGACCGCCGGGACGCCGCTCGGCCGCTGGCTGCAGCACGGCCGCCCGTCCCTGGAGCGGTTCCGCACGGCGGCCGGGGGCGCCCCGCGCCTCGCGGACCGGGAGACGGCCGACCCGCTCGAGGCGCTCTGCCTGACCAACGTCGTCCAGCAGTTGGAGCACCTGGCGGCGCACGCGTGCGTGGCCCGGCGGCTCGGTGAGGGCACCCTCGAACTGCACGGCATGTACTTCCACGTCGGCGAGGCACAGGCGTATGTGCTGGACGCGCCGGCCGGGGACGCCCTCGCGCCGGAGCCGGTGTTCGCCGCCGTCCGGCCCGACCCCGTCGTCCTGTGAGCCGCCGATGACATCAGCCGCCGCGCCCGGGGCCGCCGGCCGCGCCGCGGGGTTGTGGAGAGGGGGCGGTGGGCTTCCGGCCAGGGGCCGGGGCAGTCGGCGCCGGGCGGCTCCACGGGCCGCCGGAGCCGCCTGAGAACTGCCGGTCCGCTGTGGGTGAGCTGCCGACGGGACAGCGCGCAACAGGGGGCGCCGCCGGGCGATTTCGTCGCGCGGAGGCGCCCCGCGGCGTGCGGGAACGCGGCACACTCCGATGTGGCGCGGGACGACACGCAACCACTCCCGGAATGCCGCTGTACCCAGCAGGGTCCGAGGTGCCAGGATCACCCGGGGGTTGACCGGGCTCCCGCGATCACTAAGCATGCCAGTTATCAGGTATTGGTCTACACCACTTGCCGACGGGAGCCGACATGAACGAGAGTCCTTCCCTCTCCAACCTGCTCAAGGAGGAGCGCCGGTTCGCGCCGCCCGCCGAGCTGGCCGCGAACGCCAACGTGACCGCTGCGGCGTACGAGCAGGCCGAGGCCGACCGGCTGGGCTTCTGGGCCGCACAGGCACGGCGGCTGTCCTGGGGCACCGAGCCGACCGAGACGCTGGACTGGTCGAACCCGCCCTTCGCCAAGTGGTTCAAGGACGGCAAGCTCAACGTCGCCTACAACTGCGTGGACCGCCATGTGGAGGCCGGTCACGGCGACCGGGTCGCCATCAACTTCGAGGGCGAGCCGGGCGACACCCGCACCCTCACCTACGCCGACCTGCAGCGCGAGGTCTCACAGGCCGCCAACGCGCTGACCGAACTCGGCGTGCAGGCGGGCGACCGGGTCGCCGTGTACATGCCGATGATCCCGGAGACGGTCGTCGCGATGCTGGCGTGCGCCCGGATCGGAGCGCCGCACTCGGTCGTCTTCGGCGGCTTCTCCGCCGACGCGCTGGCCACCCGGATCGAGGACGCGGACGCCCGGGTCGTCATCACCGCAGACGGCGGCTACCGCAAGGGCGCCGCGTCCGCACTCAAGCCCGCGGTCGACGAGGCGCTCACCCGGCCGGGCACCGAGAAGGTCCGCAACGTCCTGGTCGTCAAGCGGACCGGCCAGGAGGACATCGCGTGGCACGAGGAACGCGACCTGTGGTGGCACGAGGTGGTCGGCCGCCAGTCCGAGCAGCACACGCCGCAGGACTTCGACGCCGAGCACCCGCTGTTCATCCTGTACACCTCGGGCACCACGGGCAAGCCGAAGGGCATCCTGCACACCACCGGCGGCTACCTCACCCAGGTCGCCTACACCTCGCACGCCGTCTTCGACCTCAAGCCGGAGACCGACGTGTTCTGGTGCACGGCCGACGTCGGCTGGGTGACGGGCCACTCCTACATCGTCTACGGCCCGCTCGCCAACGGTGCGACGGAGGTGCTGTACGAGGGCACTCCCGACTCGCCGCACAAGGGCCGCTGGTGGGAGATCGTGCAGAAGTACGGCGTCACCGTGCTCTACACCGCGCCGACGGCGATCCGCGCGAGCATGAAGTGGGGCGACGACATCCCCGCGAAGTTCGACCTGTCGTCGCTGCGCATCCTGGGTTCGGTGGGTGAGCCGATCAACCCCGAGGCGTGGGTGTGGTATCGGCACCACATCGGCGGGGACCGCACACCGGTGGTGGACACCTGGTGGCAGACGGAGACCGGCGGCATGATGATCAGCCCGCTGCCGGGCGTCACCGAGGCCAAGCCGGGCTCGGCGCAGGTACCGCTGCCCGGCATCTCGGCGACCGTCGTGGACGACGAGGCCAACGAGGTGGCCGACGGCGCCGGCGGCTACCTGGTGCTGACCGAGCCGTGGCCGTCGATGCTGCGCACCATCTGGGGCGACGACCAGCGCTTCCTCGACACCTACTGGTCGCGCTTCGAGAACAAGTACTTCGCGGGCGACGGCGCCAAGAAGGACGACGACGGCGATGTGTGGCTGCTGGGCCGGGTGGACGATGTGATGCTCGTCTCCGGGCACAACATCTCCACCACGGAGGTCGAGTCCGCCCTGGTCTCCCACCCCAAGGTGGCCGAAGCCGCGGTCGTGGGCGCGACCGATCCGCAGACGACGCAGGCCATCTGCGCGTTCGTCATCCTGCGCGGCGGCACGGCCGAGGACGGGGAACTGGTCGAGGACCTGCGCGCGCATGTCGCCAAGCAGCTCGGCCCGATCGCCAAGCCGAAGCGCATCCTGCCGGTCGCGGAGCTGCCCAAGACCCGCTCCGGAAAGATCATGCGCCGGCTGCTGCGCGACGTGGCGGAGAACCGGACGCTGGGTGACACCCAGACCCTCACCGACTCGTCTGTGATGGACCTCATCCAGTCCAAGCTGCCGAGCGCCGCCAGCGAGGACTGACGCCGCCGGCGCGGGCCACGCACCACCCGCACGGGGCCGTGCGGGCCCCATGGCGGGAGGGGCATCCGGACAACCGACCGGGTGCCCCTCACCCGTTTGGTTAGGCTGGCTGTGTCGCCTCCGCGAGGCGACAGGTCCGTGGGCGAGCCGGGAAGTCTGGTCGGCACACACCACAGGTGTGTCCGCGCCACCTTCCGGAGGCCCCCGCCATGACGCCGCCGCACCGCCCTGACCAGGGCACCGACCCCCAGCAGCCGGGACAGTCCCCCCGACAGGACGCGCAGCTCACCGCGCGGTCCGAGCACTCCGACGGGCGGGACGGAGAGACCGCCGACCGGCCCGAGACGTCCGCCGGGCGGGACGGCGGCCACCGTTCGGTCTTCCTCGGCAGGCTCCCACTCCGCGAACGTACGTTCCTGGCGGACGCACTCCGCACCGAGACGGTCGGCGGCACCCTGCTGCTGGCCGCCGCGGTCGTCGCCCTGCTGCTCGCCAACACCGGAGCCGGCGGCTTCTACCAGGACGTCAAGGACTTCCACTTCGGCCCCGAGGCACTCCATCTGAACCTCTCGGTCGCCGACTGGGCCAAGGACGGCCTGCTCACCCTGTTCTTCTTCGTCGCCGGGATCGAGCTCAAGCGGGAGCTGGTCGCGGGCGAACTGCGCGATCCGCGGGCCGCCGCCCTGCCGATCGTCTCGGCCGTGTGCGGTATGGCCGTCCCCGCGCTGGTCTATCTGGCCTTCGCCGCCGGGGGCGGGGACCTGCGCGGCTGGGCGATCCCGATGGCGACCGACATCGCCTTCGCGCTGGGGGTGCTGGCCGTGCTCGGCACCGGGCTGCCCTCCGCGCTGCGTGCCTTCCTGCTGACCCTGGCCGTCGTCGACGACCTGGGCGCCATCGTCATCATCGCGATCTTCTACTCGGCGGGCATCAGCTTCGGGGCGCTGGCGGGCGCCGTGGCCGGGCTGGCCCTCTTCTGGTTCCTGCACCACCGGGGGGTGCGCGGCTGGTACGTGTACGTCCCGCTCGCCCTCGTCGTGTGGGGGCTGATGCACGCCAGCGGGGTGCACGCCACGGTCGCCGGTGTCGCGATGGGCCTGATGCTGCGCTGCTCCCTGCGCCCCGGCGAGGAGACCTCACCGGCCGCCCGCATCGAACACCAGGTCAGGCCGCTCTCGTCCGGACTGGCCGTGCCCGTCTTCGCCCTCTTCGCGGCCGGCGTGACGGTCTCGGGCGGCGCGCTGGGCGACGTGTTCAGCAAGCCGGAGACGCTGGGCGTGGTGTTCGGTCTGCTCGCGGGCAAGACGCTGGGGGTGTTCGGCGGCGCGTGGGCCGCGGTGCGCTTCACCAAGGCCGAACTGAACCGCGAGCTGGGCTGGGCCGACGTACTGGCCATCGCCGCGCTGTCCGGCATCGGCTTCACCGTCTCGCTGCTGATCAGCGAACTGGCCTTCACCGACGATCCCGTGCTCGCCGACGAGGCCAAGGCCGCCGTGCTGATCGGTTCCCTGCTGGCCGCGGTGTTCGCCGGAATCATGCTCAAGATCCGGGCCCGCAGGCACCGTTCGCTGGTGGACGCCGAGAACCGGGACGAGGACGGCGACGGCGTCCCCGACGTGTACGAGGAGCACAACCCCGACTTCCATCTGCGGATGGCGACGCTCTACGAGGCGAAGGCGGCGGAGCACCGCAGGCTCGCCGAGGTGGCCACACGCCACGACGTGACGGACGATGGTCCGGCATGATCGGAGCCTGACCGGCCACCGCGAGGGAACCCCGCACGCAAGCCAGGGAACTCCGGGCCCGCACCGCGGCGGGCCCTCACTACCGCAAGGGAGACAGCGATGAGCGCAGCCGACGACGGCCGCAGCCTCGGCCAGTTGGTCGCAGCGGCGACCGCGGAGATGTCCGCACTGGTGCACGACGAGATCGCGCTGGCCAAGGCCGAGCTGCGACAGGACGTCAAGCGCGGCGTGCTGGGCAGCGGCGCCGCCCTGATCGCGGGGGTCTTCCTGCTCTTCGCGCTCCCCGTGCTGAGCTTCGCCGCCGCCTACGGCATCCACAACCTGGGGCTCGGCCTCGCCTGGTCGTTCCTGATCGTGGGCGGCGCCTTCATCGCCCTCGCGCTGCTCCTGCTGCTGCTGGCGCTGGCCAAGTTCAAGAAGGTCTCCAAGAGCAAGAGCCCGCAGAAGTCGGTGGCCTCCGCGAAGCAGACCGCCGCGGTCCTCTCGCACGCCAAGCCGCACCCGCGCGCGGCCGGGGACGGCGGCGAGGAGCACCCGCAGCTCCAGGGTGTGACACGCTCGTCCGTATGACGCTCGCAGACAGCCCGGCGGCGGTGATCCGTCCCGAGGGCCCCTGGACGCACCGGGACGTGGCAGCCAACGGAGCGCTGTTCCACATCGCCGAGATGGGTGAGGGCCCGCTGGTACTGCTGGTGCACGGTTTCCCGCAGTACTGGTGGGCGTGGCGGCACCAGCTCCCCGCGCTGGCCGACGCGGGCTACCGGGCCGTGGCGATGGACCTGCGCGGAGTGGGCGGCAGCGACCGTACGCCGCGCGGCTACGACCCGGCCAACCTCGCGCTCGATGTGACCGGTGTGATCCGCTCACTGGGCGAGCCCGACGCGGCACTGGTCGGGCACGACCTGGGCGGCTACCTGGCGTGGACGGCAGCGGTGATGCGGCCGAAGCTGATCCGCCGCCTCGTCGTCGCCTCGATGCCGCACCCGCGCCGCTGGCGGGCCGCCATGCTGGGGGACGTCCGGCAGACGGCGGCCGGCTCCTACATCTGGGGGTTCCAGCGCCCTTGGCTGCCCGAACGCCGGCTCGTGGCGGACGACGGCGCCCTGGTGGAGCGGCTGATCCGGGACTGGGCCGGCCCCCGGCCGCCCGGCCCGACCGGGGACGCGGGCGTCCTGGCGGTGGAGAACTACCGGCGGGCGATGTGCGTACCCTCCACGGCGCACTGCTCGGTGGAGCCGTACCGGTGGCTGGTGCGGTCGCTGGCGCGTCCGGACGGGATGCAGTTCTACCGCCGGATGAAGCGCCCGGTACGGGTGCCGACACTGCATCTGCACGGTTCACTCGATCCGGTGATGCGGACCCGGAGCGCGGCGGGGTCGGGCGAGTACGTCGAGGCCCCGTACCGCTGGCGTCTGTTCGACGGGCTGGGGCACTATCCGCACGAGGAGGACCCGGAAGGCTTCACCGGTGAGCTGGTGCACTGGCTGAGCGATCCGGAACCGGACCGCTGAGCCGGCGGCCGGAAGCCGGCTGTGCCCCCGTCCCCGGCGCCGGACAGCCGCACACATGTGCCCGGCGCATAGGCCGATTGCCGGATCCCGGGGCGATTACTGACCTTGGGGCGGGGGCAGGGACCCGGTATGGGGTTGACGCACGACTTCCGTGACGTGGCACGTAACCGCAGCCATCTGAGGTACCCGCGCGGCCGGGCTCTCCCGCGCGCCGCGACCCGGCTGCATCCCACCGACGCAGAGCTGGGCATTCCCCGCATCCTGCGTCGCCGCGCACGCTGGGTCAGCGCGAGACTGCGGCACAACCGCTCCTGATCCACCCCTGCCCTCACCGCCGTCGCCGCTGGCGTCTCGCCGTCGTCGCTGCCGTTGTCGGCGCGCGAGCCGCAGAGCTGTCCGGCCGGCCGGCTGGTCTGCCGGCGCCCCGGTGTGGTGCGGCAGGGCCGGGCTCGGCCGTCAGATGGCGCAGCCCTGGGTGTCCGCCTGCCGCTGGTCCGTGCGCCCGCGGGTGATGTCCGCACGGATCTCGTCGACACTGAGGGCGTAGCCGGTGCGGTCGTCGTCCAGGGACTTGGCGAAGATCACGCCGTAGACGCGGCCGTCCGGGGTGAGCAGGGGGCCGCCGGAGTTGCCCGGCCGGATCGCGGTGTAGAGCGAGTAGATGTCCCGGCTGACCGTGCCCCGGTGGTAGATGTCGGGGCCCTCCGCCTGCAGCCGCCCGCGCACCCGGGCGGAGCGGACGTCGTAGCCGCCGTTCTCCGGGAAGCCGGCCACGATCGCGTCGTCGCCGCTGTGCGGATCCCGCTTCGCGAAGCGCAGTGCGGGCGCGTTCAGCTCGGGAACGTCCAGCACCGCGATGTCCCGCTTCCAGTCGTAGCGCACGACACGGGCGCTGTAGCGCCGCCCCTCGCCGCCGATCTGCACGGTCGGCTGCTGTACGCCGCCCACGACATGCGCGTTCGTCATCACCCTGCCCTTCGAGAAGACGAACCCGGTGCCCTCCACCTCCTTCCCGCAACTCTGCGCCGTGCCGACGACCTTGACGATGCTGCGCTTGGCCCGCTCCGCGACGGGGCTGTGCGCCAGTTCGGGACTCGGCGGCGGGACGTCCTGGATCGGCTCCCTGGCGAAGGGTGAGAAGACCTGCGGGTAGCCGTTCTTGGCCAGCACGGAGGAGAAATCGTCGAACCAGGCGTTGGCCTGCTGCGGCATCACATGCGAGACGCCGAGCAGCACCCTGGAATTGCGCACCTCCTTGCCGAGCGTCGGCAGGGACGTACCGGCCAGCGCGGAGCCGATCAGCCAGGCGACGATCAGCATCGCGACGACGTTGACGAACGCGCCGCCCGTCGCGTCCAGGGCCCGGGCCGGGGTCCAGGTGATGTACTGCCGCAGCCTGTTGCCCAGATGGGTGGTGAGGGCCTGGCCGACGGAGGCACAGACGATGACGATGATCACCGCGGCTATCGCCCACCCCGTCCCCGGCCGGTCGCCGGAGGTGAACTGGTCCCAGAGCAGGGGCAGGACGAGCAGCGCGATCAGACCGCCCCCGAGGAACCCCAGGACGGACAGGACGCCGACGACGAAGCCCTGACGGTAGCCGACGAGCGCGAACCACACCGCAGCCACGATCAGCAGTACGTCCAGCACGTTCACCGAATCAGCCTCGCCTCGGGTCCATCCCGGCAGTCCATTCCCCCCGCTCCGGCAGCACTCGACACGCGGGCCGGACCGGTCCGAGCGCCGCCCCTGCGCCAGGGCCGGGGGCCGGGCGGCCGGCGTACGGCGACGGCACCCGGAGAGCGGAAGAGACACCGTCTCATGCGGGCGCGGGTGCGAGGGGCACGCGGGTCGTCGCTCGCGGGCGTCACGCCTTCCAGTCGAGCGGGATCCGGCGGTCGCGGTCCCAGGGGCGCTCCCACCCGGCGTAGTGCAGGATGCGGTCGATGAGACCGGCCGTGAACCCCCACACCAGCGCGGAGCCCACCAGGAAGGCGGGTCCTACGTGTCCGGCCGGGTGCACGGCCATCGCGCGGTTGCCGGGGTCGGTGAGGTCCGAGACCGGGACGGTGAAGACCCGGGCCGTCTCCGCCGGGTCCACCGGCGCCACCGGAGTGCGGCGGTGCCACCAGCCGAGCACCGGCGTGACGACGAATCCGCTCACCGGGATGTAGAGGCTGGGCAGTATCCCGAACACCTGTACGCCCGAGGGGTCGAGTCCGGTCTCCTCCTCGGCCTCGCGAAGCGCGGCACGCAGCCTGCCGTCCCCTTCCGGATCGCCGTCCTCCGGGTCCAGCGCCCCGCCCGGGAAGGAGGGCTGCCCGGCGTGCGAGCGCAGGCTGGAGGCACGCTCGATCAGCAGCAGTTCGGGGCCGCGCGGACCGTCGCCGAACAGCACGAGCACGGCGGACGGCCGACCACCGCCATCGCGCGGCGGCAGGAAGCGGCTGAGCTGGCTCGCCTCGACCCCCGCCGCCGCGTCGCTCACCGGAACGAGCCACTCCGGCAGTCCCTTGCCGCTGACCTCGATCGGCACCGCGGGCGCGGGACCGCCCGCCACCGGGCACTCCGCCGCATGGTCCGAGGACCGGCCGGGACCCGTCACCGAGCCGCCCCGGTCACGGAATCCGCGTCGGGGGTGGAATCCGAACCGGTGGCCGGTGCCCGCGAGGGCAGCGGTGGCGCGGGACGCCCCGGGTAGTCGGCCGGCGGCTTGAGCCGCTGGCCCGGCTGACCGCCCATCTCGTACTTGAGCAGCTTCTTCGCCTTCTCGGGGTCCGTCTCGCCCTCCCCGTAGGACGGGCACAGCTCGGCGATGGGGCAGGCACCGCAGGCGGGCTTGCGAGAGTGGCACACCCGGCGGCCGTGGAAGATCGTGCGGTGCGAGAACATCGTCCACTCGCTCTCCGGCAGCAGGTCGTCGATCTCCTGCTCGACCTTGACCGCGTCCGTCTGCTCGGTGAGCTTCCAGCGGCGCACCAACCGGCCGAAGTGGGTGTCGACGGTCAGCCCCGGGACGCCGAAGGCGTTGCCGAGCACCACGAACGCCGTCTTGCGGCCGACGCCGGGCAGCTTCACCAGTTCGTCCACCGAGCCGGGGACCTCGCCCCCGTGGTCGTCCCGCAGTGCCGCGGAGAGGCCGAGCAGGGACTTGGCCTTGGAGCGGAAGAAGCCGGTGGGACGGATCAGCTCCTCCAGCGCCTCCGGATCGGCCGCCGCCATGTCCTCCGGGGTGGGGTACGCGGCGAAGAGCGCGGGAGTCGTCTGGTTGACGCGCAGATCCGTGGTCTGCGCCGAGAGCACCGTGGCCACCAGAAGCCCGAACGGATTCTCGAAATCCAGCTCGGGGTGCGCGTAGTAGTAGACCTCGGCCAGTGCGCTGTTGATCCGCGCGGCCCGCTTCGCCCGGGCCGCCTGCGACTCCGGCTTGCTCCCGGACGCCTTCGCGGCGGCGGCCTTCTTGCTGGCCGCCTTCGCGGGGGCCTTCGCGGGGGCCTTGACGGGGGCCGCCTTCTTGGCGGAGGTCTTCTTGGCGGAGGCCGCCTTCGCCTCGGTCGCCTTCTTCGCCGGGGTCGCCTTCTTCGCGGGAGCCTTGCCGGTCGGGGCCTTCTTCGCGGCGGTCGCCCGCTTCGCCGCCGGGGCCTTCCCGGCCGCCTTGACAGCCTTGGCGGTGCCGGTTCCCCCGGCGGCCTTCCCGGCAGCAGCCTTCCGTGCCGGGGCCGCGGCCGCCTCCTGTTCGCTCACAGCGGAATCCTCCGTCGCCGTCACCCGCCCAGCCCCCTCTCTGTCCGTGCGCTTCCCGGGGTATTGGACACTCGGCCAGCGTAAAGGGGCTCACCGACATTCGTGGCACAGGCGGCGGATCCGGGACCCTAGCGCGCCCCGCGTTGGGGGCGACAGCATGCGTGCGTCAAACTTATGGCTGATTGCTGTGACTGATCGCATGGTTTCACCGTCCGGCATCATGGGTTCCACGGATCCCATGGGCAGGTCGACAAGGAGAGAACTCGTGGACGACGTTCTGCGGCGCGCCCCGCTCTTCGCGGCGCTCGATGAGGAGCAGGCCGCCGAGCTGCGCGCCTCCATGACGGAGACGACGCTCGCTCGCGGCGAGGCCCTCTTCCACGAGGGTGACCCGGGTGACCGCCTCTACGTGGTGACCGAAGGCAAGGTGAAGCTGCACCGCACCTCCCCCGACGGCCGGGAGAACATGCTGGCGGTGCTGGGCCCCGGGGAGCTGATCGGAGAGCTCTCCCTGTTCGACCCGGGTCCGCGGACGGCCACCGCCTCGGCGCTGACCGAGGTCAGGCTGCTGGGCCTGGGTCACGGCGACCTCCAGCCCTGGCTGAACGCCCGGCCCGAGGTGGCCTCGGCACTGCTGCGGGCCATCGCCCGGCGGCTGCGGCGCACCAACGACTCCATGTCCGACCTGGTCTTCTCCGACGTGCCCGGCCGGGTGGCCAAGCAGCTCCTGGACCTCTCCCGCCGCTTCGGCGTGCAGTCCGAGGAGGGCATCCACGTCGTCCACGACCTGACCCAGGAGGAGCTGGCCCAGTTGGTGGGCGCCTCCCGGGAGACCGTCAACAAGGCACTGGCCGACTTCGCCGGGCGCGGCTGGCTGCGGCTGGAGGCTCGTGCGGTGATCCTGCTGGACATCGAGCGGCTGGCGAAGCGCTCGCGCTGACCGCCGGAGACGCCGACCCGCCGGACCAGTGGGCCGGCGGTCCGGCGGCTTCGCCGGCCCGGGACCGACCGGCCGAACCGCTCGCGGATCCGTACGGCGTGACGCCGCCCGGGTGGCAAGTCAGGGGCGCTCTCCTTCGGAGGGCGCCCCTGACAGCGTGCGGAGTGGGGCGCCTGTCTCCCACGGCGTGCGGACGCGGCTCATGCCGCACGCGGCGCCGCACGGTCCCGTATCCGGTCAGCGGCGCCCCGGCACCTCACACCAGCCCGTGCTCGAACAGATAGTCGAGCTGGGCCCGCACCGACAGCTCCGCAGCCGGCCACAGTGATCTGTCCACGTCCGCATAGACGTGGGCCACCACCTCGGCAGCTGTCCGATGCCCCTGCTCGACGGCTGTCTCCACCTGTGCGAGCCGCTTGGCCCGGTGCGCGAGATAGAAGTCGATCGCACCCTGCGCGTCGTCGAGCACCGGCCCGTGACCGGGCAGGACGCGGCCCACACCGTCATCCACCGTCAGGGAGCGCAAGGCACGCAGCGAGTCGAGATAGTCGCCGAGCCTGCCGTCCGGATGTGCGACGACCGTGGTGCCCCGCCCGAGCACCGTGTCGCCGGTGAGCACCGCCGCGTCGGCCGGGAGGTGGAAGGAGAGCGAGTCGGCGGTGTGCCCCGGTGTGGGCACCACACGCAGTTCCAGTCCGCCCGTGGCCACGACGTCCCCCGCGCCGAGCCCCTCGTCGCCCAGACGCAGCGCCGGGTCGAGCGCACGGACCGGTGAGCCGGTCAGTTCGGCGAACCGCGCCGCTCCCTCGGCGTGGTCCGGGTGACCGTGGGTGAGCAGGGTCAGCGCGACCCGCTTGCCCAGCCGCTCGGCCGCCCCCACGACCCGGCGCAGGTGCGCGTCGTCCAGCGGGCCCGGGTCGATGACGACGGCGAGCGGGGAGTCGGGCTCGGCGACGATCCAGGTGTTGGTGCCGTCCAGCGTCATGGGCGACGGGTTGGGGGCCAGGACGCAGTGGGCACGGCTGCTGACCTGACCGCCCGGGGCGCCGCCGCGCGGCTGGCCGGGGAGTGCTGCCGCGTCGGTCATGAAGGATCGATCCTCTTGGTGAACTCGTCGTGTCCGGGCCAGCTCAGCACGATCTGGCCGCCCTCCAGGCCGGCGCGGGCGAGCACGGGTGCCAGGTCGCACCCTCCGGCCGCGGCCAGGGCCTCGGCCGCCGTCGGATGCGGAGCCAGTTGGCGCAGAGTGGCGATGGTGGGCGGCATCATCAGCAGTTCCCCCCGGTCGTAGCCCGCGGCGGCGTCCTGGGGGCGGACCCAGACCGTCCGGTCGGCCTCGGTCGAGGCGTTGCGGGTGCGCTGGCCCTCGGGGAGCGCGGCGACGAAGAAGTAGGTGTCGTAGCGGCGGGCCTCGAACTCCGGTGTGATCCAGCGGGCCCAGGCACCCAGCAGGTCGTCCCGCAGGACGAGCCCTCTGCGGTCCAGGAAATCGGCGAAGGACAGCTCGTGGGCGACGAGCGCCGCACGGTCCGCCTCCCAGTCCTCCCCCGTGGTGTCGGCGACGACGCTGTGCGGGTCGGGCCCGGCCAGCAGGACCCCCGACTCCTCGAAGGTCTCCCGGACAGCCGCACACACGATCGCCCGCGCCGTGGCCTCGTCCGTCCCCAGCCGCTCGGCCCACGAGGCGGCCGACGGCCCCGCCGCGTCCGCGCCGCGCGCGTCCCGCGGGTCGACGGAACCGCCCGGATACGCGTACGCGCCGCCCGCGAACGCCATCGAGGCGCGGCGCCGCAGCATATGGACGGCGGGGCCGTCCGGAGTGTCCCGCAGGAGCATCACGGTCGCGGCTCTGCGCGGGGTCACCGGGGTCAGCTCGCCCGCGGCCAGGGCGCGGATGCGCTCCGGCCACTCGGGCGGATACCACTGGCCGTTCCGGCCGGGCGGAGTGGACGACGACGAGGAGGACATGGCCGGATGCTACGGCCCGCCGCCCCGATGTTCGAGAGGCAGCGGGGTCACCTGCGACGGCGTACCGGGCACGGACGATGGCGGCGAGTACCGGCAGGCGCCGAGGGCCGACCGGCGGCGAGTACCGGCAGGCGCCGGGGGCGGGTCCGAACAACCCGCCCCGCCCCGGAGGCATGACTCGACCGAGCGGTCCCGAAGGCCGCGTCCAACCGGTCCGGCGCGCCGGCCGCACGTCAGCTCTCGCGCGGCAGTCCGGCGCGCCGGTGCCGTCCATACGGTCCGGCGCGCTCACGTGGTCCGTGCGGTCCGGCGCGCCCGGGTGCTCCGTGCGGTCGGTTCAGTCCGCCAGCTCGACCTGCATCTCGACCTCGACAGGCGCGTCCAGCGGCAGGACCGCCACTCCGACGGCGCTGCGCGCGTGGACGCCCTTGTCGCCCAGCACCTCGCCCAGCAGCTCGCTGGCGCCGTTGATGACACCGGGCTGCCCGGTGAAGTCCGGCGCCGAGGCGACGAACCCGGTGACCTTGACGACACGGGCGATCCGGTCGAGGTCCCCGGCCACGGACTTGACGGCGGCCAGCGCGTTCAGCGCCGCCGTGCGCGCCAGGTCCTTCGCCTCCTCGGGGGTGACCTCGGCGCCGACCTTCCCGGTCATCGGCAGGGTGCCCGACACCAACGGAACCTGGCCGGCGGTGTGGATGTACCGGCCGCTCTGCACCGCCGGGACGTAGGCACCGGCGGGGGTGGCGGTCTCGGGCAGCGCGAGCCCGAGCTGCGCGAGCCTGTCCTCGGCCGCGCTCACGCCTGCTTCTCCCGCTTCAGGTAGGCCACGAGCTGCTCGGGGTTGTTCGGCCCGGGCACGACCTGGACCAGTTCCCAGCCGTCTTCGCCCCAGGTGTCGAGGATCTGCTTGGTCGCGTGCACGAGGAGCGGCACGGTCGCGTACTCATACTTTACGGGTGACATCATGAACCCCATGTCTCAGAAGGCAGTGAGCGGCATGACCATTCATGCAGCTAGCTACACACGCCAATCGGCCGCTCGTGACAACAGGAGCGAGGCTAGCCCGGCATCGCAGCGCGCTGCCAACAGGGCCCGGTTCGATCAGCTTCCGGGTGACACGGTGTGGTGCGGACACTACGAAGACATTGGCATATCTGCCTTCAACGGCGCCGCACGCCCCGAATTCGAAAAGCTTCTCAAAGACTGCCGCGCCGGTCACGTAAACATGGTGATCGTCTACTACGTTTCGCGACTTTCGAGAATGGAACCCCTAGATGCAATTCCGATTGTTACGGAATTGCTAAACCTGGGCGTCGTGATCGTCAGCGTCACCGAAGGGGAATTCCGCAAAGGAAACCTACTCGACCTAATCCACCTGATCATGCGCCTTGACGCAGCCTACCAAGAGAGCAAAAACAAAAGCGTTGCAGTAAAAGGTGCGGCGAAAGAAGCACGCAACTTGGGCGGATATGTTGGCGGAAAGGCACCGTACGGCCGGAAGCTCAGGCAGGATATTCGCTCAAACTCAGAGGGTCGCCCAGTTGCTGTGCAACTACTCGACACAGACGAAGACGAGGCACGAGTGATCCGGACTGTCTGGTCGATCATCAAGCGACACAACCATGTGCCCAGCGAAGCAGTAAAAGGCCGATCAGCTCCAGGCAGCGTCGGGAACATCGTTGCTCAGCTAAACCGTGAAGACGTCCCAACCCAAGGCGCATCCCGCCAAAAGCGCACCAAAAATGGTCAATGGCATATCGCTACTCTCGTCAGGATTCTTCGACACCCGCACATTGCAGGATTCCAAACGGAGCCGATTTATCAGCCTCAAAAGAAAAACCCAGAAAAGCTCAGGGTCGTCGGGAACAGGATTGTAAGAGATGAGAATGGATATCCAGTTAAGGCGTGGGAGCCTATCCTGGAACCCGCCGACTGGTTCGAACTTCAAGCGTGGCTGGACAAACGCCCCCAGAGGAAATGGGAAAATCGGTCCACAACTCTTTTGAGTGCCCAAGAAATTCTCTACTGCGAGTGTGGCCGCCCCATGGGAGGAGGCGCCGCAAAAAGACCGCGTGGAGGTACATATTCTTGCTCGCGTCAGCGAGGAGTGCAGCCCAAGAACGGCGAGCACACCGGAGGAGTATCAATCTCGCAGGAGTCACTAGACGAGTACATTGTCCGGCGCATCTTTGCAGTAATCCAGACCGCAGAAGCCGACCCGGAATCGCTCCAAATCATCAGGGCAGCAACCGCACTATACGGCGCGACGCAGGAATCACCCGAGCGAGCGCAAGAACGTACCACGCTAGTTGCGGAACGAGCCGACGCCGTTAGGGCTCTCGAAACGCTCTACGACATGCAAGCGTCGTACATGGGCAACGAAGTGGGCCGACGACGTTTCGCCGATGAGGTGGCCGCGCAGGAAGCCAGGATGGCAAGTGCAGAAGATCGCATCAGCGAACTCGCCTCCCTCGATTCTCCCGTCTTGCCAATCGGGGAATGGCTCAATTTGGAAGACCCCCAAGCAGACCCGATAGGCGTTGGCTCCTGGTGGCACGGAGCCAACCTTGCCGAGCGCAGGAGTCTGGTGTCTTGCTTCATTAAACGAGTCGTCGTCCGCAAGGCCCTTCCTCACGAGAAATCACGCGGGAAGAATGCACGATCGGAAGTTCGGGCGCGAACGGAAATCCACTGGGCCAGTGGAGCAGGCGAATAGCTTAAAATACAGGAGGACATAACACGAGAACTCCGAGAGCGACACACGTTCTCGGAGTTCTCGGGATACTGTCAATTGCCCAGCACTTCTATAACGGGTCGGGAGTAGGCAAGAGAAATACCTTCCCCTGATTCCAGCTCAACAATACCGATGGAGAGCCGACACAGAACATCCTTCCATCCCTCAGCGAGTGCCTCATCAAAAATTTTCGCTGATTCGAAAAATTCCCAGGAGTTCGAGCGAAACAGGAATATTCCGAGGTCCGGACGTTTTGCGAGCCGGAATTCAATCTCCGCACTCGGTTGCGGACCCTCCCCGCATTTTGCTTTCTCTTTCCGTTTCTCAATTTCGAGAGGGCACCCGCAGGCGCCACCACGACCTTGCGTCCGCCCCAAGAACACCGATCCGTCGCAATGGTGAATCACGCCGGAGGGGCCCCATTGCACCATTTCCAACCGGACGGAATTCGCATCATCTAGCGATACCAAGATCTCGGTGCATTGTGTCTCCACCCCCAATCCGTGAGAGGCCGTGGAGTTTGATCTTTCTGGTACGCCGCCTAGAATCTCACCAACCTTTCTCCCGATCTCCGCATCTCTCGCCGCTAGGTGCCATTTGGTCAGGGGTTCAGGGCGATTATTCCCCCGCCGCCCGGAGAGGAACAGTCCCGCATACTCTCTATGTGGCACGATTCCCCCCCTCAGCGCCGAGGTACTTACTCGAATCGCGTAGAGCAGATAGGTCCGCCGCAATACCGCGAGTGATTTCCGCTTCGCCGGGGGTGTGTCCGGAGCCGACGTATCGCCAGGCCGCTTCGGTATCGGTCCCGGTGTCGTCGGTCGTGCCGGTTTGGTGTGTGGTGCGTGCGGCTCGGAGGGTCCCGTATGTGGTGCTGTAGTGCCGGGATTTGGTGAGTGCGTGGCCCCGGTAGCCGAGGGTATGCGCCCACGCCCGCAGACGAAGGTGCGTCAGTTCTGCGAGGGTGCCCAGTCGCCAGCAGGTGACCATGAGTGCCCGGATGTGGGGAGTCACCGCAGCGAGGCGGATTTCTTCGTACTCCCGTACCCGGTGGTCGAGGCCGCCAGCGTCGCCTACCGATTTCGTGATGTATTTCGCCACGTACGCCGCAACGGCTGAATCGGTCACGGTGGCATCGGTGAATGCATCGCTTTGGATGCTGTGCACGTCGATCTCACGGCCCCACCTGATTACGTAGTCCCCGGTGGCGGGGGAATGCGCCGAGAACACGGCCACAGCGGCAGCAGCCGACCTCACAGCCTCGGTGAGAATTTCGATTTTTGCCCATGCCGGCCGAGGGGATTCCGGGCCGTGCGGGCCGTCCAGGCGCACGACCGCATGGAAGTGCACGGCGCCCCGCCGCTGGTATTCAGCAACTTTGGCGAAGGAGACGACCAGGTGTTCCCGCAGGCGCGTTTGTGCGATGCCCCCGGCCGAGGCCAGGTGGCGCCGCACGGTGTGCACCCATCGGTTCCACAGCCGTCCCGCGTGCGCGTGCCAGAGCACATGGCCGATGTAGTCGTAACAGGCCCGGCACAGCGGCTGTCCGGCTGCCGCATCCTGCGGTCCGTGCTGCTGGCGGCAGTCGAGCCGGTACCCGTGCTCACAGGCGATGCCGTCGCGTCGGGGGCGGCAGAGAACGCCGTCTTCGGTCACCCGGTGAACCGGGCCGAAGCTGGGGGCCGTCAGGGTCACGAACACCCGCGGGGAGAGGCGCACGTGCTCCGGGACGCCCTTGCCGCCGGAGAGGCCCGCTCGCACCAGGTGGAAGGTGTCGCCCGCGTGGAGGCGTGAGCACGGCTCGCAGCGCGAAGCCCGGCGGTTGCGGCAGCGGACCGGCATCCGGCCGCCGGGTTCGTTCTGTGTCGAGTAGTGCCGCAGGATTTCACCGCTGGAACTGTCCCGGGTGGTGCTGTGGCCCGCCAGGTAAACGGGGTGTTCGCACCCGCCCGTGGTGCGGATCTGTTCCAGCCAGCGGGGAAATCCCGGCTCATGTGCGAGCCGGATAATGTCGCGTTCGGTCGGTGTAAGACGACGCAGGCGCTCAGCCCCTTCCAGGACTGAGCGCCGCGTTTCATCGGTCGGGTACATGCGGCGGTCCCCTTTCGCGAGGTTCCGGGATCAGGTGGCTCATTTCGATGTCTCCGAATTCAGTGAGAGCGGCAGAAGCGCCTATACGAGGCAAGAGAGTGGGATGAAAGGTCAGAATCCTTGGGGTCTGTCAGGGAATGAACATCTTGAGGATGTAGTGCACCGGCCAGCCGAGTTGCGTGTATGCCAGCAGGAATCCCGCAAGGGAGATGAGCACCACTTGGTAGGACTTGATTTCCCGTGACCGGGCCATCATGACCGCGAAAAGCCACAGGAATGCATCGGCTACCCAAATGCTGTGTTCGCTCATGCGTTTCCCTCCTTTCGTTCGGTTGCTTCCGCCAGGGCGGAAATCTCAGGGGTGACGGGCGCGTGAATGCGCATCCGGGATTCGATCTGGTCGGCGGAGAGGAGCGTCGAGCGGGCGCGGGTCCACCGGCCGCCGGTCGAGATCACCGCGACGCCCTGTTCGTGGTCACCGATGGTTTGGGTGACCGTGACCGCGTCCGGGCTGACATCCCCCAGCGTCATCTCGGCGGTAGCGGCATCGTGGGCCCGGTGCGCGACCCGGCCGCCGAGCTGCGAGCGCAGTGCCGTTACCCGGGGGCCGAGGTCGGAGCCGACGCGTTGTCCGGCTGCCACCAGGTGCACGCCCAGCGCCGCCCCGAGCTGCGCCAGCCGGAGTAGCAGCGTGCCGCACTCTTCGGCTTCGTCGCGCCCCTGCCGTGAGCCGTCCGTGAGGTACAGCTCTGCCAGCTCATCCACCAGGACGACCACAGGCACCGGCCGGGCGCATTCGGGCAGGTCCCACACCGACCGCGTGCCCGCTTCACGGCACAGGGCCATGCGGTCGCGGATCTCCCGCAGGAGCCGACCCAGCAGCCGGACAGCATCCGGCCGGGTGGTGGCCAGCGCCGTCAACCGGGGCCCGAGCAGGCCCAGTTCCACACCGCCTTTGAGGTCGATGCCGACCAGGGCCACCGGTTGGGGTGCCAGCCCGTAGGCCAGCGCCGCCAGCAGCGAGGACTTCCCCGATTGGGTGGCTCCCGTGACCAGCCAGTGCGGCGTACGCCGGAAGTTGATCACCCAGGGGTCGCCGTCTTCCCTCGCGCCGACAGGCACGGCCAGCAGGCGCGAGGTGCGGGGAGCCGAGGCCGACAGCGCGCCGGTCAGCGGGTCCTGTGCGCTGACGGTCAGCAGCACGCGCCCCCGCTCGGGAGAGGTGACCCGGACCGAGTGCACCCGCCAGGCGTGTTCCATGGCTTGTGTCGCGGTCAGGAACGGTGTCGGGGTCTGCCCGGGGTGCAGGATCACCCGCACCCGCACCCCGGTCGCGGTCGGCAGGGGCAGACTCAGCCGAGGAGGACGAGGCCGCAGCGCCGTCCCCTGCACCACCGACCGCCCCAGCACTTGCTGGTGTGATCCCCAGCTCACGGCGAGCCCGTTGAGCGAGCAGACGCGCCGCCAGGACCACATGATCCGCACCGCGAGTACCGGATAGCCCAGCAGGAACCAGCGCCAGGGCCACCGCTCCGGGCGCACCCGTTTCATGGCGTCCGGCAGACGAGCAGCCACCCGAGGCGCACGCGCCTCCCACCAGCGCTGAGTCAGAAGGGCCACGATGAGCCCGGCCGAGATCAGCCACACCGCCAGGGTGATACCCGTCATGTGTCACCCTCCCCCGGTTCTGTCCGGCTCTCGGGTGCTGTCTGGTCGAGCACCCGCAAGGCGCGGTCAGCCGCAGCCCAGGAATGACGAACCGTCAGACGCAGCAGGTCGCGGATGCCGGCCACGTCGTCGGTCACCGTCAGAAGCGCCTCAGCACCGCCCAGCGCCCGCAGATCCCGCAGCAGCCGCCAGTACTCGGCACCAGCGCCGCCGATCACATCCCGCGCCGTCTCCTCCCCGCTCTCCGTCTCCTCCCGCAGCGCCGAGGCGATGTTGACGGTCGCGGTGTCGTTCACCGCCCGCACGCAATGCCCCTCGCAGGCGAAGACCTGGCTCCCGTTCTGCGAGCGGCCCACGGGCACCGAGGCCGCTTCCCCCGCCACGAATTCGGACCCGCAGACCACACATGCGAGGCCGTCAGCCTGTACGGCCGTCAACGGCCACATCGGGATGTCCTCCGGCATCAGGACTCACCCCCCTTGCGGGCACCCGCCGAGCCGGACGAGGACGAAGCCGAAGCCGTCGAGGAGGACGAGGCGGACGCCACCGACGAGGACGAGGAGGGGGCCGCCGCCTGCCCGGAGCCACCGGCCGACGCCGGAGCGATGGCAGCGGCACGGAAGGACACTCCCGACCGGCCGTCCACCGCCCAGTCGTTCGCCCACAGGTCCGTGACCGTGACCGCCTCTCCCTCCAGGACCCCCAGCGGCTCAGTCGAGGTCACGACGTGGATCACGTCCGCCCGACGAGCTTCGACCTGACGCACCATCAGCCCGGTGGTCCACTGCGGATTGCCCTCACGGTCCCGCCTCACTTCCCCGTCCGGGGTCGTGCGCGGCTCGGGGGCGATGGCGCACCGCACCGTGCCCAGGCGCGCGAGATCGATCGGTTTCTGCTGCATACGTACTCACCTCTCTTGGTCGCCACTCATGCACTTATCCGAATGAGTGGGACGATGAGCATAAGCCGCCTACACCGAGGGCGGTCAACCACTTATCCTGATGAGCACAACCCGCTTCCCGCGTGGCGGGAGAAGACCAGGCGTCATCCCAGGAGGAGAGAGCCATGCCAGCGCAGCAGCGCATCCAGCGCCCGGCACCGATGTATATGCAGGTGGCGCGCGAGGTGGCGCGCGAGATCGAGTCCGGCACCTACAAGCCGGGGGACGTGCTCCCGTCCGAAGCTCAGATGGTGGATGCGTTCGGAGTCGGCAAAGCGACCGTGCGGCAGGCTGTCGCGGAGCTGCGCGCCATGGGCTTGGTCGATGTGCGGCAGGGGAAAGGCAGCATCGTGCGCGGCCCCGCCCTCCAGGGCCATCCGATGGACCGAGGGATCTACCGCAGGAGCGCCCGCTCCGGCCCCAGGTGGGAGGTGCCCCAGCCCCCGGAGGTCGAGGAGCCCAGCATTTCCCGGGTGGTGCTGGACGGGACCACCGCCGCACTCTTGGACCAGGCCGACCAGGACGCCCTGAGTGTCGAGCGGCTGCTACGGGACCCGGATACGGACGTGCGCACCGCGCACCGCACCCTCATCCCTCTGTCCGTCGCCGCCGAGGTCCCCGCACTGGCCGACGCACCCGACGCGCCCACCGCCGCACTCTTCGAGCATCTGGCCGCCGCAGGCCACACGCTCACGTGGGCCGAGCACGTCAGCGCCCGCATCCCGCTACCCGACGAACGCGCCACCCTGCGACTCCCCGACGCCTCCCCGCTTCTGATCACCCACCGCGTCACCTACGGCGACCAGCGCCGCCCCCTGCTGTGCGAGGAGCTGCGCGCCCCGGCCGCCGGGGTCCGACTCGTCTTCCCGGTCCAGGCTGCCAAGGCCCCGGCCAACAAGCCCGCTCGCGCGAAATCGGCGTAACTCTTCTCTACTTGCTCAAGGGGCGCGCCTACGGCGCGCCCGGGGGCGCCCAGCCGCCCCGGTCGGGCATGCGGCCTTCGGCCGGTCCCGACCGGTCGGCAGACGCCCCCGGACTGCCGAACCGCTCCCCAACGCACGAAGAAGCCCCGCGGATTTCGCGGGGCTTCCTGGCGTCCGGCACCAGGACCAAAATTTCCCGGACGCGCCGGCCGACGCCGACCACCCCCGCACGCAGCAGGCCACGGCCGCCAGCGGACGCGACGCGACCAGCGCGCCACCGTCAGGGATCTACTTGCCCAGCGTGGTACCAGGGGCGCTACAGCGCGCCCCTGGACCCCGCCCGCGCGGCAAGTCCTCAAGCGCGAATGCGGGCATCATCGGGGCTTGGACCCGTGCGCGCTTGAGAACATGCCGCCTCTGCTCATCTGCCGCTGTACGAGTGGCCAGGCCGACCCCGCCCCACCGTCACCGCCCGCACGTCCGGGCATGCCGCTCCGCCTCAGCCTCCGGGATGCCCAGGCCGGTGATCGGATAGTGACGACGACAGCCATCACACCAAACCCGCTCCCCACGCCGATCCCGAGTCATCCAGACCCGGGACCCCTCCCGCGTACGCCACGCATCACGCATGCTCTCTCCCCTCCCGTTCATCTGCCTCAGCTTGCCCGGTCTCCGAGGTCATCGAGCAGACACGCCAGGCGGCGGACGCAATCCGGCCGCAGCCACACCACAGCCTCTCCCCGAGGCCCCGTGTGCGGCACAGCACCTACGGCCGCACCCGCCGCCGACGCCGAGGCATTCAGCGCTTCGGCCGCATCGTGCGCCGCCTGCCAGGCCCCCACGTAATCCACGTCCGGCAGCCACGTGCAGTCCTCAACATCGCTACTGCCTCTGCTGAATGAGTCCCCCGAAATCACTTCGCTATCCCCTCCCATCGCTCCCGTGGCAGTCCCCCCGTACCGGTCCGGACCAACCGCGAAGGTCATCATCTGATCACGCATAGCGACGAAAGGCATATGCCTAACCGAACGAACTTCCGCAACAGACATCACATCTGTACCGGAGCGTGACCCCGATGTGATCTTGCACGTGCAGGGGTAAGTACACGCCAAGCGGCCCCCTCCCGCGCACGGCAGGAGGGGGCCGCACCGCATCTCAGCAGCCCGGAGGCATATCCACGGTGATCTCAGGCACCGGCCACGGCAGCGCGTAGCGCGAGAACACCCACCCCTGAGTGCCCGCAGGCAGACCGCCCGCACTTCCCTCGCTCAACTCGACATGCGCCCAACGGCCGTGACACTCCGTCACCACCAAGCCGTCAGCCAAATAGAGCTGTCCCGTGGCATCTTGCCCGGATTCCGGTCCGCGCCGCAGCCGCACCCCGTCACCGAGCACCGCCGATTCCAGCGTCGTCGGAACCGGCTCCACCACCGGAGAGGAAGGCTCCACCAGCGGGTAGGAGGGGACGCCGGTCGCCGGGGAATCGGCAGCCGCCGCCGAGGAGGCCCCCAGTTCCACAGCCGCGAAGGCGACCACCGCCACGACGCCCAGCCGACGCACACCGGGGGCCCGATCAGTAGTTCCGCACGACATAGGCGTCACTCACCCACCCCTGCGTTCCGTGCGGCAGCCAGCCCGCCGCATCACTGGTCACCTGCACCTGGTTCCACGTCTGACCCCCCACGGTGGCGGTAGTCAGGATCACCACCTCTTGCCCCCGGTAGAGCATCCCCCGCGCCGGATGGCTCGTTCCCGGACCGGACCGCACCCGCAGCCCATCCACCCGGGAAGTCACCGTCCCCGGGTGGTACCAGGAGTCACCCGCACCCCCCGATCCGTCCGGAAGCGGCATAGCCGACGCCGACACCGCCCCCACCGTTCCCAGACCCAGCACCGCCGCAGCCGAGACCACCACAGCCCGCAGACCCGTACGCATATCCATCTCACTGCCTCTCAGCTAGAACTCGACAAGCGCCACCGCCCACGCGATGACCACTCATCCGAATGAGTACAGCCTCAGCCCACCCGGCGGCACAGGTCAACCACTTATCCGAATGAGTGGTCCGACGAGGAACGCCAGGACCAGGACGCCGACGAGCACCAGGACCACGGACACGAAACGGCCCCGCCCACCCTCAGAGGTGGACAGGGCCGTAACCCGCGCCTACCGGGTTCCCCAGCGCGCCCAGTCCCAGCTATGCGGCTCCCGATGCCCGAGGAAGAGATAGCAAATGTCTTCCCCGTTCGCGGATTTCTCCCCGCAGTCACGCATAACTTGAAGGCGCGCCAAATTCCGGCGCCACTTCATCCAGACCGCATACCCTTCCCCCAACTCCCGCACCATCGTGTAATGCGAACCACGGTGACCGCCGAGGAGATTACAGGCCCCTTGGTCCTGCACTTCCCGGTCAGCGTCCCAGCCACCTTCCACCTCCAGGGCCACCGCAATCATGTCCGTACCGAGACGCGCAGGCTCCATGCACGAATTCCGCACCCGCCCGGTAGCTATCTGATACTCAAGCACCGCCACACTGAAAAGCGGGTCCTCCAGCACGCGCCGCAGCGCAGACCCAGGATCTACCGCAGCCCGGTACAGCTCCTCATCCGAATACGGGTTCCCCCACCCGTCGAGACTGCCGCTCACCCCACGCGCCCCGGAGCCAGCCCCAGGACGAAGCCGCAGGCCACACTCACCGTCACCAGCATGATCGGCCCCGCATACGCCGACACCGAATGTAAAAGCCGCCTCATTGCAATTCACCTCTCTCTTACTCGACTTGGCTATTCGTCCACGTCGGGGTGCGCTCTTTCGGAATGCGACTGCCACTGACGCGCCGCCCAGAAAAGCAGCTCATCCCGCCGCCTCCCTGGCAGCATCCGCGAATACCCCGCATACGTAGTCGCCGCGTGCTCACAACCCACGCACCCGACTACGACCGGAGGCCGAACAAAGCCCCCATCGAAATCCGACTCACGCATCACTATCCCGCAATCGAGGCGTAGATCAGGCTCCCGCACCCGACGCAGAAAGCACCATCCGGCCGCCGATTCAATCGAGGGTGATCACACACCAGTTCCACCTCGGACAGCGGGTGGCACCGCTCAATCCCGCCGCCCAGAGGGCGAACAAAAGCCGTCTCCTGGGGACCGTCTGACGCCAGCACGTCCTGTGTAGCCATGAGCGTTAAGAGTTGGTCCGCTGTCACCCCCGCAACCCGGACGGTGACCCCAACCTGTAGTTCCTGCACCCGTACTCCCTGATCACGGTGAGCACTGTCACGCACCCGCACCCGGGCAGGGCAATCCCCCAACAGGCAGGGGAAGACTGCCGTTTGCTAGCTACGTCTTGCCAGCATCAGCATGAAGGTTGACGGTTCCGTGTGGCAAGTAGTCGACACGTACTGGCGAATTTGCCAACTCAGCGCTGAGGGGTGATCCGCTGTGACAGCATGTAGCGGTCGGCGGTGCGCCGGCCGATCACCCGCAGGAGCAGAGGGGAACGAGGCGAGCAGTGGCCATACCAACCGTCAGGCGTCGACGACTTGGGGTCGAACTCCGGCAGCTCCGTGAAGCGTCAGATCTGACGCTCGAACAGGTCGAGGAGCAAACGGGGCTCAGCGTGTCGAAGCTCTCCCGCATTGAGTCAGCCACCAGAGGGGCGCGCCCTGCGGATGTCGACAGCCTGATGAACCTCTACGGAGTGCAAGACGACTCTCTGCGCTCTTTTCTTGCGCTGCTGGCCCGCGATGGCGCCAAACGCGGCTGGTGGCAGACGTACGACTTGGAACCGGTATACGCGGACTTCATCAGCTTGGAGTCGGACGCCGTCTCGGTGAGCGCGTATGAGTCGCTGCTCATCCCCGGGCTCCTACAGACCGCCGCGTACGCGCGAGCGGCAGTCAGCGCACTCGGCATGACCACCACCACAGACCATGTGAACGCCCTGGTCGAAGTCCGCATTGCGCGCCAAGCCGTTCTGACGCGCCCGAGCCCGTTGAAGTTCCGAGCCATCATTCATGAGGCCGCCCTCATGTCGTCAGCGTCAGGCACATCTGTGATGCGTGATCAGCTCCAACGACTCTTGGACGTTGCCGAGTATCCGCACGTGACGATTCAGGTACTCCCGTGCGCTGCACAGCTCAACCCCGGCGCCGCAGGCGCGTTTACCGTCCTGGGGTTCGGACAGCCGAATATGAACGTTGCCCTACTCGAACAGCTCGACAGCAGCTTGTACGTAGAGGAACCTTCCGAGGTGGGACGATACGTAGAGGCGTTCGAGCGGATCACGGCCGCAGCCTTGCCGTTCGATCAGTCACTATCTGTGATCTCTAAACATAAGGAAGCAGCAACGCCGTGAGTGCCATCCATGATGTCTCTGTGATCACTGCGCTTCAGTGGCGCAAGTCCAGCTACAGCGGAGCGAACAGCAACTGTGTCGAGGTTGCCGACTGCTCTCCCCATGCCATCCCCGTCCGTGACAGCAAGAACCCCGGCGGCCCCGCACTAGTCATTGGGCCGGAGGCTTACACCGTGTTCATCAGCGCTGTTCGAGCCGGACGGCTGTAGGCGATTGACCAGCTAGCCAGTCCGCGCCCCCGTGGGTCCCTGTTGCCGTCTCAGGCACAGGGACCCACGCACGTACGACCTCAACCAGTGGTGCCGCCCCGGGGACCAACGCTGTACTATGGCCCGGTAAGTAACAACACCGTCGAGTATTCCCACTTCGTCATGGGGAGACCCTAACGAACGCCGGCGCCGGGGAAACCGCCGCGAGCACCCTGTTCCGGGACGCGCTGCCGCGCGGTCCCCGGGCCGGGCCACGACCGGCACCGGCGCCCGGTTCCCGGGGTCGCCGGCGACCGGTCTCGCCGGAGCCGCAGGCAACGAATTAGGCTCCCAGCCGTGAGCAGGCTCCACGTAGTGACCGGCAAGGGCGGGACCGGCAAGACGACGGTCGCCGCCGCGCTCGCGCTGGCGCTGGCGCAGGACGGGCGGCGCACGCTGCTCGTCGAGGTGGAAGGGCGCCAGGGCATCGCGCAGCTCTTCGAGACGGAACCGCTGCCGTACGAGGAGCGCAAGATCGCCGTCTCGCACGGCAGCGGCGAGGTGTACGCACTGGCGATCGACGCCGAGCGGGCGCTGCTCGACTACCTCCAGATGTTCTACAAGCTCGGCAGCGCCGGGCGCGCGCTCAAGAGGCTGGGCGCCGTCGACTTCGCGACCACCATCGCGCCCGGGCTGCGCGATGTGCTGCTGACCGGGAAGGCGTGCGAGGCGGTACGCCGCACGGACCGGCAGCAGCGGCCCGTCTACGACGCCGTGGTGATGGACGCACCGCCCACCGGCCGCATCGCGCGCTTCCTCGGCGTCAACGAGGAGGTGGCCGGACTCGCCAAGGTCGGCCCCGTGCACAACCAGGCGCAGGGCGTCATGCGGCTGCTGAAGTCGCCGGACACGGCTGTGCACCTGGTCACGCTGCTGGAGGAGATGCCGGTCCAGGAAACGGTCGACGGCATCGCCGAACTCCGGTCCGCGGGACTGCCCGCCTCTTCGGTGCTGGTCAACATGGTGCGTCCCCGGCTGCCGGGCGAGGAGCAGGTGGGGACGGCGCGGGGACGCACGGACGAGCTGGCCCGCGCCTTCGCCCGCGCGGGGCTCGGGGGCGAGCCCCGACTCGGGGACGAGCACCGCACAGGGCTCGCCGAGCAGCTCGTGGCGCCGCTGCTGGAGCAGGGCAGGGAGCACGCCGAACGCGTCGAGCTGGAACGCGGGCTGCGGGCCGAGCTGTCCGCACAGGGGCTGCCGGTGCGGGAGCTGGGCCTGCTCAGTCAGGGCGTCGAGCTGGCGGGTCTGTACGGCCTCGCCCGCTCCCTGCACAGCCAGTGGCGGACCACCGGGACGGACGGCACGCACCCGTGAGCCCCGGGCACCCCGAGCCGCCGCAGCCCCCCGTGCCACCACCCGCGACCTCCGGGGAAGGAGAGGCCTCCATGGCCATGCCGCTGGACGCCGCCGCGCTGGACCTCGACCCGCTGCTGGACGATCCGACGACCAGGATCGTCGTCTGCTGCGGCTCCGGAGGAGTCGGCAAGACCACCACGGCCGCCGCCCTGGGCGTACGAGCGGCCGAGCGCGGCCGCCGGACCGTCGTCCTGACCATCGACCCCGCCCGGCGGCTCGCCCAGTCCATGGGCCTGTCCGAGCTGGACAACACCCCGCGCGAGGTGCCCGGCGTCGACCGCACGGCGGGCGGCGAACTGCACGCCATGATGCTCGACATGAAGCGCACGTTCGACGAGATCGTCGAGACGCACGCCGACCCCGACCGCGCGAAGGCCATCCTGGAAAACCCCTTCTACCAGTCGCTCTCCACCGGCTTCGCCGGGACGCAGGAGTACATGGCGATGGAGAAGCTCGGACAGCTCCGCGCGGGCGACGAATGGGACCTGATCGTCGTGGACACCCCGCCGTCCCGGTCGGCTCTGGACTTCCTGGACGCGCCCAAGCGCCTCGGATCGTTCCTGGACGGGAAGTTCATCAAGCTGATGATGGCGCCCGCACGGGTCGGTGGCCGGGCCGGGATGAAGGTCGTGAACCTCGGCATGGCCGGACTCTCGCTCTTCACGGGCGCCCTCGACAAGCTCCTGGGCGCCGGCCTGCTGCGGGACGTGCAGACCTTCGTGGCCGCCATGGACACCATGTTCGGCGGCTTCCGCACCCGCGCGGACGCCACCTACCGGCTGCTCCAGGCCCCCGGAACCGCCTTTCTCGTCGTGGCGGCGCCGGAGCGGGACGCGCTACGCGAGGCGTCGTACTTCGTGGAGCGGCTGTCCGCGGACCGGATGCCGCTGGCCGGGCTGGTGCTCAACCGGGTGCACGACAGCCGCGCGTCCTGGCTGAGCACCGAGCGGGCCCTCGCGGCTGCGGAAAATCTCGAGGACGGCGGCATTGTGGATCGCGAACGGGGGAAGGGTCTGCATCGCGGCGCTCCACCGTCCGATCCGGCGGAACCCGAGGACGGCTCCCCCGCCTCCCCGATCCCAGGCACAGCCGGATCCGTCACCGCGCTGGAGACGAACGACCGACACCGGACGGCGCGGACCGGGGCCCAGCAGACCGGCACGCGGCGGGCCGGAACCGCGGAGCGAGCGGTCCCCGACGCGCGGTCGGCCGCGGATCAGCCGTCGAGCGACGCACACCCGCACCAGAACGCGGGTCCGGAGAGCACAGGTGACGAGCACACGGGCCACGAGGTCGGGGATCGCGACGGCGCCCCGGAGGAGGACCACGCGGTGGACGACGAGCTCGCCGTGCTGGCAGCGGGACTGCTGCGGCTGCACGCCGACCGGATGCGGCTGCTGGAGCGCGAGCAGCGCACACGCGACCGCTTCACGGCGGTGCATCCGGACGTGCCGGTGGCCGAGGTGACCGCACTGCCCGGAGACGTGCACGACCTGGACGGCCTGCGCACCATCGGCACCCGTCTCGCCCACCAGCGCGAACGCGCTGACGCGGCCGGAGCCGAAGCGTCCGGCGCCGCAGCGGACTGACGCGACGGACCGGCGGAACGTATCCGCCGGCCGACATGAGCCGACCGGCACGGACAGCCCCGCCGCGGCCGGACCCGGACGGACGAGCCGACCGAGGCCGACGCCCCGAGCCGGGCGTCCGAAGCCGGACCGTCCGAAGCCGACCCGGGCGGATCGCCCGGGTGCGCGGCGCAGGACCGTTCCTCCTGGTGGTCAGCCCACCGCTGCGTACCGTTCGTGCTCCTCCGCCTCGAGCTCCACGTCGACCGGCAGCAGCACGCCGGTGCTGCGCTCGTACTCGGAGCGCGCCGTCTCCAGCAGGCGCCGCCAGGAGGTGACCGTGGGGCGTCGGCGCAGCAGAGCTCTGCGCTCGCGCTCGGTCATTCCTCCCCAGACGCCGAATTCCACGCGGTTGTCCAAAGCGTCGGCAAGACATTCCGTGCGAACCGGACACCCTGTGCACACGGCCTTCGCGCGGTTCTGCGCGGCGCCCTGCACGAACAGTTCGTCCGGATCCGTAGAGCGACAGGCGGCCTGCGCGCTCCAGTCTGTTACCCAGCTCATTGCCGGTGCCGTCCTCTCCCGAATCGAGGCTCCCCCACGGCGGCGAACGGCATATTCACCGTTGCCAGTTGAGGACGTTACGGAAGAGCACACAGCACGCAACACCCCCTTCGGGCCCAATCTTGGATGGCCCGAACGGACTATGCGTGCGCAGGACATCACCCAACGGAGTGACCTGGGGCACTGCGGCGGACACACGAGCGAAGAGCAGGTCCGGGACGCCGCCCGACGCGCTGCGCCGCAGGGGCGCAGAAGGGACGTACGCGAAGGGAAGGGAGAGGGGGATGGGTGAGGAACGAGGGAAAGCAGAGGGACGTGAGGTGACGCGAGGTGTCAGAGTGACAGCGATCCCAGCGTAGGTGCCCCGCACGGCCCTGTCCGGCGTTTGCCACGCTTCCCCACCGGTGCCGCGCCGCCGACGCGTCGTACGCTTCTACCCATGGCTAAGAAGCGCGCGGGCAGCGGAGTCAGCAAGCCCCAGCAGATCGCCAAGTTCGTCGGGGTGAGTGTGCTGGCGGGGATGGTGATGGCCGGGCTCGCGCTGCCCGCCGTCGGAACACTCGGACTGGCCACGAAGGGCACCGTGGAGGGCTTCGACGAGCTTCCGGTGAACCTCAAGCGCCCGCCGCTCAGCCAGCGCACCACGATCCTCGACAACGAGGGCGGCGAGATCGCCAAGGTCTACTCCCGCGACCGCACGGTCGTCGACCTGAAGGACATCTCGCCGTACCTGCGCAAGGCGATCGTCGACATCGAGGACGCGCGCTTCTACCAGCACGGCGCCGTCGACCTCAAAGGCGTCCTGCGGGCACTGAACCGCAACGCGCAGTCCGGCCAGGTCTCCCAGGGTGCCTCCACGCTCACCCAGCAGTACGTCAAGAACGTCTTCGTCGAGGAGGCCGGGAACGACGCACAGAAAGTCGCCCAGGCCACCAAGCAGACGATCGGGCGCAAGATCAAAGAGCTGAAGTACGCGATCCAGGTCGAGGAGGAGCTCGGCAAGAAGAAGATCCTGGAGAACTACCTCAACATCACCTTCTTCGGCCAGCAGGCATACGGCGTCGAGGCGGCGGCGCAACGATACTTCTCGCTGTCCGCCAAGGAGCTGAACCTCGAGCAGTCGGCGCTGCTGGCGGGCATCGTCCAGTCGCCGTCCCGGTACGACCCGATCGTCAACGAGGACGAGGCGCTCAAGCGGCGCAACACCGTGCTCGACAAGATGGCCGTGCACCACGACATCACCCGCGAGCAGGCCGAGACCGCCAAGGAGAAGCCCCTCGGGCTGGACGTCAGCAGCCCCAAGAACGGCTGCATCACCGCCACCATGGGCGCGGGCTTCTTCTGCGACTACGTGCGCCAGGTCTTCCTGACCGACGAATCGTTCGGCAAGACCCGCAAGGAGCGCGCCAAGCGCTGGAACCGCGGCGGCCTCACGATCAGGACCACGCTCGACCCGAAGGCCCAGAAGTCGGTCCAGAAGTCGATCAAGTCCCATGTGAACCAGTCGGACAAGGTCGCTACCGCGGCGACGATAGTGCAGCCCGGCACCGGCAAGATCCTGGGCATGGGACAGTCCCGCCCCTACGGCTTCAAGCCCAAGGAGAACGAGACCCAGATAAACCTCTCGGTCGACAGCTCCATGGGCGGCGGCGCCGGATACCAGCCGGGATCCACGTTCAAGCCCGTGATCGCCGCCGCCGCGCTGGACGGGGGCATCAGCCCCTACAAGTCCTACCCCTCGCCCTACCGCATGCAGTACCCCTCCCCGGTCGACACCTGCAACGGCAAATGGCGCGGCAAGGCACCGGTCGAGAACGAGAACAGCACCGAGGTCGGCCCCTACCGGATGAAGGAGGCGACCGCGAAGTCGGTCAACACCTACTTCGTCTCCCTGATAGAGGAGACCGGGATCTGCCCGGTGACGAAGATGGCGAAGAAGATGGGCATCGAACGGGCCGACGGCAAGAAGATCGACCAGGTCCCGTCGATCTCGCTCGGCACCCAGGAGATGTCGCCGCTGACCATGGCCGAGGGCTACGCCACCTTCGCCAACCGCGGCGTGCACTGCACCCCGGTCGCCATCGAGTCGATCACCGACGCGCAGGGCGAGAAGCTGGACGTGCCCAAGACCTCGTGCAAGCGTGCGATGAAGACGAAGACCGCCGACACCGTCAACTCGCTGCTGCGCGGCGTGGTCGAGGACGGCACCGGCAAGAAGGCCGGACTGGACGGCCGCGACAGCGCCGGCAAGACCGGCACCACCGACCAGCGGTACGCCGCCTGGTTCGTCGGCTACACCCCGAACATGTCCGGCGCCGTCTGGGTCGGCGACCCGGCCCACCGCACGCGGATGGTCGACATCACCATCGGCGGTGTCCCGCACGCCAAGGTCTTCGGCGGCGAGGTCCCCGGACCCATCTGGCGGGACGCGATGGCCGGTGCGCTGGCCGGCGAGTCCGCACCCGACTTCCACCACGTACCGATCCGGGACGGCGGCAAGAAGCACCGCACCCCCAAGCCGCCCTCCCCACCGCAGCCGGACGACAACGGCAGCGACAACAAGCCCCGGAACCCGTGGCCGGACATCACCGTCCCGCCGAACCTGATCGGCGGCGGTGACGCCAACGGCGGCGGCAACGGAGGCAACGGCGGCGGCATCGGCGGGCCCGGCGGCGACACCGGCGACGTCGGAGGCGGCGGCCTCCCGGGCGGCAACGGCAACGGAGGCGGCGGCGCTGACGGCGGCGGTGGAGCCGCCGACGGAGGCGGCGGCTGGGACGCGGGAGCGGGCGGCTTCCCGTAGCCGCGGGGTTCCGGTACGGGACGCGGGTCCGCGGGGTTCCGGTACGGGACGCGGGTCCGCGGGGTTCCGGTACGGGACGCGGGTCCGCGGGGTTCCGGTACGGGACGCGGGTCCGCGGGGTTCCGGTACG
>NZ_JBIAFT010000008.1:0-89138 GCF_042869455.1 Streptomyces sp. NPDC007025 | reverse complement strand
GTTCCGGTACGGGACGCGGGCTCGCGCGGCGCGGGTGGCGAGTCCGGTACGCACCGCGGCCGCCCGGGGTCGGACCGGCTCCGGGCAGGACGGCGACTCAGACGGACACTCCGCACCGGACCCGCCGACAGGCCATGAGGAAGGGGCACCCTCCTGCGGAGGGTGCCCCTTCCGGTACAGGGCGCCGCTTACGTCGTCGGCATGCTGCTGGTCGTACCAAAGAGCCGCCCGACCGGCACAGCAGCCCGGGCCCACCGGCAGGCAACCAGGCCCCCGCCCCCAGGCCACACCGCCCCGAGCTAGCCCGCTAGCCGCTTCTTGACCGCCGCGGCGACCCGGCCGCCCTCGGCACGGCCCGCGACCTTCGGATTCACGACCTTCATGACGGCCCCCATCGCCCTGGGCCCCTCGGCACCGGCCGCCCGGGCCTCCTCGACGGCCTCGGCGACCAGCACGTCCAGCTCCTCGTCCGTGAGCTGCTCGGGCAGGTAGTCCGCAAGCACCTCGCCCTCGGCCCGCTCCCGCTCAGCCTGCTCGGTACGGCCCCCGTCCGCGAACGCCTCGGCCGCCTCCCGCCGCTTCTTCGCCTCGCGGGTGATCACCTTCTGCACCTCGTCGTCGGAGAGCTCGCGCGCACTCGTACCGGCGACCTCCTCCTTCGTGATCGCGGCAAGGGTCATCCGGAGAGTGGCGGAACGGAGCTCGTCGCGCTCCTTGATCGCTGCGGTCAGGTCGTCCTGCAGCCGGGACTTGAGCGTGGTCATGGGGCCAGTGTGCCAGCACACGGCCGCCGAGCGCCGGGGATATCCGGGCGGCCGCACCCCTCCCGGGCCCCAGCCGGGCCCGCGGCGGGGCCGACGGCGAGGAACCCGGCGAAGACCCCGCGAGGCCCGAGGGCAAAGCCACGGCCGTTCCGCCAGGGAGGGGCACCCCGCCGGGAGCGGCACCTCGCAGCACCGCGACCCCGCCTGCCGGTCTGCGACCATGGGGCCATGCGCGCGCGATACCGGATCCCCCTCAAGACAGCCCTCGGCATCACGGCACTCGGCGCGGCGTGCGTCGGGTACGCGGCCGGTGTGGAAGTCCGCTCGTTCCGCCTGCGACGGGTCTCGGTGCCCGTCCTGCCCCCCGGCATGCATCCGCTGCGCGTCCTGCAGGTCTCCGACATCCACATGGTCAGCGGCCAGCGGAAGAAACAGCGGTGGCTGCAGGAGCTGGCCGGCCTGCGGCCGGACTTCGTGATCAACACCGGCGACAACCTCTCCGACCCCGAAGCCGTACCCGAAGTCCTCGACGCCCTCGGCCCGTTGATGGAGTACCCGGGCGCCTACGTCTTCGGCTCGAACGACTACTACGGCCCCAGGCTGCGCAACCCCGCCAAGTACCTCATGGAGAAGACGTCCGGCAAGCACGGCCTGAACGGCAATCCGCCCGCAGTCGGCGTCGTCCACAACCCGTGGGAGGAGCTGCGCGACGCCTTCGACTCGGTCGGCTGGGCCGGCCTCTCCAACACCAGGGGCCGCATCAAGCTGGACGGCGGCCAGGAGATCGCGCTGACCGGACTGGACGACCCGCACATCAAGCGGGACCGCTACGGGGAGGTCGCCGGAGGCCCCGAACCGGACGCGGACCTCTCCCTCGCCGTCGTCCACGCGCCCTACCTGCGCGTCCTCGACGCCTTCACCGCCGAGCGCTATCCGCTGATCCTGGCCGGCCACACGCACGGCGGCCAACTCTGCGTCCCCTTCTACGGCGCGCTCGTCACCAACTGCGACATCGACACCGACCGGGTCAAGGGCCTCTCCACCCACCGCGCGGCCGGGCACGAGTCATACCTGCACGTCAGCGCGGGATGCGGAGCCAGCCGCTACACCCCGGTCCGCTTCGCCTGTCCCCCGGAAGCGACCCTCCTCACCCTCACCCCCCGCGAGAACTGACCCCACGCCCCCTCCCCGGACCGCTTCCCGGCCCGGGACGGACCTCCCCGCGAAACCCGATTTCGCCTCAGCGCTCCCCTGGGCTAAAGTAGTCGTCGTTGCTTCGGGGTGTAGCGCAGCTTGGCAGCGCGCTTCGTTCGGGACGAAGAGGTCGTGGGTTCAAATCCCGCCACCCCGACACAGGTCAGAGGCCCATTCGCGTGATCGCGAATGGGCCTCTGTCGTGCGTACAGCAGCGGAGTACAGCAACCGCTACGACTCCCGCTGATCTTCTCCGGCCGACCCCTCGTCCCCCTCCCCCGGCTGCGGCTCCTGGGAGCTCTGGCCCCCGAGGGCCGTGCCGAGCTTCCGCAGCGCCCGCCGCGTCTCGGCCGAGGGCACGTGCGTGTAGACCTCCATCGTGACCGCGATCTCGGAGTGCCGAAGGATCTGCATCGCGATGCGCGGATGGACGTCCAGCGCCGCCAGGAGCGAGGCACAGGTGTGCCGGGTGTCATGGACCCTGATCACCCGCACATCGGCCCGGCCGCAACGCCGCTCGAATTCCCGCGTGAAATTCCGGGGCTCGATCGGTGTGCCGTAGCGAGTGGTGAAGACGAAATCCGAGTCGTTCCACAGCTCGCCGGCAGCCCGCTCGGCCGACTGCTGAGCTTCCTTCCGCGCCTTGAGAGCCGCGATACACACGTCGGGAAAAGGCAGCACCGCCTCTGACGCCTCGGTCTTCGCGACGTCCGAGTGAAGAAGCTGACGGCGCACCCGCTGGAGCTGGTGAGCGATGCGCAGCTCACCGCTGTCGAAGTTCACATCCGACCAGGTGAGGCCCAGCACCTCCCCCTTGCGCAGGCCCAGGACGAGCACCAGGACGTACGCGGCGTACAGGTAGTCGCCCTCGGCTTCCGCCCGCTCCAGAAAGTGGCACGCCTCCTCCACCGACCAGGGGTCCGGACGCTTGCGCCGAGGCCGCTTGACCTTGATCAGTTGGGCCACGTTCTTGGCGATCAGCTCCTCCACGACGGCGTTGCCGAGAGCGCTGCGGAGGACCGTGCGGGCATCGTTCACCGATCGAGCCGAGAGCGTCTTGCCGCAGCACCGCCCCTTCTCCTTCGCACAGCAGCGACGACGCTTCTCCGGGCGCGCAGCATCCTTCCCCTGAGCGCAGCACTGGCAGGTAGCGGCCAGCCGGTTCAACCAGGTCCGGAGGTCCCGCACGGTCAGCCGATCGAGCCGCTTGCCACCGAGGTACGGAACGATGTGGAGACGGGTGATCGTCTCGTACGTCGCGGCAGTAAGCGGCCGGAGATTGGGCTCCACCACCTCCCGCTGCCAGTACGTGAGGTACTGCTCCAGCGTCGGAACCTTGGTCGCCACCGGCCCCTTGGTCGCCTCGGCGTGGAGCTTCACCCACTTCTCGTGGACTTCCGGACGAGTCTTCCCGTAGACGTACTTGCGCTTGCGTTTGCCGTCCGGGGTGGTGACCCAGACGTATGCGGCGAAGCCGCCGTTGCGGTACGGGTAGATCGAACCTTCGCCGTTGCCCCGCTTGCCACTCACGCGGTCCACCCCCAGCGGTCGTCGCCGGCTTCGGCTTCCTCGGCACAGCGGTTCACGTACTCGTCCACCCAGGCCGGGAGAACGCGGCGGTTACGGCCGACCTTGACGGAGCGGATCTCTCCGGTGAGGACGAGCATCTTGGTCTTGGAGAGCCCGAAGCCGAGCATGGCGGCAACTTCGGCCGTGGTGTGCCACTTGGGCGTAATGGTGGTCGTGGTCGCCGTCATCGGGCGGCGTCTCCTTCCGCAGTGGGGATTGTTGGGGTATCGGCGAGGGACGCGGCCAGCCACTCCTCCGTGGCGGTGAGGCCGGTTCCGGCGTAGGCCCAGTGGGCGAGGACGAGGGTTGTCGTCTCGTCTGCGTCGCCCACAGACTGTGAGTCTTCGCCGCGTGCGATGGCGGCCTGGAACCGTCGCCACTCGGCGCGGGCGGTGCGGAGGGCGCCGAGGGTGGTGGAGTAGCGACGGGTTTTGGTGGAGAAGTGGCCCCGGAAACCGAGCATGTGGGCCCAGGCGCGCAGGCGAAGGTGGGTGAGGTCTTTGCGTGCGCCCAGGGCCCAGGCGGTGCGGATGAGGCGTTCGGCATGCTGCGGGAGGTTGAGGGTGGCCAGTTCGGCGATGAAGCGCAGGCGGCGGTCGAGGGTGCCGGTGGCTGTCTCGGCGCCTTTGGTGGCGTACTTGGCGATGTAGGCCGCAACGGCGCGGTCGGTGAGTGCTTGGTCGCCGTCGAGGTCGGTGCCGTGGATGGTGCGGATGTCGAGCTGGGTGCCGAAGGCGAACGTGTGGATGCGGCCGTCGAGGACGGGGCCGGGCACGACGGCTCGGGATGCGGCGGCGCGGATGGCGTCGCCCAACAGTCCGGCGGATGCCCAGTGCGGGGGACGCGAGTCTCCGCCTGCCGGGCCGTCGAGCCGGATGACGGCATGGAAGTGCACGGCGCCCCGCTTCTGGTACTCGGCGACCTTCGCGAAGGACACCCGAGCGCGCTCGGGAAGCTCCCGTTGGGTCAGGCCCGCGCGGCGTGCGATCTCGCGACGGAGGTGGATGGTGAAGCGGCGCCACAGCATGCCCGCGTGGGCGTTCCAGAGCACCGCGGATTCGTAGTCGTACCGCTCCGGGTCCAGCGGCGACCCGAGCGCCGGATCATCGGCAGCGTGGCGCCGGCCGCAGCGGCAGGCACGGGTGCCGGGCCGGTTGTGGACCGGACCGAAGCTCGGCGCGGTGAACGTCGCGAACACGCGCGGGTGCGAGGTGACTTCTTCCGGGGTGCCTTTGCCGCCGCGTAGTCCGGCGGTGATCAGGTGGAAGGTGTCACGGCGGTAGGTCTCCGCGCAGGCCGCACAGCGGGTGGTGCGGCGATTGCCGCAGCGGACCAGGAGATCACCCGCGGGCAGGTCGCCTGAGTCGAGGCGCCGCAGGGCCGGGCCGATTTCGCCGGTGGTGGTGTCTACCTGGTGTTCGGTGCGGTGGCCGGCCAGGCGGATGGGGTGGGTGCAGCCGCCCAGTCCGGAGAGCTGGCGGAGAATGCCGGGCAGGGAGCCGGACGCGGCGAGGTTTGCCAGGTCGGTGAGCGGGGCGGGGGTGGTGCGCGCGATGATGGTGCTTCTCCTTCTCTGACCTACGGGGTGGGGGAAGGGGCCGGGCTGCCGGGGCGGTGGATGCTTGGCGGTATCGAGACCGCCCCGGTAGCCACTCAGCGGTGGTGGTGGATGCCGCCGCTGCGGGAGCCGAGGAGCGACCGCAGCACGAGCGCGGCCACGGCAACAGACACGGCCGTGACGACGACGGCGGCCAGGAGCGCGACGAGGACCACACCGCCGACGATCACGGCCGCGACGGCTCCCGAACCGACCGAGGGAAACGCGCGCTGCGGCGTCGGGGCGACGGGTGCGGAGTGCTGGCAGCCGCAGGCCGGGGCATGCACCTGCTGGGCGGTCGTGGGCAGGTTCGGGTTGGGAGTCTCGGGAAGCTGGGGGCGCAGAAACATCGGCTTTCCTCCTGTCAGTCGTGGGTGCCGTTGACGGTTTCGACTCCGGTGCGGGTGCCGTTGTCGATGGCGGGGGCGAGGAAGGTGTCGGCGAGGTAGAAGCCGAACAGGGCGATCACCACGACGAGCCAGACACGGACGCCGAGGAACTTCACAGCGCCCCACACCAGCAGGCCCAGGACGACGACCAGGGGCAGGTTCACGGACACGGGAAGCCTCCTTTCAGCGGACGGGGCAGCGGTGGGTGCGGGCAGCCAGCTCGGCGGCGGCGCGCGAGTCGTAGTCGGCGGAGAAGCCGCAGCGCGGGGCAGTACAGGCAGCGGTGTGCTTCTCACGTCCACGGCCGTCGTGGGCGGTGCCGACCTGTACGGGGCCGATGCGGATCACGGAGCGGAAGCGGCGATTGAGCGGCATGACGGGTCCTCCAGTTCGGGTCAGGTGAGCTGGGCTGCGATCTGGTCGGCGAGCGGTGCGGGGACGCCGAGGCGAGCGCGAAGGGTCGGGGTGTCGATGGGTGTGCCGGTGCGTTCCTCGTGAGCGGTGGCGAGCTTGCGCGCGTGCTCAACCAGGGCTGCCGGAACGGACGTGGTGGACGACGCGGGGAGCTCCGGCGCAGCCGGTGCCGATGGGGCGTCGGGTACTGGCTCTGCGCTCTCGGGGCCGGTCGACTGCTCGGCGGTCGGCTCGGCCGAGGGCGCGTTCGTGGTGTGGGCGAGGAGGGTGCCGCCGAGGAAGGCCAGCGCAGGCCACCCGGCGACGAGGATGCGCAGCCAGTCGGGAACGTCGCCCAGGTCCAGGAGCCCGGCGGTGGCGATGTTGGCGCCCAGGGAGGCGGCCAGGGCGACGAGGAACCAGCACCAGCCCGCAGCCCGGTCCCGTCCCGAGCGCAGCCGACGCCAGGCAGCGACCAACAGCAGATCGACCGACACGGGGTAGGCCCAGGCTTTCCAACCGTCCTGACCCGCAGCCGAGGCCAGGTCATGCAGGTGGGCAAAGGACAGCGCAGCAGCGATGACCGCCTGGACGAGCACGGCATCGACGCGGGCGAGGTAGGCGCGCATGGATGGCACCTCCTTTCTGATTTCGGCATGGGAGGGGTAAGGACTTGGCGCGAGATGGACGCGCCGGCCGAATCGGAGAGCGGAAGATCAGGCGGTGGCGGGCCGCGGCTTGGTCAGCGAGGCAGGCCGGAACGGCTTGAGCGCGGGCAGGTCCGGCACCAGGTGCGCGGTCCGCTCACACGCGGCAGCAGCGTCGGCCAGGGACAGGTAGGGGGTGCGGATGCGCGACCAGCCGCCGGAGGTGTCACCCACGACGGCCAGGCCGGGGCGTTCAGGGGCGATGGTGCACGCGGCGCCGACCGCTTCGGGGGCGATATCGCCCAGCGCCATCTTTGCCGAGGGCTCATCGTTCACGCGGTGGCAGACCCGCCCGGAGAGCTGGGCGCGGAGCATGGTGGCGCCCTTGCCCAGCTCGGCCCCGAAGCGTTGCCCGCACACCTCCAGATAGATCCCCGCAGCCCGCCCGAGCTGCGCGAGCCGGATCAACTGGGTGACCATCTCATCCCGCCGCTCCTCATCCTTCCGCGAAGCGACGAGGAACAGTTCGGCCACCTCGTCCACGAACAGCACGATCGGTACGGGGCGTTCGCTCTCGGGCAGGCCCCACACGTCCGAGGTGATCTCCTCATCCGGCGTGGACGGAGCGATGCCCTGGCGGGCGCGGATGAGGTCGTAGCGGTCCTCCATCTCCTGTACGAGCGTGGGCAGCAGCTCGGCGGCCTGCCCCGCGTCGGTCGCCAACACGGACAGCCGAGAGGCGAAGGGCGCCAGCTCCACACCTCGCTTGCAGTCGATGCCGGCCAGCGCGACCGGCATTCCGGCGAGCCCGGTGATCAGGTGCCGCAGGTACATCGACTTGCCCGACAGCGTGGCCCCCAGCACCAGCTCATGCGGAATGGCGCGGTAGTCGCGGACGAAGGCGGTTGCGTCCTCCCGCAGCGCCACCGGCACCCGCAGGAACCCGCCACCCGCCCTACGAGGCATCCGAACCCGCCGCAGGACGTCGAAGCCGACCAGCCGCAGTTCGACCACACCGGGCTTGACCGGCTGCACGTAGACGCCATGCACACCCCACGCGTGCCGCAGCCGCTCAGCCGAGGCAGCCACGTCGGCCGGCTCCTGCCCAGGAGCGAGCCGCAGACGTATCCGCAGGCCGGTCGAGGTCGGCCGCAGCATCCCCCGACGAGGAGGCACCGGCCGCACCTCACGACGAGTCGCAGCCCGCACAGCCAACGCCCGCAGACGGGACGGCTGCACCGTCAGCCCGCACGAATCCATGACCGACCCATACGAACCCACCAGCCGCACAGCCGAAGCAGGCATGCCCACGGCCGACCAGTACGCGGCAGGGTGCCGGGCCCGGAGGTAGGCGGCACCAGCACCCAGACCGGCCACCGGGCCGCCCACCTCCACCAGCGTCATCAACTCGGACACGGTCAGGCCCCCACACCCGCCGGAACAGCACCCGGGGCAACAGCGGCAGCCCGGTAGGCGATGCCATGGCGCTGCTGCCCGTTGAACACCGAATCCCACGGCCGAGCCACCAGACCCGGCAACGACACCGGGGAACCGAGGGCGAGCCCGTCCGTCACACCGCTCTCCGGAACGGTCACGTGGATCAGCGAGGACTCGCCCTCATCGATGTAGACGACGCCGACCTTCATCAGCGACTCACCGCTGGTGGCGTCCTTCGCGATCTCGCCCGTCTGGCGGTCCCGCACCTTCGGCGCGGGGATCTCGGTCAGCAGGACGGTCGCGGTGGACGTGTCAATACGGATCGTTCGCACGACGCAGTACTCCCTTTGCGATTGCCCCATTTCGGGGCATAAGACAACAAATAGTCACGCAACGGGAGGTTGACCGCTTACCGACTGGGCGCGATACGCTTCGAGAAGCGTTGATGCCAACGACGCACCCGGCCTGAGTGGGCTGCCTCCCGCTCAGGCCACATCTCTTCTGTGGCCTCCGAAGCGCATCGGTGCGGGTCTGCCTTCCCGCGTCGGTGCGCTTTCGCATGCCAACACCCCCTGCCCTGCTGGTTGCAGAGGGGCATGTTGACGCTCACCACAGTAACCCGTACTCCAAGTACTGTCTAGTACTTCACGTACTAGTCCGCACTTCTTGTACGCCCAGCTCGTTGGCCAGCCCTCTGAGCTGGTCGGATGGTGGCTGGCTCATGGTCAGCAGGTCCGAAACGAGCTGCTTGACCAGAGGCATGGCGCGCACCATCTCCGGTGACAGTTCGCGCGCCTTGAGCAGCGCTTCGACCGCGGGTCCGACCTGTCGCCGCTGGGCTTGCGCTCTGGCGATGTCGAGGTTGAAGCGCGTCTGACGCTCCGAGGAGAGCGCGGAGGCGTCAATGTCCCGTGCGGCTCGCAACGCGACGCCGGCGTCGCCGAGGTCCACCGCCACCGAGACCTCATGCAGGCCGACGTTCGTCGGCCCGAACTCGGTGTTGTAGTCGTTGCGCCCCTCTCCGACTTGCTGCGCCATGGACCGGGCTTCGCTCAGGAAGTCGTACGCGGCGTCAGCGTCATTCAGGCGTGCGGCGGCGACAGCTCGCTGAAGTGTCAGAGCGCCGCGAAGGGCCACCGCCGCAGCCTCCCCGGAGTCCGCGAGGGGGCGGAGTGCGTCGGCGGCGGTGCCGGAGGCTTGCGCTGCCTGTTCGAAGTGGCGGGCCCCGAGGAAGACGATGGACAACCGGAACTCCCCGGCCGCCATCAGGAGCGGATCATCAGCGCGCTCGGCAGCGACCACGGCGCGGTCAACCGCGATCCATGCCGCTTCCGCTTCGCCCATGTTGGCCAGGGCGCCGCTGCACGTGTGGTACATGGCGGCCATCAGCCGGAAGAGCTGCGGACGCTGCTCTTCGGGGCCGGACCGCACGGCTCCCTCCAGAGAGGGGACCAGATCTTCCAGCAGTTCCGCCAAGTCCGCGTAGTTCCCGCCGTGCGCAAGGGACCATGCCCGGTCGACCTGGGCGCTCAGCGCGGGGACATCCGGGGGTTCGTGCCGGCCGAGGATGGCGGTCAGGGAGTGCGCGGCGCTCAGCACCAGGCGAAGCCGGTTGGCACCTGGGGGCTCGCCGTCTGCGACCGAGGCGACGATCGGAGCCTCGGCGGCCAGTTCCCCCACCGGAAGGTCGAGGGCGTCGGCGACCTTCTCCAGTACCGTCATGCGGTCGATCCGGCGCACTCCGCGTTCCACCTGGGAGACCCACGCTTCTGAACGCTCCAGGAGCCGGGCGAACTCCTTCTGGGACAGGCCGCGACGTTTGCGATTGAAGGCGATTTTCCGGCCGAGCGCCTTCGCGTACTCAGTGCTCAACGTCGACGCCCTTGCCGGACGTGAGGTCCAAACGGTCCACCTGAACATCGGCTACGTACAGGTCCCGCTGAGCGAGGAACGTCTGGACGTAGTCCTGCGACTCGTGAGCCTCGAAAGCGCCCCGGTCGCGGTAGAGCTCGTAGAAGATCCGTTCCAGTGGCCGGCCGTCTACGCGGTGAACCGCGTAGATCAGCGTGCCCGGCTCGTTCTCCTTGATCAATTCCCCAGTGCGCGAGACCAGGGCATCGAATTGTGCCGCGGCGTCCTCGTCCTTGCACGTGAAGCGCACCATCAGCCCGAACATGCGTTCTCCCTTCGCTGATCACTCGTCTCGGCACCACACCTCAGCGTGAACCGTATGCGGCGATAACCCGCACGAAAAGTACGATCCCGCATTTGCGCTATCCGCACACGGGGTACGGTGCTGGTACTAATTGTACGGCCGTGGCTCCTTCGCGTCAGCCGTACCCCAGCTTTGCCGTGCAAACGTGCAGGTCACCCCAGGGAGGGCCGATGTCACGCAACCTCCGAAGCTTGATCGTTTCGACGCACCCATTTCCGCACCAGGCACTCAAACATCAGAGCTGCACAGCGCCCCCTCAGCCAGCAAGCTTCCGCCGGCATCGCTCCGGCAGCGCGACACCGAAGCGCGCCTACCACTGCGAAGCAGCCGCCTACGCGCCGGCAACGGGCCGGTCCTTCGCGCTCGGGACATGCTCGGCACCCACTCCACGGCTGGCCCTGCGCTGGCTGCTCAACCGGGCGGGCCACATCGCAGACCAGCTCGACACCCCCGCAGCCAAGCCCGTACTCCACTGGCTCGGCGACCAAGCCGAGCACGAGCACGCACTCTCACTCCTGACGAGGGGCGAGACCTACACCTTCACCGTCTTCGACGACACCACCCGGTACGCCCTGTCCGCCCGCGCCACCAGGAGCGCACGATGAGCCCCGCAACCCTCACCCGGCACGGCTACTGGTGCGAATGCTGGACCCAGAGCCCGGCAACCGGAACCGCCCCCGCCCTACTCGGCTCCTTCGACGCCACCACCCCGCGGCAAGCCATCCACTGGGTACGCACCAGCCTGCTCACCATCGCACCCGCCCTGGACGACGAGCCCTACCGCCAAGCCCGCTACTGGGTGACAGACGGACAGACACACTCAGCCCAAGCACTGCACCACGGGCGCTCCTTCAGCCTCACGCTCACCCAGCACAGCACCCGCATCGCTTGGACTGCACGACCGGTCTCCTACCTGCCCCTACTCCACCGCCAGGGCAGGCAACTCCCGACCTGCGCCTACGAATTCGCACCCAGGCCACGAACCAGTCGCGCGTAACAACTTTCTCTACGACTTCAAGGCGGCCCGCTGACGCGGGCCGCGCGCGCTGGCGGCCCGTGGCCGCCGCCCGCCCTTGTCTACGCCAAGCGGGCGCCGCCCCCGGACCGCTCAGCGCGCAGACCAGCGCAGCAACCCGCCAGCCCAGCAAGGAAGTCTGGAATGTTGCAGCCTTCGCGACTCGGCTAATCAGCGAGCGCACACCAGCAGCAGCACGACCAGAGCGCGACGCCGATCAGCGCAGTACTGCGGGGACAGAACGCCGGGCAGGTCCTTGGCGCGGCGCCCAGGTCCCGTCGCCGTCTGCGGGCCGGTCCCGCCATCCTCAGGTGGCCGGCCGGGGCTGCGCGGAGGCGCCTGCGGGTCAAAGATGAGGATCTTGGAAGCGTGGCTGATGCCGGTGGGTGGCTGAGGGGGCACACGTGCGGGTGCTCGGGCGTCTTTCCCACCATCGGGGCTGACTTTCCCCACTTGAGGCACCAGGGCTACCGATCCAAGAGGGCGCCGTCGTGGCCGGGGCGATCGCTCACGGGTTGAGGTAGCCACTTTGGAGCAAGCTACCGGGGCCCGATCGGGCACTACGTGGGCAGGCCGGGGCTACTCGAACCGTGGCGCTCTGAGATCACGAACCTTGCTCCCAAATCGTCACTTTCAGCTTCATGACAGCACCCCCGCGCGGAGCCGAAACTACCTGCATAGAAGCCGTGCGTCCTTCGCCGGTCGCGATGCAAAACCGCTGCCCTGGCGCTACGTCCTCAAGGCGTTCGCTCAGGTTCCGATTCAGGGCTCGGGTGCACTCTGCTCCTGTGGGATCGGAAGATGAGGATGGAAGGGGCGCGAGCACATCGGCTGCGCGCGGCCCCAAGAAGTCGATGTCCTCAAGCGTCCCACCGATACTGGGAGCGCTTGCCAGGACGTCCGCACCTCGGTCACTGTCCATAATCATCGGTTTTCCAGCATCAAGATCTACATTGATGCTGGAGTCCTTGCTGAAGTCGATCGCGAAGTTGCTCGGGCCGAACACTCTCTTCATCTGCGCCTGCTTGCTGGACTCCGGCTTCCTCTCGGGAGCTGATCCCCCATCCGTTCCACCTGCGTCTGCTGGCGCTGTTGCCCCGTCGGATTTGGCTGGCTCACTGACGTAGAGGGTGACAAGGATGCCCAGAACCGGGACGACGATCCCCACAACCCACCAGGCCCACCGGGGTTGCCCTTGCCCGTCTGGACTCGGGGGTGCTGGAGGCCGGACTGATGTTCGACCCCGGTTACTGTCATGCATCACTCTCGTTCCCCCAGAACGCGACCTCGGAAGCTCCCGACCGATCACCTTATGAGCGCCCGCGAAACCTAGCCACCGAATCCCGTGGAATCATGTCCGAGCGCCGTGAACGTTGGGTAGGCGCACCATAGTTCCGCCTCGACCCTCCGCCGACCGCGAGGGCAGGCTTCCGGCCGTGCCACAACGTGCCAGAACATGCGGGAAACCACGGTGAACAGCGGCACGAGAGGCAGCGACAGCCTAGCCGCTTCAGGAGGCATTGCAGCAGGTCAGGACCGCCTTCCGCCCTAAACGATCAGTGATTCCCAAGCTCAGAGCGGGTTCGATTCCCGTCGCCCGCTCCACGACGAAGACCCAGGTCAGCGACCTGAGTCTTGTTTGTTGTCGGGGCGGGTTACGTGTCCCGTGCCCGTTGCGTGCCCGATGGTGGCGGGGCCGTCCTGCTCCCGTCGGTCCGTGCCCGACGAGCCTGTACATAGGCGTCGATGCCGTCGGCCACCTCACGCTGCCGGTCGTCGTTCGAGTGCTGGTACCGCAGCGCCGCCTTCTCCGAGGACTGGCCGGCTCGGACCATGGTGTCCTTCAAGGTGGCGCCCGACCGCGTCGAGATCGTGTGGCCCGTGTGACGTAGATCGTAGAAACGAAAGGTGGTCGGCAGGCCCACTTTCTCTCGCGCCTTCCGCCACTTCCGCCCGAAGGAGGACCGCCGGAACGGGGCGCCCTTCTCCCCCACGAACAACAACCCATCGGGTTCCTTCTCGGCGAACAGCTCCAGGTGCAACCGCAGCTCCGGCTCCACGAACGCGGGCAGCGCGATGAACCGTTTCCCGGCCGCCGACTTCGTATCGCCAGGAGCGCGGCGGCCGGTGCACAGCTCCGGCTCGGCCGTACGAATCCAGACGCCGACGCGGACCAGATCCACATCCGGCCGCCGCAGCGCCGCTTGTTCCTCCGGCCGGGCAGGCCCATACGCCTGGATGTAGACCATCAGCCGCCAGCGGGGGCCCAGGGCATCAGCGAGGCGACGCCCCCCGACCGCTATTGCTGCTCAGGGGCCATTCACGTGCGGAGGCGGTGGGATTTGAACCCACGGAGACATCGCTGCCTCGACGGTTGTCAAGGTCAGCCCCTGCATCACGGTAGCCGGCCTGACCAGTGAGGACAGTGTGGCAGCGGCCACCTCCGAAAGCATTTGCCCGCGGATTCTGAGGACGATGGAGAGATCCAGAGGTTCATCTAGCTGCGGGGTCGGCGCTTGATCCGTCAAGGAACGGGAGGACGGCAGGCCACAGTTCCCGACCAGCTTCCGAAGGCGCACTCCCCGCGCGGTGTTCGGCAGCGACTCGTACAGCGCCGGCTACAAGGTCGGCCAACTGGATCGAGGGGTGGATCGCCGAGGTTCCTCGGACCAGGGCCCGAAGGTCGACCGGGCGTTGCCTCGTCGACGGTGTTGCACCCCAGCCTTTGCGCACAACCTGCGCAATGTCTGCCAAACCGTCGTCAGTGAGGGCTTTCTGTTCGTCGGTCAGCACGCTCACCTGACCAAGTTGCGCGCCTCCCCAGCGAGCTGCCTGAGCCACGGAGGACACCAGCAGCTCCAGCAGGGGATGCGACCCGGCGCCGTCATGCAGCGTCATCGCCTCGGGCCGGGTACTACGCAACATCATCAAGATGTCAGTGACGTTGCGACGAGTCGAGGATTTCCATGCGTCTTCTACGTGGGCGAAGAACTCCTCACGCGCGTGATGTTTGCCCCGACCACGACGGGAAGCGAACGCAACGAACGCGGACATGAGCCGCTCGAACCCCTCGTCGCCCAGCGCCCGGCGGCCGTACCGCGCCAGAGTTCTCGCCAGCTCCTTGGCATGGTGATCGATATGAAGGTCGATCCCTGCCGCGTAGGCCTGCTCCTCAAGCAGCAAGTCAACGACCTTGGCGACCGCGGCGTACTCCTTGTCGAATATGAACGCCCAGCACCGACCCTCCAGCGGGCCCCCCTCCATCCACAGCCGACGCAGCGCCTCGCGCCGGGGCGGGCGGTCCTTGAACGCCGCAAACTTGAGCTCCGGGGCCTTGACTCGTGTCTCCATGCGCAGCTCCTCGGTGATCCAGCCAGCCTCAGAGTCGTCAATCGCGACAGCGGCATAGACGAAGTAACGGCCACGCCCCATGAGCTGCTCCCCGTCCCACCCGGACTCGTCACAGGCGATCCAGCGCCCGGCAGCAGGGCTGTCATCTGTTGGATCGAGCTGGTTGTATGCGGATGCATCCGCTGTGAGCGACATGAGCTGATTCTTGCCCAGTCTGCCTCTCCGGGGGCCAGTTCGAGACTCGGCAGCGACGGCGTGCCAGTCCGTCTCTGCGTCCATGCGCCCCACAGCAGCACGCCAGGCTCAGCTTTGGGCGATGATGGACTGCCGCACGACAGTGCACCAGATGACCAGAAGGGGCGGTCAAGGCGGGAGGGCACGGGTGCGTGCTGTGGAGGAAGCCCCATCGTGGTGTCGTCGCAGCTCAGCGGGCCAACTGGCGCGATCGGCACGGTGATCCCCAAGCTCAGGTCTGTACCCGCTGGGCGCCCTGCCCGAGTGTCGATGGCAGTCGCTGTTACAAGTGCGAGGGGCCTGTGCCCAGTAGCTGCAGAGTTCTGTCGAGCGTGGAGGCGACGGACCACGCGGCGGCGGGCTGCTCCCCCTACACAGGTTAATGTGACACACGTCACGCAGCGCGCGTGAGTCGAATGATCGAGCTGACGGGCTATCAACAGCGGGGCACTGCACGTGACTTGATTGAGCCGCGCCTTGTGACTCTTAAGACTATACATGCTCTGACCTGCGGAAATGAACACTTTCGTGTCAGCCTCCGCTACTCAGATTGCGCTATAGGCTGAGAACGTCCAGCGAACCGGCGTGCGGCTTGCAGGGCGTCCGCCTTGGGCGGCCGTCGCTGTGGCGGTCGCTCTGAATGCAGTACGGCGGCCATGTTGGACAGGAGAGTTATGTCGACCGGTACAAGTCGCGAGGCAGCAGACGACGAGGAGTCGGAACAGCCTGGGGCGGACCGGGAGACCCGCAGTATCCGCAAGAAGGCCATTGAGGCATCCCTCCAAGCGGCGGCCAGCGCAGCAACCTCCGCTCTCGGAGAGTTAGCCGGAAGGGCCCTTGCAAAGCTGCTCGGCCTTTGATGCCGTGAAGCATCGCGGCCCCAGGTGCGGACACACCCAGGGCCGACGTATTGCGGGATGACTCCCAGCCAGCGAGGCCCCGGATGTCGTTGCTCAGGCACTGGGGCCTCGCTCTTCTCGCGTCCTGCATGCAAAATGCTCTGCGATAGACGCCATTCAACCGTACCCGGCCGCCCGGCCGGGCGGCCAGCCGGATCACTGCTCCGCGACTCCCGGCGCCGTTCCTGATCCATCGGCTTCGATCTGTCGACGAGACAAGCACACGCCAGTTGCTCTACGACTCGAGCGAAGGCCAGCGCCACCACACACTTGCGCCGGCAGACGGCAGGAGACCGCTTATGTACAGCAGCGAAGTACAGCAACCCCCGCAACCACACGCGGTCCGCACCAGCCGCCAACGCCCCGCCACAGGCCCCGGCCGACCCCACCGACCACCCCGCCCGTAGTTCGGGACGAAGAGGTCGTGGGTTCAAATCCCGCCACCCCGACAGAGGAAACACCAGGTCAGGGGCCTGATCCGCATCGCGGGTCGGGCCCCTGAGTGGTTGTGGGAGCCGAACTCGGGACACGGCCCCCCGGTGGCACGCGGAGAGCGGCAGGCACATCCATGACCGCGGCGGGGATCCGGAGCCTGACCGCCGCGGGGCCTCGGCGACCGCCTTGTGCAAGTGGGCGTCGACCAGGCTGAGGTTGTCGGAGATCACGACGACTACCGGCCCGGCCCCAGGCAGCCCGTCCGGGCTTACGTGGAGAAGGGTGTGACGGGAGGTGGGCCGCATGCGTCAGCCGAGGTCGGACAGAGTGTCGCCGCTCCGCTCGGCGAGCTCACCGTCGTCACCGGCCAGATGACGCGGGGCGACCCAGTACACCGGGTCCGGCAGATCTGGTCGGGAACGGTCGCTTGAATGGTGCGGAAGCAGGGGCGCCTCCGTGGGCTCGCAAGGTGGAACACTGGCTCCAGGGTCACTGGCATCGCCTCGTTGACCAGGCCCTCCGGCAAGGTGTTGCAGGTTGACGTGGCTGCGCAGCTGCTCACCAGTAGTCCCGGTTTCGGGATCTTGCCTGCCTGCGGCGAACCGGTGGATAGACGGGCATACGGGGTCTCAGGTTTCGCATCGGAATCTCACGCCTGGTGCCGGATGGACGTCGGATCCGATCTGGCGCCGAGACGTGCCGCCGCGCCGGGAACAGCGGGGCCGGCCGGCGCTGTTGCATCGTCCGAGGGACCGGCACCGCACGGGCGGGGATCTCGGAGACCACAGGGTCGTCTGCGCCGACAGGATCCGGTCCGCGGGATCGCGGTACGCCCGCCGCGCACTCGAACCGAGACGTATTTCTGCAGGAGGACTGCTTGATGATTGACCGGCCGTTGACGCTCATGGCGGTGCACGCCCACCCCGACGACGAGGCCACCGGGACCGGAGGGGTCCTCGCGCGGTACGCGGCGGAAGGCATCCGCACGGTTCTCGTGACGTGTACCGACGGCGGTTGCGGTGACGGACCGGAGGGGGTCAAGCCGGGCGACCCCGGGCACGATCCGGCGGCCGTCGCTTCGATGCGCCGTCAAGAACTCCAGGACAGTTGCGATGTCCTGAAGATCAGTGATCTGGAGATGCTGGAGTATGCCGACTCCGGGATGATGGGCTGGCCGAGCAATGACGCTCCCGGATCCTTCTGGCAGACCCCGGTGGAGGAAGGCGCGGCCCGGCTCGCGGAGCTCATGCGGCACTACCAGCCGGATGTGGTCGTCACCTACGACGAGAACGGCTTCTACGGCCATCCCGATCACATCCAGGCTCATCGCATCACGATGGCGGCACTGGAGATGACCGCGCTGACACCGAAGGTGTACTGGACCACGATGCCTCGCTCGGGGATGCAGCGGTTCGAGGAGATCATGCGCGAGCTTCATCCGGACATGCCGGAGCCGGATCCTTCCGAGTCTGCTGCGATGGCCGAGATCGGCCTCCCCGACGATGAGATCACCACGTGGGTGGACACCACCGCGTTCAGCGGTCAGAAGTTCGACGCGCTGGCCGCGCACGCCAGTCAGGGCGAGAACATTTTCTTCCTCAGGATGGGCAAGGAGAGGTTCGGCGAGTTGATGGGCATGGAGACCTTCGTACGTGTCCAGGACGCCACCGGCGCGGCCGTGCCCGAGAACGATCTCTTCGCCGGACTGCGCTGACCCACTCGTCCGGAGCAGAGCCCTGGGGAGCTCAGCCGACACCGGCAAGTACCGGTGCAGTTCGGCGGATTCGGGCTGAACCGCAGGCGCTGAGCCATAGACTTCGGCAGTCAACGCCGAAGAGGTCCGGCCGTTGCACGCGCCCGCGGGGGAGGAGATCGCATGCAGGACCCTTCGAACTCGATGGAGATCGTCGAGCCTGAGGAGAACGGTCGGAGCGATACCGCCGACTCGTCTGTTGTGGACGAGTCGATGTCCGACTCGGACATCGACTCGACGACGGGGTCGACGGCCCTGGTGGAGGTGCTCCCGGGGGTGGCTGTCGTCGCCGGTGGGGTCCCGCCGGAGCTGAAGTCCGATCTGATCGACTTCGGGATCGTGCCGGCTGCCGACCGCCGGCAGATCTCAGCCGTCCTGGCCTCGATCGGGAACGCGGCGACCGTGGTCGGCAATCTCGGAAACGCGTTCGCCGGCGTGCAGGGGCTCTACAGGATCGATGCCACGACACAGGCCCTGCTGAACAGCGGCGCGACGCTCGCCGTCAAGGACGGCGGGAACATCGGAGCGGTGATGGCTGGTGGCCGCGTCGTGCATCAGACCCGGTTCTACTCCGTGAATGCGGTGAGCAAGGCGCAGACCGCGGCGTCGATCGGGCCGGCGCTGGCCATGGTCGGCCTGCAGATGATGCTGAATGAGGTCTCGGGCCTCGTCAGGACCAACCTCGCGGTGACAAGTCAGGTCCTCACCACCATCCGCAGGGATCAGTGGGCCGAACTGACGGGGCTCGTCGCCGCCATCGATCGCGCGGTCGACCAGGCGCGAGAGATCGAATCGGTTCCGACGTCCTTGTGGGAGGACGTCGCGGGCAGTGGGGCGCTGCTGCAGAAGCAGCTTGAGCTCTATGAGGGGAACGTCCGCGACCACGTCGGGCAGATCGATCGGGCCGACGCACGCAGCCACCGTGAGTATCTGCAGACGAACGCCGAGGCGATCGCCTTCGACGCCCATGCCCTCCTGTCCTCCCTCAAGGCATGGACCGGGTATCACGCACTCCGCGCCGCAAGAGCGAGAGCCGCTGGACGCGAAGACGCGGCCGAGGCGCAGTACGCCGAGGTCATCGCGCGCGACACCCGCGCGGAGTTCGACTCGGCGCTCGCCGAGTCGACGCGTCTCGTCGACGCGCTGACACGGGAGCTGCGGATCACCGCCGAACTCCCCGGACCCGACGCATGGCCGATGCCGGGGAAGCGGAAGGACGTGAAGGCAGCCCGCGAAACCTCCGCCCGCCTACTGGAGGCGATCGAGCCGCTGGCCGACGCTCTCCATCCGCCGGCCCCTCCGGTCGAGGCCCCGGACATCGTCTGCGCACCCGAATCGCTGGATCTCAAGCCGTACCTTCGCATCCTGCGATGGCTCCTCGAGGACGGTGAGACCCTGCGTGCCCTCGGCTTCCCCGAGCAGCTCGACGCCCTCGGTCCCGTTTCCGCGCTCCTCGGCGGAGCGAAGGAGAAGTTGGCGGCAGCGTGGGACAAGGCTGCGGCAAAGACACTGGTCGCCGTCACGGATCGCCGGATCATCACGGCCAAGACGAACGCGTTCCTTGAGCAAGCCGAGATCCGTCAAGACCTCCCGGTCGACCGAGTGCGATACGTCCGCGCAACGACCACACAGGACAGAAGCGCGCGCTTGGCGATCGACCTCATCACGCGCGACGAGAACATCCCGTGGCTCTTCCACCCTGACATCGACGACACTCAAGTGGGCGCCCTCGCCGCTGTGCTGGCCGAGTCGATGACGCTCCCGGACGATGAACGCGATGAGCTGCAACGGCGACGCCACGCCCCCATCGAGGCGGGCAAGAAGATCGACAGCACTGACACGAGGTCTACCGAACCGACTGGATCCGAAGCCGCGCCCTGCGATGTCGAGTAGTCGCCGAGCCGATTGACCAGTTCGTGGCTGGGGCCGACAGCGAAGCGGCCACCGCGCCTTGCGAAAGCTGGAGCACGCCGTGACGCAGACGCACTCTTGCTCAAGGCCTACGAGAACTGTTCCGTTGGGGAGTCGGGACGTTGTATCCGGGGGCTACCTCGTGACCAGCTCCGTGAGGTCGGCCAGCAGCTCCGATGTGGTCACCGGGTCGAGCTCGGCGAAGGCGGGCCGGGACGGCTCTCCGGACGGCGTCCACGCGCTGGGCTGGTCGGTCAGCCCTATGTGTTCCAGCGACTGCTCGGTGGAGGCGTCGACGGCGCCGATGATGAACCCCTCCGACGGGCTGACGACGATCCAGCGGTTCTTCGCGACCGGTTTGGACAGTTGGCCTTGGTAGCCGGCGAACATCGGCTCGTCGCGCTGCCAGCCGCGGCGTTCCAGGCCGAGCAGTTTGGCGGTCGGGACGGTGATGTTCTCGAACCGCTCCAGGTGGTCGGCGGCTGCCTCGTCGTCGGTGAGCCGGTGGACGGCGCGGTCGAGTTGGGGGAAGGGCTGCTGGATCTCGTGGTCGGCGAATCTCTGCTGCCACCCCGTCAGGTCCCCGGCCAGGTGGAGCGGGTGTGCCAGTCGTACGGAGGCGTCCTCGGGCAGCGTGAAGTGCTCGTCGCGTGCGTCGGCGAGGCTGCGGTCCTCCCTGACCCGGAATGCCGTCGCCGCGTCGGCGCCGCCGACGACAGGGGTGCCGTACAGGGCGCTCTCCGGTGTCCCGGCCGGGACGGACAGCCACACCAGTCGCCGCACCAGATGCCACACCAGCGGGTGGGAGACGAACAGCTCGCGGAACTCGCCGGCCGTCCAGCTGCGGCTCGCGACCATCGCGGTTTCGAGTCGGCGCACCTGGTCCGAGGCCACCGTCCGCACGTCCTTCTTCAGCGCCGTGAACCGTTTGCGTTCCGCTGCCGCCAGTTCGGCCTCGTCGTGGGCACCCGGTTGGGGCAGGCTCTTGCGCCGCTTCCCGTGCTGGTCCAGGACGTACGGCCGCAACTGCTCGTCGAAGCCCACGGTGAAGTGCCGGGGTCCGTAGTCGACGACGGTCGAGCCGTCGGCGTCCAGCCCGAAGTCCGGCACCAGCCGGTCGGCGAGTTCCTCACCGGACAGGCCCCGATCGGCTGCCAGTTGTCGGAGCTTCTCTTCGGCGCGCGCCCTGAGGGCCTTGAACTTCACCCGCTGGGCGATCCCGTGCAGATGCATCAGGGCGACGTCGCTGCCGATGGCCGCCAGGACGTCCAGGCCCTCCACGGCCCTCTTGTGCGCTCCCTCGCCGGGCCAGTTGCGCAGGACCGGTGTCAGCCGGCGCACTGTGTCGTCGTCGCCGAGCCACCCCAGGGCGTGCAGCGCCCAGCTCTCCTTGGGCGGCATGCCGGCCATCCGCCACTGCTCGAAGACGGACCAGACGAAGTCGGTCAGCGACTCCGGATCGCACGCCTCCTTCACCACCTCCACGCCCGTGTAGACCGCGCCCGGCCGGGAGATGGCCAGCATGGTCAGCAGATGACCGACCGACTCGTCCGGCAAGGGCGAGGTCCGGTCACGCAGCAGCACGCGCGGCAGCAGCCGAGGGTCGGCCCAGGCGGCCGGCTCCGGCATCTTCGGCGGCAGCGCGAGTTCCCTGCTGTCGGCCGACAGCAGGTCACGGACGACTGCCACCGCCTCGGGGCCGTGGCAGTCCGCCGCCTCGAGGACGGCATCCTGGCCGTGGGTGGCGGCGACGGCCCGCAGCGCGTGCTCGGCATTGCGGCGGGCGGCGCCCGCGGGGCCGGCGGCGTCGGGCACCAGCAGCGGGACGGCGTCCGTGCCGTGCCGTGCGAACCACGCGCGGGCCGTGGGCGCGACGGACCTCAGCCGTACGAACCAGTCGGCCATCAGCCGGGCGACGGCCTGCCGGCGGTAGGGCAGGAGCAGTTCACCGGCCGCTGCGGGCTCCCGCTCCGCGGCGTGCAGCAGCGGCGGCAGGGCATACTCCTCCCACCGGGCGGCCACCGGTTTCAGTATCTCCACCCACATCCCCTCGGGCGTCCACTGCTCCAGCAACGGGCGGTACGCGTCCGGGCCGTCGGTGAACAGCTCGGCCAGCTGGAAGTTGTCGAGGTCCGGGAACTGCTGGCGTACGGCCTGGAGGTCGGGATACGGCTCGCTCCGCCGTCGTCGGCGCTGCTCGGCTTCCTCGTCGGCGGCCTCCCACACCGCGCGCTCGCCGGGCTGCCACAGCATGCGGGTCTCCTCGTCCGCGACGAGGCCCTTGACGGTTCTCGGTTCCGGGGCCGTCCGTTCCCGGGTCCACGGCGGGCTCACCAGCAGCTCGGGCAGCGCGTCGGCGGACGCGGCCGGGGAAGGGCGCAGCACTTCCCGTACCGCCTCGGCGGCCCTGGGCGGGAACTGGGCGAACCGCGGCTCCAACAGCGCACGGTGGGCGGCGACATGTGCGGTGAGCAACTGGCCCAGCAGGTGGGCGTTGCGCCCCGGCGCCGGCGCCGCCCGGCCGGCCAGGAGACGTGCCGCGCGCACCGGATACCGGCGCGCCGCCTCCAGCAGCGCCGGATGCACCTGCTTGTCGTCCGCGTGGGTCATCAGCAGCTCGAACGCCTCGTCCGTCGGCAACCGGGCCAGGAACCCGGCCAGTTCTTCCGCCGATGCCCCACGGGACGGCGTCCGGTGCCGCCAGATCTGGGCGATCAGCGCGGCGACGGCCGGACCGACGCCCTCGGCGACGGTGGCCGTCGCGGCGAGGCTGCCGTCGTAGGCGGGTACGCCGCCCTCCCGCAGCAGAGTCCGCAGCTGCTCCTCGTCGTTCAGCGACTCGAACAGCATGGCGCGTACGACACGGTCCTCCCGGCCGCTCTCCCCCGGGTCGGCACAGCACTCCGCGACCCAGTCGGTCTCGGTCGGCACCAGGTACGAGACCACGATGCGGCGCCGCGCATCGCCACGGTGCGCGGCCAGGGCGGCCACCACCTCGCGGTAGGTGTCCTCGTCGGCCATGTACAGCAGCGTCCGCACCCGGTCGGCGGCGCCCCGGCGCAGCCACAGCTGGTACTTCGCTTCGCCCTCGGGCAGGACGGCCAGTCGCGTGGTCAGGTCGTGGACCGGGTCCTCGCGGTGGATCCCGAACAGCTCGACCGTGGCACGGGCGGCGAAGGCCAGGCCGTGCCGGAGGGTCCAGGCGTCGACGACGTACTCGTACATCAGCTTCCGGCGGTCGGTGACGACGGCCACGACCGCGGCGCCGACCGGATCCGCCGCCCCCTCCAGACAGCGGCGTGCGGCGGCCGCGAGCTCCGGGTCGATGCCGGCGACGTCCCCGCCGGGGTCCGCTCCGGTCCACGTCTCCTGTCCGGCCGTCGCGAGTCGGCGGTCCCAGGAGTCGAGGGCCGACGCGTGGGGGGCGTAGAGGTAGGGGGCGAAGCCGCCCCTGCGCGGGCGGAGGCTCGGCCGCCAGGCCTCGGGCAGGGTGAAGGAGTCCTCGTCGGCTGCCGCCCCGGCGTCGGTGGCACCACCTTGCTCCGGCGGGTGACCGGTGCCCACGGGCACGTATCCCTCACGTTCCTTCTCCCGCACGGCGTCGGCCATGTACGCCTCCGCAGCCGTCGCCGAGCCGCAGTCCTCGACTCGCGTGCGCCCCGGCGCACCGGCCTCTCCACGACGGATCTTCACCACCGCGCCGTCCGACTCGATCTCCCAGAACGTGCTCGGGCCGTCTTCTTCCCCACTGGCCAACTCCCAGCGCCGCATGGCCGCCCCCTCCTCGGAACCGCACCGACCCAGGCCGGCGCCCTGTGACGAGCTGTTCACGCCACAGGTGATCGACGGGCCTCACAGTAGGTCCGGGCACTGACAACGGCGGTCGGCGCCCGCCCGACGCCCTCCCGGACCGGCCCCGGGGCTCCGGGCCGGGAGAATCTGATTCCGAGGGGCGGCGGCCAGTCGTTAGGATGGTCGCGGCCCGTAGTGGGTGCCGTCACCGAGAGTGGACGGCTCATGGACGCGGCGTACATGGCGTACGTGCCGGTGCCGTGGGTGGTGGTGGCCCGCGCGGCCCGTCTGTCTGCACCCGTAAGTGGCACCCGTGGGGGCCGCAAGATCAATTGGAGCATCCCGGGATGGCTCGACACCTCATCACCAGCGCGCTGCCGTACATCAACGGGATCAAGCACCTGGGGAACATGGTCGGGTCGATGCTCCCGGCCGACGTGTACGCCCGCTATCTGCGGCAGCGCGGTCACGAGGTGCTGTACATCTGCGCCACGGACGAACACGGCACGCCCGCCGAGCTCGCGGCGGCGGAGGCGGGACTGCCGGTTGCCGACTTCTGCGCCCGGCAGCACGAGGTCCAGCGGGGCATCTACGAGGGCTTCGACCTGGCCTTCGACTATTTCGGCCGCAGTTCCTCGCCGCAGAACGTCGAGATCACCCAGCGCTTCGCGCGGCAGCTGCACCGGAACGGGTTCATCGAGGAGCGTGCCATCCGGCAGATGTACTCGGCGGCGGACAGCCGCTTCCTGCCGGACCGGTACATCATCGGCACCTGTCCGCACTGCGGCTACGACAAGGCCCGCGGCGACCAGTGCGAGAACTGCACCCGCGTGCTCGACCCCACCGACCTGATCGAACCGCGTTCGGCGATCAGCGGCAGCACCGAGCTGGAGGTGCGGGAGACCAAGCACCTCTTCCTGCTCCAGTCGAAGCTGGAGGGCGAGGTCAAGAAGTTCGTCGACGCTCACACCGACGAGTGGCCGGTGCTCTCCTCCTCGATCGCCCACAAGTGGCTCACCGAAGGCCTCCAGGACCGTTCCATCACCCGCGACCTGGACTGGGGCGTGCCGGTGCCCGCGGACACCTGGCCGGAGTTGGCGGCCGAGGGCAAGGTCTTCTACGTCTGGTTCGACGCGCCCATCGAGTACATCGGCGCCACCAAGGAGTGGGCGGACGCGCAGCCGGACAGCCGGGACTGGAAGTCCTGGTGGTACGAGGCGGACGAGTCCGTGCGCTACACCGAGTTCATGGCCAAGGACAACGTCCCCTTCCACACGGTGATGTTCCCGGCGACGCAGCTGGGCACCCGCGAGCCGTGGAAGAAGGTCGACTTCGTCAAGTCCTTCAACTGGCTCAACTACTACGGGGGCAAGTTCTCCACCTCGCAGAACCGCGGCATCTTCACCGACGCGGCGCTGGAGCTGCTGCCCGCCGACTACTGGCGGTACTTCCTGCTGGCGGCCGCCCCGGAGTCGGACGACGCCTCCTTCTCGTGGGAGTTCTTCTCCTCCGTCGTCAACAAGGACCTCGCGGACACGCTCGGGAACTTCGTCAACCGCGTGCTGTCCTTCTCCCGCAAGCGCTTCGGCGACGCCGTCCCGGCGGGCGCGGAGGCGGGCGAGGCGGAGGAGAAGCTCGGCCGGGAGATCGCGGGGCTCCTGGAGGAGTACGAGGAGCACATGGACGCGCTCCGGTTCCGCAAGGCCGCGGCAGCGCTGCGTGCGCTGTGGAGCGCCGGGAACGCCTATCTGGAGGAGAAGGCCCCCTGGCTGGAGATCAAGACCGACCAGGATGCCGCCGCACTGACCCTGCGGACGGCCATGAACCTGATCCATCTCTACTCCGTCGTCTCCGAGCCCTTCATCCCCAGCTCCGCCAAGGCCATGCGGAGCGCCTTCGCGCTGCCGGACGACACGGCAGCGTGGGTGAGCGCGGACGAGGCCCGGGCCCTGTCCTCGGTGCCCGCCGGTACGGGCTTCACGGTGCCGCCGGTGCTCTTCCAGAAGATCACCGAGGACGACCTGGAGGGCTACCGCGAGCGCTTCGGCGGCGAGCCGGAGGCGGACGCGGACGCCCGGTAGCGGCACTGCCGGGACGTCCGGGGCCGGCTGGGACGGCGTGAGCCCCGTGCGGCAGGTGGAACGGATGGCCACGGATCGTACGGAGACGCCGCGGCTGCTCTGGTACGCCGCCTACGGTTCCAACGTCCATCCGGAGCGGTTGCGCGCCTACCTCGCCGGAGGGCGGCCGCGGGGTGCGGACCGGTGGTATCCGGGGTGCCGGGACCGGACGATGCCCGCGGAGTCGGTGCCGGTGGAGTTGCCCGGGGTGCTGTACTTCGCGACCACGTCGCCCGTGTGGGGCGGTGGGCGGGCCTTCTACGATCCGGACGCCGAAGGGCGCACGCTCGCGGTGGCGCACCTGGTGACGGCGGGGCAGTTCTCGGACATCGCGGCGCAGGAGATGTACCGGGAGCCGGGGACGGATCTCGAACTGTCCCCGGTCCTGGCGCGGGGCCGGGACCGGATCGGCGCCGGGCGGTACGAGACCCTCGTCTGCGCCGGGGAGTTGGCGGGCCGCCCGGTGCTGACGTGCACCGCGCCGTGGCGCGTGGAGGAGGTGCCGCACCTGCCTCCGTCAGCCGCGTATCTGCGCTTCCTGGCCACCGGGCTGCTCGCGGCGGGAGCGGGCGCGGGGAGCGGGTGGAGCGCGGCGTCGGTCGCGGAGTACCTCGCCCGGGCGCCCGGGGCCGAGCGGGAGTGGTCGGCCGCGGATGTCCTGCGGCTCATGGAGTAGTCCGCCGCCGATGCCGCAACGGCCGCAGCGGGCGGGGCCGACGGGTCCGGCAGACCTGTGGGATCTGCCGGACCGGCCGCGGGTCCGCTATTCGTCCTGTTCCAGTTCGCCTTCCGTCTCCAGGTAGATCTCGCGGAGGGCGTCGAGGGCCGTGGGGTCGGGCTTGGACCACATGCCGCGGGACTCGGCCTCCAGGAGGCGTTCGGCGATGCCGTGCAGGGCCCAGGGGTTGGACTCCTGGAGGAAGGCGCGGTTGGTCTCGTCTAGGACGTAGGTCTCGGTGAGTTTGTCGTACATCCAGTCGGCCACCACACCGGTGGTGGCGTCGTAGCCGAAGAGGTAGTCGACGGTGGCGGCCAGTTCGAAGGCGCCCTTGTAGCCGTGGCGGCGCATCGCCTCGATCCACTTGGGGTTGACCACCCGGGCGCGGAAGACGCGGGAGGTCTCCTCGACGAGGGTGCGGGTGCGCACCGTCTCGGGGCGGGTGGAGTCGCCGATGTACGCCTCGGGGGCCGAGCCGCGCAGCGCGCGCACGGTGGCGACCATGCCGCCGTGGTACTGGAAGTAGTCGTCGGAGTCCGCGATGTCGTGTTCGCGGGTGTCGGTGTTCTTGGCGGCGACGGCGATCCGCTTGTAGGCGGTCTCCATCTCGTCGCGGGCCGGGCGGCCGGCCAGGTCCCGGCCGTAGGCGTAGCCGCCCCAGACGGTGTAGACCTCGGCGAGGTCGGCGTCCGTGCGCCAGTCGCGGGAGTCGATGAGCTGGAGGAGGCCCGCGCCGTAGGTGCCGGGGCGGGAGCCGAAGATGCGGGTGGTGGCGCGCCGTTCGTCGCCGTGTTCGCGCAGGTCCTGCTGGGTGTGGGCGCGTACATGGTTGACGTCGTCCGGCTCCTCCAGGGAGGCGGCCAGCCGGACCGCGTCGTCCAGCAGGGCGACGGCGTGCGGGAACGCGTCGCGGAAGAAGCCGGATATCCGCAGGGTGACGTCGATCCGGGGGCGGCCCAGTTCGGCGGCGGGGATCGGCTCCAGGCCGGTGACGCGGCGGGAGGCGTCGTCCCACACCGGGCGGACGCCGAGCAGGGCGAGGGCTTCGGCGATGTCGTCGCCCGCCGTGCGCATCGCGCTGGTGCCCCACAGGGAGAGGCCGACGGAGGTGGGCCAGCTGCCGTTGTCGGCGCGGTAGCGCTCCAGGAGGGAGTCGGCGAGGGCCTGGCCCGTCTCCCACGCGAGGCGGGAGGGGACGGCCTTGGGGTCGACGGAGTAGAAGTTGCGGCCGGTCGGCAGGACGTTGACCAGTCCGCGGAGCGGGGAGCCGGACGGCCCGGCGGGGACGAAGCCGCCGGCGAGCGCGTGCACGGCGTGGTCGAGTTCGGCGGTGGTGGCCGCCAGCCGGGGGACGACCTCGCGGGCGGCGAAGTCGAGGATGTCGGCGACCTGCTGCGGATGTCCGGCGGCCGCGCGGGTCACCGCCGCGGGGTCCCAGTCCGCCGCCTCCATCGCCTCGACCAGGGCGCGGGCCTGCTCCTCGGCTTCGTCGGAGGTGGTGCGGGTGGCCGCGGACTCGTCCAGGCCGAGGGCCTCGCGGAGGCCGGGCAGGCTGTTGGTGCCGCCCCAGATCTGCCGGGCGCGGAGGATGGCGAGGACCAGGTTGACGCGGTCGGCGCCGGCCGGTGCGGCGCCCAGGACGTGCAGGCCGTCCCGGATCTGCGCGTCCTTGACCTCGCACAGCCAGCCGTCGACGTGCAGGAGGAAGTCGTCGAAGCCGTCGTCGTCGGGCCGCTCCTCCAGGCCGAGGTCGTGGTCGAGCCGGGCCGCCTGGATGAGGGTCCAGATCTGGGCCCGGATCGCCGGCAGCTTGGCCGGGTCCATGGAGCTGATCTGCGCGTACTCGTCGAGGAGTTGTTCGAGCCGGGCGATGTCCCCGTAGGAGTCGGCGCGGGCCATCGGCGGCACCAGGTGGTCGACGAGCGTGGCGTGCACCCGGCGTTTGGCCTGGGTGCCCTCGCCCGGGTCGTTGACCAGGAACGGGTAGACGAGGGGCAGGTCGCCGAGCGCGGCGTCGGGTGCGCACGCAGCGGACAGGCCCGCGTTCTTGCCGGGCAGCCACTCCAGGTTGCCGTGCTTGCCGAGGTGGATCATCGCGTCCGCGCCGAATCCGCCGTCGGCCTGGGGCGCGGCGATCCAGCGGTAGGCCGCCAGGTAGTGGTGCGAGGGCGGCAGGTCCGGATCGTGGTAGATGGCGATGGGGTTCTCGCCGAAGCCGCGGGGCGGCTGGATGAGGATCAGCAGGTTGCCGTGGCGCAGGGCGGCCAGGACGATGTCGCCGTCCGGGTTGTGGGTGCGGTCGACGAACATCTCGCCCGGCGGCGGGCCCCAGTGCTCCTCCACGGCGTCGCGCAGCTCCTGCGGGAGCGTGGCGTACCAGCGGCGGTAGTCGGCCGCCGGGATGCGGACCGGGTTCTTGGCCAACTGCTCCTCGGTGAGCCAGTCCTGGTCGTGGCCGCCGGCCTCGATGAGTGCGCGGATGAGCGCGTCGCCGGTGTGTTCCTCCCGTTCGGTGGCACCGTCCGCGTCGGCTGCGTCGGCTGCGGCTGCCGGGGCGGCGTGGGCCGATTCGACCGCGGGTGCGTGCGCCGGTGCGGTGCCGGTCGCCGGGGTTCCGGTGCGGGGCAGGCCGGGGATGTCCTCGTCGCCGAAGTCGTAGCCCTCCGCGCGGAGTCGCTGGAGCAGTGCGACCGCGCTGGCCGGGGTGTCGAGGCCGACCGCGTTGCCGATCCGGGAGTGCTTGGTCGGGTAGGCGGACAGGACGAGCGCCAACCGCTTCTCGGCTGCCGGGATGTGCCGCAGCCGGGCGTGGCGTACGGCGATGCCCGCGACCCGTGCGGCGCGCTCCGGGTCGGCGACGTAGGACGGCAGGCCGTCGGCGTCGATCTCCTTGAAGGAGAACGGCACCGTGATGAGCCGGCCGTCGAACTCGGGCACGGCTATCTGGCTCGCGGCGTCGAGCGGGGAGACGCCCTCGTCGTTCTGCTCCCAGTCGGTGCGGGGCGCGGTGAGGCACAGCGCCTGGATGATCGGTACGTCCAGGCTGGTGAGGGCGCCCGCGTCCCATGCCTCGTCGTCGCCGCCCGCTCCGGCCTCCGCGGGTTTGGTGCCGCCCGCCGCGAGCACGGTCGTCACGATGGCGTCGGCGGCGCGGAGTTCCTCGACGAGCTCGGGTTCGGGGGCGCGGAGCGAGGCCACGTAGAGGGGGAGCGCCCTGCCACCGGCCGCTTCGACGGCGTCGCAGAGCGCCGCGGCGAAGGCGGTGTTGCCGCTCATGTGGTGGGCCCGGTAGTAGAGGACGGCGATGGTGGGGGCCGTCCCCGCGGAATCGGGGCCGCCGGACGCGGCGTCGCGGTCCGGCTCGCCGGCGGGGCGTGCGCGGGTGGCCGGTTCGCGGTCCAGGTGGCCCCAGGCCGGGGCGGGTGCCGGGGGCTCGAAGCCGTGGCCGGTGAGCAGCACGGTGTCGGACAGGAAGCGGGCCAGCTGCACGAGGTTGGCGGGGCCGCCGTGCGCGAGGTAGGCGTGCGCCTCGGCCGCCACTCCGATGGGGACCGTGGAGGCCGCCATGAGCTGGGCGTCCGGGGCCTGTTCGCCGGTCAGGACGACGAGCGGGACGCCGGAGCCGCGCAGCAGGTCGATGCCCTGCTGCCAGGCCCTCACGCCGCCGAGCAGCCGGACGACGACGAGGTCGACGCCGTCCAGCAGAGCTTCGAGTTCGGTACCGAGGGTGTCCTCGGGTATGCGGCTCGGGTTGGCGTAGCGGTAGGTGAGCGGGGCGGCGGCAGGGCCGTCGGCGCCGTCACCCGGGGTCGGCGCGGTGACCTCGGCGGAGGCGGCACGGGCGCTGAGGAGGTCCGTGTCGGAGGTCGACAGGAGCAGGATCACCCGGGGGGCGTCGTCGGGCGTGGCGACGGTCGCGTCGGAGTCGGCGTTGTCGCGTGACGAAAGCGGCATGCTGCTGTCGGCCCTTCCTCGGGGTGTCCGCGCCCCGGGCGGTCTCGGACGGCGGGAGTTCCTGGCTCACCCGGCCGTGGTGGCCGGGCTCACAGTGGCGGGACCGCGCCGGATTCGCACCGGGCTTCCTCCCCTGTCGCCGTCGCTGGCGATGTGGGCGGACCGGGTGGTCCGCCCACAGCATCGTACGGGGACCCGCCGCGCGGCGGGAGGGCACCCGTCGGCGGCGGCTCGCGCGCCGGCCACTCGCCCGTCGGTCGCCCGGCCGGCGCCCGGCCGTCGCTTGTCCGCCGGCCGGCGCCCGTGGCTGCGGATTCGGGCGGGGCGGTCCGGTACCCGGGGAGGGGTCGACGGGGGTCGGTATGCTCGCCGACATGGTCATGCCCTCCAGTCGTCCGTCCGCGCACGGCACCACGCCGGTTGCTGATGCAACCAGTTGTGCGGCCCCGCGCGAGCGAGCCGACGCCTGCCCGGGAGCGCTGCGGCTGCACCGGGCGGACGACGGCGGACTGGCGCGCGTACGGGTACCCGGCGGCGCGCTCGACGTCGCGCAAGCGGGGGCCCTGCACACCGCGGCGGCCCGGCTCGGCTCCGGCGAACTGCATCTGACCTCCCGCGGAAACGTGCAACTCCGGGGCCTCCGGGAGGATTCGGGCCCCGAGCTGGCCGAGCTGCTGAGCGGAGCGGGTCTACTGCCCTCGCTCGCACACGAGCGGGTCCGCAACATCGTGGCCTCGCCGCTGTCCGGCCTGGACGGTTCCGGGCACCGGGAGGTCGCCGGACAACTCGCCGAACTCGATCGACTCCTGTGCGAAAGCGAAGCACTGCGCGAACTGTCGGGGCGCTTCCTGTTCGCCGTGGACGACGGCCGCGGCGACGTCGCCGCGCTCGGAGCGGATGTGACCCTGCTCGCCGAGCCGGACGGCACGACACTTCTGTACCTCGGCGCCGACCCGGACGCCGGGGTGCTCAGCGTCGCGGACGAACACGCCGCAGCCGCGGCCGTGGCGGCCGCGGAGACCTTCCTGGAAGCCGTACAAGAGTCGGGGCTCCGCGCCTGGCGGGTGGCCGACCTCGCGGTGACCGGCGCCGAGTTGGCCCGCAGGACCGCGCTCCGGCTGGGAACCGGAGCGCGGGGGGCGCCGCTCGCGCCTCTCCCGGCGGCCCCGGCGCTCGGCCCCCGCTCCGAACAGCCCCGCGCGGCGCAGAACGCTGCGGCTCCCGTACCCGGCCCGGTCACCGGCCCTTCCGGAGCGGTGGCGCTCTCCGTGCTCGCCCCGCTCGGCCGGTTGACCGGCCGGCAGTGGGAGCTGCTGACCCGTACCGCCGAAGACGCGGGCGACGGCACGCTGCGGATGACTCCGTGGCGGGGCGTCGTCGTCCCCGGCCTCACGCGCTCACGTGCACCCGGCGCCCTCGCGGCACTCGGCGCCGCGGGGCTGGTGACCGATCCCGCCTCGCCCTGGCGGGGAGCGGGCGCCTGCGCGGGGCGCCCGGGCTGCGCCAAGTCCCTGACGGACGTACGCGCCGACGCCGCCGCCGCCCTGGCCCGTCCTGCTGCTGCCTCCGGCCTCGGCACCGGTACCGGCTCGTTCGCGCTGCCCGTGTACTGGTCCGGGTGCGAGCGCCGGTGCGGGCATCCGCGCGGCGACCGGGTGGAGGTCGTCGCCGGGGCCGACGGCTACCGGGTGGCGGTGGTGCGCGGCACCGGCGAAGAACTCCCCGTCCCGGTGCCCGCCGGCTCCGACCCGGGCGCGGCCGCCGCGGCGGCCCGCGTACCGGAGGACGGCGGACCGCACCGGGACGACGGAACCGGGCACGGCGGCGGCGCGCTTGCGGGCGCCGCGGTACGGGAGAGCAACCGACCGTCCGAGCGCAGCGGGGCCCGTGCGCCCGCGCGCGAGGACTCAGCGACGGCAGGCCCATGACGACGAGCGGGAACACAGTGTTCGAGTACGAGAAGGACGGCGCTGCCATCTACCGGCAGTCCTTTGCCACCATCCGCGCCGAGGCGGACCTGGCGGGGCTGCCCGCCGATGTCAGCCAGGTCGCGGTACGGATGATCCACGCCTGCGGCATGGTCGACCTCGTCCGGGACCTCGCCCACACCCCGCGGGTCGTCGCGGAGGCCCGCGCGGCCCTCCGCGCGGGCGCGCCCGTGCTCTGCGACGTCGCCATGATCGCCAGCGGTGTCACCCGCAGGCGGCTCCCGGCCGACAACGAGGTGGTGTGCACGCTCGCCGACCCGGAGGTGCCCCGGCTCGCGGCCGAACTGGGGACGACGCGCACCGCCGCCGCCCTCGAACTGTGGCGCGACCGGCTGGAGGGCTCGGTGGTGGCGATCGGCAACGCGCCCACGGCGCTGTTCCGGCTGCTGGAGATGATCGAGGAGGGGGCGCCGCGGCCGGCCGCCGTGATCGGGGTGCCGGTCGGGTTCGTCGGGGCCGTGGAGTCCAAGGAGGCGCTGGCCGAGCACTCCGCCGGGCTGGAGCACTTGATCGTCCACGGCCGCAGGGGTGGCAGCGCCATGGCCGTCTCCGCGCTCAACGCCATTGCGAGCGAGGAGGAATGAGGCAGGTGACCGGCAGCGCGGAGGAGGAGCAGGTGAACACCGTGTCCGACGATGCGGCAGCGCACGACGCGGCGGCGAACGGCGGGAGCGGCACACCCGCGAGCGGGGCGGCGACGCACGGCAATCCGGCAACCGGCGGCCCGACAACCGGCAGCTCGGCGACCGGCGGCCCCGCGGCGGCAGAAGCCCCGGCCCCGGGAGCCACAGAGTCCCCAGAAACCGCTGACACCGGCGGCGCCGGGCGGCTGATCGGCGTGGGGCTGGGGCCCGGTGACCCGGCGCTGATGACGGTGCGGGCGGTGGAGGCCATCGCGGAGGCGGACGTCGTCGCGTACCACAGCGCCCGGCACGGCCGGTCGATCGCGCGCTCCATCGCGGAGCGCCATCTGCGCGCCGACCACATGGAGGAGGCGCTGGTCTATCCCGTCACCACCGAGTCCACCGACCACCCGGGCGGCTACCGGGGCGCGCTGGAGGACTTCTACGCCGAGGCGTCGGCGCGGCTGGCCGCGCATCTGGACGCGGGGCGGACGGTGGCCGTGCTCGCCGAGGGCGACCCGTTCTTCTACGGCTCGTACATGCATATGCACAAGCGGCTGGCGCACCGGTATCCGACCGAGGTCGTCCCCGGTGTCACCTCCGTGAGCGCGGCCGCAGCCCGGCTCGGCACCCCGCTGTCGGAGGCCGAGGAGGCGCTGACGGTGCTGCCCGGCACGCTGCCCGAGGAGGAGTTGACCGCCCGGCTCGCCTCCAGCGACGCGGTGGCCGTGATGAAGCTGGGGCGCACGTTCCCCAAGGTGCGCCGGGCGCTGGAGCGGTCGGGGCGGCTGGCCGAGGCCCGCTACGTGGAGCGCGCCACGATGCAGGGTGAGCGCACCGGGCGGGTCGCGGACGTGGATCCGGACTCCGTGCCGTACTTCTCCGTCGCCGTACTGCCGAGCAGGGTCGGCGCGCCGGCCCGCGAGTGCCGCGAGGACTCCCCCGGCGAGGTCGTCGTCGTGGGCACCGGCCCAGCCGGGCCGCTGTGGCTCACCCCCGAGACCCGGGGCGCGCTGGCCGCCGCCGACGACGTGGTCGGCTACACGACCTATCTGGACCGGGTGCCACGACGGGACGGCCAGCGGCGGCACGGCTCGGACAACCGGGTGGAGGCCGAGCGCGCGGAGTTCGCCCTGGAACTGGCCCGGCGCGGACGGCGGGTGGCCGTCGTCTCCGGCGGGGACCCCGGCGTGTTCGCCATGGCGACGGCCGTACTGGAGGCGGCCGAGCAGGACGCGTACGCGGGGGTCCCGGTACGCGTACTGCCCGGGGTGACGGCCGCCAACGCGGCAGCCGCCCGCGTGGGGGCGCCGCTGGGCCACGACTACGCCGTGCTCTCCCTCTCCGACCGCCTCAAGCCCTGGGAGGTCATCGCCGAACGCCTGCGCGCCGCAGCGGCGGCCGACCTGGTGCTCGCCCTCTACAACCCCGGTTCCCGCAGCCGCACCTGGCAGGTCGGCAAGGCCCGCGAGGTCCTGCTGGAGCACCGCGCCCCCGACACCCCGGTCGTGCTGGCCCGCGACATCGGCGGGGACGGCGAGCGCGTCCGCACCGTCCCGCTGGCCGAACTGGACCCGGACCAGGTGGACATGCGCACCCTGCTGCTCGTCGGCTCCTCGCAGACCCGGACCTTCGGCGGAGCGGACGGCCCGGCGCGAGTGTGGACCCCGCGCCGGTATCCGGAGGAGTGAACCGCCCGCCGCCCGCCACCCGCTGCGGAGACAGCGAGCGGCGGGCGGCGGCGCCGGCCGGTGGGCGGTTGCTCACCGGTCCGGCCGGGCGGGCAGCTCGTCGGTCCGTGGGCGCTGGGGCCGGTCGGAGAGCTTGAGCCAGACCACCCCGGCGATGATGACGGTCAGCCACAGGGCCTTGACCGGGGTGAGGGTCTCGTCGAAGAACACGGGGCCGAGCAGCGCGGCCCCGACGGCGCCGATACCGGCCCAGACCGCGTAGCCGAGGCCGACGTCGAGGGTGCGCAGGGCGAGGCTCAGGGAGAAGAGCGTCAGGAGGAAGAAGACGACCGCGACGAGCGACCAGGACAGCACGGTGAAGCCGTGGCTCCCTCCCACGGAGAGCGCGTAGCCGACCTCGAACGCTCCGGCCAGGAGGAGCACGAGCCAGGCCCGTGCCCGGCCGCCGGGGGCGGCGGCGCCGTCCCCGCCGCTGGTGTCGCCGTGGCGGACGATGTCTTTGTTTCCGAGGGTGTCGTTGTTGCCAAGGGTGTCGTAGTTGCCGACGGCGGCGGTGTGGTGGGACATGTGCGGGCCCTTCTCATGCGTGCGGGAACGGGTGAACGAGACAGCGGGGGAAGCGGCGGAACAGGGGACGGCGGACCGCGGGCGGACTGGCCGGCCCACTGGGCGCCGGACGGTCAGGCCGCTCCGCTGAGCTGGAGGCCGACGACGCCGACGATGACCGCGGCGATGCCCAGGAGCTTGCGCCAGTCAAGGCGCTGGCCGAAGAGGAGGGCGCCGAGGACGACGATCCCGACCCCCGCGGCGGAGGTCCAGATCGCGTAGCCGACGCCGACGTCGAAGGTCAGCAGCGCCAGGCTGAGCAGATAGGTGGCGATGCCGCCGCTGGCCAGGGTGACCGCGGTCCAGGCGGGCCGGGTGAAGCCCTGGGCCTTGCCGGCGGAGAGGGCGACGGTGATCTCGAAGACGACGGCGGCGCCGAGGTAGAGCCAGTGCATGAGAGGTCCTTGGGTCGAAAGGGTGCGAAAGAGCGCGAACGGGAAAGGGCATGAACGGATTCGCGGGGCGCGAGAAGGCGCGCGGGGTCAGAAGCGGGCCGTGGAACCGGAGTGCGGTTCGGAGGAGTCGGCCGGCAGATCCCGGAGCCGGCCCTGCTCCGCGGCGTACTGGGCGCCGCGGAAGGCCGACTCGGTGTAGGGCTGTGGTGAGACGGTGGGCAGCCGCATCGGCACCTGGTGGCGGCGTGCCATCGGATACCCGGCGCGCTGCCAGGTGTCGGGCAGGTACGGATCCTCCGGGCGGAGCGTGGGGGCCGGACGAGGGCGCAGTTCGTGGGGGTGGTGGACGACCTCGACGTCGGGCCGGTCGCGGACCGCCCGCTCGGTCACCTCGTCGGCGATCAGGCAGAACGGGCAGACGTAGTCCGACCACAGATGGATCCGCGCGGTCATGACGGCCTCCGATTCCCCCGGGCACCCCCGGTGGGTGCGGCTCCCAGAGCGTCGGACCTCACACCGGTGTCAACTGCAACACTGGAGTCCCACGGACGGCCTCGGGAGGTCTCATGCGTATCGGTGAGCCGGCGGACGCCGTCGGCGTCAGCTCCCGGTCGCTGCGGTACCACGAGGAGCACGGGCTCATCCGCTCCCAGCGCACGCCCGGCGAACGGCGCGGCCTCGACCGCGAACTCGACACGCTCCAGGCGCTCCGCAGCGAGACGGCCGTGCCCCACGACGCCCGGTGACCCCGTCGGCGTCCCCCTCGTCCGCCGACGCCTCTGCGCTCCTACCCGCAACACGCCAAAGGCCGCCTTATGTGGTGGGCTGCGGTACGGAGGTGCCACGGCGGGCGAGCCACGGCGCGACGGCGGCGACGGTCTGAGCGCACGCACGGGGCGACGGGACGGGACGAGGAAGGGCGGCGGCAGCGGTGCGAACCATCGGGCTGATCGGCGGAATGAGCTGGGAGTCCTCGGCGGAGTACTACCGGATGCTCAACGAACTGGCCAGGGACCGGAAGGGCGGGCTGCACTCGGCGCGGCTGGTGCTGTACTCCGTCGACTTCGCCGAGATCGAGGTGTTGCAGGCGCAGGGGCGCTGGGACGAGGCGGGCGGCATCCTCGCGGCCGCCGCCCGGGCCCTGGAGGCGGCGGGCGCCGATCTGCTGGTGCTGTGCACGAACACCATGCACCGGGTGGCCGAGCGCATCGAGGAGGCCGTGGAGGTGCCGCTGCTGCACCTGGCCGATGCGACGGCGGGCGCGGTGCGGGCGGCGGGGCTGCGGCGCGTCGGCCTGCTGGGGACCGCGTTCACCATGGAGCAGGACTTCTACCGGGGACGGCTGGCGGCCGGCGGCCTGTCGGTGCTGGTCCCCGGCCCCGCCGACCGGGACCTGGTGCACCGCGTGATCTACGAGGAACTGTGCCGGGGAACCGTGCTGGACGCGTCCCGTGCCGCGTACCGGCGCGTCATCGACAAGTTGGTGGCGGACGGGGCGGAAGGCATCGTGCTGGGGTGCACGGAGATCGAGTTGCTCATCGGGCCGCAGGACAGCCCGGTGCCCGTCTTCCCCACCGCCCGGCTGCACGCGGAGGCCGCCTTCGAAGCGGCCGACCAGTGACCCGCGCGGCTCGGCGACCGCCCTCCGGGCGGCCGGCCCGAAGGGCGGCGCAGGCCGCCGGGGAAGGAGAGCCGGTCACATTCCGCGGAGCACTTCGGCCGCCTCCTCGGGGCTCGGCACCTCCCGTACTCCCGGCGGGACCGGCGGGCGGCGGACGACCACGACGGGCAGTCCCGCCTCCCGCGCCGCCGCGAGCTTGGGCGCGGTGGCCGCACCACCACTGTCCTTCGTCACCAGCACCTCGATGCGGTGGCCGCGCAGCAGTTCGCGTTCGTCGTCCAGCGCGAACGGCCCCCGGCCGAGCAGCAGCTCCATCCGGGCGGGAAGGGGCGTGCCCGGCTCCGGCGGGTCGACCGAGCGGGAGAGGAACCACAGCCCGGCGGTCGCGGGCCCGGCGAACGCGGCCAGTCCCAGGCGTCCGGTGGTCAGGAAGATCCGCTGTCCCAGCCGCGGCAGCAGCCGGGCCGCCTCCGGCAGCGAGTCCGCCAGGTGCCAGTCGTCCCCCGCACCGGGCACCCAGCCTGGGCGGCGGAGGGCGAGCAGGGGAACATGGGCTCCGGCGGCGGCTTCGGCGGCATGGAAACTGATCTTCTCGGCGAAGGGATGGGTGGCATCGATGAGAACGTCCACATGGTGTGTGCGCAGCCATTCCGTCAGCCCCGGCACGCCTCCGAAGCCGCCGACCCGCACCTCCCCCACCGGCAGCCGGGGGCCCGCGACGCGTCCGGCCAGCGAACTGGTGACCCGGAGGCCGGGGGCGCCCGCCAGCAGCTCCGCCAGCCGGCGGCCTTCCGTCGTCCCGCCGAGAATCAGTGCGTGCACGGGATCCGGTTCCTCTCATGTCTGAGGCGAGCGAGGCCGCGGCGGACGAGGCCAAGGGCGGACGCGGTGCCCAACTCAAGCACACCGGGCTGCGGCCGGGCTGGACGACCGGTGCCTGTGCGACGGCGGCCACGACCGCCGCGTACACCGCGCTGCTGACCGGCGACTTCCCCGATCCGGTGACGATCACCCTGCCCAAGGGCCAGACCCCCGCTTTCGCCCTCGCGTACGAGGATCTGCGGCCGGGCAGCGAGGCAACGGCCGCGGTGGTGAAGGACGCGGGCGACGACCCCGACGTCACCCACGGCGCCCTGGTGCGGGCCACCGTGCGCCCGCTGGCGCCGGGTGCGGGCGTCGTCTTCCGGGCCGGGCCCGGCGTGGGCACCGTCACCCGTCCCGGCCTTCCGCTCGACGTGGGCGAGCCGGCCGTCAATCCGGTGCCGCGGCAGATGATGCGCGCGCACGTCGCCCGCGTGGCGGACGAGCACGCCGGCCCGGGCGCAGGCGCCGGTGCCGACGTGGAGATCACCCTGTCCGTCGACCACGGCGCGGAGATCGCCCGCTCCACCTGGAACCCGCGGCTGGGGATCGTCGGCGGGCTGTCGATCCTGGGGACGACCGGCGTCGTCGTCCCCTACTCGTGCTCCGCGTGGATCGACTCGATCCGGCGCGGGGTGGACGTGGCCCGTGCCGCGGGGCGGACACATGTGGCCGGCTGCACAGGGTCGACCTCGGAGCGGACGGTGGTCGCCGAGTACCGGCTCCCGGAGGACGCGCTGCTGGACATGGGGGATTTCGCGGGCGCCGTCCTCAAGTACGTACGCCGCCACCCCGTGGACCGGCTCACCGTCTGCGGCGGCTTCGCCAAGCTGTCCAAGCTGGCGGCCGGGCACCTGGACCTGCACTCCAAGCGCTCCCAGGTCGACAAGGGCTTCCTGGCCGGCCTGGCCAGGACCGGCGGCGCCGACGAGGAGCTGGCGGACCGGATCCGGGCGGCCAACACCGGTCTCGCCGCGCTCCAGTTGTGCGCCGCGGCGCACGTCCCGCTCGGCGATCTCGTCGCCGAGGCGGCGCGCGACGAGGCACTCGCCGTCCTGCGCGGGGCACCCGTGCGGGTGGACGTCATCTGCATCGACCGCGCGGGGACGGTCGTCGGGCGCAGCGCCGTGCGCTAGCCGCCCCGGCACGCACTCCCGCAGCAGGTGTGGCGGTCGCCTCAGCAGGTGTGCCGGTCGCGTTCCGCGGAGTAGAGGTGGCTGTCGCGGAAGTGCTCGGCGGCGAGGGTGCGGCCGACCAGGATGACGGCCGTCCGGCTGAGCCCGGCCGCCTTCACCTGCTCCGCGATCTCCTCCAGGGTGCCCCGCAGCACGACCTCGTCGGGGCGGCTGGCGAACGCGACGACGGCTGCCGGGCAGTCGCCCCCGTAGTGCGGGAGGAGTTCGGCGACCACCTCGTCCACGTACCGCACCGCGAGGTGCAGTACGAGCAGTGCGCCGCTGCGGCCCAGCGTGGCCAGGTCCTCTCCGTCCGGCATGGGGGTGGCCTGCCGGGCGACCCGGGTCAGCACGACGGTCTGGCCGACGGTCGGCACCGTCAGCTCCCGCTTCAGCGCGGCGGCCGCCGCCGCGAACGCGGGGACGCCCGGCACGACCTCGTAGGGCACCTCCGCGGCCGTCAGCCGCCGCATCTGCTCGGCCACGGCGCTGAAGACGGACGGGTCGCCGGAGTGCAGCCGCGCCACGTCGTGCCCCTCCCGGTGCGCGCGGACCAGTTCCCCGGTGATGGCGTCCAGGTCGAGCTGCGCGGTGTCGACCAGCCGCGCGTCGGGCGGGCACTCGGCGAGCAGTTCCCGGGGCACCAGGCTGCCCGCGTACAGGCAGACCCGGCAGGCGGCCAGCGTCCGGGCGCCACGCACCGTGATCAGGTCGGCGGCGCCGGGTCCGGCGCCGATGAAGTACACCGTCATCTCTCGTCTCCCCATGCGTCTTCGGGTCCCCGTGCGTCTCCGGGTCCCCATGCGTCTTCGGGCGGCTCGCCCGTCACGTCGGCTGCGCCCTTGCACACCGCCCACTGGGTCACCGGCATCGCCTGCCGCCAGCCGGTGAAGCCGCCCACCGGCACCCCGTGCGCCACCGACAGCCGCACCAGTTCACCCCCGTACCTGCGGTACCAGCGCACCAGCAGCGCCTCCGACTCCAGCGTGACGGTGTTGGCGACCAGCCGCCCGCCCACCGGCAGCGCCGCCCAGCAGGCGGCCAGCAGGCCGGGCGCCGTCAGCCCGCCGCCGACGAACACCGCGTCCGGTGCGGGCAGTCCGGACAGCGCCTCCGGCGCCGTGCCGGTGACCACCCGGAGCCCCGGCACCCCGAGCCGGTCGGCGTTGCGCGCGATCCGCGCGGCACGCTCACCGCTGCGCTCCACGGTCACCGCCCGGCAGGCCGGATGGGCCCGCAGCCACTCCACCGCGATCGACCCGGCGCCGCCTCCCACGTCCCACAGCAGTTCGCCGGGCGCGGGCGCCAGCGCGGCCAGCGTCGCGGCCCGCACATGGCGCTTGGTGAGCTGGCCGTCGTGCTCGTACGCGGCGTCCGGCAGCCCGGGTACCGCGCCCGGCCGCACCGGGTCGGCGGCCGGGTCGGCCGCACAGACCACGGCGACGATGTTCAGCGGGTCCCCCGGCGGGTGCCGCCAGTCCTGTGCCGTCCCCTCGCAGGAGCGCTCGCGCGGGCCGCCGAGCTGCTCCAGCACCCGCATCCGGCTCGGCCCGAAGCCGTGCTCGCGCAGCAGTTCCGCGACCCGGGCCGGGGTGTCGGCCCCGGCGCTGAGCACCAGCAGTCGCCGCCCGTGGTGCAGCGCGGCGGCGATCCGGGCGAGCGGCCGTCCGACCACGCTGACGACCTCGCACTCCTCCAGCGCCCAGCCGAGCCGCGCGCACGCGTGGCTCACGGACGAGGGATGCGGCAGCACCCGGAGGGGCAGCTCCGGCAGCAGCTCGGCCAGGGTGCGGCCGATGCCGTAGAAGTACGGGTCACCGCTGGCCAGCACCGCTATCCGGCGCCCCGCGTGCGCCGCGAACAGCCCCGGCACGGCGGGCCGCAGCGGGGACGGCCAGGCCACCCGCTGCGCGGCGCACTCCCCGGCGGGCAGCAGAGCGAGTTGCCGGGCGCCCCCGAAGACCACCTCGGCGGTGCGCAGCGCCTCCCGGGCGGGCTCGGCCAGCCCCGGCCAGCCGTCGGCTCCGACACCGACGACCGTCACCTCGGGCGGTACCGCGGCGGACGGGGACATCGCAGACACGTCGGAGATCGCAGCCACCTTCACCTCGGAGATCGCATCTCGCCTCGGAGATCGCACAGCGCTCGAACAGGGACGGCTCGAACTGTACTGTTCGGGACCCCGCGCTCCCACCGCCGGTCCCCGCACCCCCGGGCCGCCGGCCCCCACGCCACCGGTCAGCAGGCCCCGCACCCCCGGCCCCCGACCGTCCGCCCACCGGCCCCGGTCCGCCGGACGCGGCCCCCGGGCCACAATGGGGCGCATGGATCAGAACGCACTGCCCGACCACGCCATGCCCGACTGGGAGAAGCGGTTCAGGGCGCCGCGCGTCTCACTGCCCGAGTGGGCCGAGGACGCACCCGCCCGGTCGCTGTTCGTATCGAACGCGACGGGCACGTTCGAGCTGTACGCCTGGGACCGGACGACCGGCGAGCAGCGGCAGGTGACCGACCGGCCCAACGGGACCACGGACGGCACCCTTTCGCCCGACGGCGAGTGGATCTGGTGGTTCTCGGACACCGACGGCGACGAGTTCGGTGTCTGGATGCGGCAGCCCTTCGGCGGCGGCCCCGACGCCCGCGCCGTCGAGGGGCTGGACCCCTCCTACCCGGCGGGGCTGGCGCTCGGCCGGGACGGCACCGTGGTGCTCGGCCGCTCCACGGACGAGGACGGCTCCACCGTCCATGTGCTGCGCCCCGGCTCGCCCGCGCCGGTCGAGATCTACCGGCACAGCGAGTCGGCGGGCGTGGGCGACCTCTCGCACGACAGCAGCCTGCTGGTGATCGAGCACACCGAGCACGGTGACGCCATGCACGCGGCGCTGCGCGTCGTACGCCCCGACGGCTCGACCGTCGCGGAGCTGGACGACAGCGAGGGCGGCACCGAGGAACTGGGCCTGACCGTGCTGGGCTTCGCCCCGGTCGACGGCGACCCCCGGCTGCTGGTCGGCCACCAGCGGCACGGCCGGTGGGAGCCGATGCTCTGGGACCCGGTCGCGGGCACGACCACCGAACTGGAGCTGGACCTGCCCGGCGATGTCGCCGCCGAGTGGTATCCGGACGCCTCGGCCCTGCTGATCGCCCACAGCCACCGGGCCCGCGACGAGCTCTTCCGCTACGACCTGGCGAGCGGCACGCGCACCCGGATCGAGACGCCCGCCGGGTCCGTCATGGGCGTGACGGCGCGGCCGGACGGCAGCGTGGAGTACCTGTGGTCGTCCGCCGCCGAGCCGCCCCAGGTGCGCTCCGCGAGCGGCGCCACCGTGCTCGACCCGCCCGGGATGACGGCTCCGCGCTCGGTCCCCGTCGAGGACGCCTGGGTCGAGGGCCCCGGCGGAACCGTGCACGCGCTGGTGCAGAAGCCCGCCGGGAAGGGCCCCTTCCCCACCGTCTTCGAGGTGCACGGCGGCCCCACCCACCACGACAGCGACGCCTTCGCCGGGCAGCCCGCCGCCTGGGTCGACCACGGCTTCGCCGTCGTGCGGGTCAACTACCGCGGCTCCACCGGGTACGGCCGCGCCTGGACGGACGCGCTCAAGCACCGGGTCGGCCTGATCGAACTGGAGGACATCGACGCCGTCCGCGCCTGGGCCGTCGGCTCCGGTCTGGCGGATCCGGACCGGCTGGTGCTGGCGGGCGGCTCCTGGGGCGGCTACCTCACTCTGCTCGGGCTCGGCGTCCAGCCGGAGGTGTGGGCGCTGGGACTGGCCGCGGTGCCGGTCGCGGACTACGTCACCGCCTACCACGACGAGATGGAGGCGCTGAAGTCCCTGGACCGCACCCTGCTCGGCGGCACGCCGGAGGAGGTGCCCGAGCGGTTCGAGGCGTCCTCGCCGCTGACGTACGTCGAGAAGGTGCGCGCGCCCGTCTACGTCTCGGCCGGGGTCAACGACCCCCGCTGCCCGATCCGGCAGGTCGAGAACTACGTCACCAGGCTGGAGGAGCGCGGCCACCCGCACGAGGTGTACCGCTACGACGCGGGGCACGGCTCCCTCGTCGTGGAGGAGCGGATCAAGCAGATCCGGCTGGAGATCGACTTCGCGTTGCGGCATCTTCCGCGGACGGACGCGGAAGGCCGGCATCCGCTTCCGGACCGTCCGGCGTGAGCCCCAGCGCGGCGTCCGCGGCCGCCTCCGCCTCCCGGCGGAAGAAGCGGAACCACATGAACACCACGAACCCGGCGAAGACGAACCACTGCGCCGTGTAGCCCAGGTTCTGGAAGGCCTTCATGTCGAGGCCGGTGTTGTCGGGCGCGACCGGCGGCACCGGCCTCAGCGGCCGCTGGGTGTGCTGTTCGGTGATCCAGGCGTCCCGCACGCCGTACGGGACGACGTTGACGAGCGGCGCGGCACTCACGAACCCCAGCTGCCCCTCCGGCAGCGCGCCCGGAGCACCGGCGTCGTGCTGCGACTCCGGCGCCTGGAGCACTCCCGTGACGGTGACCTCCCCCGCGGGCACCGCGGGCACCCGGTCCGGATCGGCCGTGCCGGGCAGCCAGCCGCGCACCACGGGCAGGGCCTTGCCGCCGCCCTCGGGGCGCAGCAGCGACAGCACGTAGAAACCCCGCTTCTCCTCGACCGTCCGGTCGGGGACGAGCAGCGGGTGCGCCGCGTCGAACCGGCCCGTCACCGTGGCCGTGCGGCCCACCGTGTCCTGGGTCACCGGAAGCAGCTCCCGCAGCGGCCGCGCCTCGGCGCGCGCCTCCGCGCTCGACTGCTCCCGCTGCTGCTGATGCCGGTCGACGCGGTCGTCGAAGCGGCTGAGCTGCCAACTGCCCATCAGGACGCAGACCGGAATCGCCACCAGGGCGAAGAGGTTGATCGCCCACCATCGCGGCGTCAGCAGGAACCGGTACACATTCCCACAGTACGGCCACACGCCGGCGCCGCCGCCAGGAGGGCCCGCTCGCACCATCCCCGGCGCGTGCCGGCTCGCGCCACCGCCTCGCGGGCCCGGCCCGCGAGGACTGCGCGGGCCGGGTCAGGTCTGCGGGATCACACCCGTGCGGTAGACCGTTCCGCTGCCGCACGCCCCGGCCACCTTCGTGCCCGCGGCGGGGGCGCCGCCCTCCGGGGTGTGCGAGACCACGACATCGGCGCCGCCGCCGCCCGGGTCACCGCCACCGCCGTCGCCCTCGCCGGGCGTTCCGGTGCTGCCGCCGGAGCTCTCCCCGCCACCGTCCGCGGACCCGTCGCCGCTCCCGGCGCCGGGGCCGGCGGTCTCGCCGTCGTTGCGGCCGCCCTGCGGGGTGGGCGAACTGCAACCGCCGCTGGGCACCCAGGCGAACTTCACCACGTACGCCTGACCCGGGCGCAGCACGACCTCGTCCCGTGCGGCGGCCGGATCGCCGAGGCCGGGCGCCGGGTCACCCGCGGTGTGGTCGACGACCAGGACCTGCCCGCCGCCGGCCCTGCCCTGCACGGAGGCGCCGACCAGCCCTTCGCCCTGGACCGTGCAGGGGTCGCCGGAGACGTTGGCGACCCGGAAACTGCCGTAGACGGTGCCCTTGCTGTCGGGCGCCCCGGACTCCGCGGAGCCCCCGCCGAGCTGGTTGCTGCCGCAGGTGGGTGCGCTGGCGCTGAGGCTCTCGTTGGGGTCGGCGCTGTCGCCGGGGCCGCCGGTGGGCGCCGGGTGGGTTCTGCCGTCGCCTTTGTGCTTCTTGTCCTTGTCCTTGTCCTTGCCGCCGTCCCGGTCCTCCTCGCCCTTGCCGCCGTTCCCGCCGGCGCCGGCGTCGGGGCCGCGGGTCTGGCCATGGACGCTGCCCGCGGTCACCGGGTGGTCGTCCCCGCCGACGCCGGGTACGCCGCCGTAGACGAGGGCGGGCACGCCGACGAGGGCCACGAGGGCCGCCGCCACCCCGCCGACCATCGCCTGGCGGCGGTGCGCACGCCGCGCGGGCACCGCCCGCTGGAGGTGGTCGAGGGTGCGGTCGACGCTCTCGGCCGGGGGTTCGATACCGCGGACGCTGTGCCGCATGAGGTCCCGGAGGGTCTCCTCCTCGGAGCTGAGTGCGGACTCGTCGAACAGGTCCAGCGACATCTCCTCGGGAGCGCCGGCCCCCTGCGCACCGGCTTCACCCGACGGGCCCGCGTCCCCGGCGCCCTGAGCCGCCGCTGCGGGGCGCTGGTCCGCGGGCCCTGCCGGGCCGTCCGGACGGGTGCCCGGTTCGGCGGTGCCGGACGGCGTCGTCCGCTCGCGCGGCCCGCCGGATTCGCCGGCGCCCCGCGCCTCGGGGGAACCCGGCGTTTCAGGAGAGCCCTGTGCCTCGGGCGACCCCTGTGCCTCGGGGGAGCCCCCCGGCACCTCGTGCGACCCGCGCGGCTCCTCGCCGTCGGGGAGACCCAGTCCGTCACTCATGACGCCGCCTCCATGGCGGTACGCAGCGCGGCGATCCCGCGCGACCCGTAAGCCTTCACGGAACCCAGGGAGAGACCGAGCACCTCGGCCACCTGAGCCTCGGTCATATCGGCGAAATACCGCAGCACCAGCACTTCCCGCTGGCGCCGCTGCAGACCGCGCATCGCCTTGATCAACTGATCCCGTTCGAGCTGCTCGTACGCCCCCTCCTCGGCGCTCGCCATGTCGGGCATCGGCTTGGAGAGCAGCTTGAGCCCGAGGATGCGGCGGCGCAGCGCGGAGCGGGAGAGGTTCACGACCGTCTGCCTGAGGTAGGCGAGGGTCTTCTCGGGGTCGCGCACGCGCTTGCGCGCCGAGTGGACGCGGATGAACGCCTCCTGGACGACGTCCTCGCACGAGGCGGTGTCGTCGAGCAGGAGCGCCGCGAGCCCGAGCAGGGACTTGTAGTGGGCGCGGTAGGTCTCGGTCAGGTGATCGACTGTGGTGCCATGTGCCATCGCCTCGTCAGCGTCCCCATGCTGTGTGAGCGGACGCGAGGGGCGCGCGGCGGGCCACGGCGCGATCACAGACATGCCTCCCGCCACTGGTAGCCCTCCAGCACCAGCGCTGGGGCGACCAGGGACCGTTGCGATTCCGAGTACCTCTGCCACGCCTGTTTGACACGTTTCCCCCCGTCAGGGTTGTACGCGGCAGGCACTGTGCGCGAAAACACACCACATGCCGTCATACACACATCTCTCAGTCTCCGTGAACGCCCCGTGTCTCCCAGGCCCTCGACCGCGCTCCCCGTGCGCGTCAGGCTCCAGGGGCACAAAGACGCTCCCCGCCTGCCTGCCGGTTGCAGGGGCGGGGAGCGCCATTGTCCGTCAGTGCACACCACCGTGGCCAGTGGGTCCGGCCGACCGGTGGAATGCGCCGGTCAGCGGCCGGTGCCGCCGTAGACCACGGCCTCGTCGGTGTCGCTGTCCAGCCCGAAGGCGGAGTGGACGGCGCGGACCGCGTCCTGCACGGCCTCCTCGCGGGTGACGACCGAGATGCGGATCTCCGAGGTGGAGATCAGCTCGATGTTGACCTCGGCGTCGGACAGCGCCTCGAAGAAGGTCGCCGTCACGCCCGGGTTGGTCTTCATGCCCGCGCCGACGAGGGAGATCTTCGCGATCTGGTCGTCGTAGCGCAGCGAGTCGAAGCCGACCGTGCCCTGCACCTTCTCCAGCGCGGCGATGGCCTTCTTGCCCTCGGACTTGGGCAGCGTGAAGGAGATGTCGGTGAGCCCGGTGGAGGCGGCGGAGACGTTCTGGACCACCATGTCCAGGTTGATCTCGGCGGCCGCGACCGCGCGGAAGAGCGCGGCGGCCTCGCCCGGCTTGTCCGGCACCCCGACGACCGTGACCTTGGCCTCGGACGTGTCGTGCGCCACACCCGAGATGATCGCCTGCTCCATCGACTCTTCCCCTTGCCCGTCCGGCTGCTCGTTCGTGACCCACGTACCCCTCAGGCCGGAGAAGGACGACCGCACGTGGATCGGGATGTTGTAGCGGCGCGCGTACTCGACGCAGCGGTGCAGCAGCACCTTGGAGCCGGACGAGGCCAGCTCCAGCATGTCCTCGAAGGAGATCCGGTCGATCTTCCGCGCCTTCTTCACCACGCGCGGGTCGGCGGTGAAGACACCGTCGACGTCGGTGTAGATCTCACAGACCTCGGCGTTGAGCGCCGCGGCCAGCGCGACCGCGGTGGTGTCCGAACCGCCTCGGCCCAGGGTGGTGATGTCCTTGCTGTCCTGCGAGACGCCCTGGAATCCGGCGACGATCGCGATGTTGCCCTCGTCGACCGAATCCTTGATCCGGCCGGGGGTGACGTCGATGATCCGCGCCTTGTTGTGCGCGGAGTCGGTGATCAGACCCGCCTGGCTGCCGGTGAACGACTGCGCCTCGTGACCGAGGGATTTGATCGCCATCGCCAGCAGGGCCATGGAGATCCGCTCTCCTGCGGTCAGCAGCATGTCGAACTCGCGGCCGGAGGCGACCGGAGACACCTCTGAGGCAAGATCGATCAGCTCGTCCGTCGTGTCACCCATCGCCGAGACCACGACGACAACCTGGTTGCCGTTCTTCTTGGCTTCGACGATCCGCTTGGCAACGCGCTTGATGCCTTCGGCATCGGCAACGGAGGAGCCGCCGTACTTCTGCACGACAAGGCCCACGTGTGCTCGCTCCTCGAATCATTTCCCGGGACCCCGGCGCTCCGTGCGACGCTGCCCGGAAGGATGGGATCCACTGGTCGGCTCAGTGTATCGACCGGACGGAACCCGGTCCCGTCCGCGGAGGCCCCTGCCCACCAGGGCCGAAATGACACGGAAACGTGAGTCTGTTCACGATCCCCCGCCGCACACCCCGGACGAAGGGCCCCACTCCGGCATATCGTGCTGTATCTGCTTCTTTTACGCTTTCCCTTTTTTCGCATCCGCTGCTTTTCCGCTTTGCCGCCCCCGGCCGCCGCGCACTCCGTACTGTGCCGGGCAGCAGCTCGGCAGGGCCGACGCACGGCCGCCGCAGGGCCGACGCACGGTGGGGCATGACCGTGACCTGGCGGAACGGAACCGGCCCGGCCCTCCGGCCGTCCCGGTGCACGGGACGACCGGAGGAGCCCGCTGCGGTACGAGGGGCGAGGGACGAGAAGCGAGGAGGCCGGCATGGCCATCGACTACGTGAAGCGGGCACCGGGGCAGTCGGGACAGCCGGGCCGGCCCGCGGCGGGCGCGAGCCCCGCCGGGAGAGGCCCGGCGGTCGACCTGCGGAAAGTCACGGCGCGGGCCCCCGGACTGGTCAACCTGTACAAGACCGCCCGCCGCTCCCTGGAGAGCGCCGGGCTGGAGGGCCAGCGGGCCGCGGTCTACCTGGTGCTCGACCGTTCGGGAAGCATGCGGCCCTACTACAAGGACGGCACGGTCCAGCACCTCGCCGAACAGACGCTGGGGCTGTCCGCGAACCTCGACGACGACGGCGTCGTACCGGTCGTCTTCTTCTCCACCGAGGTGGACGGCACGGCCGAGGTCGGCCTGGACGCCTACGAGGACCGCATCGGCGCCCTGCACGACAGCCTCGGCCACATGGGCCGGACCAACTACCACGTGGCCATGCAGGCGGTCATCGACCACTACACCGCCTCGGGCGCCACCGACCCCGGCCTGGTGATCTTCCAGACGGACGGCGGCCCGACCTCCCGCGCCGCCGCCGAGCACGTGCTGTGCACGGCGGCACGGCTGCCGCTGTTCTGGCAGTTCGTCGGCTTCGGCGATCCGGACAGCAAGCAGTTCGACTTCCTGCGCAAGCTCGACGAGCTCCCGGTCCCTGCCACGCGCATGGTGGACAATGCCGGGTTCTTCCCGGCGGGCCGGGCACCCCTCACCCTCTCGGACGACGCCCTCTACCGGAGCCTGCTGAGCGAGTTCCCGTCCTGGCTCACCGCGGCGCGGCAGGCGGGAATCCTGGGGTGAGGCAGGGGGGCGGCCCCGGTTTGACCTCTGGTTTCCCGTTGATGAATTCCAGCGACACGGTTTCGGGCGCGGTCCGGGCCGGCTCCTCGAAATCCTCGACAGGCATCTGGGGGTGGTCGGCAGTGCTGTGGGTCATGGCGTCGCCTCCTCCCCTCCATGCTGCCCCGGGCCCGGGATCCACGTCGTGCAGGGTCATGCGTCGTGCCCTGCTGTGAGGCGGGTCAGGCGAGGCCGGGCCGGCCGTGGCCGGATGGGTGGTCGGCCCGCGGCCAGGCCGCCGCGTACCAGGGCCGCCCAGCGGCGGACGTCCTCGCCGGGCAGGCCGTCCCGCGGTGGGGCGGGTTCGGCTCGGCAGGTGCGGCAGAGGCCGCCGCGCAGGGATTCGGAGCTTCCGGGCCGACCGCAGTCGGTGCACTCCGGGCGGAGCCGTACGGGCGCACGGCGTTCAGGCGGCGCCGGTACGGGCGGGAGTTTGGCCGTGAGACGGCTCCGCACCAGCCCCGCAGGGCTGTGGACGACGGGCGGCAGCCCCGCTGTCATCGCGGACGCGAACCGTTCCGCGTCGGTGTCGCGGGCCAGCCACTCGGCTGCCGGTGCCGCCAGTTCCGCGCACTCCGCCGACGACAGGACGAGCCGGGGATCGCGCCGGCCGAGCGCCGCGAGCGCCCGGTACGCCTCCGGGCGGCGGGGCGGTTCCGGGGCCGGGCTCACGTCCGTGGCGGGGACGGGAACGGGGACGGGGTTCGGGGCGGGACCGGGGGCGCGGACGGAGTCCGTGGCGGGGCCGGGAACGGGGCACTGGTCCGCAGCCGGGGAGACCCGGCCGTCGAGGAATGCCGTCCACCAGTCCTCGTCCCGCGCCGCACGCGAGAAGTACGTCCGCGTCACATGCTGCGGGCACCCCTCCCCCACCAGTCCGCCGACCCGGCGCAGATGCCCCGCCCGGGACAGCTCGCGGAGCGCGGAACGGCACGCCTGCTGGCCGTAGCGGGGCTGGGACTTGGCGAGGGTCTTCACATCGATGGCGGCACCCTCGGGCAGCCGGTCGATGAAGGACGCGAGGCAGGCGGCACGCTCCGGCAGATGTGCGAAATCCGCCCGGGACGACGGGCCTTCCGGCTGTGCGGAATCGGGGGTCCGCTTCCCGAATCCCGGCTTGGCCATGGGAGGTGCGGACGCGGAGAGCGGGGCGTTAAGGTCGGCGTAAGCCATCAGATCAAGTTCCTGGTCTGGTGGTGAGACCCCGGCCGGTGTTGGTAGCACCGCGCCGGGGTTGTTGTTGTCGGTGTGAACGCTAACCACACCCTGTCACCCTCTGCAACGGCGCCCGGCACACTCCGTCGCGCCCCCTGCCGTGCCCGGCTTCAGGGGCGGGGTGGGCGGGGAGAGACCCACCGCCCATTCCTCAGAAAGAGGGCTCGGAGCCCGGCGTCCGCCACCCGGCGCTCGGGACCCGGCGCCCGGGCGGTTTCGCGGCGCGCAGCAGCCGACAGCCGGCAGCCGCCGGGACGTACCCACCCCACGACTGCCGGACGACGTACCGCCAGAGAAGCGGCGCACGACCGCGCCGCCGCAGCGGCTACGCCTCGCTCTGCCGCATCCCCAGCGGGCCGCCGATCTCGGCGGCCATCACCGCACCGGCCTCGGCCTCCAGCGAGCCGTCCTCGTCCGCGGCGTTGCTGTCGGTGTCCAGCCCGTCGAGCTCGTCGAGCGGCTTGTCCAGCCGGACGTGCGCCACCAGCGACTGGAGCGCACGCAGCGACGCCGAAGCGGTCGTCCCCCAGTTCGAGAGATAGGAGAACTGCCACCACCACAGCGCTTCGCTCACCCGGCCCGCACGGTAGTGGGCCATGCCGTGCCGCAGATCGGTGAGGACGTCCGAGAGATCGTCCGAGATCCGGCACGCGACCGGCGCGGAGCGCGGCACATACGGGTCGAAGACCTCGGAGTAGACGTCGACCGGATCCAGCAGCGCGGCGAGACGCTCACGCAGCTCGTCCACGTCCGGCTCCGGGCCCACGTCCGGCTCGTACCGCTCGTCCGGGAGGAAGTCCTCGTGCGCGCCCAGCCGCCCGCCCGCGAGGAGCAGCTGGGAGACCTCCAGCAGGAGATAGGGGACCGCGCTGTCCGGATCGTCGCCCTTGGCGACCTCGGTGACGGCGACCACGAAGCTCTCGATCTGGTCGCTGATCTGCACGGCGAAGTCGTCGGGACTGTTCTTGATGGAGTTCAGCGTCGCATCAGACATCGGGCAACCTCTCCCCTGTGGGCTCTTCGTGGCCCTGGCTCGCACAAGCTCGCACGGGCTCACACATCCAGGAGCCGCCTTCCTTCGAAGGCCCGCCCCAGCGTGACCTCGTCCGCGTACTCCAGGTCTCCCCCGACGGGGAGCCCGCTCGCCAGCCGCGTCACCTTCAACCCCATGGCGGAGACCATCCGCGCGAGATACGTGGCCGTCGCCTCGCCCTCCAGGTTGGGATCCGTGGCGAGGATCAGCTCGGTGACCGTCCCGTCGGCGAGGCGGGAGAGCAGTTCCCTGATCCGCAGATCATCGGGACCGACCCCCTCGATGGGACTGATCGCGCCACCCAGCACGTGGTACCGCCCCCGGAACTCGCGGGTGCGCTCGATCGCCACGACGTCCTTGGGCTCCTCGACCACGCAGATGACCGACACGTCACGGCGCGGATCGGCACAGACCCGGCACTGCTCCTCCTGCGCGACGTTGCCGCACACCGCGCAGAACCTGACCTTCTCCTTGACCTCGGTCAGCGCACCGGCGAGCCGGCGCACGTCCGCGGGCTCGGCCTGCAGGATGTGGAAAGCGATCCGCTGCGCGCTCTTGGGACCGACGCCGGGCAGTCTGCCCAGTTCGTCGATCAGGTCCTGGACCACGCCTTCGTACACGGATGGCTCCCGCCTGCTCTCTGTTCGTCCTCTGAGTACGTTAGTGGTCCGTGCGGGCCACCACTAGCCGCTGCCCGGGAGCCGGCCCCCGGCTGAACGACCGCTCGACCTCCGGCTCCGCCGCTGTTGCCGGGCCGGTACCGCGTGCCTGCCTGCCCGGCTCGGTACCGCGAGCCGCAGAGCCGAGGACTCACCCGGACCCGGCAGCGGACTCAGCCGAACCCGACAGCGTGCGGCCGGGTCGACCGAACCGGCCGTCCGGCCGGTGGGAATCCGCCGCGCCGGAGGCACCGGCCGGACCAGTCGTACCGAGCGAACCGACCGAACCAGTCCTACCGGCTGAGCCGGTCGAACCCGTTGGGGTCGCTTCAGAACGGCAGGCCGGGCATTCCGCCCATGCCCTGCGCGAGCGGGCCGAGCTTCTGCTGCTGGAGTTCGGCAGCGGCGCCGTTCGCGTCGCGGACGGCGGCGAGCACCATGTCCGCGAGAGTCTCGGTGTCCTCCGGGTCCACCGCCTTCGGATCGATGACCAGCCCCTGGAGCTCACCGGAACCGTTGACGGTCGCCTTCACCAGGCCGCCGCCCGCCGAGCCCTCGACGGAGGTTTCGGCCAGCTCCTGCTGCGCCGCGGCCAGATCCTGCTGCATCTTCTGCGCCTGCTGCAGCAACTGCTGCATGTCAGGCTGCCCACCACCGGGAATCACGATTGCTCCTGGCTCACTAGACGCCTCTTCAACGCCCCGAGCCTACGTGCTCCGCCCTGGACCGGCGACGGCACCGGCACCGGCACCGGCAAGGACGACAGCCGCACGGCCCGAACACCGCACCGCCCGGACGTCAGTCGTGCCGGAGCTCCTCCAGGACCGTCGCTCCGAGCTCCCGGACGATGAGGTCGTGCCCGGAGAGCGCGGACTCGTCCAGGTCGGGATCGTCCTCGGCGGGCATGTCCTCCTCCGGCACATAGCCGGACGGCGCGGATGCCGCACGCGGCGCCTCCGGAGCCGGTGCGGACGCCTGGGAGGGCACCGCTGCGGATTCGGCCGCCGGGGCTGCCGAGGGGTGCCCCGGCCCGCCGGGCGCGCCCGGCGCAGACGCGGCAGGCCCCGAAGCGGCGGCGCCGGACGCCGGAGGCGCCGCCGACCACTGCTGGGGCGGCGCCGGGGCCGGAGCGGGTGCCGCCATCGCGCTCCGCGTACCGGCGGCGCCGCCTCCCGTCGTCCCGGACCCCGCGCCGTACCCGGAGCCCGGCCCGCTAGGGCCCCCGGCACCACCGCCGCCGCCCGACGGATCGACGATGGCCTCGACCTGCCACTGCACGCCCAGCGCGTCGCCGAGCGCCTGCCGCAGCACCTCGTCACTGCCGCCGTTGGCGAAGCTGTCACGAGCGCCCGCGTTCGGGAAGCCGACCTGGAGGGTCTTGCCGTCGAAGCCGACGACCTGCGCGTTCTGACTGAGCAGGATCCAGGTGAAGCGCCGCCGGTTCTTGACGGCCTCCAGGATCTGCGGCCACATCTGCCGGATCTGTGCGGGGTCGCCGCCACCCTGTGCGGGCCCGCTCGCAGGCGCGGAGCCCGCGGGACCGGCCGGCACGGACGCGGGCGGACCGGTCCGCTCCGGAGCCGCGGGAGTCGGAGCCGCCGGAGCGGATTCGGCCGGCGTGGATGCCGCCGAGCCGCCGCTCGGCGGGCCCGCCGTACCGGGCCAGGCGCCGGGGCGCCGCGCGGGCTCACCCGTACCGCCGCCGGGCGCTCCGCCACCACCGCCGGGGCCGGTTCCGCCGGGCCAGGCACCGGGCCGCCGCGCGGGCTCCGCGGGCGGCTGCTCCGCGGGGGCGGCTCCGTCCGCGGCGCCGGAAGGACCAGCGGCACCCGCGGCGGGTGACCCCGCGGAAACGGCACCGGGATGGCTCTCGACCGCTCCGCCACCGGCCGCAGGGGCGGGGGCGGGCGCGCCGGGGGCACCGGCACCGGAAGCCCCGTACCCCGGCGCTCCACCGGAAACAACCCCGGGACCACCGGCAGCGGCACCCGCACCACCGTCGGCACCCGGACCAGGCGCACCGGCGCCGGGAGGAGCCCCGGCACCCGGAGCGCTCAGCGCAGCCGCCGCCGCACCGCGCTCCAGCCGGTCCAGCCGGGCCTGCACCGAACGCTCGTCCCCGTACGTGGCGGGCAGCAGCACGCGCGCGCAGATCAGTTCGAGCTGCAGCCGGGGGGAGGTCGCCCCCCGCATCTCCGTCAGCCCCGTGTTGACGATGTCCGCTGCGCGGCTCAGCTCGGCCGCGCCGAAGACGGACGCCTGGGCCTGCATCCGCTCGACCACGTCCCCGGGCGCGTCGATCAGCGTCTTCTCGACGGCGTCCGGCACCGCGGCCAGGATCACCAGGTCCCGCAGCCGCTCCAGCAGGTCGGTGACGAACCGGCGCGGGTCGTGCCCGCCCTCGATGACGCGGTCGACGATCTCGAACGCCCGGGCCCCGTCACCGGCGGCGAACGCGTCCACCACGTCGTCCAGCAGCGCGCTGTCGGTGTAGCCGAGCAGCGAGGTCGCCATGGCATATGTCACACCGTCCGCACCCGCACCGGCGAGGAGCTGGTCCATCACCGACATCGAGTCCCGCACCGAGCCGGCGCCCGCCCGTACGGCCAGCGGCAGCACCGCGTCCTCGACGGAGATCTGCTCGCGTCCGCACACCTCGTCCAGATAGTCACGGAGCGTGCCGGGCGGGACGAGGCGGAACGGATAGTGGTGCGTCCGGGAGCGGATCGTCCCGATGACCTTCTCGGGCTCCGTCGTCGCGAAGATGAACTTCAGATGCTCGGGCGGCTCCTCGACGACCTTGAGCAGCGCGTTGAACCCCGCGGGGGTCACCATGTGCGCCTCGTCGACGATGTAGATCTTGTACCGGCTGGAGGCGGGGCCGAAGAACGCCTTCTCCCGCAGCTCGCGGGCATCGTCCACACCACCGTGCGAGGCGGCGTCGATCTCGATGACATCGATCGACCCGGGCCCGTTCCGCGCCAGGTCACGGCACGACTGGCACTCCCCGCAGGGGGAGGGCGTGGGGCCCTGCTCGCAGTTCAGACACCGGGCCAGAATGCGCGCACTGGTCGTCTTGCCGCAGCCGCGCGGGCCGCTGAAGAGGTACGCGTGGTTGACCCGGTTGTTGCGCAGCGCCTGCTGCAGCGGGTCGGTCACATGCTGTTGCCCGATGACCTCGGCGAAGGTCTCGGGGCGATAGCGGCGGTACAGGGCGAGGGACGACACACCCCCGACGATATAGGCCGACACCGACAACCGGCCCACGCCGCGGCAACCCGGGAACCCGGGCACGCAAACGCCCCCCACGCACCCGCCAGAGCCAACCTACCCTTGCTGCCTTCCGGCCCTGGGGGAGTTCAGTCAGATAGCGCCACGTGAGGGGCTGCCGCCACACTACCCGATCCCCCGCCTCCCGTTCGACCTCGCGCCCCGCCACCCCACCCCCGGATCCATGATCGGAATCCGGGTTCGCGAGCACCCCCCATGGTCTTGTACAGTCTGCGGCGGAGGATTCGCCTAGTGGCCTAGGGCGCACGCTTGGAAAGCGTGTTGGGGGCAACCCCTCACGAGTTCGAATCTCGTATCCTCCGCCCAGCCTCACCGGGCTGAACGTAGGGCCCCACCGCCTCGGCGGTGGGGCCCTACGTAGTTCTCGACCTCGAAAAAGGATCGGGATCGCCTGCAAGAGCCGACCGACGGGCCGCAGGAGGAGCAGGCCGCCGCCGAGGACGAGCGCGCGCGGCATCAGCGGACCGGAGGGCCTCGACGCGGAACACGCGCGGCCGGCCGGACTACCCGTCAGCGCGCTCCGGCGGAGAGGACGGGGCAGCGGGCCGCACCGATCTCAGCGGGCGTCGGCGAGGTCCACGACGGTGTCGGGTGAGGGGATCAGCCCGTCTTCGCCTCTCGCGCCCTCCGCCGCCCGGTCTCGCCAGAGGGGCCACACGACGGGAAAGGGGGGAAGAGGGGAAGCAGAGGAAGCGGAGGAGCGGAGGAGCGGACGACTGCCCGGAGGCCGGACCGACGCCGTGGGCGCCTCACGGCTCCAGCCGGGCGGCAGTGCGGGGGCACGGACATATCCACCGAACCAGCCCGTGTGCCCCACCGGCCGTGTGCTGACACAGACTTGACCGCTATCGTGCTCATAATGTTGCAGGCTGGTTATACGCGAGCACCGCTGCCCTCCGCCCGCCCGGCACCTCCCGTTGCGCCGGTGGAGAGACCGTCGGCGCTACCTGCATCCGCGAAAGCCGCCGGCCGCCCGTCCGGCCGCCGCGATCCGTTTCTGGACAACGCGAAGTACCTCACCATCGTGCTGGTCGGGGCCGGGCATCTGTGGGCACCCATGCAGGGCGACAGCCGCGCCGCCGCCGCCCTGTACGCCACGGTCTACGCCTTCCACATGCCGGCCTTCATCGTCATCTCCGGCTATCTCTCCCGGAGTTACGAGGGCACCCCGCGCCAGATCGTGCGACTGGTGACGGGCGTCCTGGTGCCGTATCTGGCGTTCCAGACGGTCTACACGCTCTTCATGCGGTGGCTCGACGACCCGCAGCGGGAGTTCCACTATCAGGAGCCGGGGTTCGCGCTCTGGTTCCTCGTCGCCCTGTTCGTGTGGCGGCTGACCACGCCGGTGTGGAAGAACCTGCGCTGGCCGGTGCCTGTGGCGCTGGCGATCGCCGTCGGTGCGAGTGTCACGCCGAGCGTCGGCAACGACCTGGACCTGATGCGCATCGCCCAGTTCCTGCCCTTCTTCGTGCTGGGGCTGCAACTGCGGCCGGAGCACTTCGCACTCGTGCAGCAGCGTGCTGCACGGTGGCTCGCGGTGCCGGTGGTGGCCTGTGCACTGCTGCTGGCCTACTGGGCGGTGCCGCGGATGTCCTCGGGCTGGTTCCTGCGGGAGAAGTCTGCGGCGGAGATGGGCGTCCCCGCCTGGGTCGGCGCCACCATGGTGCTGGCCGTCTTCGGCTGCGGCCTGGTGCTGACGGCGTGCTTCCTGGCCTGGGTTCCCCGTCGGCACATGTGGTTCACCACGCTGGGCGCGGGCACGCTGTACGCCTACCTGCTTCATGTGTATCCGATCAAGCTCTCCCGCGAACTGGACTGGTACAGCCTGGACTGGGTGGGTCACCCGGCGGGCCGGGTCGCCCTGACGGTGCTCGTCGCAGCGATGATGACGCTGCTGTGCACGTCTCCCGTGCGGAAACTGTTCCGCCCCCTGATGGAGCCGGACATGCCCTGGTTCTTCCGGGGCGGCCGGAGGACAGGGGGCGCGACCCACGGCAAGCGGTCGCGGCAGGGCCACCCGGCAGCCTGAATGGTCCGCCGCACCGGCAACGGACGGTCAACGCCGGATGTGCCCGGCGCGGTCGGTGACGCGGTTGTCCGGCTACCCGCCCCCATTCTTCTACAGTGCTGTAGTTTTTCGTTGGGGCCGCGTTCCGAGGCCGCCGGATCTGACACCGGCGCCCAGGATGACTGCCCCGGCCGGGCACCACAGGGCGGCATTCTCTCGACCTGTCCACCTTCTCCCTGCCGTCCACTGCCATCCGATGCCATCCCATGCCACGCGAACCGAGGTACCTGAGATGTCCGTGAACCTCTCCAAAGGCCAGCAGATCAGCCTGACCAAGTCCGGCGGTGGCTCGCTCACCAAGGTGCGGATGGGGCTGGGCTGGCAGGCCGCGCCCCGCAAGGGCTTTCTCGCCAAACTCGCCGGAACCCGTGAGATCGATCTCGACGCCTCCGCAGTGCTGTTCGCGGGCGGTGAGCCGGCCGATGTCGTGTTCTTCCAGCATCTGGTCAGCGACGACGGTTCCGTACAGCACAGTGGTGACAACCTCGTCGGCGGCACCGGTACGGGCGATGACGAGTCCATCAGCGTGTCCCTCGAACGTGTCCCGCCGCAGGTGGACCAGATCATCTTCACGGTGAACTCCTTCACCGGCCAGACCTTCGAGGAAGTGCAGAACGCGTACTGCCGCCTGATCGACGAGACGTCCGGTGAGGAGCTCGCGCGCTACACCCTCACCGGAGGCGGTCCGCACACGGCGCAGATCATGGCCAAGGTGCACCGCTCCGGCGAAGGATGGCAGATGGCCGCCATCGGGGAGCCGGCACAGGGACGCACCTTCCAGGACCTGCTGCCTGTCATCGCCCGTCACCTGTGACCCTCCGCCGTGCGGCCGGTCGCGGCCGGCCGCACGGTCGAGCCGCCCGGAATCCGGCGTCCGGCACGGTGTTCCGCGGGACCGGTTCATTGCGCCCGGACCGCCGGTGCACCCCTGAGCCGGCCGGCGAGAACACCGGTTTCGGCGGCGACTTGAAAACTACAGTGCTGTAGAGGCCTGCCGTAGCGTGGGACCTGCGGCGGACACGCCCCGTGGCCGGGGCCGGACTCCCCGCACTCAAGCGTCGGCAGACAAGTGAAGGAGAACGCCCGCGATGGTGTTCAAACGGCTTCTCGGAGCTCTCGGGGTGGGCGGTCCCTCGGTGGACACGGTCCTGGACGACGGGCCGACGCGGCCGGGTGGCCCGCTCAGCGGCCAGGTGCATCTCGAAGGTGGCTCCGCCGACTGCGAGATCGAGCAGATCACTCTCGAACTCGTCGCCCGCGTCGAGGCGGAACACGGTGACGAGGAGCACGAGGGCGTGGTCGCCTTCGACCGCCTCACGGTGGGCGGCGGGTTCCGGCTCGCCGAGGGTGAGCGGCGCAGCGTGCCGTTCACCGTCACCCTTCCGTGGGAGACGCCGATCACCGAGCTGCACGGTCAGCCCCTCGGGGTGATCCTCGGAATCCGGACGGAACTCGCCGTCGCGGGAGCCAGGGACAAGGGCGACCTCGACCCGCTGCGGGTGGCACCGCTTCCCGCACAGGAAGGCGTGCTGGAGGCCCTGGGACAGCTCGGGTTCGGCTTCACGTCCGCGGACCTGGAACTGGGCCACATCCACGGCACGGGACAGACCCTGCCCTTCTACCAGGAGATCGAACTCTCCCCCGCCCCGCAGTACGCCCACGCCGTCAACGAGGTGGAGGTGACCTTCCTCGCCGCCCCGGGCGGTATGGAGGTCGTCCTGGAGGCCGACAAGCGCGGCGGGCTCTTCTCCGAGGGACACGACGCCGTCAACCGCTTCGCGGTCAGCCACGAAGGCGTCGAGCACGTCGACTGGAACGCCGAAGTCGACTCCTGGGTCCGGCAGATGGTCGAGCAGCACGGCGGCGGCCACGCAGCAGGCCACTCCGGGTACGCACCGCACCAGGGCCATGGACTCCACCACCACGAGACCTCGCACGACGGTCACCACCGCTCCGGGCCGAGCACCGGTGCCGTCGTCGCCGGTGCGGCGGCGGGCGTCGCCGTCGGCGTGGTCGGGGGATTCGTGGCCGCCGAGGTCATCGACGAGGTCTTCGACGACGACGAGGACGAGGGAGACGAAGAGGACTGAGCGCCGGGCGGCCCGGCCGCTGCGGCCACCCCGGCCGGATGCGGGGACGTGTCCCCGGTCGTGCCGGTCGCCCCCCTGCGGTCCCCGCCTTCCCGGCTGCTCCGCGGGCGTGCTCTGCGCCGATGTCCGCCTTGCCGTCGACCCGTTGTCAGTGGCCTGCGGCAGGATGCACGGCAGGTGACGGACCGTCGACCGAGGGCCGTCACGGCTGTCGTCCACGAAGGGGGAGGGGTGCTGCTGTGCGCAGGCCGGTCGCGGGTGAGGTGCAGGTTCACTACGGTCAGATATACGTGCACGCTCCGGGCAGCCTGAATCCGGATCTTTGCGAGGCGTTCGCAGGCCAGAGCGGGGGCCTGTGCGGGGCGGCGGTCCCGGGAGCGCTCTGGCTGAACACCGGGCTGCACACGGGAGACGTCGGCTTCGCCGTGGAGGTCCACGACGAGGAACCCCCGCTGGACCCGGGCTGGGAGGACGTCGTGGAGGTGTCCTTCCACCCGGAGTCGGAGGACACCTGCCTGGTGTCGTGGGCGGGTCAGGCCGCATGGGACCTCGGTCTCGCCCGGACCGACCACCGGGTACGGTACTGCGGCCGGGGGATGGACGAGGGGCGGGAGCTCGACACCAGAGTGTCCGGCGAGCCGGCGGCGGACAGCTACCTCCTGCAGTTCTGGCCCGCACCGCCACAGGCCGACCGTGTGGTCCGCCAGGCCTCACGATCAGCCGCCCACTGGCACCGCTTCGCGCGGCAACTCCCCCCACCGCCCACACCGGAACAGCGCGCCGAAGCCGAACGCCTGGCCCGGCAGGCAGCGGAGCGGGCAGCCGAGGAGCGGCGCCTGCACTTCGAGCGATGGGAGTGGGGCGGTCGGTCGCCGAGCGGGAGGCTGCGCGACGTCCGTGGCAACGTCCGCGGTCTGCTTCGTTTCGACAGCGAGTTGGTGCACACGCTGGGCGCCGCGCCTTCCGAGGTGCAGCGCGCGGTGGCGTCGCTGGCCGCCCGGCGGGCCTGCGAGGCGGCGGGCCTCGTGGGCATTTCCTGGGTCGCTCGGGCACTCACCGCGATGTCGGAAAGACGTCCCCTGCCACCGCCCTTCGACGACGCGGACCGGATGCGGGAGACGCTGTGCTCCGACCCGCAGGTCCCGAGCCGGTCGGTGCTCAGGGCGGAACCTCCCGAGCGGCCGCCCTACCGTCCGCTGCCGTCTCCGTCTCCGTCAGCGGCCGGGCCGACGTGGGACACGGCCTCGAAGCCGGGGGACCGCGAACGGAAGGCGGGTCCCGGCCGCTTGCTGGGCAGGCTCGCACCCTCCACGTCCGCCGCTGACAGGCCGATCTCCCTCGGAGCGGTGCCGCCCCTCGTCGCGGTGGTGCGCACCTCCGGCACATCCGGCACTTCGAATGACCCCGAGCAGATCTCCCAGCCGCACTTCGCTCTTCCCGCCGTGCTCGCCGCCGCCGATCCCGATCCGCTGAAGGCGGCACTGGACGCTGTGTGGCACGCGGTGGGCACGTACGGCGTGCACTACCCGGAGCTGCTGGAGGAGGTCCGGTCGTGTGCGGCACCGACGGAGTGAGCCCGGCCGGTGGACCCCACTGTTCCTCGGACGTGTCCTCGGGACACGCCCCGACGGACCCGTCCAGGTAGGGGCCGGGTCCGCCGATCCCTTGAGACGACTGCTATATCGTTTGTCGATACTATCGACAAACGATATGCCACCGCGTGCAGGGGGAGAGTATGAGCACCACGTCCTGGTGGAGCCGGACCGACAGCCGACTCCTGGAAGCAATTCTGGGCCTGGCTGTTGTCCTGGTCGGCGTCTTCGGGGTGCTGCTTCCGGCGCTCGGCGTGGTCGGGCTGAGGGAGGGACCCGTGGACACCGTCGAGGTCGAGCCCGAGACCGCAGCCCGCATACCGGAGAAGGTTTCCGCCGCGGTAGCGGGCCACGGCATGACCCTCACCGGCACGCGGCAGGCAGAACTCGTCTTCGCCGACCCCGGCCCGGGTCAGCGAGTGCTGCTCGCCCTTCCGGAGGTCGTCGGGAGCCTGCTCCTGCTTCTCGTCCTGGTACTCCTCTTCAAGGTGGCCCGAACCCTCAGCGGCGGCGACATCTTCGTACCGGCGAACGCCCGGCGGCTGAGCGCCATCGGTCTGACGGTGCTGGTACAGGCCGTTCTCACCCCGGTGTTGCCGGCGCTCACCACGGAAATGCTGGTGCATGGCTCCCCCATGGCCGAGCAGATACCGTTCTCGGTCACCTTCACCGGGGAACATGTCCTGCTGGCCTTCCTCGTCCTGGCGCTGGGAGAGGTCTTCCGGCGCGGAACGAAACTGCGCGCCGACACCGAGGGACTGATCTGATGCCACCGGAAGAGGAGCACCGGGTACGGATCCATCTGGACCGGCTGCTGGCCGAGCGGGGCATGACCCTGTCCGAACTGGCGGCCAGGGTCGGGGTGACCGTGGTCAACCTCTCCGTTCTCAAGAACGACCGGGCGAAGGCGATCCGCTTCTCCACTCTCACCGCGCTCTGCCGCGAACTGGGCTGCCAGCCCGGCGATCTGCTCAGCGTCCACGAGGACTGACCCCCAGCACGTCACCCGCCCTCTGCGGCGGCCGGGCACCGGCAGCACTCTCCCGGCGCCCGGCGGAACCGTGCCGATGCCAGGCGGAGCCGCGCCGGTGCCCGGCGGAACCGTGCCGGTCAGGAACCGCAGCAGCCGCCCTCGGTGGGCTGTCCGGCTTCGGGGGTGGCGAGGAGACCGGTGCCGCCGCACACGCCGGTCTCGGGCAGGGCGAGGGCGACGCGGTCCGCGGATTCCAGGTCTCCGGCGAGGGCGGCGGCCACGGAGCGGACCTGCTCGTAGCCGGTCAGCGCGAGGAACGTGGGGGCGCGGCCGTAGGACTTCATGCCGACGAGGTAGAGGCCCCGGTCGGGGTGGGACAGTTCGCGGTGGCCGTGCGGGTAGACGGTGCCGCAGGAGTGGGCGTTCGGGTCGATCAGCGGGGCGAGTTCGGCCGGTGCCTGGAGGCGCTCGTCCAGGCGGAGGCGGATCTCGGACAGGAAGGACAGGTCCGGGCGGAGGCCGGTGAGGACGATCATCTCGTCCACCGGTTCGAGACGCCGCCCGTCCTCGGAGACCAGCACCAGACGGCCGTCGGCTGCCCGCTCGACGGTGTGGGTGAGGAAGCCGGTGACCGCTTCGGCATGTCCGCCGTCGACGGCAGCCTTGGCCGCGAGGCCGAGGGCGCCGCGGGCGGGGAGTTGGTCGGCCTCGCCGCCGCCGAAGGTGGCATCGGAGATTCCTCGGCGCAGGAGCCAGACCGCCTTCGTGCCGGCGCCGTCGTCCGTCCCGGCGAGGTCGGCCAGGTGGGCGAGGGCGGTGAAGGCGGAGGCGCCCGAGCCGAGGACGGCGGTGCGCTTGCCCGCGTAGCGGGCCCGTACCGCCGGGTCTGCGAGGTCGGGGACGCGGTAGGTGACGCGGTCGGCCGCGGCCTGTTCGCCGAGCGCGGGCAGGCCGCTGGCGCCTGCGGGGCCGGGGACGTTCCAGGTGCCGGAGGCGTCGACGACCGCGCGGGCGGTGATCCGTTCCTCGTGTCCGTCCGTGTACCGGACGTGGACGGCGTAGGGCTGGGCCTCGCGGTCGGCGTCCACGACGCGGTCGCGCCCGGCCCGGGCGACGCCGGTGACGGTGGCGCCGAAGCGGACCCGGTCCCCGAGTGCCTCGGCGAGCGGCTGGAGGTACTGCTCCGCCCAGTCGCCGCCCGAGGGGTAGGCGGCCGCGTCGGGCTCGGCCCAGCCGGTCGGGGCGAGCAGCTTCTCCGCCGCGGGGTCGGTCACCTCGCCCCAGGGAGAGAACAGCCGCACGTGGGACCACTCGCGCACGGCCGTGCCGGCGGACGGACCGGCCTCCAGGACGAGGGGCTCGATGTCCTGCTCGACGAGGTGCGCCGCGGCGGCGAGGCCGACCGGTCCGGCTCCGATCACCACGACGGGCAGCTGCTGGTTGCTCATGACAAGGGGCTCCTCACGGGCGTGGGCGGGGTGGTGGCGGCCGGGCCGCCAACTGATTCGATGATTGTCTATGTCTTGCCCTCACCAGCGTGACACCTGGTTCGACGCCCGTCAACATAGACAAATATCTAATCAGACCTTCCGTGCCCTCGGAGTGCTGTTTCGATTTGTGTCAAAATAGAGTCATGCCGAAGCCCAGTACCCCGTCCGCCGAGGTGGTGCCGTGCTGCCCGCCGCTGACCGAGCGCCCCATGACGGCCGAGGAGGCCGAGACCGCCGCGCGGATGTTCAAGGCGCTCGGCGACCCCGTGCGGCTGCGGCTGTTCTCGACGGTCGCCTCCCATCCGGGCGGCGAGGCGTGCGTGTGCGACATCTCCGACGTCGGGGTCTCCCAGCCGACCGTCTCCCACCATCTGAAGAAGCTCAAGGAAGCCGGACTGCTGCTCTCCGAGCGGCGCGGCACCTGGGTCTACTACCGGGTGGCCCCGTCCGTGCTCGCCGCGATGGGACAGATCCTGACGACCGGACCGGCGGCCGCCTGAGACCGGACCAGCACCCGGAACCCCGCGGAACCGGGCCGGCGGGCCCCGCACGTCACCGCGCGGCGAACTTCCCGCGCCAGGCCAGGGACACGTAGACCAGCGCCACCAGCACCGGGACCTCGATGAGCGGGCCGACGACCCCGGAGAGGGCCTGGCCCGAGGTGACGCCGAAGGTGGCGATGGCGACCGCGATGGCCAGCTCGAAGTTGTTCCCGGCGGCGGTGAAGGCCAGGGTGGCCGTGCGGTCGTAGGCCAGGCCGATCGCCTTGCCGAGTGCGAAGGCGCCGAACCACATCAGCGCGAAGTACACCAGGAGCGGCAGCGCGATCCGGGCCACGTCCAGGGGCTGCGACGTGATCGTCCTCCCCTGGAGCGCGAAGAGCAGCACGATCGTGAAGAGCAGCCCGTAGAGCGCCCACGGCCCGATCCGCGGCAGGAAGTTCCGCTCGTACGGTCCGCGGCCCAGCCTCTTCTCGCCGAGGCGGCGGGTGAGGAATCCGGCCAGCAGCGGGATGCCGAGGAAGACGACGACGTTCAGCGCGATGTGCCAGACGGAGACGTCCAGCCCCTGCCCGTCGCCGAGGTCCAGCCACCGGGGCAGCAGGTCGAGGTAGAACCAGCCGAGCAGGCCGAACGCGAGGACCTGGAAGACGGAGTTGAGGGCGACGAGCACGGCGGCGGCCTCGCGGTCGCCGCAGGCCAGGTCGTTCCAGATGATCACCATGGCGATGCAGCGGGCCAGTCCGACGACGATCAGCCCGGTGCGGTACTCGGGCAGATCGGGCAGGAAGAGCCATGCGAGGGCGAACATCACGGCCGGGCCGAGGATCCAGTTCAGGGCCAGCGACGAGGCCATCAGCCTGCGGTCGCCGGTGACCGCGTCGAGCCGGTCGTAGCGGACCTTGGCCAGCACCGGATACATCATGATCAGCAGACCGAGGGCGATCGGCAGCGAGATGCCGCCGACCTCGACCCTGGACAGCGCGTCGTCGAGACCGGGAACCGCCCGGCCCAGCCCCAGGCCGACGGCCATGGCGGCCAGGATCCACACGGCCAGGAAGCGGTCGAGGGTGGAGAGCCCGCGGACGACGCCTCCGTCCGCGGCGCGGGTGTCGGGCGCGGGCGCTTCGGTGGTCTCTTCGGTGGCGCTCACGGGCAGGCCCTCTTGATGTCGGCGGCGGCGGTGGTGCGGGCGGTCGCGGCCAGTTCGGCGAACTGCCCGGCGAGGGCGGTGAGGACATCGGGCCGCAGCCGGTAGTAGGTGAACCGGCCGCACGGCTCGGTGTCCACCACTCCGGCGTCGCGCAGCACCCGCAGGTGGTTGGAGAGATTCGTCTGGCGCGCGCCGGTCTCCTCGACCAGGTGCGTGGTGCACAGGGTCTCCCGGGCGAGCAGATGCACGATCGTCATCCGGAGCGGGTCGGCCAGGACGCGGATCAGATCAGTCTCGACTGACGTCAGCATGTGCTGATACTGTCACATCACTCGAAGCTGATGCCAGACCGGTCCGCAGCCGCCGCTCTCCGGGGGCTCCCCGGAGGCGGTCCGGCGCTCGCCACGGACCCGCGAAGGATGAACCGATGCCCTCCACCCCCGCCGCGTCCGTGCTGTTCGTCTGCGTCCACAACGCCGGGCGCTCGCAGATGGCCGCCGGCTTCCTCCGCCACCTCGCGGGCGACCGCGTCGAGGTCCGCTCCGCGGGCTCGCTCCCCGGCGACCAGGTCAACCCGGCAGCGGTCGAAGCGATGAGGGAGGTGGGCATCGACCTCTCCGGCCAAAGACCGAAGGCGCTCACCCCCGAGGCCGTCCAGGCGTCCGACTACGTCATCACCATGGGCTGCGGCGACGCCTGCCCCGTCTTCCCCGGCCGGACCTATCTCGACTGGACGCTGGCGGACCCGGCAGGAAGGGGCCTGGCGTCCGTGCGCCCCATCCGCGACGAGATCAGGACCCGCGTCGAGGCACTCGTCGCCGAGATCGACGCGGCAGGCCCCCCGCCGGCCGAGGGCTGAGCCGGACCTGCGCCTTCAGCCGTCTCCGGACCCAGGACCGCTGCCGCCGGATCCGGAATCCGTGCCGGCGGACGAGGCCGGTGACCCGTCAGACGACACCGGTGACGGTGACGGTCACCCGCGCGGTGTCGGCCGGGTGGGTCTCGGTCAGGCGGGCCGTGACGGCGGCGCTCGCCGCGCGGGCGACATCCACCGCACGCGCCTCGGCGGAGATGACGATCCGTACGTCGATCCGCCACAGGGCACCCGGTTCCGCGGGGCGGCTGACGCGCAGGCCCGCGGGGGACGCGCTCTCGGAGCCGGTGAGCGCGGACCGCAGCCGCCGGGTGATGCCGGGCGTGAGGAAGGCGACACCGGGCACGTCCCGGACGGCCGCGGCGAGGTCCTCACTGAGGACGGCGTGCTGACTCATCGGCCCGTACCTTTCTCGGTGCTGTTCCCCGATTCGGCTCCCTCCGGCACGTTCCTCCCGGATCCGTTCGGCGCGTTCGCGTTCGCCGGGTCCGAAACCGGCACCTCGGCGTCGGCGTCGACCAGGTCCGTGACGCGGACGTCGACCGCGGCGGTCCGCAACCCCAGGTACCGGTCCGCGGCCCGCTCGACCCGCAGTCGCACCGCGTCGGCAAGACCCGGCAGGTCGGACGGTTCGGACGGTTCGGACGGTTCGGACACGGACAGCAGCACCTGGATGCCGAGACGCACGGACACCCGGCCCGCGGAGTCCGGCTCCGCGGAATCGGGTTCCGGAACGATGCGGCAGGAGCCCGCGCGGACGCCCGGCACCTGTTCGGCGGCGGCGCGCAGCGTACGGGCCGCCGCCGTCTCCATGATCCACAGATCTTCGGGGGGCGGGGCCAGGGGCAGCGGGTGCCCGGGGCGCAGCTCCACGCGGACGATGTCCATGACGCGCTGCGTCAGCGGCGCCGCGTCGTAGGCCACCGGGTCGTCCGCCTCGTCGTGCAGCCCCCGTACGGCCGTCTCCAGGTGGTCCAACTCCTCGACCGCGCGGCGGCAGTGCGGGCAGGTGCGCTCGTGGCCGTCGGAGGTGCCCTCCTCCCAGTCGGCCCACACCTGCGACAGCAGCCGCCCGCAGGGCAGCAGTTCGTCGTCCGGGTCGGGCGCGCCGGGCGGCTCGGGCGGCGGCGGGGAAGCGGGCGGGTGGATACGACTGGTCATCGCCAGGCCCCCAGAGCGTTGGTGAGATGGCGTCGGGCGCGGAAGACACGGGCACGGACGGCCTGTTGGGTGATGCCGACGGTGTCCGCGATGAAGGCGTAGGACTGGCCGTCCCATTCTCGCAGGATCCAGCAGGTCCGCTGCTCGGCCGAGAGCTCCGCGAGCGCACGGTGCAGGTCGCCCACGGCCGCGCGTCCCTCGGCGATCCGGTCGGGCGCGACGGTGTGCGCGGGTGCGGCCGGCTCCTGCGCCGCGTCCAGCGGATCCTGCGGCCTGCGGGCGCGCAGGGTGTTCAGGCACCGGTTGGTGACGATGCGGTAGAGCCACGTGCCGAAGGCGGAGTCCCCGCGGAACTCGGGCAGCTTGCGCCAGGCGCTGATGAACGCGTCCTGCACCGCGTCCTCCGCCTCGGCCCGGCCGCCGAGCAGCCGGGTGGCCAGCCGGACCAGCGCCGGAGCGTGCCGACGTACGAGGACGGCGAACGCCTCCTCGTCGCCCTCGACCGCGCGGACGGTCAGCAGGGCGTCGTCGGGCCCGTCCCCGCCGCCCGGTGGTCCGGCGGATGTGCGGTCCCCCGTCACAGGGCGCTCCTCTCGTTCGGTCTGCTCGTTGGACAACATCACCGGACCCGTGTGACGCATCGGTGCCTGTGACCTGACCCTCACCTGCCCGCGGGACACCGTCCGAAGATTTTTCGGAACGGTGCGTCACAACTGCCGCCCGCCGGTGTCCAACGCAGTGGGACCGTCCATCGGAACGGGACCGCGGAACCGCGCCCGGCCAGGGCGCAGGTGCCGAACCCGGGTCCGCCGGCCGCACCCGGCCGGATGACCGGCCGGCCCGAAGTCCGGTCCGGGTCCGAAGAGAGACCACCAGAAGGAGAGGGAGCAGCGATGACCACGCAGCAGACCGAACAGACCGAACAGACCGAGCAGCAGACCCAGCGGCGGAACACGCCGGTGTCCCAGAAGGCGTCCCGGGCGCAGCAGCCGGACAAGCCCGCGACGGGGACGACCGAGGTCGCCCAGGGCGCCTCCGGCGTGGACCAGCCGGCGCCGACGCGCGGCAAGACCTCCATCGCCGATGTCGTGGTGGTCAAGATCGCCGGGATCGCGGCGCGGGAGATCCCCGGCGTGTACGACATGGGCGGCGGGCTGTCCCGCACCATCGGCGCCGTCCGGGACCGGGTGCCCGGCGGGCGGCCGAACGTGGGCCGCGGCGTGAAGGTCGAGGTCGGCGAGCGGCAGACCGCCATCGACCTGGAACTGGTCGTCGACTACGGCGTGTCCATCACGGACGTGGCGGCCGACGTGCGGGAGAACGTCATCGGCGCCGTCGAGCGGATCACCGGCCTGGAGGTCGTCGAGGTCAACATCGCCGTCATAGACGTTCACCTGCCCGAGGACGACACCGAGGACGGCTCGGCCGACTCCCGCGTCGAGTGATCCGATGCCGTCCGCACGTCCACGCCCCGAAAGGCTGTGGACCGCTGTGGACGGCCGGGCGGCGCGCGGTCGGCGGCGCGGAGAGCGCCGCGCACCACCAGGGGACGGGACAGGTCGGGCTCTGTCGGGGGCTCGCGGGGAAGGCGGGGAAGGAAGATGGACAGAGGGCTCATCGGCATGATCGCGGGCATGGCGCTGGCGTTCGCCGCGTACTTCGGCGGCTTCGGTGCCTTCCTGCTGGTGGCGGCGCTGGGCGCGCTCGGCTACGGCGCGGGGGCCTGGCTGGACGGCGACGGCCGGGCGCAGGAGCTGCGGGCGCTGTTCGAGCGGAACCGCCGATGACCGCTGCCGCCCGACGGGGCACCACCACCGTCGCGGACAAGGTCGTACGCAAGATCGCCGAGCAGGCCGCCGGGGAGACACTGCCCGGTCCGGCGGCGGGCCGCGCCAGCGGCTCGGCCTCCGTCCACGGGCGGCGGGCCTCCGTGGCGCTGCGCCTGCCGCTGCCCTATCCGGCACCGCTGTCGGACACCGCCAGGCGAGTGCAAAGCCATGTGACCGACCGGACCCGCGAGTTGACCGGACTGGGCGTCGCCCCCGCACGGCTGACCGTGACCCGCTTGACGGTGCCGTCGCAATCAGCGGCCCCTGGGGTACGGGACATGGGCGCGGCGACCGGCCCGGGCACGACGAACGGTTCAGCTGGGGTGGTCGGCGCTGTGGCCGGCTCGGGCACGGTTCCCGCCTCCGCGCCCCTCGGTGCCTCCCCGGCCCGTGGTGCCTCCGCGGTCTCCGACGCCGAGCCGACGACGGCCGATCAGCCGACGGCCGAGGTGCCGGCGGACGAGGGGCCGGCGGACGAGGGGCCGGCGGACGAGTCGCCGACCGCGGGGCGGTCGGCCGCGGGCCGGCGAGCGCCGCGCCGCTGGTGGTCGGCCAGGCGTGCCCCCGTCGCGGCCTTGATCCTGCCGGCCGCCGCCGGATGCGCGGCGGTGACCGCCGATGTCGTGCGTGTCCACGTCGCCCACCGTCCGGCCGCCGCCTGGCGGACGCGCACGGTCGAGTGGCTGTCCGCGCACGGTCCGGGTGAGGTGCCGGTCGACGTCGGGAGTGCGGTCGTGGCGGTGCTGGGCCTCTGGATGCTGGTGCTCGCGCTCACCCCCGGCAGCCGCCACCGGTTCACGCTGGCCGCCGCCACACCCGTGCGGAACGCGGCGGTCGACCGGGCGACCGTCGCGGCGCTGCTCCGCGACACCGTCGGGGACGTCGACGGTGTCGCGGCGGTACGGGTGCGGGTCGGGCGCCGCCGCGCCACCGTCCGGGCCGCACTGGCCTTCGGCGACCGCGAGCAGGTCCGTGAGCAGGCCGCGGCCGCCGCCCACACGGTGCTGGCGGACTGCCTGCTGCGCCGCACCCCGCGCCTGCGGGTGCGGCTCATCCCCGAACCCACCTGGCAGGACCCGGATTCCGCGCCTCCGCCGTCGCCGTACCCGCCGGGGGCAGCACCTTCCGGCCCCGCGCCGTCCTCCGACCCGACACCCTCGTCCTCTGATCCGACGCCCTCGTCCTCCGACCCGACACCCTCGCCCTCTGATCCGACGCCCTCGCCCGAACCGGCCGACGGCACCGGCATCATGGATGCCACCGACACCGGACCCACGCCCGCGGGAGGTGAGCGCTGATGGCCGAGCCCCGCACTGCCGTCAACCGGACGGTGCTGGCGGTGACCGGCGGACTGCTGCTGCTCGGCGGCGGGTGGTCGGCCGGCCTGCGCACCGAGCCCGGGGAACGGCTGACCGCCCGGCTGGCGTCCGTGCCCGGGATGGGCTGGGTGCTTCCGCCCGCCGACGGCAACGTGCTGCTGGACCGCCCCGGCCTGGCCGGGTTGCGCGCGCACGACTGGTGGACGCCCGGCGTCATCGCCGTCGGCACCTTGCTGACGGCGCTGCTGACCTGGTGGTTCCTCGGACAGCTCCGGCTGCGTGCCCGCTCCCGGCTGCCGCTGGCCACGCCGGGCGGGGTACTGCGCACACAGGCGCTGGAGGAGGCGCTGACCCGGCGCGCGGCGTCCGTCGGCGGAGTCGCCCGCGCCCGGGTGCGCGTCCACGCCCGCCGTCGGCGGCTGCGTGCGCATGTGCACGTGTGGCTGGAGCCGGACACCACGCCGCGGGCCGTGCTCGACGCGCTGACCGCGGTCGGCACGGAGGCCGAGGCCGCGGTCGCCCCCCACACCGTCACCACCCGGCTGCGCCTCAGCCACCGCACCCACCGGATGCCGCATGTCCGCTGACTCCGCAGCCCCGGAGCCGGCGGACCGGACAGCGCGCACGGTCCGCGACCCTGCGGACCCCGCAAGCACCGTCGACCCCCTCGCCCCCGCAGAACCCGCAGATCCCCTCGCTTCCACCGACACCACAGGCCCCCTCGTCACGGCAGGCCCCGAAGGTCCCGTAGCTCCCGAAAGTCCCGCATACCCCGAAGGTCCCGCAGGCCGCGCGCCCACCGGCGGGCGCCCCGCCCGCCCGTGGTGGCCCGCCCTGCGCCGCATCCCGGTGCGGATGTGGAACGACGACATCAACGACTACGCGGCAGCCCTGACGTACTACGCCATACTCACCGTGCTGCCGGCGCTGCTCATCACCGTCCTGTCCTTCACCCTCGTCAGTCCGGACGCCGCCGAACTGTTCGTCACACACGTCACCCGGTACGCGCCCGGTCAGGCCGGCACCGAGCTGCACAACCTGCTCACCCACATCCTCACGCCGCGCTCCGGAACGTGGACGCTGCTGGCGGTGGGCGCGGGCAGCGCACTGTGGTCGGCCTGCAGCTATCTGGCCGTCTTCCGCCGCGCGCTGCACCGCATGCATCGCATTCCGGACAGCCGCTCCCCGCTGCGCAAGGTCCCCCGGATCGTGGCGACCGCGCTGAGCCTGCTCGTACTGCTCGTCATCAACGCTCTCGTGCTGCTGCTGAGCGGGCCGGTCGCGCGGCTCCTCGGCCGGCTGCTGCATCTGGGCGACACCGCGCCACTGGCCTGGGGCCTGGTGCGCTGGCCGCTGCTGCTGTGCCTGGTGGCCCTGATCGTGCTCGTGGTCTTCCGCACCGGACCCCCGCCCGCACGCCGACGCCGCGACAGCCTGCCCGGCGGTGTGCTCGCCGCCGGGCTGTGGCTGGCGGTCTCGGCGGGCTTCGCCTTCTACACCTCGCTGCTGGGCGCCTACAGCAGGCTGTACGGCTCGCTCGCCGGAATCGTGGTCTTCCTCATCTGGCTGTGGCTGTCCAACCTCGCGCTGCTTGCCGGGGCCCAGTTCACGGCCGAACTCCGGGGCGGCGCCCCGGCCCCCTCCCCCTCTCCGGGCCGGCCCCCGGGTCCGGGCGCGGCCCCCTCCCCTCCTGGGGTCCGCGCCTGACCCGCGCCCGGCTCCGGAACGCCCCGTGCCCGGCCCTCTCGCCCACGCTCTCTTCCAGTCACCGGCAGCGTGGCCCGGCCGGAGGCTGCCGCAGGGGGCAGCAGCGTGCCCGGCCGGGGCAAGGAAGAATCGCAGCTATGACCGAAACGTGGGAAGTGCCGTGCTCCGCGCCGTGGCGGCGCGCCCTGTGGCTCTCCGCCGGGCTCGGCACCGCCGTGGCCGGTCTGGAGGCGGCTCGCGCGATCCACCTGGGGACACCTCCGAACCCCTGGGCGGGGATCGGTCTGCTCGTCGCGCTGACCAGCTGTGCGCTGCTCCACGCGGTCAGCCACCGGGTGACCGCGGACGCGGACGGTCTGCACCTCCGCTCGCTGCTGCGCCGACGGCACATACCGTGGCGCGACATCTCCGAGCTTCAGATCCGGCGGATGCACACGGACAACTGGCGCGTCCCGGAGACCCACCGCATCGTGGTGGTGCTGCGCGGTCGGCGCAAGCGCCTCCTGCCACTGCCCAAGTGCCGCTCGGCGGCGGAGCTGCCCGACTTCGAGGCCAAGCTGGCGGCACTGCGCGCACTGCACCGCCGGCACGCGCCCGCCTCGGCCCCGCGCACCGACCGGGTGCCCGTCATCTCGGCCCGGACCGCCGGACGCACCTGGGCCGGGTCACTGGCCCTGTGCGTGCTGCTGCTGGCGGGCGCGGGCACCGCGCTCGCCTTCGTACCGGCGGCCGCGACGGAGAAGAGTGCCTGGGAGGCGGCCGTCCCCTGTACCGCGGCGACGCCCGCCGCGGAGCGCGCCGAGTGCCTCACCACGCTGCGGGCCGAGATCGAGCGCACCGACGCCAACCGGCCCAAGCAGCGCAGCTGGCTGTACTTCACCGAGGGCCGTCCGCTGGAGCGGCTCGGCGTCTCACGGGAGGCCGCGCTCGACTTCGAGGCCGGTGACCGGGTCGAACTGACCGTCTGGCGGCGCCAGGTGCGCGAGGTCTCGGGGGCGGGACACATATGGCGCGAGCACTTCCCCGGCGCGGGGGACGTGCTGATGGTGGCGGCCGGATGCGTGCTGGCGGCGGGCCTGCCCGGGGCGCGGATCCTGATGCGGCTGCGCGGGCGCCGGCTGCCGGAGGACGAGGTCATCCCCTCGTCGCTGCCGTTCGCGGGCGCGCTGGCCGGCACCGCCGGGTGGCTGCTGCCGCTCTGCTACCTCCACCCGCTGGACTTCCTGGCCTCGCCCGCGGTGACGGCCTGGACGGCGGGCGGCTCGGCAGCCAGTGCGGGCCTGTTCGCCTGGGCCTGGTACGCCAGCCGCATCCGCCGGCCCGACGCGGCAACGGGCACGGGCACCGGCACGGGCACGGGGTCCGGGACGGCTGCCGCACCGGCCGGGGCCTCCGCGCCCCGCGAGTCCGCGGCTCGCGGTGACATCTTCCTGACCGCACGCTTCCTGGAGCACACCGACTACAACCCGAACGGCTTCGGCAGCCACATCGTCCTCGGCGACGGCACGCCGGCGGTGGCTCCGCATGGGGGCCCGGGCCGGTTCGCGGTGAAGCCGCTGCCGGTGGAGCGGCTGACGGTGCGGAGCGTGCGGCGTCCGCGGGGCGGCGACGGCGAAGGGGTCCCCAGGAAGTGGCACATCGCCGAGATCGACGACGCGGGCACTCCGGTCCGCCTCACGGCCGCCCCCGCCGACCTGACCCGCATCGTCGCGGAGCTGCGCCGCCATGCGGGCGCTCCGGCGGAGTCCGGGGGGTGACCACCGGCGGGGGCGGCGGAACGGCACCCGGTGGAGTCCGGGGACTTCGCCGGCGGCGACCGCGTCACCCGCCGGTGTCCGCGGTCGGCGGTCCGCCCCGGTCGCTGACCCCGCCACCGCTGCGGCCGCCGCCCCCGCGGCTGCTCCCGTCATCGCTCCGGGCGCCGTCCTGGTGGTGCGTGCACCGGCCCGTGTACGGCCACGGGCTGAACGATCCGCTCGGTCCCTCCACGAGCAGCCGGGAGTCCTGCGCGAGCACCCCGTACGGCCGCAGTCCGGTCAGGCTCGCGGTGGTGTAGGCGGCGCTCAGGCTGGCGAGGTCGCGCACGATACCGATGCTGAACAGGGAGCGGGTCTCCGCGATGGCCTCGTGGTCGCCGGCCCGGACCACGACCCGCAGCTCGGGGTCGACCGCCCGCGCGGCCACGGCCACGGCGATGTTGTCCAGGTCGTCGGAGGCGACCGCCGCCATCGCCTGGGCCGTGTGGAGGCGCAGCTTGCGCAGCACGAACCGGTCCCGCGCGTCGGCGACGACGACGGGGATCCCGAGGGCCTTCGCCAGCCGGAGGTTCGGGGCGGCCGGGTCGCGTTCGACCGCGATCACGCCGAAGCCGAGCGCCTGCACCCCGGTGCACAGCCGGAGACCGACCTGCCCCAGCCCGACGACCACGACGTGGCCGGCGCGCGGCAGTGCCCGGGAGCCGACCATGCCGATCGCGCGCGGGGCCAGCAGCCGGTCGACCATCCCGGCGGTGAAGACGGCGGTGAGGACGATGGTGACCAGCATGGCGACGCCGGCGAACACCAGGTAGGCGGTCGAACCGTGCGCGGCCGCGGGGCCGACCGTGGCCAGGGTGCGGGCGGCTTCGAGGAAGGCTTCCACAGGCGGCCGGTGGTGGAGGGTCACGGCCCAGGTCCAGTCCGCCAGCAGCACCCCGAAGAGTCCGGCCAGTCCGGCCAGCATGATCCGCGAACTGCCGTCGTGCGGGCGCAACTGGCCGCGGATCTTGCCCAGTCGGGCCCGGTACCGCAGGGAGCGCGGCGGCCGGTACGCCTCCAGCCGGACAGCGCCCCGCTCCCAGCGCGCGCCGACCGGGCCGTCCGGGGTCTGCCGGAGCGCCAGCAGGTCGGGCTGGACGCAGGCGGCGAGCAGGACCGGCGCGGCGACGTCGGCGGACGAGGTGACCCGGCAGTTGGGGACCATGCGCGCCAGTTGCTCGGCGACGGTCCGGTCGAAGACCGTCACCACGAGCGGGACGCGGGGGCGGACGTGCTCCACCGCGAGCGCGTAGCGCAGGGACTCGACGTCGTCGTCGAACAGCACCGCGACGCCCGCCACCTCGCCGTCCAGCGCCGGGCGCAGCTCTTCGTCCGAGGGCTGCCGCAGGTGGCGTACGAGGTGCCCGGCGGACCGCAGGGAACCGCAGACCCTGCGTGCGGCATCGCTGCCGATCACGACGTAGTACGCCTGCGGCAGATCCCTCGCCGGGCCTTCCGTTGCGTCTGGCGCCTCCGGTGCTGCCCATGCGGCGGTGTCGTGGGGCTGTTCAGAGCGGGAAGGCGCAGTCATCGGAACGGTACGGGTCGCAGTCGAGGCAACGAGGGGACCGGCAGCCGGCGCACGGGGTGAACAGGCCGCCGCAGTGGCATCGGGGCTCAAGGGGATCACCAACGGCTCCGGGTTCGGAGTCCGGTCGGCGGCGGACCGGGACGGCGCCCGGCCGGGGGCGTCCGCTTGCCACACACATGGCTCTGCTCCAGGGGATCGGGGGGCCGCTCGGCGACGCAGCATGTCGGCGGAAGCGGCGGATGGTCCGGGCGTCCCGGCACGGGGGCGGCAGCGCCCTCGGTGTCGGGGCGGCCGTGCGGCTTCACCGCACCTCGGTCGAGGGCGGGCGGGGGCCGGACCGGCGGGGTGGGCCGGTTCCTTCCGGTACGCGCGAGAAGCGCGGCAGGGGTGCGTCGACGACGAGAAACGACGGACGAGGAGCGCGGAACGCCGGGATCGGCCGACGGGGGGCTCGCGTTCCGACGGTAGGGCGGGCCCCGCCACCGCACCATGGACAGATGTCACACCCCTGACGCTCCCGGTACGACAGATGCTCAAGAGGCGCGGCGCCTGCGGACCGGCTGGCGGCACGGACCACCCGGTACGGACCACAGCGCCCGCCCTGCCGGACGTGGCCGATCCGGCCCTCCGGCCGTGCGGCGTTCAACGGCTCCTGCCCACAGGCCGTGAACTTTCCTGCCGGTCCCGCCATCGAACGAGGGTGCCCGACTCGATCGCCGGGGCGCACCGCAGCAGCGCGCAGCACGCGGCACGCGGCACGCGGCACGCGGCACACAGCACCGCAGCTCCCCACCGACCCGCAGATGCCGGAGCGCTTCCATGACCGCCAGAATCACGAACGCACGCAAGACCGTTGCCGCCGTCGCCGTGGGCGGTTCGCTGCTCGCTCTCTCCCCACTGGTCGCCCGGGCCGTCACGTCCGACGATCCGGCACCGAGCGTCACCGCCGAGGGGGCCGCGCTGGTGGACGGCGGGAGCGGTGCCGCGCTGTTCGACAAGGCCGCGGACACCGCACGTCCGATGGCCAGCACCGCGAAGATCATGGTCGCCTCCGTGGTCCTGGACACCGGCGGCGTCGACCTCGATCGCAGGGTGACGGTCCGGAAGCAGTACCGCGACTACGTGGCGAAGCACCACGCCAGCACGGCGGATCTCCAGACCGGCGACAAGGTCACCGTCCGCCAGCTCCTCTACGCCTCCCTGCTGCCCTCCGGGGCCGACGCCGCCTACGCCCTCGCCGACACCTACGGGACCGGCGACACCCGCGCGGAGCGGGTCGACTCGTTCCTGCGGAAGATGAACGCGAAGGCACGGCAACTCCGCCTCCGCAAGACGGCGTTCGACACCTTCGACGGCACGCGCGGCGACACCAGCACACCCACCGAACTGGCGAAGCTGACCCGGCACGCCATGCGGCACAGCACGTTCCGCAAGGTGGTCGGGACCAAGCGGTACAAGGGCGACGCACCCGCCGCCAACGGCCGCACCCGCACCTACACCTGGACCAACACCAACCAGCTCCTCGGCGCGTACGACGGTGCCGTCGGCATCAAGACCGGCACCACCGAGCGGGCCGGCAAGTGCCTGGTCTTCGCGGCCACCCGCGACGGCAGGACCCTGGTGGGCACCGTGCTGGACAGCGACGACCGCTACACCGACGCGGCGAAGCTGCTGGACCACGGGTTCGGGTCCGACAGCGCGAAGGACCTGAAGATCCGCGAACTCCCGTCCGGCTCCCAGCACGACTGACGGCGGCACGGCCGGGCCCCGACGGAGCGGGACGGACGGTGCCGACGGGGCCCGGCGTCACTCTTTCGGTGCCCGGCTCCGCCCCGGCCCCTTGCCCGGGTGCCGCAGCCGGTGCTCCACTACGTAACCATGGCCATGTAGCCCGACGGCTGTCGCAACCCCGGAGCACCGTCCACCGCCGCGGCCGCCCCCGGGGCGGAGCCGGCCACCCGGCCCCCCAGCGGGGAGTCGGCCCGCCGCGGGCGGGCGGCCCCACCGCGGGCGGCCCGCCACGGAGCGGCCGGTACTCCGCGGACAGCAGTCGGGTGCGGCGGCGGCAGCGCACCCGAGCCACACAGGAGCCCCCGTGCATCCGGACACCACAGCGCCCAGCAGGCAGGACCTCCAGCATCCGCGCTTCGCGCGCCAGTACCTCAGGATCGCCGTCGCGGCGGACCGCCGGGGCGGCGCCGCACACCGGCGGCTCCTGCTGGAGGGACTCGGCGGCCGGGTGCTGGAGGTCGGTGCGGGTCAGGGGCGCAACTTCGCGCACTGTCCGGAAGCCGTCACCGAACTCGTCGCCCTCGAACCCGAGGACTCCCTGCGGGCCGCCGCCCGGCGCTCGGCGGATGCGGCGCCGGTGCCCGTGACGGTCGTCGCGGGGCAGGCCGGCGGGCTGCCGCTCGGCACCGGGACGGTCGACGCCGTCGTCTTCTCCCTGGTGCTGTGCAGCGTCGCCGATCCCGGTGCCGCGCTGGCGGAGGCGGCCCGCGTGCTGCGTCCCGGCGGGCAGCTGCGCTTCTACGAGCACGTGCGGTCGCGGAACCGGCTCGGCGCGCTGCTCCAGCAGGCCGTCGCGCCGCTGTGGCGCCGGGTCGGGGGCGGCTGCCACCCAGCCCGGGACACCGAGGCGCTCGTCCGGTCCGCCGGATTCACCGTGCGGCGGCTCGACCGGTTCGGCTTCTCCCCCACCCCGGTCACCCCGCCCCTTCCCCACGTCATCGGTACCGCGACCAGGCCATGAGCACCGGCACCCGGCACCGGGCCGGAGCACGGACACCGGGCAGCAGCAGGCTCCGGCCCGGAGCACAGGCACCGGGCCGGGGCAGCGGCACCGGGCCGGGACAGCGAGCCGGGCAGCCGGGCGGTCCCCCGACGGGCGCGGCGCACCGCCACCCCGCCGGTCGGCGGGGTGACCGACGCGCGATCTCCTCTCCAGGTCGCACGGGCTGAGGGTGCCCCTGCCGTAGCCTCTCCGGAGGGCGGGGAGGAGCGGACCGGGAGGGAGCAGGCACAGGACGCAAGGAGCGCGACGGTGATCCGGGTCGTGGTCGTGGACGACGAGGAACTGGTGCGTTCCGGGCTGCGACTGGTCCTGGGGACGGCGCCGGACATCGAGGTGGTCGCCGTCTGCGGCGGTGGCGCAGCGGTCGCCACGGTGCTGGCGCACCGCCCGGACGTCCTGCTGCTGGACATCCGGATGCCGGACGTGGACGGGCTGACCGTGCTGCGCCGGCTCCACGCCGATCCGGACGCGGAGGCGCCGCGGACCGCGATGCTGACGACGTTCGACGCGGAGGAGTATCTGGACGCCGCGCTGCACGCGGGTGCCGCGGGCTTCCTCCTCAAGGACACCGCACCCGAGCAGTTGGTGCACGCCGTCCGGGTGCTGGCGGGCGGCGGCCGGGTGCTCGCCCCGGGCGTGACGTCGACCGTGATCGGCGGCTATCTGAGCGGGCGGCACGGCGCGGACGCCGAACACCGTGCGGCCCGCCTCACCTGCCGCGAGCGGCAGGTGCTGGCGCTGGTCGGCGAGGGGCTGTCCAACAGCGGCATCGCACAGCGGCTGAACCTGGCACACGGCACGGTCAAGGACCACGTCAGCGCACTGCTGGCCAAGCTGGGCGGCCTCAACCGCGTCCAGGCCGCGGTACTGGCCGACCGGGCCGGACTCGTGGGATGCCTGTCAGCCGAACGGCGCGAACAATCGGAACAGCGCGAGGCAGCGGTACAGCGCCGGGAACCAGAACGACACGGGACCCCGGAGACCCGAGAAGCCGGCGACATCTCCGATCCCCTGGATTCCATCGAGACCGGCGACACCTCCGCCCCCCTCGAAACCGTCGAGACCGGCGACACCTGCGACCCCCTCGAACCCGGCGAAACCCGCAACCCCACCGGCCCCTCCGGCGCCGTGCCGTGAGTCCCGCCACCAGGCTCGCCCCCGGGTTCGCCCCGGCCCACCGGCAGGCGGCCGGGGCTGCCGCAGCGCACCGCCACGTGCTGGGGCTCCTCCTTCCGGTGGCGCTCGGCCTGCTCGACGCGTTCCTGGTCAACGGCGTGCGCCCCGGCTCGGAGCTGGGCGTGTCGGTGACGGCAGCGCTCGCGCTGCTCCTGCGGCGCCGGCTGCCGGTGACCGTCCTGGCGGTGACGCTGCCGGGGATGTACATCGGCTACATCTGGTTCGCCCCGATGATCGCCCTCTACACGGTCGCCTCCCGGCGCTCCAGCAACGCACTCGCGGTGGCGGGAGCCGTGGCGCTGGCGCTGGCGCACTACATCCCCCACCCGCTCGGCGGCTTCGTCCCCACGGCGGACCGCCAGGGCCTGCTCGACATGCTGGACTCGTGCGTCCAGGGCGCGGCACCGGCGGTGTTCGGGCGCTGGACACGTACGCGGCGGCAACTGGACGAGCGCGTCCAGGAGCTCACCGAGAGCCGGCACCGGGAGGCGGAGTTGCTGGCCGAACGGGTGGTGGCCACCGAGCGGGAGCAACTGGCCCGGGAGATGCACGACGTGGTCGCCCACCAGGTGAGCCTGATCAGTGTGCAGGCCGGGGCCCTCCAGATGACGTGCTGTCAGGACAGTTCCCGGGACCTGGCGCGGACCGTACGCGAACTCGCCGTCCGGACGTTGACGGAGCTGCGGCACATGGTCGGCACCCTGCGTGCGGGCCGCAGCGCCGGAAGCGGGTCGGCCGCGCCGCCACGGCTGGCCGACCTGCCCGCGCTGACGGAGGAGAGCGGACTGGAGGTGACGCTGGACCTGCCCGGCAGCCACGGCGACGGCGGCGGCCGAAGCGGCAGCGCAGGACAGGACGCCGACGACCAGGACGGCGGCTCCGTACCACGCGCTGTCTTCCCTGACGCGGTGGAGCGCGCCGCCTACCGCACGGTCCAGGAGGCGCTGACCAACGTGCGCAAGCACGCGCCCGGTGCCCACGTGCGGGTCACGGTGCGGGTGTGCGACTCCGGGACGGCGGATGCGCGGCTGACCGTGGCGGTACGCAACAGTCCGCCGACCGCCCCGACCCGCACCCAGACCTACCCGGAGGGCGGCCACGGGCTGCTGGGCCTGCGCGAACGCGCCCTGTTGCTCGGCGGTGCCTGCCACGCGGGACCGACCGCGGACGGCGGCTTCCTGCTGACGGCGGCGTTCGCCCTCGACGTCTGAGCCGGCCGGCCAGGACAGCCGGTCCGACTGGGTCGACTTGCCCGACTGAGTCGTCCGGGGCCCGCCGGAGGCCGGCGGCACCTGGCCCGTACCGCCACCCGGCCGGCGGCTCCCCGCTCGCACCTCTGAGCAGCGGCGGTTCTACTGAGGGTGACGAGATCGCGCGCCAGCCGCAGGAGGAGCCCACCGATGAGCGGGCAGTTTTCCCTGGAGTCGACGGGAACCCCGGAGCCGTCCCGGCACATGGCTCCGGCCGGAACCCCGGAGCCGACCGGAGCCCCGGACCCGTCCCGAGCCCCGGAGCCGACCGGAATCCTGGCCCCGGCCGGAGCCCTGCACCCGGCCCCGGAATCGCCCGGAGTCCTGGAGCCGCCCGGCTCCGACTCCCCCGGCGGTACGCACGCGCCCGAACCCCTCGCCCCCGGCCGCATCCTCAAACGGCTGGCGCCCGTCCAGGCGCCGGTTCCCGCGGGAAGCGCGACGCTGCGCGGCAGGAGCCGCGAGCGTTCCCGGCGGCAGGCGGTGCGCTTCCTGCCATGGAGCGCGGCGCTGCTGGCCAGCCTGCTGCTGTTCGCCGCCACCTCGTTCCTGGTGCTGCACGCCGACGCGGGCTTCCTCGACCGGCCGGTGCTGAACGCGCTGGTGCAGCACCGGTACGCCGCGGCCCTGCACGGACCGATGACGTACCTGACCCACGCCGCGGAGGGGCCGCTGGTCATCGCAGCGGTGCTGCTGGCGCTCTGGCTGTCGTGGCGGGACGCGTCCTGGCGGCCGCTGGTCCTGGTCGGTGGTTCGGCCGCGCTGGCCGTCGTGGCGGCGACCGCCGCCAAACAGGCCGCGTACCGCGCCCGGCCGCCCGCGGAGCTGTGGGAGATCCAGGAGAGCGGCTTCGGCTTCCCCTCCCGGCACACGGTGCTCGCCACCGCCGTGCTGCTCACCCTGGCCTGGGTGCTCGCCGAGCGGCTCGCCCGCCGCGTGGCCCGGGTCGCCCTGTGGACCGGCGCTGCCGTGCTGAGTCTGCTGGCCGGGATCTGCCGGGTCGGTCTCGGGGTGCACTGGCCCACCGACGTACTGGCCGGGCTGGCCCTGGGTGCGGCGGTCCCGCTGCTGGTCGTCGGGGCGTACGCACTGTGTGAGACCGGCCGCTTCCCTCCTCCCTCACGCTGAGATCCGGTGTGTCCCGTGCGGCACTGGGCAGAAGAAGTTTCGCCCGTGACGTATGACGGACATGACGGAAGCGAGGGGCGCAGATGGAGACGCACCGCCACCGGGGCCCGCGTTCGGGCCCGGGCCGGAGCCTGGCCGGCGGCCTGGGCCGGAGCCTGGCCGACAGCCTGGGCCGGGGCCAGGGCTGGGCAGTCGGCACAGGCATGGCTGCCGGCCGGGGCGCGGGTGCGACGGGTGCCGACGGGAGCACCGAAGGAGTACGTGCCTCCCTCAGCAGGACCTTCAGCGCCTGGGACCGCTCCCTCTTCCGCAGCGTCGCCCAGCGCCACTGGCCGCGCGGCGAACACGTACTGCCGCGGCTGAGCCGCACCGCCGACCACAGCAAGCTGTGGCTGGGCACCGCGGCGGCCATCGCGCTCTCCGGGGTGGGCGGGCCCGGCGCCCGGCGGGGTGCGCTGCGCGGACTGGCGTCGGTCGCGGTGACCTCCGCGGTGGTCAACACCGTCGGCAAGGGCGTCTTCGGCCGCTCCCGTCCGCTGCTGGACGAGGTACCGGTGATACGGCGGCTCAAGCGGCTGCCGACCAGCACCTCCTTCCCCTCCGGCCACGCGGCCTCGGCGGCCGCGTTCGCCACCGCGGTGACGCTGGAGTCGCGCGGCTGGGGCGCGGTGGTGCTGCCGGTCGCCGCGTCGGTCGCGTTCTCCCGCGTCTACACCGGCGTCCATTACCCCAGCGACGTGCTGGCCGGCGCGGCCATCGGCACCGCGGCCGCCTTCGGGGTACGCGCCGTACTTGACGCGCGGCGCCAGGTACCGCCCGCGCAGCCCCTGGTGGAGGCGCCGGCGCTGCCCGCGGGCCGCGGTCTGTCGGTCGTGGTCAACCCCGGTTCGGGGTCGGCGGCGTCCGCACGCGAGATCGGCGAGGCCCTGCCGGAGGCCCGGGTGGTGCACTGGGACCCGGACGCCGGAGAACTGCCGGACCTGCTCGGCGAGGAGGCACGGCGCGCGGCCGAGGAGGGCGGCGCGCTGGGCGTGTTCGGCGGCGACGGCACGGTCAGCGCCGCGGCCCGCGCCGCGCTGGCGCACCAGGTGCCGCTCGCGGTACTGCCCGGCGGGACCCTCAACCACCTCGCCCTCGACCTGGGCATCGGCAGCTGCGCCGATCTGGCCGACGCGGTCGGCTCCGGGCACGCCATCGCCGTCGACCTGGCCCGGTTCGCGCCGCCGCACCGGTTCGCGCAGACCGCGGTGCGGCACGACGCCGGAGGGCGGGGCGCGGAGAGCGCCGAGAAGCCCGAACCCGACTACGAACCCGGCTACTTCGTGAACACCTTCAGCCTGGGCGCCTACGGCGACCTGGTCGAGGTGCGGGACCGCTGGAGGCACCGCGTCGGACCGTGGGCGGCCGGGCTGGCCGCGGCGGTGCATGTGCTGCGCCACTCGCGCCCGTTCGAGGTGCGGGTGAACGGGCGTCCGCAGTCGCTGTGGCTGCTGTTCATCGGCAACTGCTCGTACCACACCGTCGGCGGCGGCCCCGGCGGAGCGCGGCGCTTCAACCTCGCCGACGGCATGCTGGACATCCACCTCGTCCGGGCCGGCCGCTGGGCCCGCACCCGCCTGGTGGCCTCTTCGCTCGCCGGGGTCCTGCACCGCTCGCCGGTCCACGCCGCCGCGCGCGGGCGCCGACTGCACCTGGCCGGGATACCGGACGGCACGCTGTGCTCGTACGACGGCGAGACGGCACCCGCGGCCCCGAGCCTGCTCATCGACAAGCCCGCCACCACGCTGACCGTCTACCGCCCCCTGCCGGCGTGGCTGAGCGGTTCGTCCCTGCCGGACGGCTGACCTCGCCCGGAACGCGCAGGGTGCGCCGATCGGCGACCGGCGCACCTCGGGCCGGGCCGGACCTGACTGGCCCGGCGTCCGCCCCGCTGCGAGGGGTCAGCGGCCGGTGCCGAAGTCCTGGGTCCAGTAGTGACCGGGCTGGGCGTGACCGACGCCGATCTCCTCGAAGTCGCAGTTCAGGATGTTGGCCCGGTGGCCGGAGCTGTTCATCCAGCCCTCCATGACGCTCTCGGGCGAGGAGTAGCCGTAGGCCACGTTCTCCCCGTAGGTGCTCCAGGAGTATCCGGCGCGCTCGATGCGGTCGCCGGGGGACGAGCCGTCGGACCCGGTGTGGGACATGTTCTTGTGCGCCGCCATGTCCTCGCTGTGGGCCTGGGCGGCCTTGGTCAGCTTGGCGTTCGCCGTCAACGGCTTGCAGCCGGCCTTGGCGCGCTCCTTGTTCACCAGCGCGAGGACCTGGTCCTCCAGACCGGAGGAACCGGAGGGCGCGGGCGGCGTGGTCGACGCGGGAGCGGTGGAGGCGGGAGCCGTGGGCTTGGTGGGTGCCTTCTTCGTGGGCTTGGCCGATGCGCCGCGGGTGGGGGCGGCCGTGGTGTGGTGGGACGGCTCGGAGCGGTCGCCGCGGTGCTCGGAACGGTCGCTGCGATGGGTGAAGGTGCCGCCGCGGTGCTCCGCGTCGTCGCCGTCCCGGTCCGCGGCGGCGTGACCGCGATGCCGCGCGGTCGACTCGCCGGCGGCCTGGGAGCCCTTGTCGTCCTGCCGGTCCAGGCAGGCCATGGCGACCGAGGGCACGCCCAGGGCGGCGACGGCGACGGCTCCGATGACTATCTTCCGGCGGTGCTTCCGTTTGCTGTTGCGGTGCTTGCTCATGCCTGACCTCATTCGTGATCGCGCGGCACGCCCTCTCCCCCTTGGTCCGGCGAAGCGCACGCCAGGGCGTGCACGAGCCACCGGGGGCGTCTTGCAGGGCGACATTCTTAGACCCGCCGAAGTCGGGGAGCAACACGCGTTCGGCCCCCGCGAGGTGCCCGGCGGCGGCACCCGGCTTGCGGTGCGCGGCAATGCGTGCTGGTGCGGCTTCACACGTCCTCGACAGAGCTGTCACGCCGTCAGAACACCTGGTTGCGGGCACCAGGACACCCCGGCCCGCGAAACCATCCGGACCGGAGCACACATGTCCAGCAGAGCACTGGAAACACTCCTATGTCGGCCAGGAGGTATCGCCCCGCACATACCTTTTGACCCGCGCGACGCTGTGATGGACGTCACGCCATGAAGAGGTGTGAGGCGCCTCCGCAACCCGCGAACGACGTCCCGCCTCCGCCGAGTTCACCAGGGCCCGGCGCGGCACCGGAACAGCAGGCCTCCACGGCGAGCGTCTTGATTCAAGATTCCATGAATTCAGCTTCTTGTGTACTATTCGGAAAGTGCTGACACTCGCTGCCGACATCGACGTGCTGGCGCGGTTCGGCCGCGCCCTGGCCGACCCCATCCGCTGCCGCATCCTGCTCGCCCTGCGCGAGGCCCCGGCCTACCCCTCCGAACTCGCCGACGCCCTCGGGATCTCCCGTACCCGACTGTCGAACCACCTGGCCTGCCTGCGCGACTGCGGACTGGTCGCCACCGTCGCGGACGGCCGCCGTACCCGCTACGAACTGGCCGACGCACGGCTCGGACACGCCCTGGACGACCTGCGCACCACCGTGGTCGCCGTCCACACGGACCGCACCTGCCCGGACGCCGTCGAGAAGGGCTGCTGCTGAATGGCCGCGACGTCCCTCGGCCCCGGCCCGGCCCGCCGCGAAGTCCTCACCCGCCGCATACGCCTCCTGGTCGCCGCGACCCTCACCTACAACGCCGTCGAGGCCGCCGCGGCGCTCACCGCCGGGAGCATGGCCTCCTCCACGGCGCTGATCGGCTTCGGGCTCGACTCCGTCATCGAGGTGTCCTCCGCGGCGGCCGTCGCCTGGCAGTTCTCCGCCCGCGACCACGCGGACCGGGAGGCCCGCGAGCGGCGCGCCCTGCGCATCATCGCCTTCTCCTTCTTCGCCCTGGCGCTCTATGTCACCGTCGACTCGCTACACACCCTGACCGGCAGCGGCGAAGCCGGCCACTCGATCCCGGGCATCCTCCTCGCCGCCCTGTCCCTGACGGTCATGCCGTTCCTGTCCGCGGCACAACGCAGAACCGGGCGCGAACTCGGCTCGGCCAGCGCGGTCGCCGACTCCAAACAGACCCTGCTGTGCACCTACCTGTCCGCCGTCGTCCTGCTGGGCCTGCTCGCCAACTGGCTGCTCAGCTGGACCTGGGCCGACCCGGTCGCCGCCCTCACCGTCGCCGCCCTCGCCGTCAAAGAGGGCCGCGACGCCTGGCAGGGCAAAGGCTGCTGCGCACCCGCCGCCCCGGCCGCGGCACCCGACACCGCCGGACGGCACCCGGCACTCGACGCCACCGGGAAGCGCCCGGCACTCGACACCTGTGGCTGCGGGCCGGGGTGCGCCTGCTGCTGAGCCGTACTCCTGTCCTTCCCGGTCCCCACCCGGCCCGGCCACGAGACTGCGGGCCGAACCCGCCCCACCGCCTCCCGTGTCCGGCACGGAACTCGGAAACGTCCCCGCCCGACCAGTAAGGTCCCTCCCGTGCTCGTCGCCCGCTCCCTCGCCCTGTTCGCCGTCGCCGCCCTCTTCGAGATCGGAGGGGCCTGGCTGGTGTGGCAGGGCCTGCGCGAGCACAGGGGCTGGCTCTGGATCGGCGCGGGCGTCGTCGCCCTCGGCCTGTACGGCGTCGTCGCCACCTTCCAGAGCGACGACCACTTCGGCCGCGTCCTCGCCGCATACGGCGGCATCTTCGTCGCCGGATCCCTCGCCTGGGGCATGGCCGCCGACGGCTACCGCCCCGACCGCTACGACATCATCGGCGCCCTGATCTGCCTCGCCGGCATGGCCGTCATCATGTACGCCCCCCGCGGCCGCTGACGCCTCGACAGGGCGCGAACGTCGTCCGCCGGCACCGCGTCACCTTCAACGAGTCCGGGCCAGTCAGCTCCTGGACTTCGTGGTTCCTGGGCGAGCTGGCCGAGCGGGTGCCGAGCCTCGTGCAGGCCGAGCGCATCATCGGCGGCACGCCGAAGGCGATCGAGGAGCAGGCCGGCTGGGCGTGGGAGGACGGCCAGGACCTCGTCGGTGCCCGTGTGGCGACGGACGAGGAGGCCGAGTTTCTCGGCATCCGCTCGCGGCCGGCCGCCCTGTTCGTCGGCTACAGCTCGCTGTTCGACGCCGAGGGCCGCATCGAGTACGACGAGTACCGCTCCGACGGGAACCGGCTCACCCGCTACACCTGCGCCCGCCCCCACGACTGACGCGGGGTGGCCCTCGCCTGGCATTGGTCAGGCGAGGGACGGGCCCCGCGGCTGGGTCAAAGCCCACCATTGAGCGCGCCGAGTAGCCGCGCCCATGGGAACTCCTCCCCATTACCCTGCTTCGGCTGATGCGGCTCGCCGGGAGCAAAGACCACCCGAACGCCTTGCTCCCGCAGCGTCGCCACAGCGCGGCCCACAGCAGGCTGGCCGCCCAGCGCTGTCGACCAGAAGGGCGCCGCCATGACCGGCACTCCCATATGCACGGCCTCTGCGGGGATCCCCAGGGCCAGAGTGTCAGTGATGCCGTCCGCCCACTTGCAGGCGCTCGTCGTGGTCAACGGCGCCACAAGCATCGCGTCCGCCTTCGGTAGCCCGCCTGATTCGCCGGGGAGCGTGTAGCGGTGCCGTACCGGGTGCCCAGTGAGCGCCTCCAACTCCGCCATGCGAGGCTCCCACCACCTCGCGGCCGTCGGCGAGAGAATGAGGCAGGTGTCCCATCCGGCGCCCTGCGCAGCGCGAACGCCGTCGTCGATGTGCTGGGCAGGGCCTGCCGCACAGGAAATCAGGTACAGAACGGGCCGTGTCATTCCGGGAGTCCACAACGTTGTGCCAGGCCGCGCAACTCAGGGCCTGGCGACGGAACCAGTTCCAGAAGCTGACCAGCCAACTGGACAACGGACGGACGCGCAACCTCCTGCGGAGCCAGCCGCTCTGCCTCCAGCAGGTCCCGGAGAGCGTCTTCCCGCCGTCGAGTCAAGGCTGAAGCGCGTGCAGTCGTGACCAGGTGACGAGCCTGCCGCTCCCGTCCCAGACTGGATACCGCAGCGCGGTCAATCCCCTGAGCTGCTTCAGCTGCCGACCATGCGTCGTCCAGCCGCAGCAGCACATCCACGTGGTGCAGGGCCACGTTGGTCGGGCCGAAGCTGGTGAAGTCGGCCGCCGCTTCGCCCTGTTGCTGGGCTACCTCGTTGGCCTCATCAAGCCGGTCCGTCGCGGCGGAGACGGCCTGGGGCGTGCGGCCACCGCCTGTAGCACCCACTGCGGCGACGAGGTACAGCATCCCCAGTGTGGACAGCCCGGCCGGCCCCGCTCGTTCGAGATCGGGGCGCAGCGTATCGGCGGTTGTGGTCGCGTAGTCAGACGCGGCAGCGTGCCGATGCTGATGGATCAGGCCGCGAGCGACGCGGCGTGCAGCAGCACCGATTGCCACGGGGTCGCCAGAGGATTTCGCAGCGATCAGAGCCCGCTCCGCAGCGAGCACGGCGGGAGTCCGGGCGAGAGCCCCGTACTTGAACAGCAGGCTCGCGGTCAGTTGGTAGGCGCGGGATAGCAGTACCGCAGCTTCTTCGCTCGTGGTCGCAGTTCGGTGGGCGTCGGCGAGCACGGCGGGCAGGTCCCGGGCGGCGGCCGTGTAGTGGCACGACTCCCACGCCTGGCAGCAGAACGTGACGCGTCGCTTGAGGTCTTCTATGGACACGACGTTCCCCGCGCGGGTGGGAGTGTGCAAGGAATCCACGAGCGCGGCCACGTCAGCGGGGAGGTCCTGAACAGGGGGTTCAGGTGCGGGGTCGGTCACAAGTCGTTCCAGGGGGATGCGTAGGGCCTCGGCCGCCCGTTCCAGAACGGACAGGCGGGGGTCGGTTTGCCGGTGCCCACCTTCGAGATCCTGGACCCAGCGGCGGGACTGTCCCATCAGACGTCCGAAGTCTGCTTGCGTGAGTCCGCGTCGATCGCGCCAGTAGGCGATGCGTCGGCCGATGCCAGTCTCCATGGAGAACTCCCCGCCAAGGCACGCACTTTGCGTGCTCGCTTCCGTTGTACCCCGCCCTACGTTGCGCGTACATACGGAACGTAGCGAAGGAGTCACGGTGAGATCCACTGAGGCAGCAGTGCCGAGTCGGCCGAGGCCAAAGCGCGGCGACTACGTGGTGGACGAGGCCACCCGGCAGAGAATGCCGCCCGAGCCGGCGTGGGTGGGCCGGGTGCAGACCGTCCTGGACGCCGGGCACGT
>NZ_JBIAFT010000007.1:61964-380049 GCF_042869455.1 Streptomyces sp. NPDC007025 | reverse complement strand
CTCACCGACCCCGTCGCCAACATCGTCGCCGCCTGCAACTACGCCGCCGACCGCTACGGCAGCATGGACAACGTCGACTCCGCCTACTGACACACACACCCGACAACACACAACCCCCACACCACCAAGGAGCGGGCAGGAGGAACACACCTCCCACCCGCTCCCTCGCATGTGCTCTGCCGGGACCACCGGTCAGCTGCCGCGCGCCGCCTCGCCTCCCTCATCCGGCTCCGCACTGTCGCCGAAGACGCGGGACACCATCGCCTGGATCAGGCGGTCGGCGCCGAAGGGGCCGCGCAGGATGTCCGGGGCCGTCATGTCGTCGAGCAGCAGGCCCGCCATGGCGAGGTAGAGAAGGGCGACGCCCAGGTCGTCGCCGGGCATCCCGGCGTCGCGGTGGTAGCCCAGCAGGCCCTCGAACTCGGCGCGCAGGAACCCGGACAGCTCCTCGTACAGCTCGGGACGCCGGGTGGCCTCCAGCCGCAGTTCCAGCATGGCCAGATAGCTGCTGCGGTCGGCGCGCATCCGGGCCAGCAGGTCGCGCATCAGCTCCACTTCGAGCCCGAGCGTGCGCGGGGCGCTCATCCGCGCGGCCAGTGCCGCTTCGTCCGGTGTGAGCCGCTCGCGGGTGCGGCGCATGGCCTGGGTGAGCATGTCGCCGCGGTGGGCGAAGTAGTTGGAGGCGGTACCGGTGGGCACTCCCGCTTCCTTGTCGACGGCCCGCAGCGTCAGCCCGCGGGAGCCCTCCCGCGCCAGCACTTCGATGGCCGCGTCGAGCAGCGCGGTGCGCCGCTCGGTGTTCTGCCGCATGACGACTCCCTGGTTCTCCTGAAGGTTTCCGCGGGTCCGCACCGAACCCCTTGAACCACTTCACTTGAAGTACTATATTCAAACCCCTCCAATCAGAGTACTCCGAGCGAAGTGCTCGGCTCCGCGAGGCTCCCCCAGCACGCAATGACACGGAGAACGGAGTCGCGGCACCGCCCCCGGCAGAGCAGTCATCGACCATGAAGGAGCAACCCCGTGCGCAGACTCGTCTACTACGTCGCCGTCACGATCGACGGGTTCATCGCAGGCCCACAGGGCGAGTACGACTTCTTCCCGGTACCGGACGACTTCGTCTCGGCGACCGTGGAGAACCTGCCCGAGACGATCCCCACCCCCGCCCGGGCGGCGATGGGCCTGCCGGAGACCCCCAACCGGCGCTTCGACACGGTACTGATGGGCCGCGGCACCTACGAGCCCGCACTCGGCCAGGGCGTCACCAGCCCGTACGCGCACCTGCGGCAGATCGTCTTCTCCCGCACGCTGCCGCCCGGGACGGACCCGGAGGTGGAGATCGTGCGGGACCGGGACCCGGTCGAGGTCGTACAGGAACTCAAACAGCAGCAGGGCCAGGACATCTGGCTCGCGGGCGGCGGGAAGCTGGCAGGCCCGCTGCTGGAGGAGATCGACGAACTGATGATCAAGCGCAGTCCCCGGCTGGCCTGCGCCGGAGTCCCGCTCTTCGACGGCGCGTTCACACCGACCCCGTTCCGGCCCGTGACCACCCGCGACTTCGCGTCGGGCATCAGCATGACCACCTACCAGCGGGAGCGCTGAACCGGGCACCGGGCGCCGGCCCGCTCGCGGCGCCGGCCCCCGCCCGGGGGTCGGGTCACCGCGGGCGGGAGGTCAGGCGCTCGTGGTCGAGCCCGGGCGGAGGATCATCAGGACGACCACCGCCGCCCACAGTAGGTTGAAGACGCCGGTCACCATGGCCAGTCGGGCCGCCGCGGCACGCGGGTCGGATATCTCCGGCACGGCCTCGCCCACGTCGAGGCCGACGCCGGCCGCACCCAGGAGCCGCGCCTGCCGGGGCAGGACGACCGCGCCGAGGAGGACAGCGGCGAGGGCCGTCAGGACGACGGAGGCGAGCAGCCAGGCGTCGGCGAGGGCCCCGAGCCGGGCGCCGGTGGCCACACCGAAGACCGGTACGGACACGCCGAAGACGGCGTAGGCCCGGCAGACACGGTGCAGCAGGGCCGCGCCCGCCGCACCGCCGGGCGCCTCGCCACCCGGGTCACCGGAGGAGCCGGCAGCGAGCAACTCCCGGGCTCTGCGCGGGAACATCGAGGCGGCTACGGAGATCGGCCCCACCGCCAGGATCGCGGCCAGGACGTGCAGGGAGAGCAGCAGCTTGGTCACCAGGGCTCCGATTCGGCAGGGCGAGGGGGCAGGGGCACCGACGCGTCCGTCGTGGATACCGACGCCCCTGAAATGCATTGGCAGGCAATAGGTAGCACAGCAATATATTCTCTGCCTACACTCTGTGCATGAAGACGGAAGCGGTACGCGGACACCTGGACGGGCTGCTGCTGGCCGCGCTCGAGGACGGACCGCTGCACGGATACGCGATCATCACCGCGGTCCAGGAGCGCAGCGGCGGAGTGCTGGAGCTGCGGACGGGCACGGTCTATCCCGCGCTCAACCGGCTGGAGCGGCTGGGCCTGCTGGCCAGCGACTGGCAGTCCGTCGGCGAACGGCGCAGGCGCTGCTACGCCCTCACCGGAGCCGGGCGGCGGGCGCTCGCGGACGAGCGCACCGGATGGCGGCAGTTCACCGCGGCGATCGGCGCGGTCCTCGACCCGTCCGCGGCGGCCGGGAACGCCCCGGCCACCGACGGGCCGGCCCTGGCACCCGCCCGGCACCGGCCCGCGACATGAACGCGCCGCAGCAGCACCCCGACCCGCTGCTCGCCTACACCGCGGAGCTGCACGCCGCGCTGCCGGGACCGGCCCAGGCCGCGTCCCGGATGGTCGAGGAGATCCACCACGGGCTGCTGGACACGACGGACGCCTACGTCCGGGAGGGCGTACCGCGCACCGACGCCGCACACCGCGCCGTGCGCGACTTCGGACCGGTGGCCGAACTGGCGCCCGAGTGCCGACGGGAACTGGCGCTCGCCCAGACCCGGCACACCGCGCGTGCGGCCGCGCTCTGCGCCCCGCTGCTGCTGGCCTGCTGGGCGCTGGTGCACACGGCGCTGGGTGCGGCGGCCGCTCCGCTGGCCGTCCTCGCCGCCGCCAGCGCGCTGCTGGCAGTGGCCGCCCTGGCCGCGACCGGTGGCCCTCCGGCGCGCCGGTTCGACGTCCCGGAGGCGCTGCCCCGCCTGGTCGCCTGGACGGGAACCGGCGCGAGTGCCGGTATGGCGGCGGCCACCTTGGCCCTGGCGTGCACCGCGGCCACCACCGCGCAGTGGCCGCTGCTGCTGCTCGCGGGGTCGCTCTCCGCCGCCTCGCACGCCGTGCTGGGCACCTCCGTCCGGGTGTCCCGCCGCTGCCTCGCACCCGCGGACGTGCGCACCGGGCAGCGGAACGGGCCGGGGGCCCGAGGGCGCGCACCGGGTGACTTCCGCACTCCGTGAGGCTCCCCTGAGCGGCCACCCGCCGTGTCCGCGGACCTCCCCGCAGGCCCCGGGTCACTCCTGCGGGTGACCAGGGCCCCGGACGGCGGAGCCCGGCCGTGCGGCGGCCGCCGCGGCCGCCGACACTCGAGGCAGAGCGCCCGCGGTGCCAGGCGCGGTGCCCGCGCACCGGAGGCGCCGCCCGCCGCCCCCGCCTCGTCGCCGGAGTCCGCATGGCCAGCAGGAAGAACCTCGTCGCCGACCGGACCACCCTCGCCCACAAGGCCCGGTACGCGCTGGCGCACCCGCAGCGCGTCCCCGGCCACCTCCGGCGTGCGGGCCGCGACCGGTGGCTGGCGTTCAAGCACCGCGACCATGTCGGCTACTACCGCGCGGTGATGGCCTCCGACACCCGGCGTGATCCGGACGCCGCGGTCGGCAGCCCGACCCGCGAGGGGTGGCTGAAGCTGGGCGAGCTGCAGTTCAGCTATCTGCGGCGGCACGGGCTGGCACCGTCGGCGCGGATGCTGGACATCGGCTGCGGCAATCTGCGTGCGGGCTGGCGCTTCATCGAGCATCTGGACGCGGGCCACTACTACGGCATCGACATCTCCCCCGACGTGCTGATCGCCGCGAAGCGCACGCTGACCGAGCGCAATCTCCAGGCCAAGCTTCCCCATCTGACCCTGACCCAGGATCTGACACTGGACTTCCTGCCGGCGGCGCACTTCGACGTCGTCCACGCGCACAGCGTCTTCTCGCACTCGCCGCTCGACGTCATCGAGGAGTGCTTCGCGCACGTGGGCCGGGTGCTGGCGCCGGGCGGATTCTTCGACTTCACGTTCGACCGCACGGTCGGTGCCGAGCACCATGTGCTGCGCGAGGACTTCTACTACCGGACCGAGACGCTGACCGGGCTGGCCGCCCGGCACGGCCTGCGCGCCCGCTTCATGGACGACTGGGAACTCCTGGGGCACGGCCAGTCCAAGATCCGCGCCACCGCCGGGACCGCGCGGACCACCGGGACCGCGCCGCCCCTTCCGGCGTGAGGGCGCGGGCCCGGGCCGTCCGGGGTCCGGCCCCGCGCGTCCGCGGCACCGCCCGACCCCGCGCGAACCCCGCGCGGCACCGCGCCGCGTGCCCTGCCCGGCCCGGCGGCACCGGACCGGGCGCGGGCGAAGGCCGGACCCGATGGCCCGGCCGACCGCGCGCGGCCGCGGCTCAGACCGTCAGCACGACCTTGCCGAACAGGTCGCCCTCCGCCATCTTCGCGAAGCCCTCCCGGGCCCGGTCGAGCGGGAGCACGGAGTCGATGACGGGCCTGATCCCCTTGGCGGCGCAGAAGTTCAGCAGCCCCGCCAGCTCCTCCTTGGTGCCCATCGTGGAGCCCACCACCCGCAGCTCCAGGAAGAAGATCCGGTTCAGCTCGGTCGCGGGCGGATTCGGACCGCTGGTGGCGCCGGAGATGACCAGAGTGCCCCCGGGACGCAGCGACTTGACCGAGTGCGACCAGGTGGCGGCGCCCACCGTCTCCAGCACCGCGTCCATCTTGTGCGGCAGCCTGGTGCCCGCCTCCACCGCCTCCTCGGCGCCGAGTTCCAGGGCCCGCTTGCGCTTGGCCTCGTCCCGGCTGGTGGCGAAGACCCGCAGCCCGGCGGCGGCGCCCAGCACGATGGCGGCGGTCGCGACCCCGCCGCCCGCGCCTTGCACCAGCACCGAGTCCCCTGGGCTGACCCCGGCGTTGGTGAACAGCATCCGGTAGGCCGTCAGCCAGGCCGTCGGCAGGCAGGCCGCCTCCTCGAAGGAGAGTTCCGCCGGTTTCGGCAGCACGTTCCACTGCGGCACCGCGACCCGCTCGGCGAACGTGCCCTGGTAGCGCTCCGTCAGGATGGAGCGGGGCTCGCGTGGGCCGACCCCGTGGCCGGACTGCCCGATGACCGAGTGCAGGACGACCTCGTTGCCGTCGTCGTCGACCCCCGCCGCATCGCAGCCGAGGATCATCGGCAGCGACTCCTCGCCGATCCCCACGCCCCGCAGCGACCAGAGGTCGTGGTGGTTGAGCGACGCCGCCTTCACCGCCACGGTCATCCATCCCGGAGGCACCTTGGGCTCCGGCCTCTGCCCCAGCTCCAGCCCGCTGAGCGGCTCTTCCTTGTCGATACGAGCGGCGTAAGCAGCAAACATGCCCTGACGCTACGCCGCCTCGCCGACCCACCGACAGACCATCCGGCCCCGGAGCGACCGATCTCACGCCGTCGGCGCACGTCCGCCGGGCCCGGAGCCGTTCCCGGCCGCCGCTCAGTCCCGCAGCGGCAGCGCCTCGGCCAGTGCGCGCCACTCCTCCCGGGGGAGGTCGGTGCCGGTGGCGGCGGTGACCACCTGGAGGGCGACGTGGTCGGCACCCGCCGACAGGAACGCGTCCACCTTCGCGCGTACCGCCGCGGCGTCGCCGATGGCGAACAGCGCGTCGACGAGCCGGTCGCTGCCGCCGCCGTCGAAGTCGGACTCCGCGAAGCCGAGCCGCAGCAGGCTGTTGCGGTAGTTGGCCAGGGCCAGGTAACGGGAGAGGTAGTCGCGCGCCGTGGCGTACGCCGCGGCGGGGTCGGCGCCCGGCCGTTGCAGGACCACCTTCAGCTCGGGGGCCAGCAGCGGGTCGGCGCCGAGGATGTCGCGGGCCTCCGCGGTGTGTTCGACGGTGACCAGGTAGGGCAGCGCGCCCAGCGACCGCTCGGCCGCCAACTGCAGCATCTTCGGCCCGAGCGCCGCCAGCGCGCGCCCGGCGGCGGGCACCGGACGCGGCGCGTTGTCGAGCATGTCGAGATAGGAGCGCATGGCCGACCGGGGCCGGCCGGCCAGCGGATGGTCCAGCGCGTGCCCGCTGCGCGTCTCCGCGTGGCTGACCCCGAGCCCGAGCAGGAAGCGGCCGCCGTACTCGTCCGTCAACTGCGCGTGCCGCGCGGCGACCTCGGGAGCCGCGTGCTCCCAGATGTTGAGGATGCTGGTGCCGACCGTCGCCCTCGAGGTGGCGGCCAGCACTCGCTGGGCCATGTCCGGCGAGGGACTGCCGCCGATCCAGAGCGTGCCGTAGCCCAGCTCGTCGAGTTCGGCGGCGGCCTCTTCGGCCTGGGGGCGCCGCGCGGCGTCGTCGGTACGCAGTGCGGAGGCCCAGATGCCGACCCTGCCCAAGGATGCGTGATGTGCCATGGCGGACACAGCATCACACCGCGGGCCGGTATTCCAGGAACCGCGGTCCGCCCCGGCCCGGCGGGGCGGAGCGCGGTTCCCGGCGGACGGCTGCCTAGAGCACCTTCGAGAGGAAGGACTTGGTGCGCTCGTGCTGCGGGTCGGTGAGGACGTCCCTGGGGTTGCCGGACTCGACGACGACGCCGCCGTCCATGAACACCAGCGAGTCGCCGACCTCCCGCGCGAAACCCATCTCGTGGGTGACGACCACCATCGTCATGCCGTCCCGGGCCAGCGCCTTCATCACGTCCAGCACCTCGCCGACCAGCTCCGGGTCCAGCGCGGAGGTCGGCTCGTCGAAGAGCATCAGCTTGGGGTCCATGGCCAGCGCCCGCGCGATGGCGACGCGCTGCTGCTGGCCGCCGGACAGCTGCGCGGGGAACGAGTCGATCTTGTCGGCCAGCCCCACCCGGTCCAGCAGTTCCGCGGCCCGCTTGCGCGCCTCGGCCCGCGGGGTCCGCTTGACCTGGACGGGCGCCTCCATCACGTTCTCCACCGCGGTCATGTGCGGGAAGAGATTGAAGCGCTGGAAGACCATCCCGATGTCTCGCCGCTGGGCCGCGACCTCGCGGTCCCGCAGCTCGTAGAGCTTGCCGCCCTTCTCGCGGTAGCCGACGAGCGTGCCGTCCACGTAGAGCCGCCCGGCGTTGATCTTCTCCAGGTGGTTGATGCACCGCAGGAAGGTGGACTTGCCGGACCCGGAGGGACCGACGATGCAGAACACCTCGCCGGTCTTCACCTCCAGGTCGATGCCCTTGAGGACCTCGACGTGACCGAACGACTTGCAGACGCGCTCGGCCCTGACCATCGTTCCGCCGCTCTCCGTCTTCTTGACCGACGTGCTCATGCGCCCTGCGCCCCCGATCCGGTGCCGCGCCCGAAGGCGAAGACGTTCTTGCGTACGCGCTGCCACGGGGTCTCGGGCAGTTGGCGCAGGGAGCCGCGCGCGTAGCGCCGCTCCAGGTAGTACTGGCCCACGCTGAAGATGCTGGTGATGACGAGGTACCAGATGGTGGCGACCAGCAGCATCTCGACGACGGCGCTGGAGTTGTTGCCGATGTTCTGCGCCTTGCGCAACAGTTCCTCGTACATCACGACCGAACAGAGCGAGGAGGTCTTCAGCAGGTTGATGAACTCGTTGCCGGTGGGCGGCACGATCACCCGCATCGCCTGCGGGAGCACGATGCGCCGCATGTTCTGGCCCTGAGTCATCCCCAGCGCCTGGGACGCCTCGGTCTGGCCCTCGTCCACGGACTGGATGCCCGCCCGGCAGATCTCCGCCATGTAGGCGGCCTCGTTCAGCCCCAGGCCGAGGAGCGCCGCCATGAACGGGGTCATGACGTCGGTCATCTCGTCCTTGTAGAGGGGCATCAGGTTCAGCACCGGGAAGATCAGCGCCAGGTTGAACCAGAGCAGCAGCTGCACATAGACGGGTGTGCCGCGGAAGAACCAGATGTAGCCCCAGGCGACCGACGAGGTCACCGGGTTCTTCGACATCCGCATGACGGCCAGGACGATCCCCAGCACCAGACCCATGAGCATCGAGAGCACGCTGACGACCAGCGTGTTGCGGACGCCCTCGAGGATCTGGTCGTTGAAGAAGAAGTCCCCCACCGCCTGCCAGCGCAGCCCCTCCGCGGTGGCGAAGGCGCGGATCAGCAGCGCCAGCAGCGCGAGGACCACGACGGCGGACACGTACCGCCCGTAGTGCCGTACGGGGATGGCCTTGATGGCCTCCGGTGCGTCCTTCGACGGAGGTGCCCCGCCGGAGGGGATCTTGTCGGTGGTGGGTGGTGTCACGGGGGCTTGCCTCTCAGCGTCCTGGACGTCCTGCGGGGTGTGTCGGGTGCGTCGCCGCCGCGCGGCTCAGGAGCCGCCGTTGATCGCGGCCTTCTCGACGCCGCCGTCCTCGACGCCCCACTTCTCCAGGGCCTTCTTGTACGAGCCGTCCTCGATGATCGCGTCCATCGCGGCCCGGAGGGCGTCGCGAAGCTTCTTGTTGTCCTTGGCGACGGCCATGCCGTAGGGGGCGGACTGCATCTGGTCGCCGACGACCTCGAAGTCGGAGCCGGACTTGGCCGCGTTGGCGGCGACCGGGAAGTCGGAGATGTCGGCGACGACGCCGCCGGCCTTCAGTCGCACCCGGGCCTCGTCGTCGGTGTTGTACGGCTCGATGCCGATCTTCTTCTTGCCGTCCTCGACGCACTTCTCGGTCTGCGTCTTGAGGATCTCGTGCGAGGTGGTGCCGCGCTGGGTGGCGACCTTCTTGCCGCACATCTGGTCGACCGACTCGATCTTGTCCGGGTTGCCCTTCTTGACCAGGATCGAGGAGCCCGCGGAGAGGTAGTCGACGAAGTCGACGCCCTTGCCGGCCTTCTTCCCCTTGTCGTCCAGGCCTTCCTGGCGGTCCTTGGTGTCCGTCATCGACGACATGATCATGTCGAAGCGGCCGGTCTGCATGGAGGTGATCAGGCCGTCGAAGGTGCCGTTGGTGAACTCGAAGCGGACCCCCAGCTTCTCCCCCATCGCCTTGGCGAGGTCGGGGTCCAGGCCGACGATGTCGGCCCCCTCCTTGAACTCCATCGGCTTGTACGCGGCGTCGGTGCCGACCTTGATGACACCGGCGCTGCGGATCTTGTCGGGCAGCTTCGAGCTCAGCTCGGCCTTCTCGCCGGAGCTGCCGCCGTCGGCGCCCTCGGTCTGGTCGCCGCAGCCGGTCAGCAGCAGGGCGCCGCCGGTGACGAGGGCGACCGGGATGATCCCGGCGCGTCGAGCGGCCGTACGTGCGGCCCGGCCGGCGGTCATGCGCCTGCTAGCGGTCATGAGCGGGTCCTCCTGCGGTGAGGGAGAGCAGCCGTGGGGTCGGGCACACACCTTCGGATGTCGCGACCGTGTCCGACGGATGAACGGATGAACGATGGGGGGCATCTTGCCATCCGGACAAGCGGCAGCAGGACGCCTCCGAGGTCAAAATCGGATAACGGATACAGGACTCCGGATACAGGGCGGTGGGAACGGCCGTAAAGGGGGTTACGGGCCGGAGTGCCGTCTCTCACACTCCCCGGCCGTCTCACCCTGCGGACTTCGAGTCGGAGTCGAGGCGCTTTGTCCCGCATTCCGCCAGCTTGGACACCGGTGCGGCCGGAAGTAGGTCGTCCCCGGCGGGGAGTGTCGGGTAGAAAGGTCGATTACACCCCTCACCCGGGGACCAGGGCGCGTGTGCGGCGCGCCCGGCGTCCGTACCTCCCTCCGGGCAGCGGCAGGCCGCTCGCCCGGGAAGCGGACGCGGTGCCCGCCCGTTCCTCACCGCAGGGAGCGGTCACCCTCACCAGATTCGACTAAGGGGTTCAACACAGTGGCAGCGGAGATCGTCAATCAGAAGGACGGGCTGGAGTCGGACGTGATCGATCCGGCGTTCGCCCTGCACCGGGGCGGCAAGATGGCCGTTCAGGCGACCGTGCCCGTGCGGGACGCGGACGACCTGTCCCTCGCCTACACGCCCGGCGTCGCCAAGGTCTGCAGCGCCATCGCGGAGCAGCCCGAACTCGTCGACGACTACACCTGGAAGTCCCAGGTCGTCGCGGTGGTGACCGACGGCAGCGCGGTGCTCGGGCTGGGCGACATCGGCCCAGGCGCCTCGCTCCCGGTCATGGAGGGCAAGGCCATCCTCTTCAAGCAGTTCGGCGGCGTCGACGCGGTGCCGCTCGCGCTGGACACCCAGGACACGGACGAGATCGTGGCCACGGTCCAGCGGCTGGCGCCCTCGTTCGGCGGGGTCAACCTCGAGGACATCTCGGCACCCCGGTGCTTCGAGATCGAGGCCCGCCTCAAGGAGAAGCTGGACATCCCGGTCTTCCACGACGACCAGCACGGCACGGCCATCGTCACGCTGGCCGCGCTGCGCAACGCGGCGAAGCTGAGCGGCCGTGCGCTGGGCTCGCTGCGCGCCGTCATCTCCGGCGCGGGCGCCGCCGGGGTGGCCATCGCGAAGATCCTGGTGGAGGCCGGTATCGGGGACGTGGCGGTCTGCGACCGCAAGGGCGTCGTCTCCCGGGACCGCGGCGACCTCACCCAGGTCAAGAGGGACCTGGCGGGCTTCACCAACAAGGGGAACCGCACCGGTTCCCTGGAGTCGGTGCTCGAGGGTGCCGACGTGTTCATCGGGGTGAGCGGCGGCACGGTGCCCGAGGAGGCCGTCGCGCGGATGGCCGAGGACGCCTTCATCTTCGCCATGGCCAACCCGAACCCGGAGATCCACCCGGACGTGGCGCGCAAGTACGCGTCCGTGGTGGCCACCGGGCGCAGCGACTACCCGAACCAGATCAACAACGTGCTGGCGTTCCCGGGCGTCTTCGCCGGAGCTCTGCAGGTGCGCGCCACGGACATCACCGAGGGCATGAAGCTGGCCGCCGCCGAGGCGCTGGCCGCCGTGGTGGCCGACGAGCTGAGCGCGGACCGGGTGATCCCCTCGCCCTTCGACGAGCGCGTCGCCCCGGCCGTGACCTCCGCGGTGGCGGCGGCGGCCCGCGCGGAGGGCGTCGCCCGCCGCTGAGCACCACCAGGGCCGCCCGCCCTCCGTCGTGCGGGTGGGCGGCCCGGGCGCCCGGCCGGATCGACCGCGGGTGCCGGCCCGGCCGCGGGTGCCGGCCCGGCCGCGGGCCTCGTGCGGAGCGCTCAGCGCAGTCCGAGGACCATGGCATCGGCGGGCGAGGACCAGACCGTGCGGGCCTCGCCGAAACCGGCCTCGCGCAGCGCGGCCGCGTGCCACTCCGCGCTCGGGAACTCCTCGTCGTTGTGGTCGCTGTGCTGCGCCTCGGCCGGATTCCCGAACAGGGCGAACCGCTCGGCGGCGACCGCCCGCAGCTCCGGGTCCTCCCCCAGCGCGCGCCACCACCCCTTCCAGTCCTACGCCCCCTCGGCGGTCCGCCGCGCGCGCCGCTCCTCGTCGAAGACGTGCACCGCGGCGTTGATGCGCGGGGTCGATTCGTCCGGCATGTGGTCGGCGTTCAGGAACACGCCGCCCTCCCGCACCAGGCCCGCGAGCTGCCGGTAGAGCGCGCGCAGCGGCTCGGTGCGCATCCAGTGCAGGGCCGTGGCCGTCAGAACGGCGTCGTAGGGGCCCTCCGGCAGTGCGGCCGGCCAGTCGGGGTCGCTCAGGTCCGCCGTGACGAAGCGCGCCCGCCCGTCCCCTTCGAAGGTGCCGCGCGCGATGGCCAGCAGCGCCGGGTCCCGGTCGACGCCGACGGTGCTCGCGACCGGCATCCGCCGCAGCACGCGGTCCGAGATACTGCCCGTACCGCAGGCGAGGTCGAGCACCCGGGGTTCGGGACCCACCAGGGCCTCGGTCATGTCGAGCATGACCCGGAACCGCTCCTCGCGGTCGGGCAGGTACCACTCCTGCTGCCGGTCCCAACTCTCCTGCCGGCGCCGCCAGTCGGCAGCGCTCCGTGCGTGGGTCGCCATACCCGCCCTCCGCCGTAATACGCTCTGACAACTTTCAACCATTACTGACGATAGACCGCCCGCTGTAAGGACCACAAGTGGAACTGAACTATTACTCGGATCTGGCAGTGCGCCTCGTGAACAGCGAGCAGCCCGAGCGCGGCGAAGACACCCTCACCTCCGTCGGCGCCGTCCTCGAACTCTTCGGGTCGCACGGCACCATGGCCCGCCGCGTGACCGAGGCGGACGTCAGCCGGCTCCGCGCCGTACGCACCCGGCTGCGCGCCGTTTTCACCGCGGCCGCCGAGGACGACGAGGTCCGCGCGGTCGACCTGCTGAACGCCCTGCTGATGGAGTTCCCCACGAGTCCGCAGATCTCCGGGCACGGCGACCTGGACGACGAGGGCCGGCCCCGCTGGCACATGCACCTGGCCGAACAGCCCGCCAACGCCACCGCCGCCTACGCGGCGACGGCCTGCATGGGGCTCGCCTTCCACCTCACCGACCTGGGCGTGGACCGGCTGGGCATCTGTCAGGCCACGCCCTGCCGCAACGCCTACCTGGACACCTCCACCAACCGCTCCCGCCGCTACTGCTCCGACCGCTGCGCGACCCGCGCCAACGTGGCGGCCTACCGGGCCCGCAAACGCCTGGAGAGCAGCCCGGCCGCCTCCGAGGACGCACCGGACCCCGCGGGCGGCCGGGACCGCAGCGGGCCGACCAGCGGACGCACGGCGGAGACCGCCCAGCGCACCGCGGAACCCGGCGAGCGCTGAGCCCCGCGCGGCGGGCGCAGCCGCAGCCAGGCCCGGGCCACGACCAGGTCGTCGGGGACGGCGCCGAACTCCCGGCTGTCGTTCTTCACCCGCGGGTTGTCACCGCGCACCCACCACCCGCCGGGACGCCGTTCGACCGCGCGCTTGACGATGAGCAGGTCGTGCTGGAACGGGTGGCGCAGCACCACGACGTCGCCCGGACGCACGGCGGCCCCGTAGCCGACGACCAACTGGTCCCCGGGCAGCAGGGTCGGCCGCATCGACGGGTTGTAGACCTCGGCCAGCCCGATCCGCTTCAGCGGCCCCTCGTGCCGATCCCCCTCCCGGCGCTCCGCCCCGTGGCCCGACCCGCGCTGCGGCCTACGCTCCGGCATATTCCCGCCTCCGGTCCCAAGGCCGTCTCCGGCCCGATCACTCCACCAGATCCAGTCCGTCACCGGACTTTTGTCCTAAGCCCGTGGGGGCACACGCGAAAAGACTTCCCACACGGAGTAATCTCGCACGTGAGAAGACGATCACGAGGAAGGACGGCTTTTATGCTCTCCCGACTGTTCGCCCCCAAGGTGCAGGTCAGCGCCCATTGTGACCTGCCCTGCGGTGTCTACGACCCGGCACAGGCCCGGATCGAGGCCGAATCCGTGAAGGCCGTTCAGGAGAAGTACCAGGCCAACGACGACCCGCACTTCCGGACCCGGGCCACCGTCATCAAGGAGGAGCGCGCGGAACTCGCCAAGCACCACGTCTCGGTGCTGTGGAGCGACTACTTCAAGCCGCCGCACTTCGAGAAGTACCCGCAGCTGCACCAGCTGGTGAACGACACCCTCAAGGCGCTCAGCGCCGCCAAGGGCTCCACCGACCCGGCCACCGGGCAGAAGGCGCTGGAGCTCATCGCCGAGATCGACAAGATCTTCTGGGAGACCAAGCAGGGCTGACCCGGCCCGCAGGTCCCCCTTCCGCGGGTACGAACGGCCGCACCCGGTCCGCGGGACTCCGACCGAGTCCCGTCCGGACCGGGTGCGGCCGTTTCCCGTCCGAGCGCCGGACGCGCCGGCCGGGAGGTCCGGCAGCGGGCTGCCGGGGCGCGGCCCGCGCCGGCCGCCGCCGGGCTCACCAGGTGACCGGAAGCCCGACCGGCCCTCTGATGAGCACACTGCCCTGCCAGGCGATCTCCTCGGCGGGCACGGCCGGCCGCAGCCCCGGTAGCCGGCGCAGCAGCGCCGACAGCAGTTCCTCCGCCTCCATCCGGGCCAGCAGCGGTGCCACGCAGTGGTGCGGCCCGTGCCCGAAAGCCAGGTGCGGCGGGCCCTGGCGGTCGATGTCGACCGTGTCCGGGTCGGGGAAGCGGCTCGGGTCGCGGCCCGCCGCCACGTAGGACACCTGCACCACCTCGCCGCGGCGGACGAGCACCCCGCCCACCTCGACGTCCTCGATGGCGATCCTGGGCTGTCCCACCCCGTGCTTGTGCGGGATCCAGCGCAGCAGCTCCTCGACGGCGCGCGGCACCGACTCCGGTTCGGCGCGCAGCCGTTCGCGCAGCTCGGGCCGGGTCAGCAGCAGGTAGACCATGTTGGAGACGTTGTTGCGCACCGCGTGCCACCCGTTGAGCCCGATCAGGGTGGCCAGCGCGAGCAGTTCCTCCTCGTCGATGCGCCCGGCGTCCACCGCCTCCACCATTCGCGTCATCAGGTCACGAGCGGGCCGGGACCGGCGCAGCTCCGCCAACTCCCGGAAGTACTGCCGGGCCGCCGCCTTCACCTGCTGGGCACGTTCGGCCGCCGCGTCGTCCGAGGCGCGGGTCAGCAGCGTCGAGGCCCAGTCGCGCACCTGTGTGCGGTCCTCGGGCGGTACCCCCAGCAGCTCCCCCACCACGGCCAGCGGCAGGGGCGAGACGACGTACCGCACTACGTCGGCCGGGGGGCCGGCCGCCAGCATCCCGTCCACCAGCTCCGCCACGAGCGCCCGGACCCGGGGCCGGAGTCGCTCGACCGCGCCGCTGCCGAACACCGGCGCCACCACGGAGCGCACCCGCGCGTGCTCGGGCGGGTCGACGAAGCTGACGGCGCGGTCGAGCGGAATCAGATGCCGGGTCATGCGCGGGGTGGGACGGCCGACGATGTCCCGGCTGAACCGGGGGTCCGAGGTGACGAAGCGGACGTCGTCGTACCGCGTCACCAGCCAGCAGTCCCCCTCGCCGTGCGGCAGCCGGATGCGGGACGGCGGGCTCTCCAGGGCTGCCCGCAGGAACGGGTCGAACTCCAGCTCCGGCGGATCGGCCGGGAGGTCGTAGAGCGGGCACTGCGCCATGGTCAGCCCTCCTCGGTCCGGTCCGGGGCGCCCTTCGGCACCGGTCCCGGGGGCGGGCCGTGCCGGAGCGGGGTGAGCTGCTCGATGTCGTAGCGGGCCCGCAGTTCGGCGACGGCCGCCTCGTCCGGCGGGCCGTCCGCGGACAGGATGTCGAGCAGTTCGTCGAAGTACCGCTCGTGGTCGGGCGGCGGCGCCGCCTGGAAGAACATCCGCGCCGGGGATCCGGTCGGGCTGGCGAACGCGTGCGGGCAGCCCGGCGGCACCAGCACGGTGGTGCCCGCGGTGGCGCGCACGGGACGGTCGCCGGCGGCCGACTCCCACTCCCGCCAGCCGCCCCGGGTGCGCACCCGGGGTTCGAAGGCGAGCAGCTCCAGCTCACCCTCCAGGACGTAGAAGAGTTCCTCGCTGCGGGTGTGCACATGGGCGCCCACGTCGAAGCCGGGCGGTACGACGACCTCGAAGCTGGAGGCGGCCCGGGAGTGCTGCCCGGTCACCTTGAAGGTCACCTGCTGGGCGGCGGTGCGCAGGGTGCGACCCCCGCCCGGGGGCACGACCAGGCCGCTGCACGGCCTGGGTCGCCGCGGGCCGGGCTTCTCTGCTCCGGTACGCGTCATGACGGGCTCAGTGCTCCTTCCGGTGGGTTCTCCGGGTGGGGTCCGGGGGTCTTCCCGGCCTTCCCGGCGGGCCCCTGTCCGTGCCGGGTCCCGGCGCACTGCCGGGCGGTGTCCGCCGGGCCCGCCTGCACCGCGGTGCCCTCCCAGCGGCCCAGTGCCATCTCCGCGGTGATGCCGGGGCCGAACCCGGCCAGCAGTCCGCGCGCGCCTTCACCGGGTCCGCCCTCGTCGAACAGCCTGCGGAGGGCGTCCAGGACGACGACGCTGGCGGTGTTGCCGTACTCCGTCAGCGTGGCCCGGCTGAACCGGAAGGCGTGCTGCGGCACCTCCAGGTACTTCCCCAGGTCCAGCAGGATCCGCGGACCGCCGGCGTGCACGATGTAGAAGTCCAGCGCGGAGGCGTCCCAACCGTGCCGCGCCGCCAGTTCGCACAGTGCGGGCGCCAGCGGGCCCATGGTCGAGGGGACCCGTTTGTCCAGCAGGAAGTGGAAGCCGGTGGAGCGCACGTCGTAGGAGATCCACTCCTCGGTGTCCGGGATCAGATAGGAGCCGTTGCGCAGCAGCCGGATGCCCGTGCCGCCCGAGCCGCGGACCACGGCTGCCGCCACCCCGTCCCCGAACAGGCCGTCCGAGAGCAGCGCGCCGACGCCGACATCGGTGGGCTGGTAGCACAGGGAGCAGAACTCGCACGCGACGATCAGCGCGTTGGCCTCGGGGTAGGCCGTGCAGAAGTCCTGTGCCCGGTTGATCGCCGCTCCGCCGCCCGCGCAGCCCAGTTGCGCGATGGGCAGTTGGCGGGTGGTGGAGCGGAAGCCCAGCGTGTTGATCAGCCAGGCCGTCAGCGAGGGCATCATGAAGCCGGTGCAGGAGACGTAGACGATGAGGTCGATCTCCCCGGCCTCCAGTTCGGCGGCGGCCAGGGCCCGGCCGACGACCCGGGGAACCCGGGCCTTGGCCTCCGCCTCGTACACCGAGTTCCGCGCCGCGAAACCGGGATGGCGGAGGGTCAGCTCCAGGGGTTGGACGAGGTGTCTGGTCCGCACGCCGGTGTTCTCGATCAGCCGCAGCACGAGGGGGAGTTGAGGATGCTCCGCGTGCTGGGAACGCGCCAGTGCGAGCGTGTCCGCCAACGTGATCACGTGTGGCGGGACCTGTACAGCAGGTCGGCACAGAGTCGCCATGACAGGAACAACGAGGGTTCGACGCAGTACGGTACTCCACTATAGGGTGGGAAATCAATCCCAACTACCGCGACGGTAATCAACTGCACCATAAAGGACAGGCGTTGCATGTCGTCGGCGGCATGGGCCCCGGACGTACGCGGGCCGTCCCCGCACCGGACCGGCCTCCGTGATGGGGACGCCGCCGAGACCGAACGCGGCGCCCCGCACAAGTCCGTGGACCGCGCTCCACCGTTTGTGGAAGCGTCCGGCTCATGACGCCCCACAGCTCCGGCACCGTCGAGATCACCCGCCTCGCCGACCGCCCCGAACTGACCGGCAGGCTCTACGAGATCTCCGACGACTGGCCGGCCTTCGTCGCGGCGGACCTGGTCGCCTGCACCCTGCTCCCGCAGGTCCCGGAGGACTTCCCGGAGTACTGCGTCGTCGCCACGGACGGGGACCGCGTCGTCGCGCGCGGGTACGGCGTGCCCTTCGACGCCGACTCGGCCGGCCGTGAGGAGACCCCCGACCAAGGGTGGGACAGGGTGCTGACATGGGCCTGCGCCGACCGGCGGCACGGCCGTCCGGCCACGGCGGTGAGCGCGCTGGAGATCACCGTCGACCCGGCGCACCGGGGCCGCGGACTGTCCTGCCGGATGCTGGACGGGCTGCGCGCGGCGGCGCACCGGCAGGGGCACCGGGAACTGGTGGCCCCGGTACGCCCGACGGCCAAGCAGCAGCGGCCGGAGCTGCCGATGGCCGACCACATCGGCGAACTGCGCGCCGACGGACTGCCCGCCGACCCGTGGCTGCGGGTACACGTTCGCGCGGGCGGCACCGTGGAGCAGGTCGCGCCCGCTTCCATGACGGTGAGCGCGTCCCTGGCCCGGTGGCGGGAGTGGACGGGGCTGCCTTTCGACCGTGCGGGAGAGGTGCGGGTGCCGGGTGCGCTGGCGCCGGTGCACTGCGATCCGGTGCGGGGGCACGCCGTCTACGTGGAGCCCAACGTCTGGGTCCGGCACCGTGCCACGGGGCGGACAGGCTGAACCTCGCCCGCGCCCCGGCGCACCGGCCGCTGCCCGTGCGGACGGCCGCGGCTCAGCCGGCCGCCGGGCGCAGCCGCCACAGCCGCGTCGTCTCGGCGGCCCTGGCCGCGTGCAGGGGCGCCTCCGGGTCCTCGGCCCTGCCGTGCCGGGGCCGGGCGTCGAGCCGGCCGGCCACCTCCAGTCCGGCGTCGGCGATCCACTCCAGCAACTGCTCGCGGGGGCGCAGGCCCAGGTGCTCGGCGAGATCGGAGAGGATCAGCCAGCCCTCGCCGCCGGGGGCGAGCCGCTCGGCCAGGCCCGTGAGGAAGCCCCGCAGCATGCGGCTGTCGGGGTCGTAGACCGCATGCTCCAGTACCGAGGTCGGTTTGGCGGGCAGCCACGGCGGATTGCAGACCGCGAGGTCCGCCCGCCCGGCGTCCGGGGGCGGGAAGAGATCGGACCGTACGACCTCGACCGCCTCCGCCACGCCGAGCCGCGCGGCGTTCTCGCGCGCGCACTCCACCGCCCGTTCGCCCAGATCGGTGGCGATCACCCGGCCCACACCGCGCCGGGCCAGCACCGCGGCCAGCACGCCGGTCCCGGTGCCGACGTCGAAGGCCAGCAGTCCGGCAGCCGGACGGTCCGGCAGCGGAGCCTGTGCGACCAGGTCGACGTACTCGCCGCGTACCGGTGAGAAGACCCCGTGGTAGGGGTGGATCCGGTCGCCGCCCAGTGCTTCGACGGGCACCCCGTTGCGCCACCATTCGTACGCGCCGAGCACGCCCTGCAGTTCGCGCAGCGACACCAGCGCCAGGTCGCCCACGGCGCCGCCGGGCGCGCCGTAGGCGGCCACACAGGCGGGTCCCACCTGCGGCGCGCGGCGCAGCGGTACGGCGTAGGAGCCGCCGGGCGCGGTCTCCAGCGGGACCAGCAGCATGCCGAGGATCCGGGCCCGGCGGGAGCGGGCCTGCCGGTGGAGGTGGAAGCCCTCCAGGGGGGTGGCCCCCGCTTTGGGCTGCTTGCGGTCCACCCGGCGGCCGAGCGCCGCCAGCAGTTGCCGGGCACCGTGGTAGTCGCCGCGCCACAGCAGCGCGGTCCCCTCGCAGACCAGCTTGTAGGCGATGTCGGCGGCCATCCGGTCGTCGGCGACGGCGATCCGCCGTGGCGGCCGGGCACCGCTCTCCGACCGCCACGCGGCCGTCCGCTCCCGGCCTCCCTCGTCCCACCGGACGGTGCCGTCCCCGGCCTCTGGCTGTGCGTTCACCGGACAACCGTAACCGCGCCCGCGGGTGCCCCCTTCGGCGCGGCCGGAGCACGGGCACCGCCGGCCCCGCCGAGGGCCGTTCGGGCGATCGTGTGAAATGGACTGACCAGCCGGTTCGGCGCAGCCGTGGGCGGCGGGGAACCGGCTGATCACGGCATACGTTGACGGATGTACCGGAGCCGACCCGGCCGGTAGAGCCGTACACGACGGAGGCAGGACCATGGCAGGCTTTCTCGACCGCGCCAAGGAGCAGGCACAGCGGGGCATCGCGCAGGGCAAGGAGAAGGTGGAGGAGGTCCAGGCCCAGCGCGCGGGCAACGACCTGCTGCGCCGGCTGGGAGCCGCCTACTACGCGGAGCAGAAGGGCACCGGTTCGGCGCAGGAGGTGCAGCGGGCTCTCGCCGCCGTCCAGGAGCACGTGGCGCAGAACGGCGACGACTTCCTCAAGGGCTGAGGCCGCCCCCGCGCGGCCGGGGGCCCGGGGCAGCTCCTCACCGGCCGAGGGGCGGCCCCGGGCCGGCTCACCCGAAGCGGACGCGGTGGAGCATCAGCAGCGCCGCGGCCATGTTCGCCGCGGGGACCTCGCCCGCGGCGATGAGGTCGGGCACCTCCTTGAGCGGGACCCACTCGCGCTTCTCGGACTCGAAGTCGTCCTCCGGCGGGCCCACGTAGTCGGCCCCCGGCGACCAGTAGATGTGGTGCCGGGCATCGGTGAGTCCGTTGGACGGCTCGACGGTCATCAGATGGCGGAGCGGTCCCGGGCGCCAGCCGGTCTCCTCCAGCATCTCCCGGGCCGCCGCCTCGACCAGGTCCTCGCCCTCCTCGACGACGCCCGCCGCCAGCTCCCACCCCCAACTGTCCGTGATGAAGCGGTGCCGCCACAGCAGCAGCACCTCGTTGCGCTCGTTGACCGCGGTCGCCGCGGCGACGGGCCGCAGCCGGATCAGATAGTGATCCAGGTGGCGCCCGTTCGGCAGTTCCACATCCGCCAGATTCACCCGAAGCCACTGGTTCTCGTACACAGTGTGTTCACCCAGGTTCTTCCATCGCACGTATGTGCCCCCTTCCCGACGGAGGTTGGGCACATCCCAGCATGTCGTGCGCGCTCACTGACAGGGGCGCAGGGCGCGCCCCGGCTCAGAACGGCACGCTCAGTGAGTCCTCGATGAGCTTCGCCGCCTCGACCGCCGAAGTCCCGGGGTGCTGCTCCAGCCGCTTCCTGACCCTGCGCATGCGCCCGCGCAGCCGCTGCGACTCGATGCCCTGCGCGGTGTCCACCATCTCCGCCGCGGTGACCGCGGCACGTTCGGGTTCCCCCGCGTGCAGCGCCACGTCGGTGAGGGTGGCGAGCCGGTTCACCCGGCCGCGGGCGTGCGCGGGCGCGCGGGCCGCCCGCTGGGCGTACTCGGCAGCCGCGGACAGCTCTCCCAGCAGGATCAGCGCCTCGGCCAACCGCACCTCGACCAGTCCCGGTTGGACGTAGCTCGTCTCCTCGGGCTCCTCCGCGGGGCGAATGCGCTCGGAGTACGCCTCGGCCCGGCGCATGCAGTCGTGCGCGCTGCGCCGGTCTCCGAGCCGGGCGTACGCACCGGCCTGCATCGCGTACACATCCGTGGCGAGCGCGGCGCTGATGCGCGGTCCCGTGGTGCGCAGCAGGGCCTCGGAACAGGCGAGCGCATGCCGGGTGTCGCCGAGGAACAGCGCCTGGTTGACGAGAAGGGCGACCACGTAGCCGCCGAAGACCAGGTCGCCGGACGCCTTGCCCAGCCGCAGCGCCTGGTGGAAGTAGCGCTGGGCCAGCCCCTGCGCGTCGGCATCGTAGGCGCAGATGCCGCTGATGGCGGCAAGCGAGCCGGCGGCGCGGCACAGCGCGCGGCCGGTGGTGTCGTCGTAGCTCCCGCGCAGCAGCGGGGCGACCTCGCCGTGCAGAAAGCCGACCACCCGGCCGCGGGTGGCGACTCCTCCGGCGTTCCGGTACAGGTGCTCGTAGTGGCCGCGGGCGGCGTGCAGCACCCCCACGTCCGCGTCGGTGACCTCGGCACCGCCGGTGCGCGAGACGTCCCGGTCCTCGGGCGGGTTCTCCCACTCCCACACCGGCGCGACAGCCGCGCCGCCGGTCAGCAGGGCGGGGCCGAGCCGGTCCCCGTGCACGCGGTCGGAGCGCCACAGGGAGGCAGCGCGCTCCACGAACCGCTCCAGGCCCGCCGCCTCGGAGCCGAGCGCGGGTCCGGGAAGCCGGCCGTCCGCCGGGACATCCATGCCGATGTCACTGAGTGTGAGGGTTCTGTCGAGCTGGCGCCCGAGGATCTCGCAGATCAACTCGGGGACTCTGCCGCGTGGCCGTTGCCCCTTCAACCAGCGCGCCACGGCCGTGTGATCGTAACGCAGGGTTGTTCCTGCTTGGTCGCCTAATCGATTGATTCTCGCCGCAAGACCGGCTCGGGACATCCCTGCCTGGTCAAGGAGCGCGTCCAGTTGGCTGTTGGGCTCCATGCCGCCCTCCGTCGGGTCCAACGTGTCGTCTCGCAGAGTAATGGACCTGCTTTCACACGGGGTGTGAAAGCACCACGCAGTCGTGCACCCGGCACATGCTCCCGCAGCGGGGAGCGATGCGGTTCCCTGAAAACGTCCGGGTGCATGACAGCACATCAAGCACACGGAGAGCTACGGAAAGACATCACTTGATTCCGGAAGTGAGGCAGAACAGTGAACGACCCCATCCGGTTCCACCTCAGGAACAACCATGCGACCCGCTGACCCCGTACGCGTCACGGCGTCCCCGAGCACCGGGTCCCGCACACGCGCCCCCAACCGCGCGCTGCGTGCCCTGCTGGAGGAGAGCGAGTGGACGCAGGCGGCGTTCGCGCGTGCCCTGGCTCGTCTGGGCGCCGAGGTCGGCATCCACCTCCGGTACGACAGAACTTCAGTCGCCCACTGGCTGCGCGGCAGCCGTCCCGACCCCCGGGTGCAGCACCTGATGGCGGAGGCGCTCTCGCGCCGCCTCGGCCGCCGGATCACGGTGGCGGACCTGGGCATGCTCAGCGGGCGCGGCTGCCGCCCCGGCACGGCGGCCCGCCCGCGAGGCGACAGCGGTGGCGGTGGCGGTGGCGGTGGCGAGGACGACGCCTCCGATCCGGCGGAGGACGGACCACTCCCGGCCGCCGGGCCCGCGCCGGCCGGGCACCGGGAGCGGCTCCGGGGCCCGCTCGGCTCCGGTGCCCCGGCGGCCGACACCGAGGCACCGGCGGGGGTCCGGGAACACCCTTTGGACGCCCGCCTTTTCGGCCTCGGCCGGCCGTTGCGCCCCGCCGACCAGCTCACCGCGCTCACCGCGCCGGTGATCCCGCCGCCCCGCGCGGACACCCCGCCCCCGGCGCCGTACGCCCTGGAACTGCTCACCGAGACGGTACGCGGACAGCGGGACGGCCGTCCCGACGGCGCCCCGGCGGAAGCGGGCGCCGAGCCGGCCGCGGACGATCCGGTCACCGCGCCCGGCGCCCCCACCCCGGCGCCGCTGCCCGGCGCCCGGAACGGCTGCACGGCCCGCGGCTCCCGCCCCGCACGCACCCCCGAACCGGGCCAGGTCGCCTCGGTCCACGAGCACGCCCGGTTCTTCGCGCTGCAGGCCGACCGGTACGGCGGCGGTCATATCCGCACCCCGCTCGCCGCCTGCCTCTCGGGGCTCGTCCGCTCGCTGCGCCACGACGAGGAGGGCGCGCACCAGCGCGGTATCCAGGCGGGCGCCGCACGGCTGAGCTTCCTGCTGGCCCGGGTCTACGTGGACGAGCAGCGGCACGGACTCGCCCAGCGCGCCTTCCTCACCGCGGCGGAACTCGCCGCGGAGGCCGCCGATCCGGAAGGAGTCGCGCTGGCCCGCCGCGCCCTCAGCTCGCAGGCGCACCAGTTGGGCCACCCGCGCGAGAGCCTGCTGCTCGCCCGGGCGGCCCTGGCCGCGGCCCCGGCGGACACCGACCCCTCGGCGCGCGCGTTCCTGTACGCCGGACTTGCCGTGGCGGACGCGGCGTGCGGCCGGGAGGGCCGGGCGCTGGAGGCGCTGGAGCGCGCGGAGCGGCAACTGGCCCGGTCCCCGGTCGATCTGACCACCGGTCCGGAGAGTCCCACGGGCGAGCCGGTCGGCAGCTACCGGAGTGCGGCGCTGCGTTACCAGTCCAGCCAGGTGCGGGTGGCGCTCGGCGACCGCGAAGGCGCCATCGACGACCTGCGCGCCTCACTGCACGCCCGCCCCGCGAGCGAGCGCCGCACCCGCGCCGTGTGCCAGGCGGAACTGGCCGAACTCCTGCTCTCGCGCGGCCGGCTGGCGGAGGCGTGCGCCGCGTGGAGCGGATTCCTGGAGGTGTCCGCGCAGGTCCGCTCGGGCCGGGTGCGGGTGGCCCGCTCCCGGATACCGGAGCTGCTGCGGCCCTACGGGCGCGACCCCCGGGTGCGCGCCCTCCTCGTACGGGTGACGCCCGCCGCGGGTGCGGCACGGCACGGCTAGAAGCGGCGCGGCAACGGGTATGACCCCGGGACAGGTTCCGGCCGCGGCCGGACACCCGGCAGCCGGAGGCGAGCATGGCCACACCCATCACCGCGACCGCATTCGTCCGGGCCCTGGAGAAGGAGGGGGCCCGGGTCGAGGAGGTCCGGGACTGGCGCAACCACAACCGCGACCAGCAGGGGCCGTGGGGCCCGGTGCACGGTGTCGTGATCCACCACACCGTCACCAGCGGCTCGGCCGCGACAGTCGATCTGATCTACGACGGCCGCGAGGATCTGCCGGGGCCGCTCGCCCAAGGCTGCGTCACCAAGGACGGCACCGTGCATCTGACCGGCCACGGCCGGGCCAACCACGCGGGCTCCGGCGACGACGACGTGCTGCGCGCCGTCGTCGCCGAGCGCGCCACCCCGCGGCCGAACCAGCAGAACACCGACGGGAACCGGTACTTCTACGGCTTCGAGTGCGAGAACCTCGGAGACGGCGAGGACCCGTGGCCGGACGAGCAGCTGGAGGCGATCGTGCGGGCCGCGGCCGCGCTGTGCCGGCACCACGGCTGGGGCGCCCGGTCGGTCATCGGCCACCTGGAGTGGACGGACCAGAAGAGCGACCCCCGCGGCTTCACCATGGACGCCCTGCGGGAGCGGATCGCCGAGCGCCTCAAGTGACCGGTCGCCTGCCCCGCGGCGTCCCCGCGGCCCGGGCGGGGATCCGCGGGCACCGGAGTCCGACCGCCACAATGGAGGGGTGAGCCACTCCGTCGATGTCGCCGCGGCCCTGCGGCCCCGCCCGCCCTCCCCGCTCCAGGAGGTCGAGGACGAGCGCTTCGTCCGCCGGGGTGTGCGGCTGCTGCTGAAGCGGGAGGACCTCGTGCATGCGGCGGCCGCCGATCGGCCCGGGCCGGGGCCGGGGCCGGGGCCGGGGCCGGGGCCGGGGCCGGGGCCGGGGCCGGTGGAGCTGTACCCCTCCGGTAACAAGTGGCGCAAACTCGCCCCCAACCTCCGGGCGGTGGCCGAGAGCGGCCACCGGCGGCTGCTGACCTTCGGCGGGGCCTACTCCAACCATCTGCGCGCCACCGCGGCGGCGGGCAGGCTGCTCGGGTTGCGCACGGTCGGGGTGGTCCGGGGTCACGAGCTGGCCGACCGGCCGCTCAACCCGTCCCTCGCCCGCTGCGCCGAGGACGGCATGCTGCTGCACTTCGTCACGCGCGCCGACTACCGCCGCCGCGCCGACCCCGCGTTCCACCACGAGCTGCGCACCCGCTTCGGGCCCTGCGCCGTCGTCCCGGAGGGGGGCAGCAACGCGGCGGCCGTGCGCGGGTGTGCGGCGCTGGGCGCGGAACTGCGCGGGCACACCGATGTGGCTGCCGTCGCCTGCGGTACCGGCGGCACCCTCGCGGGCATGGCGGCGGGCCTTTCCGCAGGTCAGCGCGGCCTCGGGGTGCCGGTGCTGAAGGGTGGGTTCCTCGCCGGGGAGATCGCACGGCTCCAGCGGGAGGCCTTCGGGGGGCCGCGGGGCGACTGGTGGCTGGAGGAACGTTTCCACGGCGGCAGTTACGCGAAGACGGACCCGGAGCTGTCCGACTTCGCGGCGGACTTCGCCCGGCGGCACGGGCTGCCCGCGCTGGAGGAGACCTATGTGACCAAGCTGCTGTTCGCGCTCACCCGGCTCACGGAGGAGGGTGCCTTCCTCCGGGGCAGCACGGTGACCGCCGTCGTCACCGGCCGGGCATTCCCCTCAGAACGGTGACACACCGTGAAGACACTGTTCACTCTCCGCACCCGGGTTTCCGCCACCCCTCCGCCCGGAGTGACACTGAGTAGCCACCTCTCGCCCCCCTCGGGCACCTCCGACCCGTTTCGGGGTCACTCGCAGGGGCGGGTTTCGGCCCTTGTCGGAGCCTGTGCCGCGAGGGGCTATGAACGCATCAGGTGACGGGTACTGACATGGCAGGCCCTTCCGGCGTCGCCGAGGCGCCCCCGGCCGGGCACACAGGGTGGCCACGGGGATCTCGGGAGTCGTTCCGGAAAGCGGCCCACGGCAACCCCATGAGACCAACACAGCGTAATCACGGCGGATTTGGGGCCTCCACCCCCTAGCCACAGAAAGTACCCATATGTTTACTATGGGTGACGCTCAGGAATGAGGCGGCAGTGATCGATGCGTGCGGCATCGTGACACGGATCGCGATAGCGTCACTGACGAAACGAATCAACAGCCGCTTCGGCCCGTGAGGCCCGACCGGCTCGTGCCACCTTGGAGGTGAGGGTGTCCCAGATCGCAGGCGAGCCCGCGTCGCAGGACTTCGTCGAGGTCCGGCTGCCGGCTGCGGGTGCCTATCTGTCGGTGCTGCGGACGGCCACCGCCGGGCTCGCGGCCCGCTTGGACTTCACCCTCGACGAGATCGAGGATCTGCGGATCGCCGTGGACGAGGCGTGCGCGATCCTGCTCCAGCAGGCCGTCCCCGGTTCCGTACTCAGTTGTGTCTTCCAGCTCGTCGGCGACTCGCTGCACGTCACCGTCTCGGCGCCGACGACCGATGGCCGTGCCCCCGAACGCGACACCTTCGCGTGGACGGTGCTCTCGGCCCTGGCCGGTGAGGTGGGTTCAGCAGTGTCGGATGACCGTACGGTCAGCATCAGCCTGCACAAGAAGCGCGGTGCAGGACCCGGAGCATCGTGACCGAGCACGAGGCAAGTCAGATGTGGTCAGGCCGCCCGGGGGCGGTCTCCCGGGGCGTTCCCGAGCAACAGCCCCGGCCGCACCCGGCCGACCCCAGCATGCAGCGACCCAAGCAGGCAGAGCGGGCGGACGCTATGGACCAGCAGCAGCACGAGCGGCGTGAGCGGGCCGCCGGCCACGACGCGGGCGCGTCCCACGGGCCCGACCCGCAGGAACGCGGCGGCGCGCGGGCGCTCTTCGTCCGGCTGCGCACGCTGCCGGACGGGCCCGAGCGCGCCGAGCTGCGCAACCACCTGGTGCGGATGCATCTGCCCCTCGTCGAGCATCTGGCCCGCCGCTTCCGCAACCGCGGCGAGCCGCTGGACGACCTGACGCAGGTCGCGACGATCGGTCTGATCAAGTCGGTCGACCGCTTCGACCCCGAGCGCGGCGTCGAGTTCTCGACGTACGCGACACCCACGGTCGTCGGCGAGATCAAACGCCACTTCCGCGACAAGGGCTGGGCCGTGCGCGTGCCCCGGCGGCTCCAGGAGCTGAGGCTGTCCCTCACCTCGGCGACGGCCGAGCTCTCCCAGCTCCACGGCCGCGCCCCGACCGTGCACGAGCTGGCCAAGCGGCTCTCGATCTCCGAGGAGGAGGTCCTCGAGGGCCTGGAGTCCGCGAATGCCTACAGCACCCTGTCGCTCGACGTGCCCGACACCGACGAGGAGTCCCCGGCCGTCGCCGACACCCTCGGCGCCGAGGACGACGCCCTGGAGGGCGTCGAGTACCGGGAGTCACTCAAACCGCTGCTGGAGGAGCTGCCGCCGCGGGAGAAGAAGATCCTGCTGCTGCGGTTCTTCGGCAACATGACCCAGTCCCAGATCGCCCAGGAGGTCGGCATCTCCCAGATGCACGTCTCCAGACTCCTGGCGAGAACCCTGGCACAACTGCGGGACCGCCTGCTGGTGGAGGAGTGATCCTCCGGCTCCGCCCCTTCTCCTGAACCGGGGCGCGTCCCGCGGTCGGCGGGAAGGGGCGCTGCGCACCGGAGGGGTCGGCTCCCGGGGGCTCAGTCCCGGCCGATACCGAGCGCCTCGGTGGCCTTCGGGTTCACCAGGCACCCCAGTACGACGACGGCCGCCAGGCCCAGCGCGACGCCGGCGGCCAGTGAACCGCCCCCGTTGCTGCCCAGTTGCCAGGCGACGGGCAGCGCGATGAGCTGCACGATCATCGAGGGCCCCCGGCTCCAGCGGCGCCGGAGCCACAGCCCGCCGGCCGCGGCCAGCGGCAGCACGGACAGCGCGAGGACGGTGGCGGCCAGGGTGGCGGCCTGCGTCGTGTCGTCCGGCCGCCGGGTGACCAGCAGCACCAGCGAGACGACCCCGAAGGCCGCGACGACCAGCCCTTCGGCGCCGGTCAGTACGGCGGCGACGACGATCCTGCGCGGACCGCGCGCCTCCTGCCGGGTCCCCGTCGCCTCGTCCGCTTCCGTGGCGGCGTCCGCCCGCTTCGACCTTTCGCTCACCAGGGCAGCCTAGCCCTCCGGCACCGGCGGGGCTGGGCCGTGTACCCCGCGGTAGGTACCCTCACCCCATGCGCGCACTACTCGTGGTCAACCCGGCAGCCACCACCACCAGCGCCCGGACCCGTGACGTGCTGGCGCATGCCCTCGCGAGCGATCTCAAACTGGAGGTGGCGACCACCCGGTACCGGGGCCACGCCAGGGACCTCGCGCGGCAGGCCGCCCAGGGCGGCACCACCGAGCTGGTCATCGCGCTCGGCGGGGACGGCACGGTCAACGAGGTGGTCAACGGGCTGCTGCACGACGGCCCCGACCCGGAGCGGCTGCCCCGGCTGGCCGTGGTACCGGGCGGCTCCACCAATGTCTTCGCGCGCGCCCTGGGGATGCCCAACGACGTGGTGGAGGCCACCGGCCATCTGCTGGACGCGCTGGAGGCGGGCTCCGAGCGGACGGTCGGCCTGGGGATCGCCGGAGGCGTACCGGGCTCGGACGACGCGGAGATTCCCGACCGCTGGTTCACCTTCACCGCGGGGCTGGGGTTCGACGCCGGGGTGATCGGCAGGGTGGAGCAGCAGCGGGAGCGCGGAAAGCGCTCCACGCATCCGCTGTATGTGCGCCAGGTCGTACGGCAGTTCCTGAACGAGCCGCACCGCCGCACCGGGACGATCACGCTGGAGCGGGAGGACGCCGAGCCGGTGCGGGAGCTGGCGCTCTCGATCGTGTGCAACACCGCGCCGTGGTCCTACTTCGGGAACAAGCCGCTGTACGCGGCGCCGGAGGCGTCCTTCGACACCGGCCTCGACGTGCTGGGACTGCAGAGACTGACGCCGCTGGCCGTGAGCCGCTACGGCACCCAGTTGCTGACCTCCAGCCCGGACCGGGGGCCCCGCGGCAAGCACGCGGTGACACTGCACGACCTCACCCGGTTCACCTTGCATTCGCAGGCGCCATTGCCGTTTCAGATGGACGGTGACCACCTGGGACTGCGTACGAGCGTGAGCTTCACAGGCGTACGGCGTGCACTGCGTGTGATTGTGTAAGTGGAAGGGGCCAAAGTCCTTCCACTCGAACGTTTAGGCCAGGATCCACCCCCTCGAATGACGGCTGTGAGCTAGTCGACACCAAGGATTCAAAAAAAAGTTTCCGGAAGGGGTTGTATCCGCCGCCGAGGTTTGCGAGTCTCTTCATGGCGATCGGGACGGCCCCGCCATCAGGGCCCCCTTGAGAGCCGGAATCCCCTTCTTTGACTTCAGTGGGACCCGCATCACATTTGTGAGGCCCCACTTCCCCCGTCAAGGGATTCGTGAAAGCGTTCACATTCACAAGCAAGCCACACACGAGGAGAGGTAGCAGCCATGGACTGGCGTCACCACGCCGTTTGCCGCGAGGAAGACCCCGAGCTGTTCTTCCCCATCGGCAACACCGGTCCCGCGCTGCTGCAGATCGAGGAAGCCAAGGCTGTCTGCCGCCGCTGCCCCGTCATGGAGCAGTGCCTGCAGTGGGCTCTGGAGTCGGGTCAGGACTCCGGTGTCTGGGGTGGTCTGAGCGAGGACGAGCGCCGCGCGATGAAGCGCCGTGCCGCCCGCAACCGGGCGCGGAACAACGCCGCGACCGCCTGACACGCCTGACACCAGCCCTGCACCAGCGGCAGCCCGAGACGCAGCGCGCACAGTGCCCTCGGAGCGCCCAGCAGCACGCGGAGCGCCCGCACAACTCAAAGCAGAGCGTGAAGCTCGAAGCAGAGCGTGAAGCGCCGAGCCCCCCGTCCTCGCCCAGGGACCGGGGGGCTCGGCGCTTTGTCGCACTCCCCGCCGAACGGCTCCGGGACGCCGCCGGACCGGCTCCGGGACGCTAGCCCGCGGCCACCGGGAGGTCGAACAGCACCCGGGTGCCGCCCGTGCTGCCCGGGAGCATGTCGAACGTGCCGCCCAACTCCCCCTCCACCAGTGTCCGGACGATCTGCAGCCCGAGGTTGCCGCCGATCCTGGGATCGAAGTCCGCGGGCAGACCGCGGCCGTTGTCCTGCACCGTGACCAGCAGCCGCGCCCCGTCCTTCCCGGTGGCCGCGCCGCGCACGGCGTGTACCTCGACGGCGCCCTGCTCCTCGGCGCCGAACCCGTGCTCGATGGCGTTCTGCAGGACCTCGGTGAGCACCATGGACAGCGGCGTGGCGACCTCGGCGCCGAGGATCCCGAAGCGCCCCGTCCGGCGTCCGGTGATCCGGCCGGGTGAGATCTCCGCCACCATCGCGAGCACCCGGTCGGCGATCTCGTCGAAGTCCACCCGCTCGTCCAGGTTCTGGGACAGCGTCTCGTGCACGATGGCGATCGAGCCGACCCGCCGCACCGCCTCGCCGAGCGCCTCCTTGCCCTGTTCCGAGTCCATCCTGCGGGCCTGCAGGCGCAGCAGCGCGGCCACCGTCTGGAGGTTGTTCTTCACCCGGTGGTGGATCTCCCGGATGGTGGCGTCCTTGGTGATCAACTCGCGTTCGCGGCGGCGCACTTCCGTGATGTCCCGCAGCAGGATGAGCGAACCGATCCGGGTTCCCTTGGGCTTGAGCGGGATGGCGCGCAGTTGCACGATGCAGTCGTTGGCCTCCACCTCGGCTCCACGGGGCGCCCAGCCGCTGGCCAGCTTGACCATGGCCTCATCAACCGCCCCGCGGGCGGGAGCCAGTTCCGCGGTGGCCTCGCCCAGGTGCAGCCCGACCAGGTCGGCGGCGAGTCCCAGCCGGTGGTAGGCGGACAGCGCGTTCGGGGAGGCGTACTGCACATGGCCGTCGGCGTCCAGCCGGATCAGGCCGTCCCCCACGCGCGGGACATGGTCCATGTCCACCTCGTGCCCGGGGAACGGGAAGCTGCCCGCCGCGATCATCTGTGCGAGGTCGGAGGCGCTCTGCAGATAGGTCAGCTCCAGCCTGCTGGGGGTGCGGACCGTCAGCAGATTGGTGTTGCGCGCGATGACCCCCAGGACCCGGCCCTCGCGGCGGACCGGGATGGACTCGACCCGCACCGGCACCTCCTCGCGCCACTCCGGGTCCCCCTCCCGCACGATCCGGCCCTCGTCCAGCGCCGCGTCCAGCAGCGGCCGGCGCCCCCGGGGCACCAGATGGCCGACCATGTCGTCCTGGTGCGAGGTGGGACCGGTGTTCGGGCGCATCTGGGCGACCGAGACGTAGCGGGTGCCGTCCAGGGTCGGCACCCACAGCACGAGGTCGGCGAAGGAGAGGTCGGCGAGGAGCTGCCACTCGGAGACCAGCAGGTGCAGCCACTCCAGCTCCACGGCGGAGAGGGCGGTGTGCTGGCGTACGAGGTCGTTCATGGAGGGCACGGGGCCGAGGGTACGGCAGGCCACCGCGCAGGCCGACGCCACCCGACCCCGGCCGGGTTCCCGCCCGGCGCCCGGCGGACCTGAGCGGGTGCCGCGGGACGGCGGAAACGCGCGATCCGTAGACAGACAGCCGTGGTCTAGTCCAGAATCCTTCCGGAAGAACTTCTGTCCTCCCCGCACAGGAGGGCGGATCGAGGTCCGCGGCGCTCTCTGCCCTGACAGCGCCGGGGCCTTGCAGCTCCGGGCTGCGGTGCCGGACGGGTTGAGGGTCCCGTACCGGCGCCGCGGCCCGTAGTGCGTTCCGGGCCCGCGGCACGTTCCGGCCGCTCCCCGGTCTTTCCGTGTCCGGAGCATCGGCGGGCTCCGGTCGCCGGGACCCTCCAGGCCGCTGCGGCCTCCCACCGGGCCCCGGGATCCCGAAAGGACCCGGAGGCACCCCGGAAGCCGCGGAAGGGGAATCCCGCGCCTTCCGGGCGCAGCTCAGGCGTGCCGGATCGCCTCGTCCGCCGGTACCGGGAAGCGTGTCGTGCGGTCCCCCAGCAGCAGCGCGCGGTAGGTGGCCGTGGCCGCCTCCTCCAGGTTCATCGCCCGCCGGAAGGCCATCCCGACGTTCTCCCCCAGCGCCGAGCAGCCGTGGTGCGCCAGCAGCACGCAGTTGTGCTCCTTGGCCTGCTCGGCGGCGGTGTCGGCCAGTTCGTCCGAACCGTTCGGGAAGAAGCCGGTACGGCCGACGGACCGCACGTACACCGCGTGGTCCAGGGTCAGCAGCCGGATCTCGTGGCCGAGCGCGTCGACCAGCACGGCGTGCTGCGGGTGCATGTGGACGATCGCGTTGACGTCCTCGCGCACCCGGTAGGTGCGCTGGTGGAGCTTCCACTCGCTGGAGGGCTGCGGGTTGCCGGCGACGATCTCGCCCGCCAGGTTCATGACGGTGAAGTCCTCCGGCACCAGCCGGTCCAGCCAGGTGCCCGCGCCCGTGACCACGAAGTCCTCGGAACCGGGCAGCCGGGCCGACAGATTGCCGCCGCTGGCCAGGACGAAGCCCCGGCGCACGGCGGTCGCCCCGACGTCGATGAGCTGCTCCACCAGGCCGTCGGCAGTGGTCGCCTGCTTCATGGACGGCTGCGCCATGCCACGCCCCCGTTCAGCGGGTCTCGGTGACCTTGGCGAGGGAGCGGGGCGCGTCCGGGTCCTGGCCCCGCGCCATGGTGACCTCGTAGGCGAGCATCTGCAGGGGCAGGATCTGGATCAGCGGCTGCAGCTCCTCGGGGAGCCCCTCGGTGGGCAGCGCGAAGCCGGCCGACGCCCGCTCCACCTCCTCGCGGCGGCCGATGACCACCAGGTCGGCTCCCCGGTCGCGGAGCCGCTCCAGCACCGGCTGCAGGGCCTCGCCGCCCTTGCCGTCGGCGACCACGGCGATCACCGGCGAGATGTTGTCCACCATCGCCAGCGGGCCGTGCAGCAGGTCGGCGCCGGAGTAGGAGAGGGCCGGGATGTAGCTGGTCTCCATGAGCTTCAGCGCGGCTTCCTTCGCCGTCGGGTAGCCGTAGCCGCGCGAGGTGAGCACCATGCGTTCGGCGAACCGGTAGCGCGCCGCCAGCGCCTTGACCTCGCCCCTGCGCTCCAGCACCGCCTCGGCGAGCTCGGGCAGCGCCTTGGCGGCCTCGGTACCCGCGCCGCCGCGCAGGCCGTCCACGAACAGGTAGAGCGCCAGCAGCTCGGCCGTGTAGGTCTTGGTGGCGGGCAGCGCCTTCTCCGGGCCGGCCAGCACGTCGATGTGGAACTCGCTCACCCGTGCGAGCGGCGAGTCGGCGTTGTTGGTGACGGCGAGCGTGATCGCGCCCGCTTCCCGGGCCGCCTCCGTGGAGGCCACCAGGTCCGGGCTGCCGCCGGACTGGCTGATGGTGATCACCAGGCAGTCGGTGAGGTCGGGGCGCGCGCCGTACGCGGTCGTCGTCGACATGGAGGTCAGCCCGCACGGTTTGCCGAGCTGGATCTCCAGCAGATACTTCGCGTACAGCGCGGCGTTGTCCGAGGTGCCCCGCGCCGTCAGCAGGACGAAGCGGGGGTTCTTCGCGGCGATCCGCTCGGCCACCTCGCGGATGGCGGGAGCGCCCTCGTCCAGGATGCGGCGCAGCACGGCCGGCTGCTCGGCCATCTCACCGGACATGACGGTGCCCGGCTCGGACGGGGCGTTCGAGGACATGCGGGTCCCTCCCAGGGGTGATGTTCGCGTGCGGTCGCGGTTCGATCCTACGGCGTGGCGGTTGGGCACGTTTTGCCCCGGGTCAGCCCCGGGTCTCAGCCCCGGGTCTCAGCCCCGGGCGATGACCTCGGCCGCCGCCCGTCCGCAGACCCGGGCCGCGCCGTGCGTGGCGATGTGCAGCGCGCCCTGTGGCGGCGCCTGGGGCAGGCCCATCTCGACCACCACGGTCTCCTCGCGGGCGGCGACGAGCCGCGCCACCGCCTCCGCCATCCACGGGTGTCGGTGCAGGTCCCGGACGACCACGACGACGGGCCGCTCCCCCGCGTCGGCGAGCACCGCGGCGCCGACGTCCCCGTCGGCGGCCCGGTAGGTGCCCGTCCGGGTGCCCGGCACCATCCGCTCCAGCTCGGCGGCGGGACCCCAGGGGGTCTCGTCGCCGACCGCGATGTTGGCCACCGAGGTGAGGGCCGCGACGTACAGCGGCCCGGCCGGGCTGCGGTGGCCCTCCAGTCCGGTCACCACCAGCGCGCGCCGCGCCGCCTCCAGCCCGATGCCCGCCTCGGCACCGGACGGGTCCGCGCGGAGGGCGGGGTCGGCCGGACCCCCCGTGCCCGACCGCCGCACCCCCCGCGCCCACGCGGCCAGGCCGCGCACCCGTGCCGCGGCGTCGGCGAGCCGCTCCTCGGCCAGCTCGCCGTCGCGCACCGCGCGCACCAGCGCGTCGCGGAGCCCCAGCACGGTGTCCTCGCCGGCCAGTCCGCCACCGACGCAGATGGCGTCGGCCCCGGCGGCGAGCGCGAGGACGCTGCCGCGTTCGAGGCCGTAGGTCGCGGAGATGGCCCGCATCTCCATTCCATCGGTGACGATGAGCCCCTGGTGGCCCAGGCCGCCCTGGTCGCGGGGGGCCCGCAGCAGCCCGGTCAGCGCCGCGGGGCTGAGGGTGCCGGGGCGCGCGGCGTCCAGCGCCGGGAGCAGGATATGGGCGCTCATCACGCACTTGCTGCCCGCCTCGACCGCCGCGGCGAAGGGGACGAGCTCGCGGGCCCGGAGGGTCTCCAGGTCGGCGTCGATGCGGGGCATGTCGTGGTGCGAGTCGACGGCGGTGTCCCCGTGCCCGGGGAAGTGCTTGACGCAGGCGGCGACCCCGGCCGCCTGGAGGCCCTCGACGTAGGCGACGGTGTGCCGGGCGACGAGCTGCGGGTCGCCGCCGAAGGAGCGCACACCGATGACGGGGTTGTCCGGGTTGGAGTTGACGTCGCCGGAGGGCGCCCAGTTGAGGTTGACGCCGGCCGCGGCGAGCCTGCTGCCCAGTTCGAAGGCCACCGCCCGGGTCAGGTCGGGGTCGTCGACGCGGCCGAGGGCGAGGTTGCCGGGGTAGGAGGAGCCGGTACGCACCTCCAGCCGGGTGACGTCGCCGCCCTCCTCGTCGATGGCGACCAGCAGGTCCGGGCGGACGTCACGGAGCTGTTCGGTGAGCAGGGCGAGTTGCTGGGCGGACTCGATGTTCCGCCCGAACAGGCCGACCGAGGCGAGGCCCTCCTCCAGGTGCCGCAGCAGCCAGGCGGGTGCGGAGGTTCCGGCGAAGCCCGGCTGGAGGACGGCGAGGGCGTCGCGGGTGAGGGTGTCGGAGGCTCGGAGTGAGGTGGTCATGCGGCGCGGTGTCCCTTCACTTCACTGCTGTGCCGTGGGGCCGGGCGGCGGTGTCGCACAGTTTTCCCTGTTTTCCCTGTGTCCCTGGGCCCTTCTGCCAGGGCCCCGGTCTCCCTGTGTCCCGTCGTTCCTCGGCCTATCCCTTGACCGCGCCGGAGGCCAGGCCGGCGACGGCCTTGCGCTGGAGGTAGAGGAAGAGCAGCAGGATCGGCACGGCGAAGAGGGAGGCTGCCGCCATCGTGGCACCCCAGTCGTCGCCGAAGGCCGTCTGGAACTTCGACAGCCACAGCGGGAGCGTCTGCGCCTCGTCGTCCTTGTTGAGGATGAGCACCAGGGGGAACTCGTTCCACGCCGTGATGAATCCGAACAGCGAGGTGGCCATCAGGCCCGGGGCCAGCAGCGGGAAGATCACCCGGCGGAACGCCTGGAGCCGGGTGCAGCCGTCGACCATGGCCGACTCCTCCAGGTCCTTGGGCACGGCGGCGACGTAGCCGCGCAGGGTGATGATCGTCAGCGGCAGCACCATGACGGTGTAGAAGAGCGTGAGCGGCACCAGACTGTTCAGCATCTCGGCGTCGCGCACGATCATGTAGATCGCGATGACCATGACCTCCCAGGGCGCCATCTGGGCGACCATGAAGGTCAGCAGGATGCCCTTGCGGCCCTTGAACCGCATCCGGGCGAGCGCGAACGAGGCGAAGAGCGCCACGAGCAGCGAGAATCCGACGGCCAGCACCGTGACGGTGACGGAGTTGCGGACCAGCGTCCAGAAGTTCTCGGCGTTGACCGCCGTGCTGAAGTGCTCGAAGGTCGGCGAGGTGGGGAACCAGACCGGGTCCTCGCTGATGATCTGCCCGTTCGGTTTGAACGCCGTGTTGAACATCCAGTACACGGGAAAAGCGAACGCCACGAACAGCAGCAGTGCGGTCGCGTTCGGCCATATCCGGCCCAGCAGTGACCGTCGCATCAGGCCCTGCCCCCCTTGCTCTTCTCGGAACCCTCGGCCTCGTCCGCGCTCTCCTGCCGGATCACCAGCCGCAGGTAGTAGGACATCAGGGCCAGCAGAATCAGGATCGTCAGGACGGAGATCGCCGCACCGGCTCCGTAGTGCTGGTTGCCGACGCCCTCCACGAACGCGTACACCGGCAGCGTCTCGGTGAGCCGGTCGGGACCGCCCTGGTTGATGGCGAACACGTGCGGGAACGCCTTGAAGATCCAGATGACTTCGAGGAACGTCGCGACCATCAGGAACGGCTTGAGGAACGGGAAGGTGACGTTCTTGAAGCTCTGCCAGGCTCCCGCGCCGTCCAGCGCCGCGGCCTCGTACAGCTCCTTGGCGATGGTCGTCGTCGCGGCGTAGAGGTTGATCGCGACGAACGGGACGGATGTCCACACCAGCAGCAGCGAGATGACGAAGAACGTGGAAAGCTGGGTGCCCGTCCAGTTGTAGTCGGCCATCGAGTCGAAGCCGAGCTTGGCCAGCACCCAGTTGACGACACCGAACCGCTGGGCGAACAGCCACTGGTAGACGGTCGTGGCGGCGATGATCGGCATCGCCCAGGCCAGCACCAGAGCGATCGAGAGCAGCAGCCGCATCTTGGACCCGAGCCGCGCGAGCAGCAGTCCGACGAGGGTGCCGACCACGATGATCACGACGACGTTGACGAGGGTGAAGATCACCGACCGCAGGGTGACCCGCCAGAACGTGTCGTTCCCGAGCGCGTCGGCGTAGTTCTCGAACCCGTTCCACTCGGTGACGTGCTGGATCAGCTGCGTCATGTTGAGGTTCTGGAACGACAACATGCCGTTGGTGACCAGCGGATATCCGAGGAAGACCGCGGTCAGCCCGAGGGCGGGCAGCAGCAGGAGGTAGGGCAGTGTGCCCTTCCTGGTGAGCCGGCCGGCGCGCGGCGGCGGGCCGGACACCTCCACCGTCCTGACGGGCGTCCTGCCACGAGGAGGCGCCGCCTCATCGGTTTTCACAGACATTCAAACTCCCACCCGGTTGTGGGGGCGGTGCCAGGCACCGCCCCCACCCCCGCCCTGGCGAACGGGTCACTGCTTCTGCGACAGCCTCTTGTTCATCTCGCCCTCGACGGCCTTGGCGGCGTCGGCGTGCGACTTCCCCTTCAGGACCGACGTCATATAGGTCTTGATCGGGTTGGGCGGGTTCTCCACGGCACCCCACTCGGGGATGAGCGGCGTCAGGCCGCCGCCCTCGACCGCGGGCGCGGCGGCCTCGGCGGCGGGGTTGCCCTTCAGATTGCTCTGCAGCGCGGACTTGTTGGGGATGACCCCGCCCTCCTTGGCGAGCTCACCCTCGTACTTGTCGGACAGCGCGATCTTCAGGAACTCCTTGGCGAGCTCCTGCTTCTCGCTGCCGGCCGCGACGGCGAGGTTCGAACCGCCGAGGAAGACGCCCTCGGGCTCGTCGGCGGTCTCACCCGGGATGGTGAAGTAGCCGATGTCCTTCTCGATCTTCTTGTTGGCCTTGATCGCGGTGGCCGCCTCCCAGCTCAGTCCGATGAAGGCGCCGGTCTTGCCCTTGGCGAAGACCTCGGCCTGCTGGGGGGTGGCCTCGTCCTTGTCCTTGGGCGCCTCGGAGTAGGAGGCGTACTTCTTGTAGATGTCCATGGCCTTGCCGACCTTGGGGTCGGCGAGGTTGGAGACCCACTTGCCGCCCTTCTTCTTCACCAGGTCGGCGTCCTGGCCGATGAGCAGGCCGTCCAGGAAGTACCAGTTCTGGCCGGGCATGTAGAGGGGCTCGGCGTCGGTCTTCTTGCCGATTTTCTCGAGCGCGTCGAAGAATTCCTGGCGGGTCTCGGGCGTGCCCTTGATGCCCGCCTCGGACCAGATCTTCTTGTTGTAGATGACGGTGCGGTTGACGGCGAACCAGGGTGCCGCGTACTGCTTTCCGTCGTAGACCGCGGACTTGTTGAGGGAGGGCGTCCAGTCCTTGCCCAACCCCTTCTTCAGGTCGCTGAGATCGGCCAGTCCGCCGGTGCGCGCGTACGCCGGGGTCTGGGTGTTGCCGACCTCGATCACGTCCGGCGGGTCGGACTCGGAGAGGGCGGTGGTGATCTTCTGCTGGATGCCGTTCCACTGCTGGACTTCCAGCTTCAGCTTGGCACCGGTCTTCTTCTCGAAGGCCGCCTTGACGTCCTTGGTCCACTGATCGGGCGTGGAGCCGTCCATCGCCCAGAGGGTCAGGGTCTGGCCCTTGAAGCTCTCGGGGCCGTCCTTCTTGTCGCCGTCCGACCCGCAGGCCGCGACGTTCACCATCAGCGCCGCGACACCGGCCGCGGCAATGAGGCCCCTATGTATGCGTACCACAGCATTCTCCCCTGCACACTGGAACGCTCCGCACCGCAAATCCGGAGTGGCTTCCGGACGGAGTTGGTTTAGACCAATGAGATGAAGAGAGCTTGGCCTAGACCTTTAGGGGTGTCAACGGTGTATAAAGCTCGCTGTCGGTTCCGTTATCGGAACGACATCTGAGCTGGGACGCCCGCCCGGACCGGGGCCGTGCCACGATGTGAGCCGCTACGCAACACGGAGGAAGCCGGTGACGGCAGCACCACAGGAGTCGGGAAGGCGGGCCATGAGCACGGACGGGGGCGGCGCGGTCGCGCCGGCCGCGGCGGACACCGGGTCCGCGGGCGGCAACGGATCGGCGGCCCGCACCGCGCGCGTGCCAAAGTACTACCGGCTGAAGCGGCACCTGCTGGAGATGACCGAGACCCTGCCGCCGGGCACCCCGGTACCGCCCGAGCGGACGCTGGCCAGCGAGTTCGACACCTCGCGCACCACGGTGCGGCAGGCGCTCCAGGAACTCGTCGTCGAGGGGCGCCTGGAGCGCATCCAGGGCAAGGGCACCTTCGTCGCCAAGCCCAAGGTCTCGCAGGCGCTGCAACTCACCTCCTACACCGAGGACATGCGGGCCCAGGGACTCGAACCCACCTCGCAGCTGCTGGACATCGGCTACGTCACCGCCGACGACCGGCTCGCCGTGCTGCTGGACATCCCCGCGGGCGGACGCGTCCTGCGCATCGAGCGGCTCCGGCTGGCCAGCGGCGAACCCATGGCGATCGAGACCACCCACCTGTCCCAGAAGCGGTTCCCCGCACTGCGCCGCAGCCTGGTCAAGTACTCCTCGCTCTACACCGCACTCGCCGAGGTCTACGACATCCACCTGGCGGAGGCCGAGGAGACCATCGAGACCTCACTGGCCACCCCGCGCGAGGCCGGGCTGCTGGGCACCGACGTCGGACTGCCGATGCTGATGCTCTCGCGGCACTCCCGGGACACCGCCGGGGAGCCCGTGGAGTGGGTGCGGTCGGTCTACCGCGGCGACCGCTACAAGTTCGTGGCCAACCTCCAGCGCCCCACGGCCTGACTCCGCCGCCCCACCGGCCACCGGCCACCGGCCACCGGCCACCGGCCACCGGCCACCGGCCACCGGCCACCGGCCACCGGCCACCGGCCACCGCAACCAGCGGGACCGCGCCGCGGGTTCCCCTTCCGCGCCGCGGATCGCGGTTCCCCCTCCCGAGGTATGGCGCTGATCAAATCGGTGTTCTACGGTCGGCCTGCCGTGGTAGGCGCGCCACCTCGAATGGTGCGCAGGTGAGGTCGAGGAGGGACGCGCGTGCCCAGCACTGCACAGCCGGCCGGCAAGCTCGGTCCACGCTCCATAGCCGTCTGGACAGCCGTCGCGCTGATCGGCGCGGCAGGCTGGGCCATGCTCGCTCTCGCCCGCGGCGAAGAAGTCTCCGCCGCGTGGATGGTGGCGGCCGCACTCGGCTCCTACGCCATCGGCTACCGCTTCTACGCGCGCTTCATCACCACCCGGGTGCTGCGCGTCGACAAGACGCGGGCCACACCCGCCGAGCGGCTCGACAACGGCATCGACTTCCACCCCACCGACCGGCGCGTGCTGCTCGGCCACCACTTCGCCGCGATCGCGGGCGCCGGACCGCTGGTCGGCCCGGTGCTGGCGGCCCAGATGGGATATCTGCCGGGCACCATCTGGATCGTCGTCGGCGTGATCCTGGCCGGCGCCGTCCAGGACATGGTGACGCTCTTCTTCTCCATGCGGCGGGACGGCAAGTCGCTGGGGCAGATGGCGCGCGAGGAGATCGGCCCGGTCGGCGGCGCGGCGGCGCTGCTCGCCGTTCTCGCCATCATGATCATTCTGCTGGCGGTGCTGGCGCTGGTCGTCGTCAACGCGCTGGCCGAGTCGCCCTGGGGCACCTTCTCGATCGGTATGACGATCCCGATCGCGCTGTTCATGGGGTTCTATCTGCGGGTGCTGCGCCCCGGCCGGGTCACCGAGGTCTCGCTGATCGGCATCGCGCTGCTGCTGTTCGCCCTGGTGGCCGGACGGTGGGTCGCCGAGTCCTCCTGGGCCGACACCTTCACCCTGGAGCCGGGCACCCTGGTCGTCTGGATCCTGGTCTACAGCTTCATCGCCTCCATCCTGCCGGTGTGGATGCTGCTGGCGCCGCGCGACTACCTGTCGACGTTCATGAAGATCGGCACCATCGGGCTGCTGGCCGTCGGTGTGGTGGTGACGCTGCCGACGCTGAAGATGGCGGGCATCACCGACTTCGCGGGGGTGGGCGACGGGCCGGTGTTCGCCGGTTCACTCTTCCCGTTCGTCTTCATCACCATCGCCTGCGGCGCCCTGTCCGGCTTCCACGCGCTGATCTCCTCGGGCACCACGCCGAAGATGATCCAGAAGGAGACCCAGATCCGGATGATCGGCTACGGCTCCATGCTGATGGAGTCGTTCGTCGCCATCATGGCGATGGTCGCCGCCAGCATCATCGACCCGGGCCTCTACTTCGCGATGAACGCGCCCGCCGGCGTCATCGGCGACAATGTGCAGGCCGCCTCCGAGGCGGTGCGCAGCTTCGGGTACAGCATCTCCCCCGACCAGCTGGCCGCCGCCGCGAAGGCCGTCGAGGAGCAGTCGCTGCTCTCCCGGACGGGCGGCGCGCCCACCCTGGCGATCGGGGTGTCCACCATCTTCTCGGAGGTCGTGGGCGGCTCCGGGATGAAGGCGTTCTGGTACCACTTCGCCATCATGTTCGAGGCGTTGTTCATCCTGACCGCCCTGGACGCCGGCACCCGGGTGGGCCGGTTCATGCTCCAGGACATGCTCGGCAACGTCTACAAGCCCTTCCGCCGGGTGAGCTGGTGGCCGGGCCTGCTGCTGTCCAGCGGCGTCATCGTGGCGCTGTGGGGCTACTTCCTGTGGGTGGGCGTCCACGAGCCGCTCGGCGGGATCAACCAGCTCTTCCCGCTCTTCGGGATCGCCAACCAGCTGCTGGCCGCCGTCGCCCTGGCGGTCTGCACCACGCTGCTGGTCAAGTCCGGACGGCTGAAGTGGGCGTGGGTGACGGCCGTACCGCTGGCGTGGGACGCCGTCGTCACACTGACGGCCAGTTGGCAGAAGGTCTTCTCCACCGACCCGAAGATCGGTTTCTTCCAGCAGCGCGCCGACTACCAGGAGGCCATCGACCAGGGGAAGGTCATCGCCCCCGCCAAGAGCATGGACGACATGCACACGGTGGTCACCAACTCGACCGTGGACGGGGTCCTCTCGGCGCTCTTCGCGCTGCTGGTCATCGTCGTCCTCGCCGACGCGGCCCGCACCTGCGTGCGCGCGGTGCGCGACCCGGAGGGCACCCGGATGCACGAGGCGCCCTATCGGAAGTCGACGCTGACGGCGCCCGCCGGACTGATCGCCACCAAGGAGGAGAAGACCGAGCTGGCCGAAGCGGCGGCAGCCGGGCCGTCCGGCGGCGGAGCGGACGGGGACTCCCGGTGAGCGGGGCAGCCGCCGACCGGATGGTGCGCCCGGTGCTGCGTGCCGGACGCTGGGTGCGCTGGTATGTGCGCGAGCTGACCGACGAGAGCGCCTACGACCGGTATGTGGCCCATGTGCGCCGGCACCAGGGCCCGGACGCGGAGGTCCCCAGCAGGAGGGAGTTCGAGCGGCGCCGCACCGACGCCCGCGAGGGCGACCCGCGCGAGGGCTTCCGCTGCTGCTGAGTACCCGCCCGCGGGTGCGGTCGCACCGCGCCGCCGACCGTCCCGGCGGCGCCTTCCTCGGCGGGCCGCGCTGTCGGTGGTGTGGCGGATGATGACGGCATGGACATCACGGTGAGAACGGCCAGGCCCGCGGAATACCCGGAACTCGGCGAGTTGGTCGCCCGGGCCTATCTGAGCGGCGGGCTGCTGGACCTCGGCGAGGCCGACCCGTATCTGGAGACCCTGCGGGACGCTGCGGGCCGCGCCGGCCACGCGGAGCTGCTCGTGGCCGAGGAGGACCAGGGCGAACTGCTGGGCACCGTCACCTTCGTCGGCCGCGGCGGGCCCTTCGCGGAGCGGGCGCGCCAGGACGAGGGCGAGTTCCGGATGCTGGGAGTGCGCGAGTCGGCACGCGGACGCGGGGTCGGGGAGGCGCTGGTGACGGCCTGCTCGGACCGGGCCCGCGCGCTGGGGCTCTCGGGGCTGGTGCTCTCGACCCAGCCGACCATGCATGCCGCCCACCGCCTCTACCGGCGCCTCGGGTTCCGCCGGGACCCCGAGCGGGACTGGAGCCCGGTCCCGGGCGTCACCCTGTGGGCCTACGCGCTGCGCCTGTGAACGCTTCCCCGCCCGGGCCACGCGCCGCGCCCGGCCCGGGTGACCGGTCTCCGTGCCCGCACCCCGCGCCGCGCCGGGGGCGCTGCGGGGGGGCTGGCGCCGGTTCCCGACACGACCCAGGACGGCACAAGATATGGGGTGCCTGCTTAGGCCGAGCACAAGATGTATGGTGTCTCACGGCTGTCGCCCTCGACGCAGGGGAATCCGGTGCGAATCCGGAACTGTCCCGCAACGGTGAGGGGCCGGCGCGAGCCCGCCCGCGAGTCCGAGTACCTGCCGGCGGCAGCCTGATGAACGTCCAGGTCTCGTGGGTTGGACCGGTGGGCGGAGCGCGCCGTGCCCTGAACAGGGTTCCGGGCCCGGGACCGGGCTCGGTGCCCGAGCGGGGCGGCCGGGCGCGCGCCTCTCCCTCCGTGCCGCTGCCCACGGCCAGTGAGCAGCGAGGGAGAGCACCGCGTGACCGTCACCACCGCCCCCACCCTTCCGGCACCCGTCACCCCCGGCTCCGCCACGGGGGGCGAGGCCGGCGAGGACCCTTCGGCCGCCGCGTTGCGCGCGACCCTCGCCGCGCTCACCGCCGACCTCCCGGACGCGGACCCGGCTCCGGTGCTGGCCGCGGCGCTGCGCGGCAGGCAACCGGGCGCGGACGCGGTGGAACTGCGCACCCTGGCCATCGAGTCCGCGGCCGGCCGCATCAGCGAGGACCCCGCGTACTCCCGGCTGGCGGCCCGGCTGCTGACCCTCGCGATCCGGGACGAGGCGGCCGCGGAAGGCGTCGTCTCGTTCTCCGACGCGGTGGCGCTGGGCCACGCGGAGGGGCTGATCGCCGACGGTACGCACGCGTTCGTCCGCCGGCACGCCGACCGGCTGGACGCGCTGGTGCGGGAGGCCGTCGAGGACGGCGCCGACGACCGGTTCGGGTACTTCGGGCTGCGGACGGTCCACTCCCGCTATCTGCTGCGGCATCCGATCACCCGGCGCCCCGTCGAGACGGCGCAGCACTTCCTGCTCCGGGTGGCCTGCGGACTGGCCGCTGACGAGTCGCCGCAGGCCCTCGCGGAGGTGGCCGACTTCTACCGGCTCACCAATTCCCTCGCCTATCTGCCCTCCTCCCCCACGCTCTTCAACTCCGGCACCCGCCACCCGCAGATGTCCTCCTGTTATCTGCTCGACTCCCCCCAGGACGAACTGGACTCGATCTACGAGCGCTACCAGCAGGTCGCGCGGCTGTCCAAGCACGCGGGCGGCATCGGTCTGTCGTACTCCCGGATCCGCTCCCGCGGGGCACTGATCCGGGGCACCAACGGCCACTCGAACGGCATCGTGCCGTTCCTGCGCACGCTGGACGCGTCCGTGGCCGCGGTCAACCAGGGCGGCCGCCGCAAGGGGGCAGCCTGCGTCTACCTGGAGACCTGGCACGCGGACCTGGAGGAGTTCCTGGAGCTGCGGGACAACACCGGCGAGGACGCGCGCCGCACCCACAACCTCAACCTGGCGCACTGGATCCCGGACGAGTTCATGCGCCGCGTCGAGGCGGACGAACAGTGGTCGCTCTTCTCCCCGTCCGAGGCGCCGGAGCTGGTGGACCTGTGGGGCGAGGAGTTCGACGCCGCCTACCGCCGCGCCGAGGCCGAGGGGCGCGCGGTCAAACGGCTGCCCGCGCGGCAGCTGTACGGCGCGATGATGCGCACCCTCGCGCAGACCGGCAACGGCTGGATGACGTTCAAGGACGCCGCGAACCGCACCTCCAACCAGACCGCGGAACCGGGCAACACCGTGCACTCCTCGAACCTGTGCACGGAGATCCTGGAGGTCACCGACGACGGGGAGACCGCCGTCTGCAACCTGGGCTCGGTGAACCTGGCCGCGCACCTGAGCGAGGAGGACGGCGGCCCGCTGCCGGACCGGATGGACTGGAAGCGGCTGGACGCCACGGTCCGCACCGCGGTGCGGTTCCTGGACCGCGTGGTGGACATCAACTTCTATCCGACCGGGCAGGCCGCCGTCTCCAACTCCCGCTGGCGGCCGGTGGGCCTGGGAGTGATGGGCCTGCAGGACGTCTTCTTCCGGCTCGGGCTGCCCTTCGACTCCCCGGAGGCCCGCGAGCTGTCCACCCGGATCGCCGAGCGCATCATGCTGGCCGCCTACGAGACCTCCGCCGAGCTGGCCGAGCGGCACGGACCACTGCCCGCGTGGGAGGCGACCCGCACGGCGCGCGGCGTGCTGCACCCCGACCACTATCCGGCCACGGCCGGGGAGCGGGCCTGGCCGCAGCGGTGGGAGGCGCTGCGGGCACGGATCTCCCGGACCGGGATGCGCAACTCCCTGCTGCTGGCGATCGCTCCGACGGCCACCATCGCGTCCATCGCGGGGGTGTACGAGTGCATCGAGCCGCAGGTCTCCAACCTGTTCAAGCGCGAGACGCTCAGCGGCGAGTTCCTCCAGGTGAACACCTATCTGGTCGCGGAGCTGAAGCGGCTGGGGCTGTGGGACGCGCGCGCCCGGGAGGCGCTGCGCGAGGCCAACGGCTCGGTGCAGGAGCTGGAGTGGGTGCCCGCGCAGGTCCGCGCGCTCTACCGGACGGCCTGGGAGACCCCGCAGCGGGCGCTGATCGACATGGCGGCGGCCCGTACCCCGTATCTGGACCAGAGCCAGTCGCTGAACCTCTTCCTGTCCTCGCCCACCATCGGGAAGCTCAGCTCGATGTACGCCTACGCCTGGAAGCGCGGCATCAAGACCACGTACTACCTGCGGTCGCGCCCCGCGACCCGGATCGCGCAGGCGGCCGGAGCCACCGCTTCGGTGCCCGCCCCCGCCCCCGCCCCCGCCCCCGCGACGGCCGACGAGGCCCTCGCCTGCTCCCTGGAAAACCCCGAGTCCTGCGAGGCATGCCAGTAATGACGACGAGCGACCCGACAGCCGCCAAGAACCTGCTCGACCCGGGTTTCGAACTGACGCTGCGCCCGATGCGCTACCCGCATTTCTACGAGCGCTACCGCGACGCGATCAAGAACACCTGGACCGTGGAGGAGGTCGACCTCCACTCCGACGTCGCCGACCTGGCCAAGCTCACCCCGGGCGAACAGCACATGATCAGCCGGCTGGTGGCGTTCTTCGCCACCGGTGACTCGATCGTGGCCAACAATCTGGTGCTGACGCTCTACAAGCACATCAACTCGCCCGAGGCGCGGCTGTATCTGTCCCGGCAGCTGTTCGAGGAGGCCGTGCACGTCCAGTTCTATCTGACACTGCTGGACACCTATCTGCCCGACCACGACGAGCGCGCGGCGGCCTTCGCCGCGGTGGAGAACATCCCCTCCATCCGGGAGAAGGCGCAGTTCTGCTTCCGCTGGATGGACGCCGTCGAGAACATCGGCGAGCTGGCCTCCCGCGAGGACCGGCGGCGCTTCCTGCTCAATCTGATCTGCTTCGCCGCCTGCATCGAGGGGCTGTTCTTCTACGGCGCGTTCGCCTACGTCTACTGGTTCCGCTCGCGCGGACTGCTGCACGGGCTGGCCACCGGGACCAACTGGGTGTTCCGCGACGAGTCGATGCACATGTCCTTCGCGTTCGACGTGGTGGACACCGTGCGCCAGGAGGAGCCCGAGCTCTTCGACGCGGAGCTGGAGAAGCAGGTGACGGCGATGCTGGAGGAGGCCGTCGAGGCGGAGCTGCAGTTCGCCCGCGACCTGTGCGGGGACGGCCTGCCGGGGATGAACACCGACTCCATGCGCGAGTACCTCCAGGCGGTCGCCGACCAGCGGCTGCGCCGGCTGGGCTTCCCGGAGCGCTACGGGTCCGGCAACCCCTTCACGTTCATGGAGCTGCAGAACGTCCAGGAGCTGACGAACTTCTTCGAACGCCGCCCCTCGGCCTACCAGGTGGCGGTGGAGGGGTCGGTCTCCTTCGACGACGAGTTCTGAGCAACACCCCACAGACCCCGGGCGGGGGCCAGGTGGCCCAGGCTCCCGCCCGGTTTCCGCTGCCGCACCGGCGGCCCGGGCGCTCGGCCCGGGCCGCGCGGCTCAGTCGTTGGGGACCGTCTCGTAGCGGGGCGTGCTGTCGGCCATCTGCCGGAGCACGTCCTTGCGCTCGCGCTTGGAGAGCCGGTCGATGTACAGATACCCGTAGAGGTGGTCGGTCTCGTGCTGCAGGCACCGGGCGAAGTAGCCGGTGCCGCGCACGGCGATCGGCTTGCCCTGCGCGTCCTGGCCCCGCACCACGGCCTGGTCGGGGCGGGCGAGCGGGTGGTAGGCGCCGGGCACCGAGAGGCAGCCCTCGCTGCCGTCGTCCAGCACCCGGCGTTCGGCGGGAAGCTGGTCGAGCACCGGGTTGCAGACGACGCCCACGTGCCGTTCGCCCGCGTCGTCGTGGCAGTCGTAGACGAACACCTTCAGGTCGACGCCGATCTGGTTGGCGGCGATGCCGACTCCCTCGGCGGCGCGCTGGCTGGCGAACATGTCGTCGATCAGCGCGGCGAGCTCGTCGTCGAACTCCGTCACCTCCCGGCACTCCCGGTGCAGCACCGGGTTGCCGACGACGGTGACCGGCCGGGCCGTGCCCCGCTCGGTGTGCGCCTCCTCGCGGGCCGCCGCGTCCGTCACGTCGTCGACGAACTCGCCCTCGGGGGCAGCGGCCGCCCCGGCCGTCGTTTCCTGCTGCTGCGCCATGCCGTCGTACGCCTTCCTGCGACCCGTGAGAGCTGAGCGGCCGGTGATCCGGCTGGGCCCCGTACGGACCCGCCCTACAGGGTACGGGCCCGCCGCCGACGGCTCAGCAGACCTCCTCGAGATCCCGCCACTCGCGGGTGTCCGGGCTGTCGGCGACCCAGCCGTCCAGCAGCCCGTGCACCAGCGCGGCGGGCGCCGCCAGTCCGCACTCGCGCTCGGGCACCCACAGCTCACCGGGTCCACCCTGCGTCATATGGCCCAGCGGACCGGGGTGGCCGGGCGAACTGTGGTCGTGCGGATCCAGATGCACGGTGCCGTCGCCCTCGTCGGCGGGCATGGCGCTCTCCGAGCAGGCCCGGCACAGCAGCCGCACCGAGGAGGACCAGTCCTCGGCCGCGAACCCGGCGTCGGCCGCGAGCCGCTCCAGTGCGTCCCGGTCGCTCTCCGTGGCCGCCTCCAGCAGGACCACCCAGGTGGGCACCGGCGAGGGAGCCCACAGCTCGATCTCGTCGAAGACCGGGTAGGACGGCCCGGCCGCCGTGGTGCGCTCGCCGTGCGGGACGCCGTCGTGCAGCACGACCTCGCCCCAGCGCCGCCCCGAGGAGGGCAGCGGAATGCTCTGGATCTCCATCCGCGCCGGATCGATACGGCGGCCCCACACCACCTCGGCCTCGCCCTCCGGGGAGAGCCGTACGGCGGCACTGCCGAGCTGCATCCCGGTGGGCTCCTCGGCGGCGGCGGCGCCGTGCGAGGGGCCGGCCACGTGCAGCCCGTACGCCTGCCAGGCCCGGCGGGCCAGCGGCCAGTCCTGGAGCGCGGTGGCCGCGATGCCCACGTTCCACCAGTCGGGCGCCCCGGACTCGCGGTCCAGCAGCGCCACGGCGCGCAGCCCCGCCGTGCGGGCCTGCTCCCAGTCGTGCCGGAACTTGTACAGCAGCGCGAGATTGAACCAGGACTCCGAGAGCCACGGCTCCAGGTCGGCGGCACGGGTGAGCAGGGCGCCCGCATCCTCGTAGCGCCCGTCGCCGATAAGCGTGAAAGCCCGGTCCGTCGCCTGCCGCCATGAAGCGGAGGGCCGGTGCCGCACCTTGCCGAAGATCCTCAATGTGCTCCCGCCGATCCCGCCGTTCCGCCTGTCCTCGGGCCCGGCCCGCGCCCGGCCCGCCGTCTGCCGATGGGGTTGTGCACTCGGACGCCGCGCGCCCGTCCTCGCCTCTCGCGGTTCCCCCTTCGCATCCAACCATGCCCGCTCGGGTGCCCGCTCATTACCCGTGCGTCAGACCTCCGCCGCCCTCGCCACGACCCGTGACAGGGCCTCCACCACGCGTGGTTCGTGATCCCGGCCGGCCGCGCGCAGCCGGTGCAGAGCCCGCGCACGGGCCACCGCACCGGCTGTCCCGCTGTCACCGAGGAGGTCGTCGTAGGCGTTGACCGTGCGGAGTACCCGCGCCGTCACCGGCTGCTCCCGGTACGGATCGGCCTGTGCCTCCACCGCGGACGCCACCCGGCGGCGGACGCCCGCCTGCCGCAGCACCGCACCGCCCAGCAGGGCCACCCGGCGCTGGCTGCCCGCATCCAGCACCGCCGTGGCGCCGCCGGGAACCGGATCGGCCAGGGAGAGCTGCCCCACGTCGTGTGTGAGGGCCGCATACTCCAGCGCGGTGAGTTCCCCCCCGGTCAGGCCCAGCTCGCGCCCCACGGCACGGCTGAGGTCCGCCACCCGGCGCGCATGCCCGCGGGGGGTGCAACCCGCCACCTCGGGGGCCCGCGCGAGGGAGGCGAGGGTCGGCCGGTGGGTGGCCCGTGCGGAGGCACGGCGGCGCAGCGCGCACTGGACGACGAGGACGGGGGCGCAGCACAGCGGAAGTGCCGGGAGCCCGGCGGCGGCGACGGCCAGCGCGAAGAGCACGGCGGTCGCGGCGAGGGCGGGCACCGTGGCCAGGTGGGACCGCAACGGATGGCGCTCGGCCCGGCCGTGGTGCCCCGCCGGAGCGGCCCCGGAGCCGTCTGCGCGCACCGCGGCAGCGGCCAGGAGCGCGTCGAGGCAGCCGACGAGCAGGGCCACGGACAGCAGGCACAGCGGCAGGAGCCCGTCCGGCACGGCGGCACCGCCCGACCGGCCCCTGCCGTACAGCGGTTGGCAGCACAGGGCCGCCGCGCCCACCCCGAGCACGAGCCGGGCGAGGGCCTGCGGCGGCGGCGCCTGCCCTAGCGCCACCAGCGGGGTCAGTCCGACGAGGGAGCCGACGGCGGCCACCGCGACGGCCTGCGCGGGACCGTGCCCGGCGGCTGCGCCCGCCACCTGGCCGCAGAGGGCGTAGCCGAGCGCCGCGGCACCGGAGAGCAGCCCGGTGGTACGGATCCCGGAGCGCTCCTCGGGCAGCCGCACCCGGGCCAACTCCCCGGCGGCGACCAGCAGTCCGAAGGCCAGCGCGGTACCGGGCCGGGCGAGGCCGCGCCACAGGGTGCTGCCCAGGGCGCCGCACACCACCAGTGCCGCTGCCGCGTTGCAGGCGGCGACCAGCCGTGCCGCCGTGGTCCGGGTCATACCGCGACGCCGTCGATCCGCGCCCCGGCCGCCTGCGCCGTGCTCCGGCGGCCGGTCGGCGGCGGAGCCGCCGCGCGTGGCCCGGAGACCTCGGCGAACGGCCAGCCGTGCCGGCTCAGCGCCCGGCCGAGGGCCGCGACCATCCGGGGGTCGAACTGGGTGCCCGCGCAGCGCTCCAGCTCTTCCAGCGCCGCGGCGACGGGCCGCCCCGGGCGGTAGCAGCGGGTCGAGGTCATCGCGTCGAACGCGTCGGCGACGGCGACGACCCGGGCCGCCTCCGGGATCTGCGGTCCGGCCAGGCCCCGCGGATACCCGGTCCCGTCCATCCGCTCGTGGTGGTGGAGGACCGCTGCCCGGGCCTCTCCCAGGAAGTCGAGCCCGCGGACGATCTCGGCCCCGTGCTCGGGGTGCCGTTCCATGACGCGGCGCTCGGCGGGGGTGAGCGGGCCGGCCTTGCACAACAGTCCCGCGGGGACGCCGAGTTTGCCGATGTCGTGCAGGACGCCGGCGCAGCGCAGCGTCTCGGTGCGCTCCTCGTCCAGCCCCAGTTCGCGGGCGATCAGCACGGCGGCGAGGCCGACCCGTTCGCCGTGGCCGCGGGTGTAGTGGTCCTTGATCTGCACCGCCTGGGAGAGCGCACGCACCGCGGCCTGCCGGGCCACGCGCTCGGGGCGGCACCACCGCAGCCCCCACCAGCCGAGCCAGACCGGCCCCAGCGCGGGGAGCACGGCGAGCGGACCGTAGGCACTGCGCCACAGCACGACGGCCACCGGCACGGTCAGCACACCGGCCAGCACGAGTGCCGCGCGGTTGCCCTCCGCCGTCCCGGCCGTCCGTGCGGTCCCGGGCGTCGGCGCGTGCGCCGTCCCCGCGGCGGCCACCGCCTGTGGCCTGCTCCTCGTGAGCCGCATCCGCGGCCTCCTCCCCGCCTGCTGCATGGCGGGGACACTAGGAGCAGTGCGCGGGGCGGCTCACGGCACTCGGGCAGGTTCCCCCGTACGAGACGGTCCTTACTCACCCGAAGGAGGGAGAAGGGGCGCTCCCGTCCGGTCCCGTACCCGCCTCGCGCCGGAAAGCCGTCGGCAGGTCGCGCCCGGCACGAACTCCGGACCCGGGGGGCGTTCCTGGCGTCCTGCGGTGCCCGGCGGGGCTGCCGACGCTTCGGCACCCGGCGCGGCATCCGGGCGTTCTCCGGCGCTCGGCGCGGCTTCCCGGCAGCCTGCGGTGCTCAGCCCGGGCCGGTGTGCCGTCCGGGCGGTCAGCCGGGGTTCTTGTCGTCCCCGGAGCCGACCGCGTCGGCGGTCTCCGCCGCCGCGCCGCCGGATGCGGCCCGGGGGCCCGCCCCCTGGTCCGGACCGGCGTCCGCGCCCTCGCGGGCCTCGCCCTGGCGGATCACCTCGATCCGTCCCATGACCTTGGACCGCAGGTCGGAGGGGACGTCGTCCTGGCCGCAGCAGCGCTTGACGAGCTTCTTGACCTCGCGCTCCAGCCCGTACTTCTCGAAGCAGGGCGAGCACTCGTCGAAGTGCTCCTGGAACTTGGCGCAGTCACCTTCGGGCATCTCCCGATCGAGGTACTCGTAGAGGTGGTCGAGGACCTCGGAGCAGTCCGTCTCGTGCGGCTCTCCGCAACTCATGAGCCCGAGCCTTTCCGGTCTTGCGACCCGTCCGCCGCGGCACCGGCCGGGACCAGGCCGCGCTCCTGCGCGTAGCCCTCCAGCATCTCGCGAAGCTGGCGCCGTCCGCGGTGCAGACGGGACATCACCGTACCGATGGGTGTCCCCATGATGTCGGCGATCTCCTTGTACGCAAAGCCCTCGACATCGGCGAGGTAGACGGCGATGCGGAACTCCTCGGGGATGGCCTGGAGCGCTTCCTTCACGTCGGAGTCCGGCAGGTGGTCGAGTGCCTGCGCCTCGGCCGAGCGCAGTCCGGTCGACATGTGCGACTCGGCGCGCGCCAGCTGCCAGTCCTCGATCTCCTCCGCGGCGCTGCGCTGGGGCTCACGCTGCTTCTTGCGGTAGGAGTTGATGAAGGTGTTCGTCAGAATGCGGTACAGCCACGCCTTGAGGTTGGTGCCCGCACGGAACTGGTGGAAGGACGCGTACGCCTTCGCGTAGGTCTCCTGCACCAGGTCCTCGGCGTCGGCCGGGTTCCGCGTCATCCGCAGCGCGGCGGAGTACATCTGGTCGAGGAACGCGAGCGCGTCCCGCTCGAAGCGCGCGCTGCGCTGCTCCACCGTCTCCGACGCCGCTGTCTCCTGCTGTGTGCTCGAGCCGCCTTCGGTCCCGGTGACCGGACCCACCTCCTCCAACGTGGTGGCGAGCCCGAACGAAGACCCGCCCGAATCGGAGAATAGACGACGACCGCCACCGCCCGCCGCTTGAATCTTCGCGCCGGAGGACAGTGCCACCGTGGCCCAGTCCAGGTCAGCGGCCCGCGGACGCTGGGGGCAAGCGACAGAACCCATCGGGGCGGCTCCCTTTCCTCATGGAGGGTATGGCTGTATCTCACACTCTTCCCGGCCGCGGATTCCCTCCGCGGCCGGACACCCCGTGCAACCATCCGGGTGCGCCGATCATTCCCGGGCGGCGCGGGGACCGCTCACCCCTGGCCGCGCCGGGCCTCCCGGCCCCCGCTGATCCACCGGGTGACGGCGCCGGTGACCAGCTCCATCGCGGCCGCCTCGGTCAGCTCGGCGGACTTCGGCAGGGCGAAGCCGTGGTCGGCGCCGGGCACCTCCACCGGAGCCGTACCGGCCGGGAACTCCGCGGGGCGGCCGAACGGGTCACGGCCGCCCTGCACCACCAGCACCGGCAGCTCCACCGAGGTCAGCTCCTCGGCGCGGGACTTCTCCGGCCTGCCCGGCGGGTGCAGCGGGAAGGACAGCGCCAGCACCGCGCAGGCGCCCAGCGCCCCCGCGGTGCGGCAGGCGACGCGGGCACCCGCGCTGCGCCCCCCGGCGATCACCGGCAGTCCCGGCAGCGCCAGCGCCGGCCACAGGGCGCTCCACGCGGCGTCCAGGGTGCGGGGCGCCGGAGCCACCTTCTTCCCGGCCACCCGCCAGGGCTGCTCGACCAGCGCCACCGTCACGCCCTGGGCGGGCAGCTCGGCGGCCAGGGCGCGCAGGTCCCGGGCCTCGATCCCGCCGCCCGCGCCGTGCCCGAGGGCCAGCACCGTGTGTGCCGGACGCGCGTCGTGCCAGGTGATCCTGGCCTCGCCCACGGGGGTGGCGACGGTCTCGGCCCGGGGTCCGGCTCCGCGCGGCTGCGGGGCCTGCTGCTGCCTGCTCATACCGGCATCCTGCCAGCGGACCGCGGACGAACGCCCGGCACTCCCCGGGCACGTCCCGGCACGCTCAGAAGAGGGTCTCCTCCTCCGGTGCGGGGAGCTCCTTGAGGAGGTGCGGGCCGTTGTTGCGGACGTTGCTGACGTCCGTGGAGACGGGCCAGGCGCGCAGCAGGCCCTCCGGCGGCGGGGCCAGCAGCTCCCGCAGTTCCCCGGAGCCGCTGCGGGCGGGGTCCAGCCAGGCGTCCCAGCGGTCCGGGGTGAGCATCAGCGGCATCCGGGGGTGGATGTCGGCCAGCGACCGGGGGCCGCCCTCGGCGTGCTCGTCCGCGTCGGCCAGCGGCGTGGTCTCCGCCGCGGTGGTCAGGACGGTGCACGTCGCCCACCAGCCCTGCGGATGGTCGTCGGGCAGCGTCTTGTCCCGCCAGAACTCGTACAGGCCCGCCATCGCCATCACCGGCCGCTCCTGCCGGGCGGCGTGCGGCGCGGGGGCGTGCGGCGCGGGGGAAATGAAGTAGGGCTGCTTGCGGGGCCGCTTGCGCTTGCCCTCCTGTTCGAGCTTCAGCTCGCCCTGTGCGGTGACCCACTCGTAGTAGCCGTCCGCGGGCAGCAGGCAGCGGCGGGCGGCGAAGGGACGGCGGTAGGCGGGCTTCTCGTGCACGGTCTCGGCCCGGGCGTTGATCATCTTGACGCCCATGTCGGGTGATTTGGCCCACCCGGGCACCAGGCCCCACTTGAGCGTGCGCAGCTGCCGCACCGGCCGCGGGTCGTCGCTCCCCTTGACGGGGCGGTCGAGGACCGCGTGGACCTGCTTGGTGGGCGCGACGTTCCAGTCCGGTTCCGCCGCCTCGGCGGGCTCCCACTTCTCCACCTCGAACAGCCGGACCAGATCCTCGGCACTCCGGCTCGCTGCATACCGTCCGCACATGCCTGCAAGACTGCCACGGCACGCCGGGCCGTCGCCGTGCGTTGACCGGACGCGGAGCGGCACGGCCCCCGAGCACACGAGGAGAACACCCCGAACATGGACAACGCGAGCATCACGGATGTCTGGGACCGGGTCGTCGGCGGCCAGCAGCCCCCCGAGGAGTGGCTGGTGCTGGTCACCGGTCTCGTCGCGCTGCTCGCGGTGGCGCCGCACGGCGTGTGGCGGATCTCGCGCAACGCGGTCACCATCGCGCACGAGGGGGGACACGGACTCATAGCCCTGCTCACCGGGCGGCGGCTGGACGGCATACGGCTGCACTCGGACACCTCGGGGCTGACGGTCTCGCGCGGCAAGCCGCACGGGCTCGGCATGGTGCTGACCGCCGCCGCGGGCTACACCGCTCCCCCGCTGCTCGGCCTGTGCGGCGCCTGGCTGCTCTCCTCCCACCACGTCACCGCGCTGCTGTGGGGCGCCACGGCGCTGCTGGTGGCGATGCTGGTGATGATCCGCAACGCCTACGGCGTGCTCGCCCTCGTCCTGACCGGCGGCGCGTTCCTGCTCATCTCCTGGCTGACCGGCCCCCAGGTGCAGGCGGCGTTCGCCTACGTGGTGGTGTGGTTCCTGCTGCTGGGCGGGGTGCGGCCGGTCTTCGAGCTGCAGGGCAAGCGGCGGCGGCAGGGGGCGCACCGCGGCCCGGCCGGGCCCGGCATGCCGGACTCGGACGCCGACCAGCTCGCCCGGCTGAGCCATCTCCCGGCAGCCGCGTGGCTGTTCCTCTTCCACGCGGTCGCGCTGTGCTCCCTCGTCGGCGGCGGGCGCTGGCTGCTGGGGCTGTGAACCGGGGCCCGGGAGCCCGCCGCGGGGCGGGCGCCGACCAGCGGGACGGCCGGCCACCAGCCATTACAGTGGCCCCATGACCGACCAGCGCACCAGCCCCGCAGAGACCGCACTCTGGCCCGCTCCCACCGCACCGGGCCGGGTCGAGGCGACCGTCACCGTGCCGGGCTCCAAGTCGGTCACCAACCGCGCCCTGGTACTGGCCGCGCTCTCCTCCGAACCGGGCTGGCTGCGCCGCCCGCTGCGGTCGCGGGACACCCTGCTGATGGCGGAGGCGCTGCGGACCCTGGGGGTGGGGATCGAGGAGACCGTCTCGTCCTCATCCTCGGCGTACTCGGCCACCGCGGCCGACAGCGAACGTCCCGGAGGCGAGGCGTGGCGGGTGATCCCGACGGCGCTGCGCGGCCCGGCGACCGTGGACGTCGGCAACGCGGGCACCGTGATGCGCTTCCTGCCGCCGCTGGCGGCGCTCGCCCGGGGGCCGATCCGGTTCGACGGGGATCCGCGTTCCTACGAACGCCCGCTGCACGGCGTCATCGACGCGCTGCGCACGCTGGGCGCCCGGGTGGAGGACGGGGGGCGCGGCGCGCTGCCGATGACGGTGCACGGGAACGGCTCGCTGGCGGGCGGCCCGGTCGAGATCGACGCGTCCTCCTCCAGCCAGTTCGTCAGTGCTCTGCTGCTGTCCGGTCCGGGCTTCAACCAGGGGGTCGAGGTCCGGCACACCGGCCGCACACTGCCGTCCATGCCGCACATCCGGATGACCGTGGACATGCTGCGCGCCGCGGGCGCGAAGGTGGACGCGCCGCAGGACGGGGGCGCGCCGAATGTGTGGCGGGTGACTCCCGGGGCCCTGCTCGGCCGGGACCTGACCATCGAGCCGGACCTGTCCAACGCGCAGCCCTTCCTCGCTGCGGCACTGGTGACCGGCGGCCGGGTCACCGTCCCGGACTGGCCCGAGCACACCACCCAGCCCGGTGACGCGCTGCGCGAGATCTTCACCGCCATGGGCGGCTCCTGCGTGCTGGACGAGCGGGGCCTGACCTTCACCGGCGGCGGCCGGATCCACGGCATCGACATCGATCTGGGCGAAGTGGGCGAGCTGACGCCGGGCATCGCCGCCGTCGCGGCGCTGGCCGAGGGCGAGTCGGTGCTGCGCGGCGTCGGGCATCTGCGGCTGCACGAGACCGACCGGCTGGCGGCACTCGTCAAGGAGATCAACAGCCTGGGCGGGGACGTGACCGAGACGGAGGACGGGCTGCGGATCCGGCCGCGGCCGCTGCACGGCGGCGTCTTCCACACCTACGACGACCACCGGCTGGCCACCGCGGGCGCGGTGCTCGGCCTGGCCGTCGAGGGCGTCGAGGTGGAGAACGTCGCGACGACGTACAAGACCCTGCCGGACTTCCCGCGGATGTGGGACGAGCTGCTGGGACTCCCGTCCGGGTCCGGGACCGGAGAGAGAGCCTGAGAGGGCGCCCGCGATGCGCCGCTACGGCAAGCACACCGACGAGGACGACATCCGGGTCCGTCCCTCGCGCCGGGGCAGCCGCCCGCGCACCCATACCCGGCCCAAGCACGAGGACGCGGCCGAGGGCCTCGTCCTGACCGTCGACCGGGGCCGGCTGACCTGCCTGGTGGAGGGGCGCACGGTCACCGCGATGAAGGCCCGCGAGCTGGGCCGCAAGGCGGTGGTGGTGGGCGACCGGGTGGCCGTGGTCGGCGACCTGTCGGGCGAGAAGGACACCCTCGCCCGCGTCGTCCGGGTGGCCGAGCGCAGCTCGGTGCTGCGCAGGACGGCGGACGACAACGACCCGTACGAGCGGGTCGTGGTGGCCAACGCCGACCAGCTGGCCGTCGTCACGGCGTTGGCCGACCCCGAGCCGCGCCCCCGTCTGATCGACCGCTGCCTGGTGGCGGCCTTCGACGCGGGGCTGGAGCCGCTGCTGGTGCTGACCAAGGCGGACCTGGCGCCGGCCGGTCCGCTGCTGGAGACGTACACGCCGCTGGGAGTGCGCCATGTCGTCACCAGCCGCGCGGAGTTGACCGAAGGGCCGGGTGCCGAGGAGGTGCGCGAGCTGCTGCGCGGCCGGACGACGGTGTGCGTGGGGCACAGCGGTGTCGGCAAGACCACACTGGTCAACGCTTTGGTGGAGCGGCAGCGGGCCACCGGGGTGGTGAACGCGGTCACCGGGCGCGGGCGGCACACCACGACCTCGGCGCTGGCGCTGCCGCTGCCGCCGTCCCCGGTCGGCGCCGACGGCTGGGTGATCGACACCCCGGGGGTGCGCTCCTTCGGCCTGAACCACATCCAGCTCTCGCGCGTCATCCACGCCTTCCCCGATCTGGAGGAGGGCGCTGCCGAATGCCCTCGTGCCTGCAGCCACAACGAGCCCGCCTGCGCACTCGACCAGTGGGTGGCCGACGGGCACGCCGACCCGGCCCGCCTGCACTCGCTGCGCCGCCTGCTGGCGACGCGGGAGAGACGCGAAGGGGACTGACCGATTCCACCCGGCTCCCCGTTGCATACTGGGCTTCCTGCGCTTGACCTGCTGCCCCACCGGAGCAATGAGAGGAAGAGCACATGGCGTGGCTGCTGGTGATGGTCGCGGGGTTGCTGGAGACGGGCTTCGCTGTGTGCCTGAAGCTCTCGCACGGCTTCACCCGGCTGTGGCCCACGGTCGCGTTCTGCGCCTTCGCACTGGGCAGCTTCGGCCTGCTGACGCTCGCGCTCAAGCGGCTGGACGTCGGTCCGGCGTACGCGGTCTGGACGGGGATCGGCGCCGCGGGGACGGCGATCTACGGCATGGTCTTCATGGGCGATGTGATCTCCGCGCTCAAACTGGTCTCCATCACGCTGGTCATCGTCGGGGTCATGGGCCTCCAGCTCTCCGGCAGCGCGCACTGAGCACGCCCCGGGCACCTCTCGCGGGCCGGCCGGTGCCCGGGTGCCCCCGGTGCGTGCGGGCACGGGTCAGCCCGTCAGTAAGGCGCGGACGACCTCAGTAAGGCGCGGACGACCTCGTCGACCCGTCCGCACGGCTCCTCGTCGCCGTGCTCGGGTGCGACGACGTAGGAGAGCGCGATCCGCAGCCCGGCCTCGTAGGCGCGCTCCAACTCCTGCCGTCCGGCGCCGCGCCGCGCCGGACCGCCGGGCGCCGGGCCGCCCACGGGGACCCGTCCGCTCCGCTCCAGCCCGGCGAGCGCGCGGCTGCGCAGCACCGCGGCGAGTCCGCCCGGCTCGCCACCCGGCCCGTGGCCGGGCACCGGACGGGCGGGCAGCGGCATCCGCGCGCCCCAGCAGTCGGTGAGGGCCGCCCGGACGATGGGCTCCGCCCGCGCCGTCCGCAGGATCCAGTGCGCGGCGGCGGCGCAGCAGGCCGCCGGATCGGCTCCGCTGCGGCACGCCTCGGCCACCGCCCGGCCCGCGCCGTCCAGGAAGTCGTCCAGCAGCCGGTCGACCAGTGCGGCGCCCAGCCCCTCCTTGCTGCCGAACTCGTTGTAGAGCGTCTGCCGCGACACCCCGGCGGCCGCGGCGACGTCGACCATCCGCACCGCCGTCCAGGGGCGCGCCCGTACCGCCACATGGGCGGCGTCCAGCAGGATCTCGCGTGCAGCAGGCATCGTCGCCTCCCCGGCCCGCACCCCGCTGCCCGGGCCGGTGCCGGCGGCCGGTGCGCGCGAGGCGTCCGCAGACGGGCTGACCGGCAGCCCGGTGTGCGGCACAGAATTGACGCACCGCCAAGAGGTGTCAATACGCGGCGCACGCGCATGGCCCTGTGGCCGGGGGTTTCGCCGCTCGATACTGTTCGGACATGCTGGACTATCACGATGATCTGCGTCTCGCCCATGTACTGGCCGACGCCGCCGACGCCGCGACCATGGAGCGGTTCAAGGCTCTCGACCTGGAGGTCGAGACCAAGCCGGACATGACACCGGTGAGCGAGGCCGACAAGGCGGCCGAGGAACTGATCCGCGTCTCGCTCCAGCGCACCCGGCCGCGCGACGCGGTACTGGGCGAGGAGTTCGGCACCGAGGGCCATGGGCCGCGCCGCTGGGTGATCGATCCCATCGACGGGACGAAGAACTATGTGCGCGGCGTTCCGGTGTGGGCGACGCTGATCGCGCTGATGGAGATGGGCGAGGGCGGGGACCGGCCGGTGGTCGGCGTCGTCTCGGCGCCGGCGCTCAACCGGCGCTGGTGGGCGGCGAAGGGTGCGGGCGCCTACACCGGGCGCAGCCTGTCCAAGGCCAGCCGCATGGAGGTCTCGAAGGTCTCCGAGGTGCGGGACGCGTCCTTCGCCTACTCCTCGCTGCACGGCTGGGAGGAGCGCGGCATGCTGGGCGGCTTCATGGACCTGACCCGGGACTGCTGGCGGACCCGCGGCTACGGCGACTTCTGGCCGTACATGATGGTCGCCGAGGGGGCGGTGGACATCTGCGCCGAGCCGGAGCTGTCGCTGTGGGACATGGCGGCGAGTGCGGTGATCGTCGAGGAGGCGGGCGGCGTCTTCACCGGGCTGGACGGGAATCCGGGCCCGCACAGCGGCAGCGCTGCGGCGTCGAACGGGCTGCTGCACGAGACACTGCTGAGCTATCTGACGGCCTGATCCGGCCCCTCGTCCGGGTGGTCCCTACACACGTCCTTGTTGTGACCTCCAGCACATGTGAACATGAGAATTCGCTCGCTTGTGCTCTTGTGAATCGCTTCTCGAGGTCCCGGCCGGCTGCTCGCCGGGGCCCCGGGAGGCATTCCGCCAAGGAGGTAGCCCCCTCATGCCCGGACACGTCCAGCACGCCATGAGCACCGTCGTCCTCACCATCGGCCCGGCCCACACCCTGCGCCAGGCGGCCCGGCTGATGTCGGCCCGCCGCGTCGGTGCCGCCGTCGTCCTCGACCCCGACACCAGCGGACTCGGCATCCTCACCGAGCGCGACATCCTCGACTCCCTCGGCGCCGGCCAGGACCCGGACCGGGAGCGGGTCCACGACCACACCACCGACGACGTCGTCTTCGCCACGCCGGACTGGACGCTGGAGGCGGCGGCGGACGCCATGACCCGCGGCGGCTTCCGGCATCTGATCGTGCTCGACGAACGGGAGGCGGTGGGCGTCCTGTCGGTACGCGACATCGTCCGCACCTGGTCGGACCGGCGCGCCGCGGTGGCGCCGGAGCCCACAGAGGAGGTCGCCGTGTAGGCACCCAGGGGCCCTGCGGCGGGCCGACCCCGGGGACCTTCGCCGCGGATTGGCCTACGGCGCCGGACACACCCGCCGGAGGCGCCGGACGCACCGGAGGGGCCGGAGCCCCATGGCGTCCGGCCCCTCCGGGCTCGTACGGCGAGCGGTCGATCAGCCGCGCAGGGCCTGGACCGCGGCCTCCAACCGCTTGCCGTAGTCCGGGTCCGCCTTGCGGAAGTTCTCGATCGCACGCTGGGCGATGTCGTCGCGGGAGACGCCGGCGATGTTGCCCGCCAGGTTGTCGATCAGCCGCTGCTTCTCGTCCTCCGACATCAGCCGGTAGAGGTTCCCCGCCTGCACGAAGTCGTCGTCCTCGGCGTGCACGGCCGCCGGGTGGTCCTCGGTCGTGCCGCTCACGGTGGCGTGCTGCCACAGCGGACGACCCGTCTCGGCCGGCGCGCCGAAGCTGTTCGGCTCATAGTTCTTCGCACCGCCGTGACGGCCGTCGTACATCACGCCGTCCCGGCCGTAGGTGCGCGCCCGGGTCGCCTTGGGCTCGTTCACCGGCAGCAGATCGGCGTTGATCCCGACCCGGTAGCGGTGCGCGTCGCCGTAGGCGAACAGCCGCCCCTGGAGCATCTTATCCGGCGAGGGGCCGATGCCCGGCACGAAGTGGTGCGGGGAGAAGACCGACTGCTCCGTCTCGGCGAAGATGTTCCGCGGGTTGCGGTTCAGCTCCAGCTTGCCGATCTCGATCGGCGGGTAGTCCTCGTGCGGCCAGACCTTGGTCAGATCGAACGGGTTGAAGCGGTAGTCCGCCGCCTCCGCCGCGGGCATGATCTGGACCTGCACGGTCCAGGCAGGGAAGTCGCCGTTCTCGATGGACTCCCGCAGGTCCCGCTGGTGGCTGTCAGGGTCCTTGCCGGCCAGCGCGTCGGCGTCGGCCGCCGTGAGGTTCTCGATGCCCTGGTCGGTCTTGAAGTGGTACTTGACCCAGAAGACCTCGCCCGCCTCGTTCGTCCACTGGAAGGTGTGCGAACCGTAGCCGTTCATGTGGCGGTAGGACGCGGGGATGCCGCGGTCACCGAAGAGCCAGGTCACCTGGTGGGTCGACTCGGGCGACAGGCCCCAGAAGTCCCAGACGTTGTCGGGCTCCTGCGAGCCGGTGTAGGGGTCCCGCTTCTGGGTGTGGATGAAGTCGGGGAACTTGATGGCGTCCTTGATGAAGAACACCGGGGTGTTGTTCCCCACCAGGTCGTAGTTGCCTTCCTCGGTGTAGAACTTCAGCGCGAACCCGCGCGGGTCGCGCACCGCGTCCGCCGCGCCGAGGTTGCCGGCCACCGTGGAGAACCGCAGGAAGACCTCGGTCTCCTTGCCGATCTCGGAGAGGAACTTCGCCCGGGTGTACTCGGTCACGTCCGCGGTGACGGTGAACTTGCCGTACGCGCCCGCGCCCCGGGCGTGCACGATGCGCTCGGGAATGCGCTCACGATTGAAGTGGGCGAGCTTCTCGAGCAGGTGCTGGTCCTGGACGAGCACCGGTCCGCCCACTCCGGCGGTCTGGCTGTTCTGGTTGTCCGCGACCGGCGCACCGGCCTCCGTCGTCATGGATCCGGCCGTCTCGTCCTGCACGGTCACGTGCGCCTCCTGTGCATCACATCTGTCCTGTGGGCCAACCACTCGACAGCCTACATTGGACATTGTCCAAGTCAAGATGAAGACAAAACCCGTACGGGTTCTGCTCATGGACCAGCCGCTGCTAGGCTGGGCCTATGAGTGACCTGCTGGAACGGCTGCGCGATCGCGGTTGGCGACTCACCGCACAGCGGCGAGTCGTCGCCGAGGTGCTCGACGGCGACCATGTGCACTACACGGCGGACGAGGTCCACGCCCGTGCGACGGACCGCCTGCCCGAGATCGCCCGCGCGACGGTCTACAACACCCTGAGCGAACTGGTCGCTCTCGGTGAGGTGCTGGAGGTGAGCACCGACGGGCGCGCCAAGCGCTACGACCCGAACGCGCGACACACCCACCAGCACCTGGTCTGTTCCCGCTGCGGGACGATCCGCGACGTCCACCCCGTGGGCGACCCGCTGGCAGCCCTCCCCGAGAACGAGCGCTACGGCTTCGCCATCGCCGACGCCACCGTCACCTACCGGGGCGTCTGCCCGAACTGCGCCGACGCCTGAGCGCTGCCGGCCCCGGTTCCACGGAACCGGCAGGCCTCCCTTCACGGCCCCCCGACGGCCCCGCACCCCGCCCGGGTGCGGGGCCGTCGGCCGTCGCACGCCCGCGGCGCCGGTAGGGGAAGGCCCGGGAGGAGGAGAGGGAAGAGCCCGAAAAACACGAAGGCCCGGATCCCTGAGGATCCGGGCCTTCGCCTTCAGTAGCGGGGACAGGATTTGAACCTGCGACCTCTGGGTTATGAGCCCAGCGAGCTACCGAGCTGCTCCACCCCGCGCCGTTGTGTGCACAACTCTAACCCGGCCCGACGACCAGCGCAAATCGAGATCCCGGTGGCGGCCGGGACCCATCCGCCGGGGCGGTCCGGGCCGCCCCCGGGGCCGCTGCCGCCGCCTCCGACGGCACGACAGCGGCCGGGGTGGGCCACCGCCCTGGGCCGCGGGAACGTCCCCGTCGGAGACAGGGCCGGGGCGGACGAGTCGCGGGCGAGGACGGGAGAAGCCTGCGGGACCGTACGGCCCCCAGGCCGTACGGTCCCGCAGGCCCCGGCGCCCTCAGGCCGTCAGCTCCGAGCGGAGGGCCTCACGGAGTTTCGCCGCGCGTTCGGCCACCTCGGCCGGACCGAGCTCCATGGCACGGGCGCACCAGAACTGCCCCTCGTCCAGCTCGCCGCCGCGGGCGCTGATCAGTGCCAGCCGCAGAGCGGCCCTGCCGTGCCCGGCCTCGGCGGCGCGGGCCCACCACACGGCCGCCTCCGGCTCGCTGCCCTCACGGGCCAGCAGCAGGCCCAGATTGAACGCGCCGTTCGGACTTCCCGACTCGGCCGCGGCGCGGTACCAGCGGGCCGCGTCCACGACCTCGCCGCGCGCGGCGGCGCACATGCCCAGCCGCACCTGGGCGCGGCGGTGGCCGTGTTCGGCGGCACGTTCGTACCACTCCTCGTACTCGGGTCTGGCGCCGTCCGGACGGCCGAGTTCGTGTTCCGAACCCAGCTCGCCCGTGCCGTGCCGGGTGACCCGTTCCAGCAGCGCGCCCAGCCGAAAGGCACCCTCGACGCTGCCGCCGCCCGCGGCGCAGCGCAGATGCCGCTCCGCGGTGTGCAGTTCGCCCTCGCGGAGCAGCGCGATGCCGACCTGGAGGGCGGCCTCCGCGTGCCCGGAAGCAGCCGCGCGCTCGTACCACTGGCGCGCGGTGGGCTCGTCGCCCCGTCCGGCGTGCAGGATGCCGAGGTTGAAGGCCGCGTCCACGCTGCCGGACTCGGCGGCCTTGGAGAACCACGGCTCGGCACCTTCCGCGTCCCCGCGCTGGAGCAGCAGCACGGCGAGCGCGTTGGCGGCCTCCCGGTGCCCGGCGTAGGCGGCTCGGCGGTACCACTGCTCGGCCTGCGCGGTGCGGCCCTGGGCCGCGGAGAGCAGGCCGAGGTTGAAGGCACCGTTGTCGGAACCGGCGTCGAGCGCGACGCGGTACCAGCGCTCGGCGGCCTGCCGCTCGCCCCGGTCGGCGTGCAGCGCGCCCAGCGCGTTGGCCGCGCTGCCGTCGCCGTCCTCGGCCGCCCGGCGCCACCACACGGCGGCGCTCTCCTCGTCGCCCGCGTCCCGCAGCAGGAAGCCGAGCGCGCAGGCGGCGCGCGCCTCACCGTCCTTGGCGGAGGTGAGATACCACCGGCCGGCCTCCTTCAGCTCGCCGCGGCGCTCCAGCAGCGCGCCGAGCCGGAGCGCCGCTCTGCGGTGACCACGGGCGGCCGCCTGCCGGAACCAGCGCTCTGCCTCCTCGGCGGTCTCCCGCACCGCGGCGGCCGTGGGTCCGCTCCGGGCAGCCAGCTCCTCGGCCCGCGCGTTCACCGCCCGGGCGACACGGTAGGCCGCTTCTCGGTGCCCGCGCTCGGCGGCGGCACGGAACCACTCCTCGGCGCCGTCCTCCCCGTGGTGCTCCAGCAGGTCCGCCAGCGCGTAGGCGCCCAGCGCGTGACCGGACTCGGCGGACTGCCGCAGCCAGTAGAAGGCCGCGGGCTCGTCGCCGCGCTCCCGGTGGTAGCGGCCGAGGGCGTGCGCGGCGGCCGCGGAGCCGGCGACAGCCGCGGTACGCCACCACTCGGCGGCCTCCTCCGGGTAGCCCCGCTGGTGCAGCAGCACCCCCAGGTTGTTGGCGGCCGCGCGGTCCCCCGCGGCGGTGGCCGCGCGCAGATGCGGTTCGGCGCCGTTCAGGTCCCCCCGGCGCAGCAGTTGGGCGCCCAGCACGCTGTCGGCCGCGGTCGTGTCGGCCGGCGCCCTTGCGCTCTCGTCCGCTGTGGTCCTCCCAACTGCCGTCGTCTCCTCGACTGCTGCGATCCGCACGGCTGCTGTGGTCTGCTCGGTGTACTCCTCCACGCTCAGGCCCGGACCGGGACGCACCGGGTCCGTCAGCCTTGCCTTCTCCCCCATAAGCTCCATCGTCGCACCACCCGCAACCCGCGTACACCTCGTATACCGCAGCCGGTGAGGTCACTTCAGAGGTTTGTCGACTTCCCGACGAAGAGATTCCCCAAACCCCCTGGTCCAACTGTCCCCCGCACAAGCGAAAGAGGCCCGGAGTCTGTTGACTCCGAGCCTCTTCCGAGTGGTAGCGGGGACAGGATTTGAACCTGCGACCTCTGGGTTATGAGCCCAGCGAGCTACCGAGCTGCTCCACCCCGCGCCGTTGTGAGTACAACTCTACACCACTCGGCAGGGTGGTCTCACCCGCTACCCGCTATTGCCGGATCCGCTCCCGCCACTGCCCTTCTTCTCGGCCTCGGCCGCCTCGTCCAACGCGTCCGCCAAGGCCTCCTGCTGCTTGCCGTACTCCTCCCAGTCGCCCTTCTCGCGCGCTTTCTCGCTCTTGTCCCACGCGGTCTGGGCGTCCTTGAGCGCGTCGGCGACCGAGGCGTTGGGCGGATTCTTCTCCTTGTCCTTGCCCTTGTCCTTGTCCTTCTCCTGGTCGCCGGGGCCGGTCCGCTCGCCGTCCTGCTGCCGGCCCTCGGTACCGAAGACCTTGTTCAGCGCCTGCTCCAGGCTGTCCTCGAAGGCGATGCGCTCGTTGTAGGCGACGAGGACCTTGCGCATCCGCGGATAGTTGGTGCCGGCACCACGGACGTAGACCGGCTCGACGTACAACAGACCGCCCTCCACGGGCACGGTCAGCAGATTGCCGTACTCGACCTCGGAGTCACCCTTCTTCAAGATGTTGATCTTGTCCGCGATCACCGGGTCGGAGTTGAACTTGCTCTGCACCTGCGAGGGACCGGCGACCGTGGTGTTCGGCGGCAGTCTCAGCAGCCTGAGCTTGCCGTAGTCACCGCTCTTCGCGTCCGCGTCGACGGCCATGAACGCGCCCAGCGTCTCGCGCTTGTTCGGGTTGAACGTCGTCGTGAGCTGGAACTGCTGTTCCTTCTGGCCGGGCATCTTCATGCTCAGGTAGTACGGCGGGACGGCGTTGCCCTTGTGCGTGGGGTCGTCCGGAACCTGCCAGCGCTCACTGCCGCTGTAGAACTGCGACGGCGAGGTCACGTGGTAGGTCTGCAGCAGGTCGCGCTGCACCTTGAAGAGGTCCTGCGGGTAGCGCAGGTGGTCCATCAGGTCGTCACTGATGGCGCTCTTGGGCTTCACCGTGTCGGGGAACGCCTTCATCCAGGTCTTCAGCACCGGGTCCTTCTTGTCCCACTGGTACATCTCGACCTTGCCCGTGTAGGCGTCCACCGTCGCCTTGACCGAGTTGCGGATGTAGTTGACGCGGTTCTGCTGGGCGACCACCGCGCGCTGCCCGTCGGTCAGCGAGTCCTCCGTGGTGTCCCCGAGGGTCGTCCGCGACGAGTAGGGGTAGCCGTTGGAGGTGGTGTAGGCGTCGACGATCCACTTGATGCGCCCGTCCACCACCGCGGGGTAGGGATCGCCGTCGATGGTCAGCCAGGGGGCGACCGCCTCCACGCGCTCCTTGGGAGTGCGCTTGTACAGGACCCGCGAGCCCTCGCCGATCGCTCCCGAGTAGAGGATCTGCGGCTCGTTGAAGTTGACCGCGTAGGCCGCGCGGTTGAGCGGGTTGGAGAGGTTGACGCCGCTGTCCGCCTTGTAGGTGTAGGTCTTCTCCCCGTTGTCGTCCGCGTAGTCCAGTTCCTTCTGCGGACCGCCGACGATGGAGTACTGCGTCGTCTTCTCTCCGTAGTAGACCCGGCCCTGGTACTTGCCCAGGTCGCCCTCCGGCGGCAGGTCCTTCTCGGTGAAGTCGGGAGCACCGTCCTTGTCCACCGAGGTGCCCTTGGCGGCGACCATGCCGAAGCCGTGGGTGTACTTGAAGTGCTCGTTGATCCAGTTCTTCTCCGGGATGCCGTTGGTGTTGATCTCCCGGAGGCCGACAACGGTGTCCTGCTCCTTGCCGTCCTTCTTGTAGCGGTCCACATCAAGGGTCGCCGGGAACTGGTAGTACCCGCGGACCTGCTGCTTCTGCTGGAAGGTCGGAGAGACGACGTTCGGGTCCAGCAAGCGCATGCTCGCGGTGGTGTCGGCCGCGTTGCGCAGCTTCTCGTTGCTCGCCTTGCTGGTGCCCCGGTAGTCCTGCTCCTCGGCGTCGTCGATGTCGTACGCCTTGCGCGTCGCCTCGATGTTCTTCTTGATGTACGGCGTCTCCTTGGCCTGCTCGTTCGGCGAGACCTGGAACTTCTGCACCAGCGCCGGGTAGAGCCCGCCGATCAGGATGGCCGAGAGCACCATCAGACCGAAGCCGATCACCGGGAGCTGCCAGGTGCGGCGCCAGATCGTGGCGAAGAAGAGCAGCGCGCAGATGATGGCGATGATGAACAGGATCGTCTTCGCCGGCAGGTAGGCATTGGCGTCGACGTACTTGAGGCCCGTCCAGTTGTCGGTCGCCTTGAAGTCACCGGACTTGACCGCCAGGCCGTACCGGTCCAGCCAGTAGGCCACCGCCTTCAGCGCGACGAAGACGCCCAGCAGCACCGAGAGGTGCCCGGTCGCCTGCGCCGTCGCCCGCGCGCCCGGGGTCGTCACCCGCAGCCCGCCGTAGAGGTAGTGCACCAGGGCGGCGGCCAGCAGCGAGAGGATCGCGGCAGCGAAGCCGAAGCCCAGCAGGAACCGGTAGAAGGGCAGGTCGAACGCGAAGAACGAGATGTCCTTGTGGAACTGCGGATCCTTGGAGCCGAACGGCACACCGTTCACCCACATCAGCCAGGTGCGCCACTGGCCTGCCGCGGAGGCGCCGGAGATCAGCCCGATCAGAGCCGTGGCCCCCAGCAGCACCCACTTCTTGTAGGGCGCCAGCGCCATGCGGTAGCGGTCGAGGCTCTGCTGCTCCATCGACATCGCGCTCAGCGGCGGGCGCAGCCGGTGGGCCAGCCAGATGTTGAACCCGACAGCCACGGCCATCAGCAGTCCGAAGACCGCGAACAGGCCGATCTTGGTCCACAGAGTCTTGGTGAAGACCGAGCTGTAGTCGACCGAGCGATACCACAGCCAGTCCGTCCAGAACCCGGAGAACATGACGAAGAGCATCGCCAGGACCACCAGCACGCCCGCTGTCATCAACAGCGTCCGGGCGCGCCGGGAAGGCCGGCCCACTCTGATCCGTGGCCCGGAGGGACCCCCTGAGCCCCGGTCCGGCATCTGGAAAGCCAAGGTGCGCACCTCAAAGATTCGCAGTTTATGAAGCGATGATGCTGGGCCCGCATCGTAGGCCCACCTAGGCAACTTAACGAAGCTTTACCCAGTTCCCGGTTCCGGGGTCCGAGTCACGTTTTCCGGCACCGGGACGGCACGATATGGGGATGGACAACCTCTCTCCCGAGGGCACACCCCTCGCCTCCGGACCTCTGACCCGCGCGGTACTGGAGATCGACGAATACGCCTCCGGCCTGGGCTGGGACCAGCCAGCCCGGCTCTTCGCGCTGGTGAACACCGAGCGGCTGCGGGCCGAGGAGCCAGGTCTGGCCGGGCAGCTGGGGCTGGACCAGCAGCCGGACAGCGCCCGCGGAACCTCCTTCACCCCCGTCGAGCAGGACGAGATCTCCGCGGACGTGCCGCTGGACGAGTTCCTGGGGACGATCGCCTGGCCCCCGTCGGTCGACGGCTGCGCGGTCACCGTGGAGCGGCTGATGCTGCCGCCGTCGGCCGAGGCGGCGGTGCCGCAGGACCTCGGCGAGGCGGAACTGGCCCGCTGGGTCGCCGAGCACCCCGAGCGCAGCGAGGTGCGGATGACGGTGGCGGTCCTGCGCGACGGGGAGCGCGAGTCGGCGCTGCGCCTGCGGGAGAAGGACTCCGCCACGGAGGTGCTCACCGGCGGCGATCTGGTGCCCGGGCTGGCGGAGGCACTGGCCGCGACCTTCGCGGAGTAGCCGGGGGCCGGAGGGCGGCGCCGCACCGCGCCGCCGCCCGGCCCTGGGGGCACCGCCCGGCCCTGGGGGGCAGCCGCAGGGGTCGTCGCGCGGCGCGGCCCGGAGGAGGGCGGAGCGGGCGGGAGCGCCTCAGGGTGCCTTCGCACCCGATGCGGCGGTCAGGGCGCCTTGCAGCGGGTGAGCTCGTCGGTCCTGCCGCTGCGGATCTTCTTCAGCGCGCCGAGCGCGTCGTCGATGGTGGCGGTCTTCACCAGGGTGAGGCCCTCGGGCTTGTCCTTGGCGGCGGAGGCGCAGTTGCCCGCGGGGGTGAGGAAGTACTCGGCGCCCTTCTTGCGGGCGCCGACGGTCTTCATCTGGATGCCGCCGATCTCGCCCACCTTGCCGTCGTCGTCGATGGTGCCCGTGCCGGCGACGAACTTCCCGCCGGTCAGGTCGGCGGGGGTGAGCTTGTCGACGATGCCGAGCGCGAACATCAGTCCGGCGCTGGGGCCGCCGATGTCGGCGAGCTTGATGTCGATCTCGAACGGGAAGGTGTGCCCCACCGCGGGCTGGATGCCCACGACCGCGCGGCCGTCGTCCGCTGCCTTCCGCGTGCCGACCGTGACCTTCTCGGCGTCCTCGGCGGGGGGCTTCTGGCCCCGCTTCCGGGCAGCCTTCACCCGGTCCGCCGGGATCACGGTGAAGGTGACCTTCTCGCCGGGCTTGTGCTTGGTGACCAGCTTGCCCACGCTCTGCGCCCCGCCGACCGGTGTGCCGTCCACCGCCGTGATGACGTCTCCCGCGTGCAGCCGCTTGTGCGCGGGGGCACCCTTCTCCACGGAGCCGACCAGGATGTGCGTGCTGACCGGGAGGTCCAGCTCCTTCAGCGCTGCGGCCTTGGCGCTCTCCTGGGAGGCGGTGAATTCCTCGGCGTTCTCCTCGTCGACCTCCTGGGCCGATTTGTCGTCCGGATAGAGCGTGTGGTGCGGGACGACCAGGCTGTCATGGCGCAGCCAGCCGGACAGTGCCCCGAAGAGGGTCATCTTGTACTCGGAGCTGGTGACGCGGACGGTCGTCATATTGAGGTTGCCCGAGGTGTCGTACACCTCGGGGCGCCCTTTGCGGTCCGGCTCGTCCTTGACGTTGAGCACCGGATCCCCGTCGTGCGTACCGAGAGTGTTCACCGTCGGACCCGGTGACATCTCGGCATAGGGCACGTTCAGGAGCGCTCCGACGCAGAACATCGTTATGAGCAGCAGCGCAGAGGTCAGCAGGGTCGCGGTGCGGCGAGGCATGGCACGACAGTACGGGAAGGGCCTGTCAACCTGCTTCCCGGGCCGGTCCGTCCGGGGCCGTGCGGGCCGCCGCCCCGGCGGGGGCGAGGTCGAGATCCCCCTTCCGCCTCCACCACCTCAGGTCCCTGCGGGCCGCCGGCTCGTCGGCCACCGCGGCGGCATCGGGGGCGTCGTCGGCGCGGGAGCGCTCCATGGCGACCCGGAAACGCTCGTATCCGGCCACCCCCGCGGCGTCGGGCGTCTTGACCCGGCGCCGCCCGACCCAGCTTCCCCACATGCTCGTGGCGACAGCGGCGACCAACGGAATCAGCAACCAGGCGAGAGCAGCCATCCGGAACCTCCCGACCCTCGTAGGTGCCTCCCGGGCACGCGGCCCGGCGACCGGCAGACCGGCCGATGAGCAGATTAACCGTCGGTGTCTCAACGGTCGGGGCGAGGGGCCGGTTACGCAACCGGAGCGAGCTGCACCCGCGTGCGCGGCGGGACCGGCCGGTCCGGGCCGGTCCCGGGACGGTTCCGGGGCCGTCGGCGGCCGGCTAGACGCCCACCCACTCCTCGGCTCCGTCGGCGAACGTCTGGTGCTTCCAGATCGGGACCTCGTGCTTGAGGTCGTCGATGAGCTTGCGGCAGGCGTCGAACGCCTCCGCGCGGTGCGGACAGGAGACGGCCACGACCACGGCCAGGTCCCCCACCGCCAGGTCCCCGACGCGGTGCACCGCGGCGAGGGCGCGCACCGGGTGGTCGGCGACGACCTTCTCGGCGACCCGGCGCAGCTCGGCCTCGGCCGAGGGGTGCGAGGAATAGCCCAGACGGGCGACATCGGCGCCGCCGTCGTGATCGCGGACGGTGCCGACGAAGAGCGCCGTGCCGCCCGCGGCGTGGTCGCCGACCGCGGCGAAGACCTCGTCCACGGACAGCGGGGCCTCGCGGATCTCCAGCAGCCGGATCGGGTCCTCGGCCCCCAGTTCGCCGGGGTGGTCGGAGTTCACGTGCCGGTGCCCGGGGCCGGGCTCGCCGTCGTACGTCTGTGCCATGCCGGTCATGCTGCCCTACCTGCCCCGGATCCGGAACACCCGGCCTGTCGCGCCCGGCGTGTCGTACCGGCGCCGCGGGGCTGCGGCCGCGGGCTCCGCCACCGGCCCGCGGGCACTGCTCACAGCCCGCGCCGCTTGCGCGCCCTGCGCACCAGTGCGGCGGTGCCCAGCAGCGCCACCGTCGCACCCGCGGCGCCGGCGGCGGTGGCCGCCTCCGTCCGGCCCAGCCGCCGCCCGGCGACAGTGTGCCTGCCGGAGACGTCCTCCAGCAGCGCGGCGAGCACCTCCTCGTTCGTCCAGGCCGGGCGCCAGCCCGCGTCGTGCAGCCTGCTGCCGCTGACCACCCAGGGGTGCATGGTGTAGGCGAGGTCGGCGGCGGGCGAGGGGGTCAGTCCGAGCCGGTGCAGCCGGGAGGCGGCGCCCAGCGCGACGCTGGAGGGCAGCTCCATCCGCCGCATCCCGGTGAGCTGCTCGACCTCCTCCTGCTCCAGCCAGCCGTCGCAGCCCACCACCATCTCGCCCTCGACCTTCTCCAGCGCGGCGTACTCGAGCGCGCTGACCAGGTCCTCGACATGGCAGAACTGCCAGCAGGGGCGCGATCCGGCGACCACCAGGAGCCGCGGCGACTCGAAGTGGCGGGTGAGGGTGGTGTCCGTTCCGGCGCCGACCAGCACGGTGGGGCGCAGGACGGTCACGTTGAGGCCCGGGTGGGCCCGCGGGGCACGCTGGGCCAGGCGTTCGAGCTCCAGCAGGTCGCCCACGCCCGTGGCGTCCGCGGTGGCCCGCAGCTCGGAGTCCTCCGCGAGCGGCACGTCGTTGTCCTGGAGCGCTCCGTAGACCATCGCCGAGGTGCACAGCACCACCCGGCGGACGCCGGCGGCCGCCGCCGCGGTCAGCACGGTCTGGGTGCCGCGCACGTTGAAGGCGGTGCGGGCCACCGGGTCGGTCTCCAGATCCAGGTCGAGCGCCAGGTGGACGACCACGTCCACCGGGTCGCCGTCGCCGCGCAGCCGGTCGGCGATGGCCGGGTCCCGCACATCCAGGGTGTGCCACTGGGCCTCGGTCACCTCGCCTCTGCGCTCGTCCAGCGCGATGACCTGCTTGATCTCCTCGGACGCCGCCAACCGCTCGGTGAGCAGCGCGCCGACCCCCGCGGCGGCGCCGGTGACGGCGACGGTCGGGGTTCGCGCTGCGCGAACGTGGGACTCGGAGGAACTCACCGGGCGTCTCCAGTGGTTGTTTCTGGTACGGGGTGCGCAGGCTCCATCCTGCCTGACTCGTGTCTAGGCTGGAGGCAGAGCCCACAGATCGCACCAGGACATACCGGCGCAGAACCCGACCGCACCCAGGACATGCAGACCGTCCCCGAACCACCAGACCGTCCTACGAGACAGAGCCGAGGAAACCCGTGAGTGACACCCCATTCGGATTCGGCGTACCTCCTGAGGAGCCCGAGGACGGGAACGACGGCGAGAAGAAGAAGCCGGGCGGCGACCAGCCGAACCCGTTCGGTTTCGGCGGCGCCCCGGGCTCCGGCGGTGCCGACAACCCCCTGGCGGCGATGTTCGGCTCGCTGGGCGGCGGGCAGGGCCAGCTCGACCCGAGCGACCTGGGTGCCGCCTTCCAGAAGCTCGGCCAGATGCTCTCCTACGAGGGCGGCCCGGTGAACTGGGACATGGCCAAGGACATCGCACGGCAGACGGTCGCGTCGGGGGCCCAGGACGGCTCCAAGGACGCCTCCGTCAGCCCGCACGACCGCGCGGCCGTCGAGGAGGCCGTACGCCTGGCCGACCTGTGGCTGGACGGAGTGACCTCCCTGCCCTCCGGCTCCGGTGCCGCGGTGGCCTGGAGCCGCGCGGAGTGGGTCGAGGCCACCCTGCCGGTCTGGAAGGACCTGGTCGACCCGGTCGCCGAGCGCGTCGGCGCCGCCATGGGCGATGTGCTGCCCGAGGAGATGCAGGCGATGGCCGGCCCGCTGCTCGGCATGATGCGCTCCATGGGGGGCGCCATGTTCGGCACCCAGATCGGGCAGGCACTGGGCGTGCTGGCGGGCGAGGTCGTCGGCTCCACGGACATCGGACTCCCGCTGGGGCCCGCCAACAAGGCGGCACTGCTGCCCGTCAACATCGAGGCGCTCGGCGGCGGACTGGGCATCCCGTTGGAGGAGGTCCGCCTCTACCTGGCCCTGCGGGAGGCCGCACACCAGCGGCTGTTCGCGCACGTCCCGTGGCTGCGCTCGCACCTCTTCGGCGCCGTCGAGGGCTACGCCCGGGGCATCAAGGTGGACACCGCCAAGCTGGAGGACGTGGTCGGGCAGATCGACCCGCAGCGCCCCGAGGAACTGCAGGAAGCGCTCCAGCAGGGCATGTTCCAGCCGGAGGACTCCCCCCAGCAGAAGGCGGCGCTCGCCCGGCTGGAGACGGCGCTGGCACTGGTCGAGGGCTGGGTGGACGCGGTGGTGCACGCCGCGGCCGAACCGCACCTGCCGTCCGCCTCCGCGCTGCGCGAGACGCTGCGCAGGCGGCGCGCCTCCGGCGGCCCGGCGGAGCAGACCTTCTCCACGCTGATCGGCCTGGAGCTGCGCCCCAGGCGGCTGCGCGACGCCTCCCGGCTGTGGGCCTCGCTCGCCGACGCGCGGGGCGCCGAGGGCCGCGACGCCGTGTGGGAGCACCCGGACATGCTGCCGACGGCCGCCGACCTGGACGACCCGGACGCCTTCGTCCACCACGAGCAGCCGGACTTCTCCGAGCTGGACAAGATGCTGGGCGACGCGGCCGCCGCGGACGGCGGCAGCGGCAGCACCCCTCAGGGCGAAGCCGGGAGCGAGACCTCCGGCGGCGACCGGTCGGACAAGCGCTCCGGGGAGCAGCCCGGCGGTACCGACGGCACCGACAAGAGCGACGGCACCGACGGCGAGGGCGAAGGCACACGGTGAGCGCGTCACCGGACGGCCTCCACGCGGATGCGGAGCGTGTCCTCACCCGGTGGCGCAGCCAGGACGGCGACCCCGCCCAGGAGGAGCTGCGCGAGGAGTATCTGCGCCACCTCGCCGAGCGGCCGGACGGCATGTGGAAAGCGTGCTCCGCGGGGCACATCACCGCCAGCGCGATGGTCGTCGACCCGCGGCAGGACCGGGTGCTGCTGACGCTCCACCGCAAGCTGGGCAGATGGCTGCAGATGGGGGGCCACTGCGAACCGGAGGACGCCACCCTGGCGGGGGCCGCGCTGCGGGAGGCCACGGAGGAATCGGGCATTCCGGGGCTCTCCCTGCTGCCCGGCGGCCCGCTCCGGCTCGACCGGCACCGCACGCCCTGCGCCTGGCATCTGGATGTGCAGTACGCGGCTCTCGCTCCCGAGGGCGCCGTCGCGGCGATCAGCGAGGAGTCCCTGGACCTGCGCTGGTTCGGCTTCGAGGAGGTGGCCGGGGTCGAGGACGAGTCCGTGGTGCGGCTCGCCCGGCTCTCGGCCACGGCCGTCGCGGTCAGCCCCGGCCGGGACCCTCTTCCGTGACGGGGTCGGAGCCCTCCTGCGGGACGGCTCCGGGGCCGTCCCCCCTGACGGGCTGGTGCGGCAGCCGCTCGGCTGCCGCCACCCCCTCCAGATAGCCACGGGCCCGCTCGGTGCGCGGATACGCCTCCAGCAGTCGCCAGAACCGCGGGCCGTGGCCGGGCACGAGCAGATGCGACAACTCGTGCAGCAGCACGTAGTCGATGACGTACTCGGGCATCCCCTGCAGCCGGTGGGAGAGCCGGATGCTGCCCTCCGCCGGCGTGCAGGAGCCCCAGCGGGTGTTCTGGTTGGTCACCCAGCGCACCGAGGCGGGCCGGGCATGCCCACCGAGATACTGCTCGGAGAGGGTTGCCGCGCGCCGGGCGAGGTCGCTGTCGTCGAGCATGCGCCTGCTCTCCTGGGCGGCCAGCTTGTCGAGCATCACGCCCACCCAGCGCGTCTCCTCGTCCGCCGTCATGCGCGCCGGCAGCAGCACGACGGTGCGATCGCCTTCGCGGTAGGCGGAGACGGTGCGGCGTCGGCGGGTGCTGCGGCGCACCTCGACCGCGCGTCGGCTGGTGCTGTTCAGCGGGTCGGCGGGCACGCCACGACGTTACCCGCTGCGGTCGGCGGAAGTCCCGCCTCCAGGCTTGTTCGAGGGGGAAAGGCGACAACGGACCGGGGCACGGCGAGGGTGAACGGCTCACGCTTGTATGACTGATGCCGTCTCCTGTGGACAACTCGCTCCGCGAAATCCACCGCCGACGGCATGCTGTCCCCAGTGATCGACAGCCGAGCCGGGTCGAGTCCCGGCACGTCAGGGGGGAACGTGCACCCGATGCTCAAGCCCGCGCTGCGGCGGGGCTGGCGAGACAGGCAGACCGTGCAGTGCGGTGTGGCGCCCGCGCACGCGGTGCTGCTGGGACCCTTGAGCGACGCGGCGGCGGCCTTCATCGAGATGATGGACGGAACCCGCAGCATGGAGCGGCTCCAGCAGGAAGCGGACCGGCTCGGCCTGGCTCCCCGGACCCCGGCGAGGATCACCGAGCGGCTCAGCGCCGCCGGGGTGCTGGACGACGCGACGGCCGACCGCGAAGCCGCGGCGCACGTCAGCGACCGGCTGCGGCCGGACCTGGCGTCACTGTCCGTGGTACACCGCGAACCGGGCGGCGGGGTGCGCCGACTTGCCGCCCGGCGGGCCGCGCGCGTCCAGGTGCGAGGGCTGGGCCGGGTGGGCACCGCGGTGGCCGCCGCCCTGTCGGCCGCGGGGGTGGGCCAGGTGGACGTGGCGGACGGGGGTGTCGTGGAGGAGTGGGACACCGCGCCGGGCGGGGTGCCTCCGGAGCAGGTGGGCACGCGCCGCGATGTGGCGGCCCGCGGCGTGGTGCGCCGCTCCCGCTCCTGGCGGAGCGGCGCCCGCTCCGAGACCGGCCTGGTGGTGGTGACACCGCGGGACGGACTGGACGCCTACGCGCCCGACCCGGAGGCCACCGGGCGCTTCATGGAGGCAGGAACACCGCATCTGTTCGGCGGGGTGGTGGAGGCCACCGGGGTGGTGGGACCTCTGGTGCTGCCCGGTTCCACACCGTGTGCGGAGTGCCTGGCACGCACCCGGGCGGAACGGGAGCCCAGCTGGCCGATGCTGGTGGGCCAGTGGCGGACGGCGAGCAGACGGCGCACGGGGGTCCCCGCCTGCGACACGGCACTGGCCACCATGCTGGCGGGCGCGGTCGCCTCCTACGCACTGAGCTATCTGGACGGGGACGGAGCCTGCGCGGTGGGCTACCGGCTGCGGTTCGCACTGCCCCACCTGCTGCCGGAAACCGAGCAGTTCGCGGCGCATCCGGAGTGTCCGTGCGGTGCCGCTTCGGTGACTGCGCCCCCCCGCACCGCCGCGAACGGCCGACGGCAGGCGACAATGACCGGGTGGCCGACGTCCTCGGTGCTGTCTCGGTTGAGCTGTCAGGGAGTTGGAGGGACGCATGTCTGATCTTCCGCGCAAGGCGGTGACGCGGACGGCCAAGCTGGCCGCCCTGCCGCTGGGCTTCGCGGGCCGCTCCGCATGGGGGCTCGGCAAGCGCCTCGGGGGCCTGTCCGCCGATCTCGTCGGCCAGGAGCTGCAGCAGCGGACCGCCGAGCAGCTCTTCAAGGTCCTCGGTGAGTTGAAGGGCGGTGCCATGAAGTTCGGGCAGGCCCTCTCGGTCTTCGAGTCCGCTCTCCCCGACGAACTGGCGGGCCCCTACCGCGCCACCCTGACCCGGCTCCAGGAAGCCGCTCCGCCGATGCCCGCCGGCACCGTGCACAAAGTGCTGGAGGAAGAGCTGGGCCAGGAGTGGCGCGAGTACTTCGCCGAGTTCGACGACAAGCCCGCCGCGGCGGCCTCCATAGGCCAGGTGCACCGCGCCGTCTGGCACGACGGGCAGGATGTCGCGGTCAAAGTGCAGTACCCGGGCGCCGGCGAGGCCCTCGTCTCCGACCTCACCCAGCTGAGCCGATTCGCCCGGCTGCTGGGCCCGCTGATACCGGGGATGGACATCAAACCGCTCATCGCGGAGCTGCACGAGCGGATCGCGGAGGAACTGGACTACAGCCTGGAGGCGGAGGCCCAGCGCAGCTACGCGGAGGAGTACGAGGCGGACGAGGACGTCGTCGTCCCGCAGGTGGTCCACCAGGCCGACCGGGTACTGGTGTCCCAGTGGCTGGAGGGCGTACCGCTCTCCCAGGTGATCGCCGACGGCAGCCAGGAGGAACGGGACCGGGCCGGACTGCTGCTGAGCCGGTTCCTCTTCTCCGGCCCCGTACGCACCGGACTGCTGCACGCGGACCCGCACCCGGGGAACTTCCGGCTGGTCCCCGGGGACACCGGGACATCCGCCGACTGGCGGCTGGGAGTGCTGGACTTCGGCACCGTGGACCGACTGCCGGAAGGGCTGCCCCCGACGATCGGCGAGGTGCTGCGGATGATGCTCGACGGCGACGCGGAGACGGCCTATGCCCTGCTGCGCGAAGAGGGCTTCGTCAAGAGGGAGATAGAGCTGGATCCGGAGGCGGTACGGGAGTATCTGCTGCCGATCGTCGAGCCCGCCTGCGTGGAGGAGTTCACCTTCAGCAGGGACTGGATGCGCACACAGGCGGCCCGGATCGCCGACCCCCGCTCCGCGGCCCACCAGCTGGGGCGGCAACTCAACCTGCCGCCGTCCTATCTGCTGATCCACCGGGTGACGCTCAGCACCATCGGCGTCCTGTGCCAGCTCGGCGCGACGGTGCGGATGCGGCACGACATGGAGACCTGGGTACCGGGGTTCGCCACCGCGGTGGCGCCGCAGCCCCGGTGGTCCGAGGAGCCGCCGGACGGGGAGACGGCGGAGCCCGAGGAGGAACCGGAGATCGCCCTGTGAGCAGGGTCCGCGCCCCGGCCGCGGGGCGGCGCACGCCCCGGCGGAGGCGATGACGACGGAGAGCCTGTGACGACGGAGAGCCGGGGCGCTCGCCCCGGCTCTCCGGTGTTCGGGTCACATGGACCGGATCTTCAGGTCACACAGGCCGGGTCACTGCATCACGGCCATGGCGAGGGCACGCCGTGCGCGAAGCGTCGCGCGCTCCGCGCGCCGCTGAAGGCGCCGCGCGGTCCTCAGCCGCAGCGCCCTGCGTTCGGATTCGGCCTCGTGCATTCGTTGCTGTATCTGTGCTCTGGCCAGGCTTTCTGGCATGAGTTGCATGTCGCGGGTCCTGTTCTGGCGGACGACTGTGGCGTCGGAGCGAGTGCGAGCGGTGGTCTCGTGAAGGGGGGTCATCGTCGGGTCCTGCTTCGTGAGGTGGCGCGTACGGGGATCCAGCGCCGACGGGTTGTCGATCGTTCCGGCAACCGCCTTGCGGCGGGCGGGCGATCCATGGGAGCGACGGGGGTTCATGCCGTCACCGGGTTCTTGCGGGGACGGCCCCGCGGACGCTTCCGCGGAACCACGACGCCCTGTACGAACAGCTCGCCGCCCCAGACACCCCAGGGCTCGCGGCGGTCCTTGGCCCCGGCGAGGCAGGCCTCGCGCAGCGGGCAGGTCTGGCAGAGGGACTTCGCGTACTCGACGTCCGCAGGGGACTCGGCGAAGAAGACCTCGGGGTCGTAGGAGCGGCAGGGAACATCGACGCCGAGCCGCTCGATGGCGTCGTCGAGCTCGGTGAGGGTGATCTGCGGGGCGGTCAAGGAGTCCTCCGTGGTGAGATCAGGCGGCAGAGAAGGCGCGGGGCGCAACGTGTCAGGGTGCGTCTCGGTGTGCACTGCGGTTCTTCCTGTCTGTTGAATGTCTGTTGTCGTGTCGGGCCGGCTGGTGGCCGGTCGGGGCAAACAGAAGGGCCGCGGATCCCGATGTGGGTTCCGCGGCCCTGGAAGGTGCCGACCTGATCTCGCCGATCAGGCTGGATCTCTCCAGGGTCGGAGGCCACGGAAGGCCCACATGGTGTAGCGCTGCGTCTTCTGGCGTCCTTCGCCGACACCGTTGGCCGCGGAGCCACCGGCAAAGGCGGCTGCCTGTGCCTGTGCTGCTACCTCGGGTGCCTTGCTCGGTCGCTCGTTGCCGCCGGGGTTGACACCGGACAGACCGGTGCCGTGGAGGTTGGAGCCGAGCAGGCAGGCGCGAATGACCGAGTGATCGGTCATTTTGATCTCCGAAATGATCGTGGCCACTGGTCTCGCCTCCTCTCGGCGCCTCGGAGGACCCGCCACTGGCGGCTGGTCCGTGGATGTTCAGGACGTAGTACAGCATGGAAGAGGAAGAGCGAAAAGGCCCGCCCTCTCCATGTCCGGAAGGCTATGAGGCTCCGTACGGCCCGCGCAAACTATTTTTCACGGCTTTCTGTCACAGCTTCTGTGACATGGGCCCCGCGCACACTCCGCTGCCGGTCGTCACCCCTGCCGAGGCTCCTCGTCCGGGGCCGCGGGCAGCTCCTCCCCCGCGCACAGCGCGAGCACGTCGGCACCGAACTGCTGGAGCTTGCGGTGCCGGACTCCGGAGATGCGGGAGAGTTCCGCCGCGTCGCCGGGAACGGCCTCGGCGATGGCGAGGAGCGTCTTGTCGGTGAAGACGCAGTAGTCCGGCTGCCGCAGCAGCTCCGCCTGCCGGGCCCGCCACTGGTGCAGCCGCTCGTGCAGCGCCTCGTCCAGCTGCGAGGGGCACTCCTCGCAACGCATCAGCTTCACCTCACCGGGCTGGGTCAGCGACCGGCCGCACACCCGGCACCGCGCCGGCGCACGACGCACCCGCCCCCGGCTCCCGGACGGAGCGGGAACGCGCCCACCGCCGGTGACGCTGCCGCCCGTCCCCGCACCGGTCCGGGCAGTGCTCGCGCCGGAACCGGTACGCAGCCCCGCGAGGAATCGACTGGGCTGCCTGCTGGGCCGGCCTCCCGGTGAGCGGGCGAGCGACCAGGAGAGGGTCAGAGACCGGCGAGCGCGGGTGATCCCGACATAGAGCAGTCTGCGCTCCTCCTCCGTCTGCTCCTCGGTCCTGGCGTGGGTGATCGGCAGCATCCCGTCGGTGAGACCCACCACGAAGACGGCATCCCACTCCAGGCCCTTGGCCGCGTGCAGCGAGGCCAGCGTGACGCCCTCCACGGTGGGCGCGTGCTGGACCCGGGCCCGCTCGTCCAGCTCCCCGACCAGATCGCCGAGCCCGGCACCTGGCCGGGCCCCGGCGAAATCCTCGGCCAGCCGCACCAACGCCGCCAGCGACTCCCACCGGTCCCGGACGGCCCCCGACCCGGACGGTGCGTGCGGACTCCAGCCCTTGGTACCGAGCACAGCACGCACCTGCGAGGGCAGATCCACCGCGTCGTCCAGCAGCGCGTCGTTGCCGCCGGCCCGGGCCGCCCCGCGCAACGCCACGAACGCCTCCCGCACCTCGGGGCGTTCGAAGAACCGCTCGGCACCCCGCAGCCGGCAGGGGACCCCGAGATCCGCCAGCGCCTGCTCGTAGACCTCGGACTGGGCGTTGATCCGGTACAGCACGGCGATCTGGCTGGCGCGGACTCCCGAGGCGATGAGATCCCGGACCCGCCGGGCCACCCCTTCGGCCTCGCCGGGTTCGTCGGCGTACTCGGCACACACCGGCTCGGGGCCCGGCTCCCGCTGGGAGACCAGCTCCAGCCGGTGTTCGGCGGCACGGCCCCGGGCCTGCGCGAGCAGCCCGTTGGCGAAGTGCACCACCTGCGGGGTCGAGCGGTAGTCACGGACCAGCTTGACGACCGTCGCCTCCGGATGGCGGGAGCGGAAATCGAGGAGGTGATCAGGGGTGGCGCCGGTGAAGGAGTAGATCGTCTGACTGGCGTCGCCGACCACGCACAGACCACCCCGCTCCCCCACCCACAGCTCCAGCAGCCGCTGCTGCAGCGGGCTCACATCCTGGTACTCGTCCACCGTGAAGTGCTGGTACTGGCCGCGGACCGTCTCGGCGATGTCCGGACGGTCCTGCAGGATGCCGACGGTGAGCAGCAGCACATCCTCGAAATCGATCAGCGAACGCTCCCGCTTGAGCTGCTCGTAGAGGGCGTAGACGCGGCCGGTCTCGGCGCTGTCGCGGGGGGCCGCGCGGCCCGCCGCCGCGGCGGCGGCCGGATAGTCCTCGGGCACGGTCTGGGTCACCTTGGCCCACTCGATCTCGCCGGTGACATCCCGCAGCTCGCTACGGTCGAGCCGGATCCGGCACCGGGCCGCCGCCTCCCCGACGAGCTGCGCCTTGCGCTCGACCAGCGGCGGCAGCTCGCCGCCGACGGCGCGCGGCCAGAAGTACTGGAGCTGGCGCAGCGCGGCCGAGTGGAACGTGCGCGCCTGGATGCCCTGGACGCCGAGCTCGCGCAGCCTGCCGCGCATCTCCCCGGCGGCGCGCTGGGTGAAGGTGACGGCGAGCACCCCGCCCGGAGGCAGGATGCCGGCGCGGACGCCGTAGGCGATGCGGTGGGTGATCGCTCTCGTCTTTCCGGTGCCGGCACCGGCCAGTACGCACACCGGACCGTGCAGCGCCGTCGCCACCGCACGCTGCTCCGGGTCGAGCCCCTCGAGCACCGCGTCGGGAGAGTCGGGAATCCGCGGGAAGAGAGTGGAGTCCGTTGCTGCTGTCACCCCGCCATGCTGCCAGCCCGGCCGGGAGGGGTGGCACGGCTGTCCACAGCCGTGCCCCTGCGGTCCTACGAATCGCGCCGCCTTCCGGCGCGGGAGCCCTGGGAGGATGGCCCGGGGGAATGTCCCCGGGCCGCCACGCGTTCAGATACCGCACCCGGACGAGACGAAGGAGCACTGGAGAAGATGACGGGCACTGTGACGATGTACAGCACCACCTGGTGCGGCTACTGCCGTCGGCTGAAGGGCCAGATGGAACGCGCGGGCATCGCGTACACGGAGATCAACATCGAGCAGGACCCCGAGTCGGCGAACTTCGTCGAGAAGGCGAACGGCGGCAACCAGACGGTGCCCACCGTACTGTTCCCCGACGGTTCGACGCTGACGAATCCCTCGCTGGCCCAGGTCAAGGAGCGGGTCGGGAGCTGACCGCGGCCGGCGGCGGGACCGGTCCGGCGTAGCGGGCCGGCCCGCCGCCGCCCCAGACATGGTGCCGAGGTTGCGGCGGCTCAGTCGTGGTGCCGGGGCTGCGGCAGCGGCTGCCCGTACCAGAGCTCGACCAGCCGGGCCGCGATCGAGATGCCCGAGGGTGTGAGCACCTCACCGGAGTCGATCGCCGCCCGCAGGTCCTCGCGGGAGAACCAGCGGGCCTCCTCGATCTCGTCCTCGTCCACCTGGATCCGGGACGAGGTGGCGCGCGCCATGAAGCCCAGCATCAGGCTGGAGGGGAACGGCCAGGGCTGGCTCGCCACATAGCTGACGGGCCCGACGGCCACCCCGGCCTCCTCGGCGACCTCGCGGCGCACGGCGGCCTCCAGGGACTCACCCGGCTCCACGAAGCCCGCCAGCGTCGAGAACCTGCCCTCGGGCCAGTGCACCTGGCGGCCGAGGAGTGCGCGGTCCTGCTCGTCGGTGACCAGCATGATCACGGCGGGGTCGGTGCGCGGATAGTGCTCGGCCCCGCAGGCCGGGCAGCGGCGGATGTGCCCGGCTGCCGCGATGACGGTGCGCTCACCGCAGCGGGAGCAGAAGCGGTGGGTGCGCTGCCAGTTCTCCAGGCCGACGGCGTGCACCAGCAGTTCGCTGTCGCGGTCCGAGAGCAGTACGCCCGCCTCGCGCAGTCCGGCCGGGCGGGCGATGTCGTCCATCCGGCCCGGGAGCGAGTCCTTCTGGAGCGCGAAGTAGCGCACTCCGTCCTCGTCGGTGCCCAGGAAGTAGCGATGGGCCTCGGTGAAGGGGGCGTCGAAGGACGGCATGGTGACCAGTTCCGTCGTGCCGTCCTCCTGGTCCTCGATCAGGGCCTGTCCGCCGGAGACCACGAAGACCCGGGTGCTGGGGTGGCTCCAGGCCGCCGCCAGCCATGCCTCGTCCAGCCGGTGGTGTGCGGCCCGGTCGATGCCTCCGGTACTGGTGAGGCTGATGGCCGGGTCGCCGGAGGGTCCGGGCCGGCCGGCTCCGCCGCCGGGCCCGGCGGTCCGGTCGGCGCTGGGGTCTGTCGAGGTCGGGATGGTCACTTCTGCTTCCTACTCCCCCTGGGTCGGGGCTCCCCGCCCGGCAGCGGGTCGGGGGGCGGTTGGCGAGCGTTCGTGAGTCGGTCGGAGGGCGCGGCGGGTGTCGTCCGGGTCAGCCCTCGCCCCAGTGTGCCGCGAGGTCCTCCCAGAGGTAGGCGGCGGTCTCCGCGCCCTTGAACAGCAGATCGAGTTCGATCTTCTCGTTCGGCGCGTGCCAGCCGTCCGAGGGGACCGAGACGCCGAGGAAGAGCACCGGGACGTCGAGCGCGTCCCGCAGGTCGGCCGCGGGGCCGGAGCCGCCTTCGCGGGTGAAGCGGACCGGGGTGCCGAAGGCGCGTCCCATGGCGCGGGTGAGGGAGCGCAGTGCGGGGTGCCCGAGTGGGGTGAGGCAGGGGCGGGTGGCGCCCCAGAAGGTGATCTCGTGCCGGATCCCCGCGGGCAGCCGGCCGGCGACCCAGTCGCGGAGTGCCTGCTGGATCTTCTCCTCGTCCTGGCCCGCGACGGTGCGGAAGGACAGCTTCAGCTCGGCCGAGGCGGGCACGATCGTCTTGCCGCCGGGGCCCTGGTAGCCGCCGCCGATCCCGTTCACCTCGGCTGTGGGCCGGGCCCACACCCGCTCCAGCGTGGTGTAGCCGCGTTCGCCGAGGGCGGCGCGGGAGTGCGCCGTGCGCAGCCAGGCGTCCTCGTCGAAGGGCAGCTCGGCGAAGAGGGTGCGCTCTTCCTCGGTCAGCTCCACGACTCCGTCGTAGAAGCCGGGGAGGGTGACCCTGCGGTCCTCGTCGTGCAGCGCCGCGGCGAGCCGGGCGGCTTCGGTGGCCGGGTTGGGCACGGCTCCGCCGAAGGAGCCCGAGTGCACGTCCTGGGCCGGTCCGTACAGGTCGATCTGGCAGTCGGTGAGCCCGCGCATCCCGGTGCAGACGGTGGGGGTGTCCTCGTCCCACATGCCGGTGTCCGAGACGACCACGGCGTCGCAGCCCAGCCGGGACGCGTGGGTGCGCAGCAGCGCGGGGAAGTGCGGTGAGCCGGATTCCTCCTCGCCCTCGACGAGCAGTTTGACGCCGACCGCCGGGGTGCTCCGCCCGGTGGCGGCCAGGTGCGCGCGCAGACCCAGGGCGTGGAAGAGGACCTGCCCCTTGTCGTCGGCGGCGCCCCGCGCGTACAGCCTGCCGTCCCGCTCCTCGGGCTCGAACGGTTCGCTGTGCCAGCCGTCGGAACGGGCCGCGGGCTGGACGTCGTGGTGGCCGTAGACCAGGACCGTGGGTGCCGCGGGGTCGCCGGAGGGCCACTCGGCGAAGACGGCGGGCGCGCCCTCGGTCTCCCAGACCTCCGCGACGGGGAAGCCGGTGGCGCGCAGCGCGGCGGCGAGCCACTCCGCGCTGCGCCGCACCTCCGGTGCGCGTTCCGGGTCGGCGGAGACGGACGGGATGCGCAGCCAGTCGCACAGGTCGCCGAGGAAGGCGGGACGCTGGTCCTGGATGAAGGTTCGGACAGCGCTGTCCGGGGGAGCGGGGGTGGTGCTCATGCCCTCGACCCTATCGGGCCGGGCTGGGTCAGCCGTCGGCCGGAGGCTCGTGCCCGGGGTGCCGCGGGGGCTGCCGGGGGTCGGGCGCGCGCTGCGCGGGGGCGCCGTCCAGCAGCAGCCGTTCCAGTCCGGCCCGGTCCGGGAGTTCCGCGGGCCGCACCAGTGTGCCGCTGCGCACATAGAGGAACGCCGCGCCGACGGAGGACAGCGGAACGCCTTCCTGTTCGGCCCAGGCGAGGCGGTAGACGGCGAGCTGGAGGGGGTCGGCCTCCCGGCCGCGGCCGGTCTTCCAGTCGATGATGTCGAAGGTCACGCTCCCGTCCGGTGCGCGGTCCCGGTAGACGGCGTCGATCCGGCCCCGGACGATCCGTCCGGCCAGCGCGAGCTGGAAGGGCGCCTCCACGCGGTGGGGGGTCCGGTGTGCCCAGGGGGTGCGTTCGAACGCCTCCTTGAGGGCGGCCAGGTCCCGCTCGTCGGTGATCTGCGGGGGCTCGCCCGCGTAGCGGCCCTCGCCGTCCGCGCCCGGCAGCTCTTCGGGGCCCAGCAGTGGCAGCGGGAGTTCTTCGAAGCGGGACTCCACCCAGGCGTGGAAGCGGGTGCCCCGGCGGGCGGCCGCGGGCTGCGGAGGGCGCGGCATGGGGCGGGCCAGTTCCCGGGCGAAGCCTTCCGGGTCGGCGGCCAGACGCAGCAGTTGGGAGGCGCTCAGCGTGCGCGGCAGCGGGACGTCGCGTACCGCGGCGCGGGAGCGGCGCAGCTCTCCGGTGAGTGCCTCCAGGTCCCGGTCCCAGGCTGCGGCCAGCCGGGCCTCCTCGGGGTCGAGACCGCCGGGCCCGGCCGCCCCGTCCGGGGCGGGGCCCGCGTCCGGGTCGGCCGCCGGGCCCGGGTGGGGGCCCGCGTCCGGGTCCGGCAGGTGCGCGTCCGGGCCGGAGGCGGCTGCCGGATCCCCGGGGGAGGCGTCGGCGGTCCCCGGTCCGGCGGCGTCGTCGCTGCCGTCGGCGGCTTCGAGGTGGGCCAGCACCCGGTTGGCCGCCGCGCGGCGCAGTGCCAGCGCTTCCGCGTCCAGCGGTAGCGGCCACACGCGGTCCTCGGCGGGCTCCTCCAGCGCTGGGTTGGCCGCGTCCTGCTCCGGCGGCTCGGCCCAGTGCTCGACCTCGCCGTGCGCCGGGTCGGCCTCGCAGTGGGCGCGCAGGGCCTGGAGGAAGGCGGAGGGGCCGCGCGGGCGCTTCTGCGCGGGCCCCCACCAGTGTCCGGAGCCCAGCAGCAGGCTGCGCGGGCGGGTGAAGGTGACGTAGCCGAGCCGCAGCTCCTCCGTCGACTGGTGGGCCCGCAGCGCGTTCTCCTGGTCCGTGAGGCCCTTCGCGGTCCACTCGGGCCGGGACGGGAGGGTCTCCGCGTCCCCACGCAGCTCGTACGGCAGCACCTTGGGTTGGGTGAGCCAGGTCTCGCGGGCCTGTTCACTGGGGAACTGCTTGGCGACCAGGCCGGGCACCGCGACCACGTCCCACTCCAGCCCCTTGGACTTGTGCGCGGTCAGCACCTTGACGGTGTTCTCCCCGCCGGGGAGCGAGCTGTCCAGCCCCTTCTCGTACTGCACGGCCGTCCGCAGGAACGCCAGAAAGGCCAGCAGGGTGGCCTCGCCGTCCAGCGAGGCGAAGCCTGCCGCGATGTCGAGGAACCGGCCGAGCGTCTCGCGCCGCCGTGCCGCCACCGCGTGCGGGGAGGCGGCCAGCTCGACCTCCAGCCCGGTGACGGCCAGCACCCGGTGGAGCACGTCCATGAGCGGATCGGCCAGCGAACGCCGCAGGTCGCGCAGTTCGGCGGCGAGCCGTGCGAAGCGCACCCGCGCCTCGGCGGAGAACGGCAGGTCGTCGTCGTGGCCGTCGGACTCCAGGAAGGTGTCCAGGGCGTCCGCCAGGGAGCGCAGTTCGGCCGGGTCGGCGCCCTCGACGGCCGCTGCCAGCCGCTCGTCCGGGTCGTCGTCCGGGTGTGCGCGCTGGTGTGCGACGAGCAGCGCCGCGCGGCGTCCCAACAGCGCCAGGTCACGGGGGCCGATCCGCCAGCGCGGTCCGGTCAGCAGCCGCACCAGCGCGGCGTTCGCGGTGGGGTCCTGCAGCACTTCGCAGACGGCGACCAGGTCGGCGATCTCCGGCAGGTGCAGCAGTCCGGACAGGCCGACGACCTCGACGGGCAGGTCGCGCTCGACCAGTGCGCCCTGGATCTCGGCGAAGTCGCCGGCGCTGCGGCACAGCACGGCGATCTCGCCGGGCGGGGTTCCGGTGCGCACCAGGTGTGCCAGGGAGTCGGCCAGCCAGGCGATCTCCTCGGCGTGCGTGCCCAGCAGCGCCGCGTGGACCCGTCCTTCCCGCTCCGCGCCGGATGCGGGGCGCAGCGCCTCGACGCCCTGGTGGCGCTCCCGCAGCGGTGCGGCCATCGTGTTGGCGAGGTGCAGCAGCCGGCCGCCGCTGCGCCGGTTCTCGCTCAGCGACTGGCGGCGTGCGGGGGTGCCGTCGGAGTGTGCGAAGTGGCGGGGGAAGTCGTCCAGGTTGGCGACGGAGGCGCCGCGCCAGCCGTAGATCGCCTGGCAGGGGTCCCCGACGGCGGTGACCGGATGGCCGGTGCCCTGTCCGAAGAGTCCGGCCAGCAGGACGCGCTGGGCGACGGAGGTGTCCTGGTACTCGTCCAGCAGGACGACGGAGAACTGTTCCCGGAGGGCGCGGCCGACCTCGGGCATCCGGGCGAGCTGTGCGGCCAGCGCGATCTGGTCGCCGAAGTCGATCCGCTCCTGCGCGTGCTTGCGGGCGCGGTACTCCGCCACCAGGCCGAGCAGCTCCTGCCGGGCGAGGGCGGCCTGCGGCACCTTGCGCAGCTTCTCGTTGGTCAGCCGGGCCCCTTCCAGGTCCGCGAGGAGCCCGGTGTCGTGCGCGCGGAGCTCCTCGGGCGCGACGAGGTGTTCGGACAGTTCGGCGTCCAGCGCCAGCAGGTCCTCCACGAGCGCCGGTACGGACTTGGTGAGCGCCTCGAAGGGGCCCTGCGCCGTGTGCAGTACCGAGGCGGCGAGCTGGAAGCGGGTGGCGTCCGCCAGCAGCCGTACGGTCGGCTCCAGCCCGAGGCGGAGTCCGTGCTCGGTCAGCAGCCGTCCGGCGAAGGCGTGGTAGGTGGAGATCTGCGGCTCTCCCGGTTCCGCGCCGTCGGGACCCGCCGGGTCGGGGTCGGTAACCCCGGCGCGCAGCAGCGCCTTGCGCACGCGTTCGGACAGCTCTCCGGCTGCCTTGTTGGTGAACGTCAGCCCCAGGACCCGGTCGGGCGCCACCTGCCCGGTGCCCACCAGCCAGACCACGCGGGCCGCCATGACGGTGGTCTTCCCCGAGCCCGCTCCGGCCACGATCACCTGCGGAGCGGGCGGCGCGGTGATGCAGGCCGTCTGCTCCGGGGTGAACGGGATCCCCAGCAGCTCGGCGAGCTGTGCGGGGTCGGTGAGGGGTGCGGGCACTCGTAAGACGCTAGCGCTCGTGGCTGACAGCGTGCGCGGGGGCCGGACGAGCCGGCTACTCGACCACCTGGCGGCCCTCGGGGCGGGCGGAGCAGGCCGCGCGGAAGGCGCAGTGCGTGCACTGCCGGCCGGGCGAGGGCGTGAAGCGCTCGTCCAGGACCCGTGCCGCGGCGGTGGCCAGCAGCTCGCCGACCCAGTCCCCGTCACCCGCTGTCCTGGATGCGGCTTCCGTTGCGGATGCGGTTTCCAGACCGGATGCGGCTTCCGTTGCGTTTTGCGGCGCCGCACCGGGCTCCGGCGCGCTTTCCGGCCCCGGCCCCGGTCCCGGTCCGGGCTCCGGCGGAGGCTCCTGCTGCTGGACGACCGGGAGCGCGTCCCCGCCGTCGCGGCGGGCGGCGCCGAGCCGCAGGTGCACCAGTTCGGCCCCGCCCGGCTCCGGCCGTACCCCGTCGAACAGGGCGTCGGCCGCGCCCTCCTGCACGGCGCGCTGGTAGACCGCGAGCTGGGGGTGGCGCTCGACCTCGGGCCCGGTGGGACGGGTGCGGCCGGTCTTGAAGTCGACCACGTAGGCGCGGCCCGCCGCGTCGCGTTCGACCCGGTCCATGCTGCCCCGGATGCGGACGGCGTACTCACCGGCCCGCAGCGTGACATCGAAGCCGTGTTCGCTGCCGACCAGCTCGCGGCCTTCTCCGCGTGCCATGACGTGCCAGCGCAGGAAGCGTTCCAGGGCGGCGCGCGCGTTCTCCTTCTCCTGCCGCGACTTCCACGGCGCGTCGAAGGACAGGCCGTCCCAGACGGCGTCCAGCCGCTCCATGAGCGCGGACAGGTCGCCGGGGCTGCTGCCGGAGGCCACCTCGTCGGCCAGTACGTGCACCACGTTGCCGAAGCCCTGCGCGGCCGTGGCCGGTTCGTCCGCCTTGACCTCCCGGGCCAGGAACCACTGCAGGGAGCAGGAGCGCCCGAGCTGCTCCAGTGCGCTGCCGGACAGGGCGACGGGCGCCTCGCGCTCGCGCAGCGGCACGGCGGAGCGGGTGGGCTCGGCCAGTCCCCACCAGCGCTGCGGATGCGCTGCCGGAACGAGCGGATACCCCTCCTCGTCGCGTTCGGCCGCCAGCCTGGCCAGCCGCCGGGCGGCCGCGTCCCGCAGCGCGGGCGAGGCCGCCGGGTCGACGGTGGTGGCGCGGAGCTCGGCGACGAGCGCGGGCACCGAGAGCGGACGGCGGGGGCGGCTGCCGACCGGCTGCGGCTGGACGCCCAGCTCGCCCAGGAACCGCGAGGGCTGGTCGCCGTCCTCCGCGGGGGCCGCCACGGCCGTCACCACGAGGCGCTCCGCGGCGCGGGTCGTCGCGACGTAGAACAGCCTGCGCTCCTCGGCCAGCAGGGCTCCCGGGGACAGCGGCTCGGCGATGCCGTCCCTGCCGATACGGTCCGCCTCCAGGAGGGAGCCCCGGCGTCGCAGGTCGGGCCAGAGCCCCTCCTGGACCCCGGCGACGACCACCAGCCGCCACTCGCGGCCCTTGGCGCGGTGCGCGGTCATCAGCCGTACCGACTCGGGCCGCACCGCCCGCTGGACGAGCGTGTCGGCCGCTATGTCCTGTGCCTCCAGCTCGTCCAGGAAGTTGAGCGCCCCCCGGCCGCCGCCCCGCTCCTCGGCGCGTGCCGCGACGGCGAACAGGGTGCAGACGGCGTCCAGGTCACGGTCGGCGTTGCGGCCGGCGGGGCCGCCGCGGCGCGCGGTCCGCTCCAGCCGGTCCGGCCAGCCGGTGCCGCTCCACAGCGCCCACAGGGCCTCCTCGGCGGTGCCGCCGCCGGCGAGCAGCTCGCGGGTCTTGCGCAGCAGCAGGCCGAGGCTGTGCGCGCCCTCGACGGAGCGCCCGCCGGGTGCCGGGGCGGCGGCGCCGGAGTGCGGGGTGTGGGCGACCAGGCGTTCGGGCTCGGCGAGGGCTTCGGCCAGCAGGGTGTCGGAGGGCCGGGGCACCTTGGCACCGGCGGCGCGCTCCTCTTCGCGCAGTGCCCGGCCGAGACGGCGCAGGTCGGCGGCGTCCATCCCGCCGAGCGGTGAGGTCAGCAGGGTCAGCGCGGTCTCGGTGCCGAGCGCGGCCGACTCCGCCAGGGCGCCGGTGGCCGCGACGCGCAGCGCCGTCAGCAGGGGGGCGACGGCTGGTTCGTGGCGCAGCGGTACGTCGTCGCCGTCCACGTCCACGGGCACGCCGGCGGAGACGAGGGCGCGGCGGACCACGGGCAGCGACCGCCCGCCCGCGCGCACCAGGACCGCCATCTCGCCCCAGGGGAGACCGTCCTCCAGATGGGCGCGGCGCAGCAGGTCGGCGATGTTGTCCAGCTCGGCACCCGCGGTCGCGTATGTGTACACCTCGACCCGGCCGGAGGCACCCGCGCCGTCCGCGCCCGCGCCGGGACCGTCCGTGCCGTCGCTGCCGTCCGCACCCGCCGGGGCCGGCGCGCCCGCCGGGGCCGGGCCGCCGGACGGCCGGGGGCGCAGGGCGCGATGGGCGCGGACGGCCTCGGCGGGCAGCCGGGTGAGGGGCATCCGGGCGGTCAGCTCGCGGGTGGCGGACAGCAGCCGGGGCCGGGAGCGCCGGGCGGTGCGCAGCACCCGGACGGGCGCGCGGGCTCCGGAGCGCTGCGGGAAGAGGTCGGGGAAGCGCAGGATGCCGTTCACGTCCGCGCCGCGGAAGGCGTAGATCGACTGGTCGGGGTCGCCGAACGCCACCAGGGTGCGGGCCCCGCCGCCCGCCAGGGCCTGCAACAGCCGCACCTGGGAGGGGTCGGTGTCCTGGAACTCGTCGACGTAGATCGCGTCGTACGCGTCGTGCAGCCGGGCGGCCACCTCCGGGCGCTCGGTGAGCAGGACGGCGCGGTGCACGAGCTCGGCGTAGTCGAGCACGCCCTGCATGTCCAGTACGTCCAGATACTCGGCGAAGAACCCGGCCGCGGCGCTCCAGTCGGGGCGCCGGGCGCGGCGCGCGAAGGCGTCGAGCGCGGCCGGGCCCAGTCCCAGCTCGCGTCCGCGCGCCAGCACGGCCCGGACCTCGTCGGCGAAGCCCCGGGTCGTCAGGCAGGCGCGCAGTTCGTCGGGCCAGCGCACCGTCGCACGCCCGCGCGCCGCCAGCGCGAGCTGGCCCTCCAGCAGTTCGCGGATGTGCAGATCCTGCTCCGGACCGGTCAGCAGGCGCAGCGGCTCCGCGAACAGGTCGGCGTCCTGATGCGCGCGCACCAGCGCGTAGCAGTACGAGTGGAACGTCGTCGCGGCGGGAGCGCGCAGGGCGCCCCTCGGGGAGTCCCCGCCGCCCTGCGGCGCCGGCCCGCTCGGCGCGCCCGGCGCCGTGGGCTGCCGGGGCAGCCGGGCGGAAGCCGATCCCGCATCCGCGGCGAGCCGGTCCGCCATCCGGTCGCGCAGGTCGACGGCGGCCCGGCGGCTGAAGGTCAGCACCAGGACGCGCTCCGGATCCACGCCCTCCCGCACCCGGGCCGCGACCGCCTCGACCAGGGTGGTCGTCTTGCCCGTGCCCGGTCCGGCCAGGACGAGCAGCGGGCCGCCGCGGTGGTCAACCACAGCACGCTGGGCCGCGTCAGAGGCAGGGAGATCGACTGGTCCCGCGGCGGTGCGCACCAGTCGGTACGCACCGGGCTCACGGGACCGCTGACGCGTGTCGGCAGCAAGGGAGGTACTCACGTGGATCGCCTAGGGAGAAGTCTGTGCGGAGCGGTACAGACGCTACGCCTGCGGACACACGTGGCGCAGCGCCTCGCTCCCGTGCCCCGTACGGCTGCTGTACCCCGTACGGACTGCCCAGCGCATCGGGCCGGGCGGCATGGCGGAAGCTGGGAACTGTGAGGAGCCGCAGCGCGGGGTCACCCGGCCATCCCGTCCCAGCGGGCCCGGCGCATGTCGAGACGCGGGACCTCGCCCCGGCGGCGGGACGCGGCGGCCGGCTCGCGCAGCGGAGTGCCCTCCGCGTGGTAGTGCGCCAGGGCCCGCTGCTCCTGGCCCGGCAGCGGGAGCCCGTCCGCGCGCACCACGCGCCACCAGGGGACGGCACCTCCGTAGAGCGCCATGGCTCTGCCCACCTGGCGGGGGCCGCCCTCCTCCAGCCACTCGGCGATGTCCCCGTACGTCAGCACCCGGCCGGCCGGGATCAGCTCGGCGACCTCGAGTACGCGCTCCGCGTACTCGGGCAGCGCGGGCACGTCGGTGTCCCGGGGTGCGGCAGCGGCGGCCTCGTCCGGTTCCGCCTCTCGGGGATTTCCAGCCATGCGGGCCATGGTGCCGCATGCCACCGACAGCGGCGCCGCCCCGGCCGGGGGCGGCCCGGCCCGGATGCCGATTCGTCCCCCGCGCCACCGGAATGCACCCTCGTGCTCCCGGCGGCCCGCCCCTCGTGCCACCATCTTCCGGGCGGTGACGAGTGATACGGGACCACGACGAGACGGCAGCGGCAGGACAGCGGCACGGTGACGGACCCTCCGAGGAGGGCGCACCCGCCGCCGGAAGTGCTGCCCGGCCCGGCGCGGGTACCGGTCGGGAGACCCCCCGGCAGGGTCCCCCCGAGCCCGAGTCGAAGCCCGGGACCGACCCCGAGAACGAGCCGGAGCCGGCGCCCCGGCCCGGGCGGGAGCCGGGGTCGGGGGCAGGCGGCTCGCCGGCTCCGGCGGAACCGCCGGAGAAGCCGGCGGTCGTCGCGGAGGGGGACCGGGTCGAGATCGAGAGCGACGAACCGCTGCTCTCGGCGCGGGTGCACCGCCCCTCCGATCTGCTGCGGATGGTGCTCGGGCTGCTGGGCATCGCGCTGGTGCTGGTCATCGCGAACTTCGCACACGGCACCACTGCGGGACTCGAACAGGACATCGACAAGGGCACCGCGGAAGCTCCCGATCTGCTCATCAGTCTGACCGGCCTGGCGTCCAGCATCGCCGTACTGCTGGTGCCCGTCGCGTTCGCGATCGAACGGCTGATCAAGCGGGACGGGCTGCGGATCGCGGACGGCGTGCTGGCCGCCGTCCTGGCGCACGGCGCCTCGCTCGCCGTGGACCTGTGGGTCGCCCAGGCGGCGCCCGACTCGATCCGGGACGCGCTGACCAAGGCGATCACCCCGCAGGACGCCACCACCCCGGTGCACAGCTATCTCGCGCCGGTCATCGCGTACATGACCGCGGTCGGGATGGCGCGCCGTCCACGCTGGCGGGTGGTGCTGTGGGGCGTGCTGCTGCTGAACGCGACCGCGGTGCTGGTGCCCGGGTACACAACGGCCTTCTCCATCGTGGTGACGGTGCTGATCGGCTGGACCACGGCCTACGGCACGCTGTACGCCGTCGGCACCCCGAACGTCCGGCCCACCGGCCAGACGCTGCTGGCGGGACTGCGCCGGGTGGGCTTCACCCCGGTCAGCGCGGTGCGGGTGGAGGACGCCGGGGAGGCCGACCGGCGCGACCACAACGACCGGGGGCGCCGCTACCGGGTGACGCTGGAGGACGGGCCGCCGCTCGACGTCACCGTCGTCGACCGCGAGCAGCAGGCCCAGGGCTTCTTCTACCGCGTCTGGCGGCGGCTGGCACTGCGCGGCATCACCCAGCGCCGCAGTCTCCAGTCGCTGCGGCAGGCCCTGGAGCAGGAGGCGCTGCTCGCCTACGCGGCCATCTCCGCGGGCGCCAACGCGCCCCGGCTGATCGCCACCTCGGAACTCGGCCCGGACGCGGTGATGCTGGTCTACGAGCACATCGGGGGCCGCAGCCTGGACGCGCTGCCGGACGAGGAGGTCACCGACGAGCTGATGCGCACGACCTGGCGCCAGGTCCAGGCACTGCAGTCGCGGCGCATCGCCCACCGCAGGCTGGTGGGCGACGCGCTGCTGGTGGACCACTCCGGCGCCGTCTACCTGACGGACCTGCGCGGCGGGGAGATCGCGGCCGGGGACCTGATCCTGCGGATGGACATCGCCCAGTTGCTGACCGTGCTGGGGCTGCGGGTGGGCGCCGAGCGCGCCGCCTCGACCGCGGTGGACGTGCTGGGGCCCGACGCCGTCGCGGACAGCCTGCCGCTGCTGCAGCCCATCGCGCTCAGCCGCAGCACCCGCACGACGCTGCGGCGGCTGGCCAAGGAGCGTGCCGAACGCGAGCGCGAGGCCGTCATCGAGGCGTCCCGCAGCGGCAGGGCTGCCAGGGCCCGGGACGGGGCCGAACCGCCCGCGACGAGCCGCGCGCACCGCAAGTCGCTGCGCGCGGAGAAGAACGCCGAGAAGAAGGCCATAGACGAGGCGCTGGAGGAGGCCCGCGAGGAGGACCTGCTGGCGCAGATCCGGCAGCAGGTGCTGCGGATCAGACCGCAGGCGCCCATAGAGCCCGCGCGGCTGGAGCGGATCCGGCCGCGCACCCTGGTCAGCTTCATCGCCGGCACCCTGGCCGCCTACTTCCTGCTGACCCAGCTCTCCCAGGTTCCGCTGGACAAGGTGCTCAGCGCGAACTGGGCCTGGGTCGGCGGCGCGGTGGCCTTCTCCGCGGTGACCTATCTGTTCGCCGCCATGTCGCTGCTGGGCTTCGTCCCGGAGAAGGTCTCCTGGTGGCGGACGGTGCAGGCGCAGGTGGCCGGCTCCTTCGTGAAGCTCGTGGCCCCCGCGGCGGTCGGCGGGGTGGCGCTGAACGCCCGGTTCCTCCAGCGCTCCGGGGTGCGCCCGGGGCACGCGGTGGCGAGCGTGGGCGCCTCCCAGCTCTTCGGGCTCGGCAGCCACATCACGCTGCTGATGCTGTTCGGCTACATCACCGGGACCGAACACACCCCCACCCTCTCGCCGTCCCGGGCGGTCATCGCCGGGCTGCTGACCGCGGCCGTGCTGGTGCTGATCGTCACGGCGGTGCCCGCGCTGCGCCGGTTCGTCTCGAACCGGGTGCGCTCGCTGTTCGCGGGCGTGGTGCCGCGGATGCTGGACGTGGCGCAGCGGCCGCAGAAGCTGCTCACCGGTGTGCTGGGGATGCTGCTGCTGACGCTGGCGTTCGTGATGTGCCTGGACGCGTGCGTGCGCGCGTTCGGGCACGAGACGAGCTACGCGAACCTCGCCGTCGTCTTCCTGACCGCGAACGCGCTCGGTTCGGCCGCGCCCACTCCGGGCGGGCTGGGTGCCGTCGAGGCGGCCCTGATCGCCGCGCTCATCGCGTTCGGGGTGCCCAAGGAGGTGGCGACCCCGGCGGTGCTGCTGTTCCGGCTGCTGACGCTGTGGATGCCGGTGCTGCCCGGCTGGCTTTCCTTCACCCATCTGACCCGCAGGGGCGCGCTCTGAGGAAGACCACCCGTCCGCCTCACACAGCGCGCCGCCGCGCGGGATCCGTCCGCACGATGAACGTCCCACCCCCTGTCGGGAGGACGTCCCCATGCGCCATGCCCGCTCCCCGCGGCGGCCCGTCGCCGCGCTCGCGGCAGCGCTGCTGGTGACCGCCGTCGTGACCAGCGGCTGCGGCAGCGAGGAACCGGACCGTGCCCGGAAGACCGAGGCCAGGCCGAGCGGCCGGAGTTCGGCCGCCGACGAGGCTGCCTTGGACTCCCCCGCGCCCTCCGGGAGCACCTCGGCGGGGCAGCCGCTCCCCGACGCGCTCACCCGGCAGCAGCCGCGCTGGTCGCCGTGTCCGGCGCCGAACGCCGCGCAGGGCACCGACACCGGCTCGCCTGCGCCGTTGCCGGGAGGCGACCGGTGGGAGTGCGCGAAGCTGAAGGTGCCCCTGGACTACAGCGAGCCCGCGGGCAGGACGCTGGGCATCGAGATGATCCGCGCCGCGGAGCGCCCGGGCGGCGGCAGGCGGATCGGCTCGCTGGTGTTCAACTTCGGCGGCCCGGGCGGCTCCGGGGTCGCCGCGCTGCCCGCCTTCGCGGACGAGTACGAGACCCTGCGCGGCCGCTACGACCTGGTCAGCTTCGACCCGCGCGGGGTGGGCCGCAGCGAGGGGGTGCGCTGTCTGAGCGACGAGCGGCTGGACTCCTACTTCGCCGCCGACTGGACGCCCGACACCGACGCGGAGGAGCGCAGCCTCTTCGCCCGGCAGGAGTCCTTCGCCGACGGCTGCGAGAAGCGGGCCGGGGACCTGCTGCCGCATCTGACGACCGAGAACACGGCCCGCGACATGGACCTGATGCGGCAGGTCCTCGGCGACCGGAAGCTGCACTACTTCGGCATCTCCTACGGCACCGAACTGGGCGGCGTCTACGCGCACCTGTATCCGGAGCGGGTGGGCCGCGCCGTCTTCGACGCGGTGGTCGATCCCGCCTCGAACCCGGCGCAGGGCTCGCTGAGCCAGGCCGGCGGCTTCCAGCAGGCGCTCGACAACTACCTGGACCGCTGCACGTCGGGCGAGGAGGAATGCCCGGTCGGCAACGACCCCGCGGAGGGGAGGGAGCGGATCACCGAGCTGCTGGCCGACCTGGACGCCGAGCCGATGCCCACCGACAGCGGCCGCAAGCTGACCGAGTCGCTGGCCGAGGGCGGGATCGCGCAGGCGCTGTACTCCGAGGAGACCTGGGATCTGCTCACCCAGGGGCTGGAGGAGGCGGTGGCGGACAGCAACGGCTCCACGCTGCTGCTGTTGGCGGACGCGCTCAACGGACGCAACCAGGACGGCACCTACAGCACGCTGCAGTCGTCGCTGACGGCGATCAGCTGCGCGGACAACGAGCAGCGATACGGGACAGGAGCGATCAGGAACAGGCTGCCGGACTTCGCCGAGGCGTCCCCGGTCTTCGGGCCGATGTCCGCGTGGGGGCTGGCCTCCTGCCACGACTGGCCGGTGCACGGCAGGTGGCGGACGCCTCCGGTGAGCGCCGCCGGGTCGGACCCGATCCTCCTGGTCGGCACGACCGGGGACCCCGCCACCCCGTACGGGGGGACGCGGGCGATGCAGCGGGAGCTGGGCGACGGCGTCGGGGTGGAGGTCACCTACCGCGGTGAGGGGCACGGCGCGTACGACAGCCGGAACTCCTGCGTGCGCAAGGCGGTCGACGGCTATCTGCTGCGCGGCCGGGTGCCGCGGAACGGCACCGACTGCACCTGACGTGGGCACGATCAGGGGCACACGGTGGGTGTCCGCCGTGCGCCCCTGGTGTGTCCCGACAGTTCTAGTAGACGGGCTTGTCCGGTTCGATCTGGTTGACCCAGCCGATGACGCCGCCGCCGACGTGCACGGCATCGGAGAATCCCGCGTTCTTGAGCACCGCCAGGACTTCCGCGGAGCGGACACCCGTCTTGCAATGCAGGACGATCTTCTTGTCCTGCGGCAGGTCCTGCAGCGCGGTGCCCATCAGGAACTCGTTCTTGGGGATCAGCCGGGCGCCGGGGATCGAGACGATCTCGTACTCGTTCGGCTCCCGCACGTCGATGACGTCGACGCTCTCACCCTCGTCCAGCCACTCCTTGAGCTGCTTGGGGGTGATGGTGGAGCCCGCGGCCGCCTCCTGCGCCTCGTCGGAGACGACACCGCAGAACGCCTCGTAGTCGATCAGTTCGGTGACCGTGGCGTTCGGTCCGCAGACCGCGCAGTCGGGGTCCTTGCGGACCTTGACCTGGCGGTAGCTCATCTCCAGTGCGTCGTAGATCATCAGGCGGCCGACCAGCGGGTCACCGATGCCCGCCAGCACCTTGATGGCCTCGGTCACCTGGATCGACCCGACGGAGGCGCACAGCACCCCCAGCACGCCGCCCTCGGCGCAGCTCGGCACCATGCCGGGCGGCGGGGGCTCCGGGTACAGGCAGCGGTAGCAGGGGCCGTGCTCGCTCCAGAACACACTGGCCTGGCCGTCGAAGCGGTAGATCGAGCCCCACACGTACGGCTTGTTCAGCAGCACGCAGGCGTCGTTGACCAGGTAGCGGGTGGCGAAGTTGTCCGTGCCGTCCACGATCAGGTCGTACTGCGCGAACAGCTCCATCACGTTCGACGAGTCGAGCCGCTCCACGTGCAGGTTGACCTGCGCGTGCGGGTTGATCCCGAGCACCGTGTCCTTGGCCGACTCCGCCTTGGGCCGGCCGATGTCCGCCTGGCTGTGGATGATCTGCCGCTGCAGGTTGGACTCGTCGACCTCGTCGAACTCGACGATGCCGAGGGTGCCGACACCGGCGGCCGCGAGATACATCAGGGCCGGCGAACCGAGGCCGCCCGCGCCCACACAGAGGACCTTCGCGTTCTTGAGCCGCTTCTGCCCTTCCATCCCGACATCCGGGATGATCAGGTGACGTGAGTACCTGCGGACCTCGTCGACGGTGAGCTCGTCGGCTGGCTCGACCAGGGGTGGCAGTGACACGGAGACTCCGATGGTCGGTGGAACGTGCGGGAAGTCACCCGCCCGAGGGGCGAGCTTTTCCTTCCGTAACACTGCCACGCCCTATCTCATTCCGAGACACCTGGTCCAAGACACGAGACGATCTCGTCCCAGTAGCCGGGCAGCCCCGCCCACGGGTCCTGCCCCCGGTCGCGGGTGCGGTCCGTGAAGCAGACGGTGCCCGCGCCCTGCCAGCGGGCGATCCGCAGCGCCTCCTCCAGGTGCGTACGCGGCAGTGCGTGCACCAGATGGCAGAACCGTTCGGCCGGATAGGTCGCCGTCCACTCCGCCGCCTGCGACCAGCGGTAGTCTCCCCAGCTTCCGGCATAGGTGACCAGCTGGTCGGCGCACCCCAGATGGTCGGGGTGCGGATGGCCGCCCGTCTCCAGCACCAGGAATCCGCCGGGCCCGGTGGCGTTCTCGGCATGCGCGCCGGCCGCGCCGCACAGCGCGCGCAGGGTGGCGCTGAGCCGCTGGACGTGCCCCAGCAGGGCCGGAGCGTCCGGGCAGTGCGCGAGATAGAAGCCGTCGACCCGGTACCAGTCCAGGAACCGGTGGGCTTCGGAGACCAGTTCCCCGAATGTCCGCGTACCCTCCCGCATGTCGAGACGGCCGAGCACGGCGACGCCCGCCGAGCCCAGCGCGGCGGCCGCGGGGGCGCAGAACGGGTCGGGCCGCGCGCCCGGGCCGTCGGCGACGTCCAACACCGCCCAGTGCAGCGGACCCGCGGCCCGGTCCGGGCCGGGGCAGGCGCCGAGCCCCGGCCGGGCGAGCTCCGCCCACTCCATGGGCGCCAGCATCGGGTGCGCACACCCCGGTACGCCGAGCCCCGGCCGCCTGCTGGCCGCGCCGCTGCCGCCGCCGGTCGCCCGGAGCCGGCCCGGAGGTGTGGTCAGATACGGCACGCCGCCTCCATCCAGATGTCGGCCAACGACTCCTCCAGACCGATCCGGGGCCGCCAGCCGAGCCGGTCGCGCGCCGTGCGGACGTCGGCCTGCTGCCAGCCTCCGCAGCCGTCCGGGTACGGGTAGGCGGCGGGCGGTGCCGGCTGCGCACCGTGCTGCTGCGCGGGGATGGCGGGGACGCCGCCGACCTGCCCGCCCGGCGCTCCGGGTCCGGCACCGGCCGGATGGCCCTCGCCCGGCCCCTGCCCGGCCGGGCCGCCGCCCTGGTCGTGCACCGCGCCCGCGTACCCGGCGACGCGGGCCAGCAGCGAGGCGGCGTCCCGCAGCCGCACCGCCCTGCCGGTCCCGATGTTGACGATGCCCTGCGCCGCGGACAGGGACGCGGCGTGCACGGCCCGCGCGATGTCGCGGACGTCCACGAAGTCGCGCTGCACGCTCAGCCCGGCCAGCTTCAGTTCACTGTCGCCCTGCTGCATCGCACGCCGCATCGCCTCCGCGATCCGCCCGAGCGGCGAACCGGCCGGGGTGCCGGGCCCGATGGGTGAGAAGACCCGGAGCACGACGGCGTCCAGCCCGGAGGCCAGCACCAGTTCGGTGCCCGCCAGCTTGCTCACCCCGTACGGCCCCCCGGGACGCGGAACGGCGTCCTCACCGGTGGAGGAACCGGCCTGCGCCGACCCGTACTCGGCGGCGCACCCCACGTGCACCAGCCGGGCGCCGCAGCCGCTGCGGCGCAGCGACTCGCAGACAGCGGCCGTGGCGACCACGTTGTGCCGGATCAGCTCGCGCCCGTTGCCCCGGGTGGTACCGGCGCAGTTGACGACGACGCCCGGGTGGACCGCGTCCAGGAAGCGGGTGAGGGCACCGGGGCTTCCGGTGGACAGGTCGAAGCGGACGTCGGCCTCGTCGCTCCTGCCGAGCGCGGTCAGTTGCACCGCGGGGTCGGCCAGCAGGCGGTCGGCGACGAAGCGGCCCAGGTATCCGCTGGCGCCCAGCAGCAGCACCCTCATTGTGCGGCCCCCTCGCACGAGTGCGGGGCCCGGCACTGCCGCACGCCCGGGTGCGGTCGCCTCCCAGGGGTGCCGGGATGTGCCAACTGCGCGTGGATCATCGGGTCTTGCTCCTTGTCGGTGTCGCACGGGCGGGTCCGTAAGCCCGTGCCGGAGAGAGGGATCGGGGGCGGCCCGGCGGTCATACCGGCGCCGCCCCCCGGTGGTGCGCCGAGGCGTTGGCCAGCGCCACCGCCGCGTACGCCAGCAGGACGAGTGCCGCGCAGCCGCAGGCGGCGACCGGCACAGCCGCCGTCCCCAGGTGCGCGACCAGCGCCTCCGGAGGACGGCCCAGTGCCCCGAGGCCGGGCAGCCGCGCCACGGGGACGGCGAGCAGCGCCGCGGCCTCCACGGCGCAGGCGGCGGCGAGTCCGGCCGAGGCCGCCCGCAGGAAGCCGTGCGCGGCCAGCAGCAGCGCGGCGAAGAACAGCAGTCCGAGGGCTCCGGTGGACGCGGCGGTGGCGGGCCAGGGGGTCCGTAGGCCGGGAGCGGGGCCGGGTGCCGCGACGGCCAGCGGGCCCTCGGTGAGCGCGCGGGCCGCCAGGTGGAGCACCGGCAGCCCCACCGCGACGGTGCAGACGGCCGCCACCAGCAGCGGGCGCACCGCGGCGGTGAAGTCCTCCAGGCTGCGGCTGCCAGCCAGTTTGCGCCGGGCGGCCGAGGCGAACCCGCGCGCGCCCCATACGACGGGCGCGACAGCCAGCGCGAGGGCCAGCGGGAGAGCGGGCGACGGCGTCCGGGGTGCGCCGCTGGAGGCGTCGGGCCCGCCGCCGAGCAATTGGGCCAGCAGCCAGTCGCCGTACAGCGCGTAGCCCACCAGCCAGCAGACGCACAGCGCGGCGAACGCCGGAGACGCCGGGAACACAGCGGCGCCGGCCGCACGCGGGACGCGGGGGACGGCCCGCAGCGCCGCGACCGCGCTGCCCGGCACGGCGAGGGCGCCCAGGACGCACAGGGCGGCCCGTACCGCGGCGGGGCCGCCCCGCAGCAGCACCCACCAGGCGAGGGTGCCCGCGCACAGCAGGCCGGGCAGCAGCGGCAGCGCCAGCAGCGCGCACCCTGCGAGCAGTCGCCGGCGCGCGGCGCCCGGCGGGCGCGGGGGCCCGGTGCCGACCGAGGGCGCACGGCGCGTGCGCGCCCCGCGGGCGCCCTCCCCCGTGTGCGGGGAGCGCGCGCCAGGGTACGGAGTGCGCGCGTACAGCTCCTCGGCCAGCGAGAAGATGTCGCGGTGGCGGCATCGGGCGACCGTCTCGTCGGTGATCCCGTCGGCTTCCAGTCCGGCGGCGATCTCCAGCGGGTCGACGGCGCGCTCGCACAGGGTGCGGTGCTGGTACAGCAGGACGCGTACCGGGTCGCCGGGTGCGGAACGGGTCGTCACGGGGTCCTCCCCTCCCCCGGCTCGGCACCGACCGCGGCCCGCTCGACGGGGTGCGGCCCGCCGCCGCTCTCCCGCGGGCCGCGGTCCGGCCGGGCCCAGCTCGGCACGTGGGGGGAGTTGCCACCGGTGGGCCGCACCCCGGCCGCGCGCCGGCCGGAGCGGCCGACCGGACGGCGCCCGTCGGCACCGGGGACCGCCGGGCCGCCGGCCGCGGTGTCCGCCGCCGTGTCGCCGGGCACCCGGGTAACGGTCGCCGCGCGGCCCCTCAGTCGGCGGCTTTCGGGAGTGCGGGCGGACGGGACCGCGTCCTCGGAGGTGTCCTCGGCGTCCCCGGCCGCGGGCTGCCGGAGGCCGTCCCCGGGCTGCTGGGCGAGCTCGCGGTAGATACCGCGGAACGCCTCGACGTTCTGCCGCACCGTGAACAGCTCCAGCGCCCGCGCCCGCGCGGCGGCGCCCAGCCGTGCCGCGCGCGCCGGGTCGCGCAGCAGCGCGACGCAGGTGTCCGCCAGCGCCCGTGGGTCGCGCGCGGGGACGAGGCAGCCGGTGCCGCCGATCACCTCCGGGGCGGCCCCCACGTCGGTGGAGACGGGGACTCTGCCGCAGAACATCGCCTCCACCAGCGGAACCGGGAAGCCCTCGACCGTGCTGGAGAGCACGGCGACGCCACCCAGCGCGTAGGCGTCCGCCAGGGTGGGTGCGGCGGAACCGCCCAGTTCCTCGAAGGCGACCGCGCTCTCGACACCCGGGGGTGCCCCGGGGAAGAGCCGCCCGGCGAGCGCCCGGCAGTGCGCCCGGTAGCCCCCGGCGCCCTCCCGGGGCCCGCCGGGCCGGTCCGCGCCGCACTCCGCGGGGGCGCTGCCGCCGTCCGCCGAAGCGCCGGGGGTGCGGTCCGCCGTCCGGGCGCCGCGCGGATCAGCCCGCTCGACGATGCGCAGTCGGGCGGTCGGCACCGTCTCGCGCACCCGGGCGAAGGCGTACAGCAGGGTGTCCAGGTCCTTGGCCGGGCCGGGGGTGCCCACCCATACCAGCGTGGGTGCGCCGGTGGAGCGGGGGCCGCCGGGCGGCGGCAGATGCGCGGCCTGTTCCCCGACGGCGTCGAAGGGTGCCGGGTCCATACCGGGATAGACCGTGCGCAGCCGCGCGCCGTCGGCACCGCAGCGCTCCTGCCAGCGGCGCGCGTGCGTGTTCCCGGGGGTGATCAGGTGGGCCTGCGCGTACGCCTCGCGCGCCAGGCGCCGCTGGAAGGAGGCGAGCAGGGCGCGTACGGGGGCGCCCACGACTCCGCGGGCGACGGCGCCGGCGGCGCTCGCCAGGTAGTGCTCACGCAGCCGCACGCCGTACTCGGTGATCAGCAGCGGCACCCCGAACGTCCGCTTGGCCCACAGGCCGGGCAGGGCCGCGGGCCCGGCGCCGACCGCGTGGCACAGGTCGGCCTCCGACAGCCCCGCCTCCCCTCCCCGCTGCCCGTACCAGTCCAAAGAGAGCGGACGCAGCGCGCGCTCCAGCTTGTCGGTGACGGCAAGCAGGTCACAGACCTGGGCGGCATGCGCGGCGGGCATCGCGCCGGGCGCACGGCAGGCCGATTCCAGGATGCGCACAGCGCTCTCGGAGCGCAGCGCGGCGGCCAGCCCGCCGCGCTCGGCCGCCAGTTCGGCGAGCCCGTAGAGCCCGGCGGCGAAACGGTCCGCCTGAGCGGCGGCCGGGGGGCGTGCGGAGCTGATCCCGCCCCCGGGGGCACCGGCCGTCGCGGTCCATCCGGCAGCGGACCGGTCGGGGCCGGGCCGGTCGGGATCCGTGCCGCAGACGGCCTCGGCGAGGACCTCGAAGCACTCGCGGAAGCGCTGCTTCTCACGCCGCCCGTAGGAGCCCCACGTCAGCCCGCGTACGCCCGCGTACGCCGCGGCGGGTTCGGGGCCCCACAGCGGTGCGGTGCGCACCCGCACGACGTTGGGCGGCACCTCACGGCAGCCGGTCAGCTCCTGCCGGGCGCTGCGGCTGAGGGCGTACACCGCGAACTCGTGGCCGTCCAAGCCGCGCACCAGGCGGTCGCACCACAGCGCGGACTCACCCCGCACATAGGGGTAACCACCCTCCGTAAGCAGCGCGATGCGCACGTGCGCACCCCCGATCCCTCTCGTGGCGTGCCGCGCGCCCGGGCGGCTCGGCACGGGCGCGGCGGCGGAATGTCGAAGACGCAGCAGACGCTATGCGGGCGTCCCCGGCACGCGGCGGACGGTTGTCCGCGACGCCACCAGAAGGGGTGAAGACCCGTGACTTTCGGGAGACTCGTGCGTTAACCAGCGCTCAACGTCAGCCGGTCGGCGGCCCGGGCGGGCTCACCGCACACTGCTCAACCGCGCGGATGCGGCCAGGCGTTGATGCGGCAGGTCTTGCCCTGCGTGGTGAGGTACTTGGTCTGCTGCATCATCACCGGCGCCGGCTTGCCGTCTCCGGGACAGCCCACATGTCCGTGGCCCAACCGGTGGCCCACCTCGTGGTTGATGAGCATCTCCCGGTAGGCGCGCATGTGGTCGGGACCGAACGTCTCGGCGCCGCGTGCCCACCGCCATGCGTTGATCATGACGCGGTCGGTGGCGGCCGAGTCGCAGGAGACCTTCTCCTGGCTGGTGTCCAGCCCGGACTTGGCACACCACACATCGGTGGTGCGCGGACTGGCCAGCGTGATCACGAACCGCGCCTTGCCGGAGGAGACCCGCTCGAAGCTGCGCTTGCCGTCGTGCGCCCAGCTCCGCTCGTCGTTGAGGGTCTTGTGCACCGCCCGCGCGAACAGCTCGCCGTCCAGCGGCACCCCGCCCTCCACCTCGACGCGGTAGCGCACCACCTCGCCCTTGCCCGGTCCCTTCTGGTGGCCGGGCACGGCACTGAACTTGCCCGAACCCTCCAGGTCGTCGGCCAGCGGGTACTGCCGGGCCATCTTCTCGCCGTAGGAGGCGGGTGAGCTGCCGGGGGTGGGACGCGCGCCGCGGTCGGCACGCTCGGGACCGGAGGCGCCGTCCGGATCGTCGGGCGCCCGCTCCCCCGTCTTCAGCCCGCGCCCGGAGTCCCCGCTGCTGTGCTCGCCGCCGGCCACCTGCGCGGCCACGATGAAGGCCAGCACCGTCGTGACGGCCGCGGCGACGATCCCGGTGGCCGTACGGGCGCGGCTGGTCGGCTTCCTGGTCAGCGGCGCGGGCTCCGGCTCGGGCTCGGGCTCCGGCGGCTCCGGACGCGCACCGCTCCCGGCACGACCGGCCGCGGCGTCGGGCGACTGCGCCCCGCCGGGCGCAGCGGCGGCGTCCGGCCGGCGTCCGCCGGTCCGGGCCGCGCCGGGCGCTTCCGAGGCGAAGGCGCCCTTGTCGAAAGCGTCCAGATACTCCTGCCGCGGCCCGCCGGACCGCTGGCCGCCGGGCGCCGCACGGCCCGCGCTCCCGACGGGAGCGGCGCCCCGGCCGCCCCTGCGCGGCGGCGCCGGCGCGCTCTCCGGGTGCTGCGGATGGCCGCCGCGGGCGGCCTGCCCCTCCGCGTACGCGGGCACGCCGTGCGCGGGGGTGCCCTGCGGACCGGGGCCTGCCGGTCGGCCACCGCCCCCCGGCGGTACGGAAGGTGACGGCCTGCCAGCTGCGCCGGGGACGCGGACGCCGGGTTCGGGCACGCCGGAGCCGCCGGTCCCGCCCGGGGCGTCACCGGGGCGGGGCCGGGCTGCGGCGTCGGGGCCCGGGCCGGGGCGCTCGGATATCCGGGCGCGCTCCTCTCTGCGCCCGAAACCGGCCTTGCCCTTGCGGCTATGGCGTCCCACTAGTCACCTTCCGGGGTTGCCGGGGCCTGGGTGAGGGCACCGGCGGAGAAGTTGTTCAGCCGCTGTGTCGCCCCGCCCGCCTCCTGGAGCAGGTCGCGGACCGCGCCCGCGACGATCTCGGGGTACTCCATCATGGCGACGTGGCCCGCTTCCGGGAGGGCGAGCAGCCGGGAGTCGCGGAAAGCGGCCGAGGCACGCCGCGCCACCCGGAAGGCGACCAGTTGGTCGCGCCCACCGTAGACCAGAAGCGTGGGTGCCAGCACCCGCTCGGCCTGCCGCCACAGCGCGTGCTGCCCGCCCAGCGTGTACGCGTCGACGATGCCCCTGGTCGAGCGGACCATGGCGTCCCAGAAGTAGGGCAGTTGCAGTCTGCGCGCGTACTCCTGGGAGGCCGCGGCGAATTCCTCGGCCGAGACCCGTGCCGGATCGCCGTAGCAGAGCCCGAGCACACCGCCGGTGCGGCGCTCGGCTGACCAGTCCCTGGTCAGCCGGTCGAACAGGGTGGCGATCCCGGGCACCGCCAGCAGCGCCGTCGGCCAGGCGGTGCGCTGCGGAGGGATCTCCGGCAGCGCGGGCGAGACGAGCGTCAGCGTCCGCACCAGATCGGGGCGCACGGCGGCCACCCGGATCGCCACTGCGCCGCCGAGCGAGTTGCCCAGCAGATGCACGGGGGCACGCGCGCCGGCGTCCAGGTACCGGATGACGGCACGCGCGTGCCCGGAGACCGAGTAGTCGCCGCTGTCCGGCGGCGGGGAGTCGCCGAAGCCGGGCAGGTCGAGGGCCTCGCCGCGCACGTCGGGCGCGAGCTCGGCCATCAGCGCGGACCAGTTGAGCGAGGAGCCGCCCAGTCCGTGCACGTACAGCGCGGTCGGCCGGGTGTCCGCGGCGGCGTCCGCCGCGTCCTCGTGCCGTCCCCGTACGGCCAGCGTCAGCCCGGGCAGGGAGAGGGTCCGCAGCGTCTCCCGCTCCCCGACGCGGGACCGCGAGGGGTTCGGGGCAGCACTGCGGGCCGTGGAGGCGGGGGCTCCCGGCTGCTCGGTCGAGGACATGGAGCAATGTTACGAGACGATCACACTCCCCCTCACGTGTTCACCGTCACAAGAAGAAGCACACTGGTTGTACGGGGGAGCACGGGCTTCCGCCGACCGCGGCAGCGCCCGGAACGGATCCGGGAGCACCCGCGGGAATGCGGGAGGCATGCACCGTGCGCCCCCGGTGACCCGCTCCTAGTCTCGTAAGAAGGGCCCGCCCCGTCGGGCCCCGCCTGGAAAGGAAGGCCGGCATGGCAGTCGATCCGACCGACCCGGAGACCTTCGACGTCCACGAGGACCGCGACGACTACGAGGAGGAGCCGGAGGAAGCGGAAAGCCCGGAGGCCCCCGAGGCCGACACCGCGGAGCAGCGCACCGCTCTGCTGGCGGACCGCGACGACCCGCTGACCGGCCGCGGCTCCGACGAGGTGAACGCGGCGGACGCGGCGGAGCAGGCCCGCGTGGTGGAGCTGAACGAGGACGAGTACCGGTAGCGGAGCACCGGTGCGACGGACGAGTACCGGTCCAGGCCACCGGAAGCGCAGACTGACAAGTGGAAGATGACGAGAGCCGCCGGAGCGCCGTCGGCGGGTGGCGCCGGAGGGAAGGTCCGGAACACCGGAGCGAAAATTCGTGGGCCGGGAACCTTTCACCCCCGTTACCGAAAAGTACGATGGCGGCGCAGCGCAGCTCGCGCTCAGGAACTTCAGGGAGGCGGCGTGACAGCCATCGAGCAGACCGAGGCGCGCCCGCGCGGTACGCGTCTGCCGCGCCGGGCGCGACGTAACCAGCTACTGGGCGCAGCTCAGGAGGTCTTCGTCGCGCAGGGCTACCACGCGGCAGCGATGGACGACATCGCCGACCGTGCCGGGGTCAGCAAACCGGTGCTCTACCAGCATTTCCCGGGAAAGCTCGACCTGTACCTCGCGCTCCTGGACCAGCACTGCGAGGCGCTGCTCCAGGCGGTGCGCGCGGCACTGGAGTCCACCACGGACAACAAGCAGCGGGTCGCGGCGACGATGGACGCCTACTTCGCCTTCGTGGAGAACGAGGGCGGTGCCTTCCGGCTGGTCTTCGAGTCCGACCTGACCAACGAGCCCGCGGTCCGCGAGCGCGTGGACAAGGTGAGCCTGGACTGCGCCGAGGCGGTCAGCGAGGTCATCTCCGAGGACACCAAGCTGCCCTCGGAGCAGGCGATGCTGCTGGCCGTGGGACTGTGCGGGATGGCCCAGATCACCGCGCGCTACTGGCTGAGCGCGGGGCAGCAGATCCCGCGGGACGCCGCGGCGAAGCTGATCTCCTCGCTTTCCTGGCGGGGCATCGCGGGCTTCCCGATGCAGTGAGGGGGCGCGGCGGAGGGCGGTTGTTCGCTGCCGGCGTGCGACCGCGCGCCCTCCGCTTCCCTGCTGAGAGCTAGGGTTGCTCCGTACGGCGCGGTTCGCCGCGCATCGCATCCCGGGCGAGGCCACGGGATACCAGGACCGTCGGAGGGACATAGCCGTGGAGGTCAAGATCGGCGTGCAGTACGCGCCTCGCGAGATCGTCATGGAGAGCAAGCAGACTCCTGACGAGGTCGAGAGCGCGGTGGCGGCGGCACTGGAGAAGGGCTCCGGGCTGCTCGGCCTGGAGGACGAGCACGGCCGGAAGATCCTCGTCCCGGCGGAGCGCATCGCCTACGTCGAGATCGGTGAGGCGTCGGGCCGCAAGGTGGGCTTCGGCGCGATCTGACCGGGCGGCGCCCCCGGGCGCACGGTAGGACGCGCACGCGGCAAAGACGCACAGATGTACGCAGCTGACGGCGGTCGCGGGATTCCTCCCGCGACCGCCGTTTCAGCGTCCGTGCCCCGGGGGAGGACCGGAGCGACCGCGGTCGGCCACGGCGCGGTCCCCTGACCGGCCCCACCCGAGGAGGTCCTCATGATCTGGGAGGCTCTCGGCTCCGCAGCCCTGGGAGGCGCCCTCGCGCTCGCCGCGACCAGGCGGTTCCCCCAGCGGCTTCCCGACCGGCGGCTGGTGCTCGCGACGGGCCCCGTCGCCGCTCTGGCCGGCGGTCTCATCAGCCGCACCGTGCTCGGCTCCGGCCATCTGGCGGTGGTGTGGTGCCTCGCACTGGGCTTCAGCGCGGCCCTGCTGTCCCTGCTGCTGCGGGACGAGTCGCCCGGGCGCCGGCAGTGGCGCCAGGACGCGCTGCGCACCGCCCCGGCACCCGCGGGCGCGAGCGCCGGGTTCGGGCAGTCGGCCGACTTCAGGCAGCAAGCCCCAGCGCTGCCATCCGCTTCGTATGGGCCTCGGTGATCCGGGAGAACATCTTGCCGACCTCCGCGAGGTCGAAGCCGTCGGCGAGGCCGCCGACCAGCATGGTGGAGAGCGCGTCCCGGTCGGCGACCACCCGCTGCGCCTGGGAGAGCGCCTCCCCCATCAGCCGCCGCGCCCACAGCGCGAGCCGGCCGCCCACCCGGGGTTCGGCCTCGATGGCGGCACGGACCTTCTCCACGGCGAAGCTGGAGTGCCCCGTGTCGTCCAGCACGCTCAGTACCAGGGCGCGGGTGTCGGCGTCGAGCCGGGTGGCGACCTCGCGGTAGAAGTCGGAGGCGATGGAATCGCCGACGTACGCCTTGATCAGCCCCTCCAGCCAGTCGGAGGGCGCGGTGAGCCGGTGGAACTCGTCCAGCGCGGCGGCGAACGGCTCCATGGCGGCGGTGGGGTCCTCGTCGATGCGGGCCAGCCGCTCGCGCAGTTTCCCGAAGTGGTGGAACTCGGCCGACGCCATCGAGGCCAGCTCGGCCTTGTCCGCGAGCGACGGCGCCAGCTTGGCGTCCTCGGCGAGCCGCTCGAAGGCCGCCAGCTCCCCGTAGGCCAGCGCTCCCAGCAGATCGACGACCGCGGCGCGATAGGTCGGGTCCGCCGACGCCTGCTCCCAGCTCTGGGTGGCGATGGTGGCGGCGGGGGCGGGCTCGGTTCCGGCGGCTTCGGGCTCGGCGGCCCCGGCTTCGGCGGCGGTCTTGTCAGGCGTCTCCATACCTCGCACGATAGCCCGCGACGACAGGCCGGGACGGACCCGTCCGGCCCCCCATCGGCCCCACGAGAGCCCAGGTGAACTCGTACACAACGATTGCCCCGGTACAGATGCGCGGATCCGGGGTACAGTGATATTGGGTCCACCGGATGGCGTGGACTCGCTGCATGCATGAAATGCGGATGCCCGGTCGGTGGCCCGATCGGCTCCGACCCGACAGCCTTCCGTCGGTCCGCTCCTGTGGGCCGCACTGAGAGGGACCGCTCGCGCGAGTGAGGCGCTTGAGCGGGAGACAGTGGTCCCGCACCGCTCGGCGGGCCGCAACGACGGCCGCCGAGTCGCGGTAGATCCTCTCCTCGCTCCGTCGGCACACCCAGAGGACTGGGTCGGCCGGACGCCGCAGCCGTACTCGCGCGTCACACAGAAGAGGCAAGCATCCTGTCCACGACGTTCAGAGATCTCGGGATCCTCCCCGAGACCGCCGAGGCCCTCGAAGCCGTCGGCATCACATCCCCCTTCCCGATCCAGGAGATGACGCTCCCGGTGGCCCTCGCCGGCACCGACGTCATCGGCCAGGCCAAGACCGGTACCGGCAAGACGCTCGGCTTCGGGCTGCCGCTGCTGGAGTCGGTCACCGTTCCCGCCGATGTCGAGCTGGGCCGCGCCCGGCCCGAGGAGCTCTCCGAGGCCCCGCAGGCGCTCGTCGTCGTGCCCACCCGCGAGCTGTGCCAGCAGGTGACCAACGACCTGCTCACCGCCGGCAAGGTGCGCAACGTCCGGGTCCTGTCGATCTACGGCGGGCGCGCCTACGAACCCCAGGTCGAGGCCCTGAAGAAGGGTGTCGACGTGGTCGTCGGCACCCCCGGGCGGCTGCTGGACCTGGCCGGCCAGAAGAAGCTCCGGCTCTCGGAGATCCGGGCCCTCGTCCTGGACGAGGCCGACGAGATGCTCGACCTGGGCTTCCTCCCCGACGTCGAGAAGATCATCGAGATGCTGCCGGCCCGGCGCCAGACGATGCTCTTCTCGGCGACCATGCCCGGCCAGGTCATCTCGCTCGCCCGGCGCTACATGAGCCAGCCCACGCACATCCGCGCCACCGCGCCGGACGACGAGGGCCAGACGGTGGCGAACACCACACAGCACATCTTCCGCGCCCACTCCATGGACAAGCAGGAGATGGTCGCCCGGATCCTGCAGGCCGAGGGCCGCGAGCTGGCGATGGTCTTCTGCCGCACGAAGCGCACGGCGGCCGACGTCGCCGAGCAGCTCTCGCGGCGCGGCTTCGCGGCCGGCGCGGTCCACGGCGACCTGGGGCAGGGCGCCCGCGAGCAGGCACTGCGCGCGTTCCGCAACGGCAAGGTCGATGTGCTGGTGTGCACGGATGTCGCCGCCCGCGGTATCGACGTCGACAACGTCACCCACGTGATCAACTACCAGACGCCCGAGGACGAGAAGACCTATCTGCACCGCATCGGCCGCACCGGCCGCGCGGGCGCGTACGGCACCGCGGTCACGCTGTGCGACTGGGACGACATCCCGCGCTGGCAGCTGATCAACAAGGCGCTGGACCTGGACTTCAACGACCCGGAGGAGACCTACTCCACCTCGCCGCACCTGTACGAGGCGCTGAAGATCCCCGCCGGGGCCAAGGGCATCCTGCCGCGTGGCGAGCGCACCCGGGCGGGGCTCGCCGCCGAGGAGATCGAGGACCTGGGCGAGCCCGGCGGGCGTGCACAGGGCCGCTCCGGCCGGTCCGGCGGCAGCACCGAGCGCACGCGTCCGGAGCGCAAGCCGCGCCAGCGCAGGCGCACCCGCGGCGCGCTGCGGACCGGTGAGTCCGGCTCCGGCCAGGACGCCGCTCCCGCCGGGTCGGAGCCCGCGGCGGACGGCGCCGCAGCCTCCGCCGAGGGCGGGGCGGCACATAAGCCGCGCCGCCGCCGGCGTACCCGCTCGACCGCCGGGGAGGCGGGAGCGCAGGCTTCCGCCGCCAAGGAGGGCGGCGAGGCGGGCCGGACCGCGGCCGGCACGGAGGAGACCCCCCGCAAGCCGCGCCGTCGTCGGACCCGCTCCGGCTCCGCGAGCCGCTCCGGCTCCGCGGCGCAGCAGTCCGCGGAGGGCTGACGCCCTCGGCGAGGAGTGCACGGCCCGGCGTCCCGCTGCGGGACACCGGGCCGCTTGCTGTCCCGGGCACTCCCGCGGGTAGCGTCCTGGCATGAGCAAGCCCCCCTTCCTCGCGCTCCCGTCCGGTGTGCGGGCGTACCGGATGGCCACCGCACGCGGGGAGTTCGCGGTGCACGACACCGCGGATGCGAGCCGTCCGGGTCCCGCCGTGCTGTTGCTGCCGGGGTTCACGGGCAGCAAGGAGGACTTCATCGGGCTGCTGGAGCCGCTGGCGCGGGCGGGGTTCCGGGCCGTCGCGGTCGACGGCCGGGGGCAGTACGAGACGGGCGGCCCCCGGGAGGCGGCCGCCTACGCGCAGTCCGAGCTGGCCCGGGACGTGCACGCGGTCGCGGCGGTGCTCGGCCGCGGGGGGCCCGGGGCCGTGCATCTGCTCGGGCATTCCCTGGGCGGTCTGATCGCGCGCGCCGCTGTGCTGCGGGATGCGGCTCCCTTCGCCTCGCTGACGCTGCTGAGCAGCGGCCCGGGCGCCGTCGCGGCCGCGCAGCAGGAGCGGGTGCGGATGCTGCTGAGCGCGCTGGGGACGATGAGCATGGCGGCGATCTGGGAGGTCATGCGAGAGCTCGACCAGTCGGTCGGCTCCGCCGGTGAGGCGCCGTACTCGCAGCGGGAGGTGGCGGAGACCTCGGTGGCGCTGGAGGAGTTCCTGCGGCGCCGCTGGCTGGCCCACGTGCCCGCGCAGCTCGCGGCCACCGGGGAGCAGTTGCTCACCGAGCCGGACCGGGTGGGCGAACTGGCGGCGCTGAGGCTGCCGTTCCATGTCGTCTCCGGCGCGGTGGACGACGCCTGGCCGGTGCCGCTGCTGGACGGGATGGCCGAGCGGCTGGGAGCCCGCCGCTCGGTGATCGCGGGTACCGGCCACTCCCCCAACGCGGAGCGGCCCACGGAGACCGCGCGGGCCCTCGCCGGTTTCTGGCTCAGCCCTTCCCCTCGATGAACTGGGTGATGCCGCCGGCGATCTGCTGGACGGCGATGGCAGAGAGCAGCATGCCGGACAGCCGGGTGACGAGGACGACTCCGCCGTCCTTGATGACCCGGATGATCAGCAGCGAATAGCGCATCGCGAGTCCCAGCACCAGGTGCATGGCCACGATCGCCGCCCAGACGGAGAGCTGTCCGCCCCAGCCGTCCGCGTGCTGCACCGCCAGGATGACGGAGACGATCGCGCCCGGTCCCGCCAGCAGCGGCATGCCGAGCGGGACGAGCGCCACGTTGACGTCCTTGGTCTGGGTGGGCTCGTCGGACTTGCCGGTCAGCAGGTCGAGGGCGACGAGGAGCAGCAGCAGCCCGCCCGCGACCATCAGCGCCGGGATGGAGACGTGCACGTAGTCGAGGATCTGCTTGCCGCAGATCCCGAACAGGGTGATCACTCCGAAGGCGACGGAGGCCGCCTGCCAGGCCATCCGGCGCTGGACCTTCGCCGGCCGGCCGGAGGTCAGCCCGAGGAAGATGGGGGTGATGCCGGGCGGGTCCATGATGACGAAGAGGGTGAGGAAGACGGAGCCGAAGAGAGCGAAATCGAACACGGTGGTGCCTGCGCCTTGCTGAGGAGAGCGGGTGAAAGAACGGGGGAAGAAGGGGGTACAGGGACGGAGAAGCGGGCGCGCGGCGGTGCGGCGTGCCCCGGAGGAGCCGCGCTGGGCGCGATGGGCGCGCGCAGCGGCCCGGAACCCTCTCGCGAGGGCGGGCCGGGCGGGCAGGGCGTTCCGGTGCTCCTCAGCCCGTGACGGGCGTCGCGCCTGAGCCGCGGGCGGCGATCTCGGCGTAGACGTCGGGCTCGGTGGTGAACTCTCCGAGCCGGAGGGGTTTGCGGGTGCCGTGGTAGTCACTGGAGCCGGTGGCCAGCAGCCCGAGATCGGCGGCGAGGGCGTGCACCCGCTTGCGGGTGTCGGGGTCGTGGTCCGCGTGGTCGGCTTCGAGTCCGTCGAGTCCGGCCTCCGCCAGGTCGGCGAGCGCGCTCTCCGGGACGCAGCGGCCCCGCTTCCCGGCCAGCGGGTGGGCGAGCACGGCGACCCCTCCGGCGGCCTTGATGAGCCGCAGCGCCTCGAACGGGTCCAGTTCGTGCTTGCTCGCGTAGGCCCGCCCGTCGTCGGCGAGCCACTCCGCGGTGAAGGCGTCGGAGACGGTCTCGACGACGCCCTGCTCCACCATGGCGGCGGCGATGTGCGGGCGGCCGACCGAGCCGTCCCCCGCGATCCGGCTCACCTGCTCCCAGGTGACGGGCACGCCCAGCTCGCGCAGCTTGGCCACCATGGCCCGGGCCCGCGGCACCCGGTCGTCGCGGACGAGTTCGCGCTCGCGGGCGAGTGCGGGCTCGGCCGGATCGAAGAGGTAGCCGAGCATGTGGATACCGACGCCGTCGAGCCGGCAGGAGAGTTCGGCGCCGGTCACGAGGGTGAGCCCGGCGGGCAGCGCGGCGGCGGCCTCGTCGTGCCCGGCGACCGTGTCGTGGTCGGTGAGCGCCACCACGTCCAGCCCGGCGGCCGCGGCGTTGCGCACCAGCTCGGCGGGGGTGTCGGTGCCGTCCGAAGCGGTGGAGTGGGCGTGCAGGTCGATGCGCACTTCGACGGGCTCCGATGGCTGGACGGCGGGGTGTGACGGGCTCATGGCGAGCAGCACCCAGGATAGCCGTACCGGCCGGCTCCGCTTCCGGCTCCTGGTACGGGGCCGCCCGGACGGGTCCGCGGGGCCACCCGGCCCGACGGCGGAGGACTCGTGCTCCGCGGGCCGTCCCGGCCGCCGCGGGGCGCGCAGGCCCGGGGCCGTCAGCGCTGCGCGGCGGGCCGGGAGATCAGCCGAGGGGAGAGCGCTCCGCAGGGCACCAGTTCCACCTCGGCGCCCGCGTCTCGCAGGTCGGTCAGCACCAGTTCGTCGTAGAGCAGCAGTCCGGACTCCTGCGGCCAGACGATGGCCCACAGCCAGAGCCCGCACGCCTCTCCGGCGAAGACGGCACGGTCCGCCGGCGCTCCGCCGACCTGCCACAGCGGAGCGGGGTGTCCCGCGGCGTGCACCTTGGCCTGGGGCGGCTTGCCCGCGCAGATGGCCGGGCCGGGGTCGGGCCCGTCGATCCCGGCGTAGCGGGCGCCGAGGCCGACGCCGAGCTCCTCGGCGATCAGCAGCAGTTCGCCGGGGCCGCCGAGCGGCGCGGGCCCCGAGCAGGCGACGGCGGTGGCCCGGCCCCCGCTCCGGTCGTCGCCCGCGCAGGCGACGCCGGTGAACAGCCAGCCCACGGGGAGCGGCCAGGGCATCCAGACGGGCACCCGGGTGCGGCCCACCACGACGGCGAGTGCGTCGACGCTGGGCGGTAGGACCGGCTGGAGCGGGTGCACGGCACCGTGCACGCCGCACTGCCAGGTGTCGGCGAAGAGTCCGGGCGCCCTGATGCGGCCACCGCACTTCGGGCAACTGGGTTCGCCCCTCATGGGCCCTTACGGTCCTACCGGGCCGCCGTCCCGTCAAGGACGATCACCCACCCGGACTCCACCCCTGAACAGCACGGCGTGTAACCACCCCTGCCGAGACAGCCGATGACCTGCCGATCACATAGATGCCATTTGCATTAATTAGACTCGCTAATTTATTGTGTGTACACACCAACCACATCGTCGCGCGGGAGATCCTCGACCACCGGCCCGCGGGAGCACTCGCGGCGGCAGAACCCGAGGAGGAGCGGCAAGCATGAGTGGTGATCCGTTCGACAAGGGCGGAGGGAACCTCCTCCGCCAGCCGAAGGCCGTTTGGGCCACGGCGGGCGCGTCCGTCGTGGCCTTCATGGGCATCGGACTGGTCGACCCGATCCTGCCTTCGATCGCGAAGGGCCTGGAGGCCACCCCGAGCCAGGTCTCCCTGCTGTTCACCTCCTACTTCCTGATCACCGCCGTGGCGATGCTGGTCACCGGCTTCGTCTCCAGCCGGATCGGCGGCCGCAGGACCCTGCTGCTGGGACTGGCCCTGGTGGTGGTCTTCGCCGGACTCTCCGGCACCTCGCACTCCGTCGGCGAACTCGTCGGCTTCCGCGCCGGCTGGGGCCTGGGCAACGCCCTCTTCGTCTCGACGGCACTCGCGGTGATCGTCGGCGCCGCGGCGGGCGGCAGCGCCGCGGCCATCCTGCTGTACGAGTCGGCCCTGGGCCTGGGCATGGCCTGCGGCCCGCTGCTGGGTGCCGTGCTGGGCGACGCGAGCTGGCGTTTCCCGTTCTTCGGCACGGCCGTGCTGATGGCGATCGGCTTCCTCGCCATCACCGCGTTCCTCAAGGACCAGCCCAGGCCCGCACGCAAGACGTCCCTGCTCGACCCGGTCAAGGCGCTCGGCCACGGCGGACTCGCCTCGGTGGCCGCCTCGGCGTTCTTCTACAACTACGCCTTCTTCACCGTGCTGGCGTTCACCCCGTTCGTCCTGGACATGTCCCCCTACCGCTCGGGCGCGGTGTTCTTCGCCTGGGGCGTGCTGCTGGCGGTCTTCTCGGTGCTGGTCGCGCCCCGCCTCCAGGAGCGTTTCGGCTCGCTGCGGGTGCTGGGCGCCTCGCTGGTCCTGATGGCCGCCGACCTGCTGGTGCTGGGCTACGGCAACCACACCGCGGCCATCGCCGGCACCGTGGTCTCCGGTGCCTTCATCGGCCTCAACAACACCGTCTACACCGAACTCGCGCTCGGGGTCTCGGACGCGCCCCGGCCGGTGGCCAGCGCCGGCTACAACTTCGTCCGCTGGTTCGCGGCCGCCGCGGCGCCCTTCCTGGCGCCGAAGATCGAGGAGTGGGCGGACATCCACCTGCCCTTCGTGGTCGCGGCACTCGCCGCGCTCGTCGGCGCCGCCGTGGTGGCCGTCCGGCGCAAGGCCCTCACCACCGAGGCCGAGGAACTGCTCCCGGCCACCGCCGATCCCGAACCGGTCGGCGCCTGACGTCCGCGGCGCGCGGCCCGCAGCCCCGCGCCGGTCGCCGCGCGGTCACTCCCCCAGCGGGACGGCCGCGCGGAACGGATCGCGCAGGTCCGTGCCGTGCCGCAGCCAGCGCTCCTGGAGCGCCTCGGCGCCGTGCACCCGCTTCCAGGCGGCCTCAGCGGGGGTCATGGGCAGCAGCGGCAGGAACCGGACCGGCTCGCGCGGCGGTTCGAGGGCCACGTCCTCGACCAGTCCGCCGGGTTCGGCCACCAGCACGGAGGTGAAGGGCGCCCCCGGCCACAGCGGCCCGCCGGTGTCCAAGGAGGCGCCCGGGGCCACGACGACGCCCTCCACCTGGGGCGAGGCGGCCAGCACGGCCAACGGGCGCAGGACCTTGTCGGTCTCAGCGCCCGTCTCCCCGCTCCCGGGCCCCACGGTCAGCAGCAGTTCGGCGCGCGGCCCCACTTCGGGGTCGGCCAGCGCCTGCGCCGGGTCGGTCATGGGTCCGGCCGACATGCCGAGGGTGGCGTATCGCACGGTGCCCGCCGCGGCGTCCAGGAACCGCAGCACCTCGATGCGCTCGGCCCCCAGGAAGGTGACCGAGGCGCGGGCGTCGGGCTCGCCGAGGGCCTCGCGCAGCCGGGCGTCGACCAGAGTCAGCACGTCGTCCATCCGGCGAGCATAGAGCGGACGGCGAGCGCCCCGCGGAGCGGCACCGGGGTGAGCGCGCGGGTGCGGGGCGGGGGGAATCCGGGGGCCGGCGAGGAGCCCGGCCGACGGCGGGTAAGGAACGGGCAAAGGCCGCCGGGAGCGGTCACGCCGGGCACGCGGAGGGTTCGCGCAGTGCTACCGTTGGCTGCCGGTCAAGGTGTGTACAGATCGTCCCCCACAGGGGACCGGCCGGAGGAGGTGGGACTGACATGGATCCGAGTCGACCGTGCAGTACCGGCCGTTCTTCCTGTCCGGCAGTGACCGCACCACCAGGGACCTAGTCCCCCGCGGCCACAGCGCGCACACCTTTCCCCGAGGACCGATGGGGTTCCTCCCGGGGTGCGCACGGCGGAAGAGCGTCCGCGTCTCGCAGTTTCGCATTGTTCCGTCAGTCAGCGATCGCCGTCTCCCACGGCCTGCGTGTGGTGCCCGCTTTGCGGACCTCCGGGTGGTGGCCCGTAGGCCCCCGTTCCGGGCAGCACGACGCCTCGGCCCGGTTCGCGACGGCATGGCACGGCACCGTGGAGGGCCCACATGTCGATGATCCGAGAGCTGCGCGCCGTCGTGCGCCCGGCGCTGCGCAAGGACAACCGGCCGGGATACGGCTTCGGATACGAGCGCGTCGGCGCGGCCACCAGCAGCGCCGTCGTGGACTGCGGCGTCTACCTGGACGGCCGCCGCGACACCGAGCAGCTCACCCCGGCCCAGGCACTGCGCAAGGTGCGGTCCCCCGAGGGGCAGGGCCGCCGCGGCTTCGTGTGGATCGGTCTGCACGAGCCGACCGAGGAGGAGTTCTCCGGTATCGCCCAGGAGTACGGCCTGCACCCGCTGGCCGTCGAGGACGCGGTGCACGCGCACCAGCGGCCGAAGCTGGAGCGGTACGACGAGAGCCTGTTCACCGTCTTCAAGACGGTGCACTACGTGGAGCACGCCGAACTGACCGCCAGCAGCGAGGTGGTGGAGACCGGCGAGGTGATGTGCTTCACCGGCCGGGACTACATCATCACCGTCCGGCACGGCGGCCAGGGCTCGCTGCGCGCCCTGCGGCACCGGCTGGAGGACGACCCGGAGCTGCTGGGCAAGGGCCCCTCCGCGGTGCTGCACGCCATCGCCGACCAGACCGTGGACGGGTATCTGGCGGTCGCGGACGCGGTGCAGGACGACATCGACGAGGTGGAGATCGACGTCTTCTCCGACCGCTCCGGCAACGGCAAGCGGGGCGGCGACGCGGGCCGGATCTACCAGCTCAAGCGCGAGGTGCTGGAGTTCAAGCGCGCCGTCTCACCGCTGATGCGGCCGCTGCAGACGCTCAGCGAGCGGCCGGTTCGGCTGGTCGACCCGGACATCCAGAAGTATTTCCGCGACGTGGCCGACCACCTGACCCGGGTCAACGAGCAGGTGCTGGGCTTCGACGACCTGCTCAACTCGATCCTCCAGGCGAACCTCGCCCAGGCGACGGTCGCGCAGAACGAGGACATGCGGAAGATCACCGCGTGGGCCGCCATCTTCGCGGTGCCGACGATGATCGCCGGGATCTACGGCATGAACTTCGACTACATGCCCGAGACGGACTGGAAGTACGGCTACCCGGCGGTGCTGCTGCTGATCGTCGCCATCTGCTACGGCATCCACCGGGGCTTCAAGCGCAACGGGTGGCTGTAGCCTGCGGGCTATGAGCCTGACGCCGCAGCAGCCCGACAGCCGCCCGGAGAGCCGTGCGGACCGCGCGCTGATCGAGGAGACGGCCAAGAAGTCGGGGCTGGTCTGGGTCCGCGGCCCCGAGGGCCCGGCGCGCGGGCTGTGGCATGTGTGGCACGAGGGAGCCGTCTGCCTGGTCGGGGACGGCCCGCTCGAACAGCCGCTCGACGACCTCGGGCTGACGGACGGCGGCAGCGCCACCGTCACGGTACGCGGCAAGGACAAGGGCGCGCGGCTGGTCGTGTGGCCGGCCCGGGTACGTGAACTCGCCCCGCACGGCCCGGAGTGGGAGGCGGCGGTCGGCGAACTGAAGGGCAAACGGCTCAACGCGCCGGACGCCGAGACCATGCCCGAACGCTGGGCCGGACACAGCCGGGTGCTGCGGCTGGAGCCGGCCGGGGATTCGCTGGAGCGCCCCGGCGCGATGCCACGCGGCTCCCAGGCGGCGCCGCCGCTGACCACCTCCGCCACCACGCGCCGCTCCCGGCCCGCCGGGCTGCCGCGGCTGCTCTTCCGCCGCCGGAGCCGCTCCCGCGGCTGAACCGGTGCGGAGCCCCGGCGGCGGCGCGGCAGCCGGCAGCGGGTCAGCTTCCGTGCTGCCCGGAGGAGATCTTCTTGCCGTAGTCGACGGTCTCGTCCTTCTCCGGGGCGTGCAGCGGGAAGCCGTCGTTCCAGTCGCTCAGCCGCACGGTCCCGGCGCCCCCCGCGCGGCGCAGCCGCAGCGGGTAGGGCATGCCCTCCAGTGAGACGTCCACCGTGCCGCCGCTGCCCTTGCCCGCCGTGACGCGGATCGTCCTGGTGTCGTCCACCGTGCCACGCTCGCCCGTCTCGCGCTTGCCGTCCATGGCCAGCAGCCCCTCCAGGAGCGTCTCCATGTCGGTGAAGACACTCAACTGCTTGTAGGCCGGGTCCTGTTCGGGGACCTTCACATACTTGCCCTTGAGCTTGCCCGCGGCCGCGACATCGCTCTTGCTGGGCTCCTTGCCGCCCTCCTGGCGGGCCCAGAAGTCGGTGCCCGCCTTGAGGTAGAGGTCGCGGCCGGTGCGCAGCAGCTGGAAGGTGGTGCCTCCCTCGGCGGAGACCTCGCCGACGCCGCCGCTCTCCTTCAGCCGCATCTTGAGGCGGTAGGTGCGGCCTTTGCTGACGACCTTGCCGGAGACCCGCACGGCCTCGGCACCCTTGGCCGCCGCCTTCGCCTTCCGCTCGATCTTCGCCGCCGAGAGCTTGCCGACGCCATTGGTGCCCGCGTCCGGATCCTCACTCCCGCAGCCGCTCAGTGCCGTACTCGCTCCGACGCAGAAGAGAGCGAGCAGCGCTGCACTCCGGGGTGCGCGGGCGCGTCCAGTCACGAGGGGTTCCTCCTGTGGTCGGCGGCGGCAAGAGGGCACCCTACCCGGACGGAGGCGGCTCCCCGGAAGGGAGCCGTCCGGACCACTCGGCTGCGGCGGCTGTGGCGCCCGTCACGCTAGCCTGAATCTGTCATATACCTGTATGAGTGAGGTAAAGGTACAAAGCGCACGAAAGGTCTGATACCTCGGCGAGCGGTCCGCGGGACCGAGAAGGGAGGCGGCTCATGGCGGCGAGCGCCCCCCGGGTCTTCGTCTCGCACCTGGCCGGTACCGCGGTCTTCGACCCGAACGGCGACCAGGTCGGCAGGGTCCGCGACGTGGTGGCGCTGCTCGGTGGCCGGCGCAGGCTGCCCAGCGTCCTCGGGCTGGTGGTGGAGGTCGTCAGCAGGCGCCGGGTCTTCCTGCCCATGACCCGGGTGACGGGTGTGGAATCCGGCCAGGTCATCACCACGGGCGTGCTCAACATCCGGCGCTTCGAGCGGCGGCCCAACGAGCGGCTGGTCCTCGGCGAGCTGCTGGACCGCCAGGTGACGCTGGTGGAGACCGGCGAGGAGGTCACCGTCCTGGACGTCGGCCTCCAGCGGCTGCCCGCACGCCGCGACTGGGAGATCGACCGGCTCTTCGTCCGCAAGGGCCGCAAGGGCGGCGGGCTGCGGGCCCGGCGCGGCGAGGCACTCACCGTCGAGTGGGACGCGGTGACCGGCTTCAATCTGGAGGAGCCCGAGCAGGGCACCGCCAACCTGCTGGCCACCTTCGAGCAGCTGCGCCCGGCGGACCTGGCCAACGTCCTGCACCACCTCTCCGAGAAGCGCCGGGCCGAGGTGGCCGCGGCGCTCCACGACGACCGCCTCGCCGACGTGCTGGAGGAGCTGCCGGACGACGACCAGGTGGAGATCATCAACAAGCTCGCCGACGAGCGGGCGGCGCTCGTGCTGGAGGCGATGGACCCCGACGACGCGGCCGACCTGCTCGGCGAGCTCCCGGAGGAGGACAAGGAGCGCCTGCTGGACCTGATGCAGCCCCAGGAGGCGGCACCGGTGCGGCGACTGCTGTCCTACGAGGAGGGCACGGCGGGCAGCCTGATGACAACCGAGCCGATCGTGCTGCGCCCGGACGCGAGCGTCGCCGAGGCGCTGGCCCGGGTGCGCGTCGAGGACCTCCCGGCGCCGCTGGCCTCCCAGGTCTACGTCTGCCGGCCGCCGGACGAGACCCCCACCGGCAAGTATCTGGGCGTCGTGCACTTCCAACGGCTGCTGCGCGAACCGCCGTTCGCCCTGGTCGGCGCACTCGTCGACGCCGACCTGCGACCGCTGCCGCCGACCGCCTCGGTGCCCGCGCTGACGAGCTATCTGGCGGCGTACAACATCGTCTCGGCGCCCGTGGTGGACGAGGGCGGCCATCTGCTGGGCGCCGTCACGGTCGACGACGTGCTGGACGACCTGCTGCCGGAGGGCTGGCGCGAGGCGGCGGCCGAGGGCGGGCTGCCCGGCTTCGCGCCGGGACCCCACGAGCGGCCCGAGGCGCCCGCCGCACCGGCCGGCGCGGCGCGCGGACCCGACGGGAGGGAGCCGGAGGATGGCTGAGCGGGAGGGACCACGGCTGGACGTACCGCGTGCGCCCCGGCGCACGCTGCTGCCGGCCTACGATCCGGACACCTTCGGACGGGCCTCGGAGCGGATCGCGCGGTTCCTGGGCACCGGCCGCTTCCTGGTGTGGATGACGGTCGTGATCATCGTCTGGATGGGCTGGAACATCGTCGCCCCGGACGGTCTGAAGTTCGACGAGTACCCGTTCATCTTCCTGACGCTGGCCCTGTCCCTCCAGGCGTCCTACGCGGCCCCGCTCATCCTGCTCGCGCAGAACCGCCAGGACGACCGGGACCGGGTCAACCTGGAGCAGGACCGCAAGCGCAACGAGCGCAGCATCGCCGACACCGAGTTCCTGGCGCGCGAGATCGCCGCGTTGCGGATGGGCCTGGGCGAGGTGGCCACCCGGGACTGGATCCGCTCGGAACTGGCGGAGCTGGTCAAGGACCTGGAACAGCAGGACCGGCCGGGAGCAGCCGCCGGCCGCGGACCGGCCGGGTCCGGCGAGCGTGACCAAGACCGCTGACCGGTCGCTTAGCTCACGCACCCTACCCGGCCGTACCATGCATGCATGGCTACCGAGACCCAGGAATCCACCCCCACCGAAGACGCGGTGCGCGCTGCGCTCGCGACGGTGAACGACCCGGAGATCCACCGGCCGATCACCGACCTGGGGATGGTCAAATCCATCGGCATCGCGCCCGGTGGCGCGGTCGACGTCGGGGTCTATCTGACGGTCTCCGGCTGTCCGCTGCGCGAGACCATCACCGCGAACGTGACCGAGGCCGTGCAGCGGGTGCCGGGGGTCACCTCCGTCAGCGTCGAACTGGACGTGATGAGCGACGAGCAGCGCCGCGAGCTGGCGGCCTCCCTGCGGGGCGGCACCGCCGAGCGGGAGGTCCCCTTCGCCCAGCCCGGCTCACTGACCCGGGTGTACTGCGTGGCCTCCGGCAAGGGCGGGGTCGGCAAGTCCTCGGTGACGGTGAACCTGGCCGCGGCGCTGGCCGCCGACGGGATGAAGGTCGGCGTGGTGGACGCCGACATCTACGGCCACTCGGTCCCCCGGATGCTGGGCGCGGACGGGCGTCCGACCCAGGTCGAGGACATGATCATGCCGCCGTCCGCACACGGCGTGAAGGTGATCTCGATCGGGATGTTCACCCCGGGCAACGCGCCGGTTGTGTGGCGCGGACCGATGCTGCACCGCGCGCTCCAGCAGTTCCTGGCCGATGTCTACTGGGGCGATCTGGACGTGCTGCTGCTGGACCTGCCGCCCGGCACCGGGGACATCGCGATCTCGGTGGCCCAGCTCGTGCCGAACGCGGAGATCCTGGTGGTGACGACCCCGCAGCAGGCGGCGGCCGAGGTCGCCGAGCGCGCCGGATCCATCGCCGTGCAGACCCACCAGAAGATCGTCGGCGTGATCGAGAACATGTCCGGCATGCCGTGCCCGCACTGCGACGAGATGGTCGACGTCTTCGGCACCGGCGGCGGCCAGAAGGTGGCCGAGGGGCTGACCCGCACCACCGGCGCCGAGGTGCCGGTGCTCGGCGGCATCCCGATCGACCTGCGGCTGCGCGAGGGCGGGGACGAGGGCAAGCCGGTGGTCCTCAGCGACCCGGACTCCCCTGCCGGGAAGGCGCTGCGCACCGTCGCCGACAAGCTCAGCTCGCGCCAGCGCGGCCTGTCGGGCATGTCCCTGGGCCTCACCCCGAGCAACAAGTTCTGAGGCCGCGAGGCGCCCGTACGGCGCCGCGCGACCCCCGTGCGGTGAGCACCGGGCGGGGGTCGGCGCGCCGGCCCGCCCTGCCGGGCGGTCAGCCCCGCTCGTATTCCGTGATGTCCTTCACCACGGCGAAGCCGAGTCCGTAGGCGCTCATCCCGCGCCCGTAGGCACCCAGGTGGACGCCTTCCTGGGCCGAGCCGGCGAGCACCCAGCCGTACGCGGACTCGCGGTAGTGGAAGTCGGTGGGGATGCCGTCCACCGGCAGCGAGAGGCTGCTCCAGCCGGAGCCGTCCAGGTCGTCTGCGAGTTCCCAGGCGACGCCGGTCTGCTGGTCGAGCCAGTCCTGCCGCAGGCTGCGGTCCATCTCCATCGGGAAGCTGCACGAGAGCAGCCCCGAGCCCGCCAGCCAGGCGGCGGTGGAGACGGAGGTGGCCTCCAGTGTGCCGGTGCCGTCACCGCTGCGCCGCACGGGGCGGCTGGCGAGGGTGACGACGACGGCGAAGCTCTCGTCCTCGGGGGTGGTCTCGACACGGAGGGAGGGCTCTTCGCCGTGGCCGGTGGAACCGTGCTCGACCGTGCCGTCGGCCGCCGTGCCGACCTGCATCAGCCAGCGCGGTCCGGTGAAGGCGGCATCCAGGCCGTACCACGGAAAGGCAGCCATCAGGTAGTCGTCCACAGCCCGCCGCGCGCCGGGTACCCCCTGTGCGGCGGGCCCGGATTCACCGGCCGGCCGACTCGTCGTCTCCATCTGTGCGACGCCTCCTCATTGCCCTGTTGCCCGGGCAGCCGAGCTCCTCGGACGGCGACCCCCGACACTGGGAGGATAGCCACACCGGTCCGCCGTGTCGGTCATGCCCGGTGGATCAGGACGTGGTGCGGGTGGCGAGATGGACGGCAAACGCCGTAGATGTCCCGGTGGTGTGAATGCCGAGGTGACGGGATCGTTGCCTGATGAGGCGTCAGATGAGGGTCAGGTGGCGTCCGCGTCGAACGGCGGCGGGTCGCCCTTGCGGAGCACGTCTCCTTGCACCGGTCGGCCGTTCACCCCGTCGGAGGTGCGCTTGGTCAGATCCGGTGCCTGCTGTCCGCCGCCCCGGAGGCTCTTGCCGGACCGCTCGGACCCGCCGGAACCGCCACCGCGGGAGGAGCCGGCGCCCCCGCTGTCGGTGCCGTTGACCGCGTCCGTGACTTCGGCCAGATCCTTGCGCAGGTCGAAGCTGTTGCTGATCTCCTTGATACCCAGGTCGTCGTTGTCCAGCAGGTGCTTGCGCGCGAAGTTCTTCGGATTCAGGTCCTCGAATTCGAAGTCCTTGAATTCCGGTCCCAGCTCGCTCCTGATGTCCTCCTTCGCGCTGTCGGAGAACTGGCGCACCTTGCGGATGAAGGCGGAGACGTCCTGGATCACCTTGGGGAGTTTCTCGGGGCCGAACACGAGCACCGCCAGCACGATGAGCGCGACCAGCTCCAGTGGTCCTATATCGAAGAACACCGCGCAGCTCCCTCACTCCGTCCACGGCTCCTGCAGCCAGATGTCACGGTACCCGCCCGCGGCCCGCGAACGGGAGCCCGCCCTGGCACCCGGCGTCAGCCGGCGGCGGAACCGAGCGTCAGCCGCACCGTCCGCCGCGCGCCCGCCACGCCCCCGTCCAGGACGGTCAGTCCCAGCTCATCACCCGGACGGTGGCTGCGGATCCGGACGATCAGCTCCTCGCCCCCGGCCACGGGCTTACCGCCGACCTCGGTGATCACATCACCCGCCGCCAGCCCGGCCCGGTCGGCCGGACCGCCCGGCACGACCGCGCCGCGGCCGCCGGCACCGCCGATCCGCGCGCCCTCGCCCTCGTACCGCATGTCGAGCGAGACCCCGATGACCGGATGGGTGGCGCGGCCCTCGTTGATGAGCTCCTCGGCGACCCGGCGGGCCTGGTTGACCGGGATGGCGAAGCCCAGCCCGACGCTGCCGCCGCCCTCGCCGCCGGGCAGGCCCGGAGCTCCCCCCGCACCTCTGATCGCGCTGTTCACCCCCACGACCCGGCCCCCGGCGTCCACCAGCGGGCCGCCGGAGTTGCCGGGGTTCATGGGCGCGTCCGTCTGCAGCGCGTTCACATAGCTCAGCTCGCCGCCCGGCTCCCCGCCCCCTGCCGTGATGGGCCGCTCGGTCGCGCTGACGATGCCGGTGGTGACCGTGCCGTCCAGGTCGAAGGGGGCACCGAAGGCGATGACGGGGTCGCCGACCCGGACGCCGTCGGAGTCGCCGAGCGGCAGCGGCGTGAGCCCGGAGACGTGCGAGACCTGGACGACGGCCAGGTCGTACCCGGCGTCGCCGCCGACCACCTCGCCGGTCACGGTCCGGCCGCTGTCGAAGGTGACCCGGACCCCGTCGGCGGACTCGGCGCCCTCGACCACATGCTGGTTGGTGAGGATGTGGCCGCGCCGGTCCAGCACGAAACCGGTGCCCGTGGCCTCGGCGCCGCCGCCGCGCGCGTGCAGCGTGACGACGCCGGGCAGCGTCTGCCGCGCGATCCCCGCGATGCTGCCCTCCGGCCGCGCACCCCCCTCCGCCGCCGCGGTACGGGGCAGCTCGACGTCGCTCACGGAGCCGTTCCGCTCGACATAGGCGCCGATGAGCCCGCCCGCGCCACCGGCCACCAGCGCCAGCGCCAGGGCGCCGAGCGCGATCCGGCGCCCGCGGCGCGGGGGCCGCACGGGGGGCCGCGGCGGGAGCGGCGGCACGGCGGGCGGCGGAACCGGCAGCGGCTCGGGCTCCCCGGCCGGCCGGCCGGGGTCCTGCGCTCCGGCGCTCCGGTGGTCCGCCGGGGGCACCTCCCCGCCGGATCCCTCGACCGGCACCCCGTGGGGCGGCGTCGTGCTGCCGGGCGGCAGGGCGACACCGTGCGGCGGGGTGGCCGCGGGACGCTGGACGGGCGGTGCGGGGGCCCAGGGGCCGGGTCCGCCGTAGGGAGGGGTGGAGTACGGATCCACGCCGTGCAGCGGCTCGGGGCACGCGGCGGGCTCCGGAGCCGGCTCCCCGGCCTCGGCCGCCCCCGGCTCCTCGGGACCGGCGGTGCCCGGCGCGGCCGGCTCCCCGGCGGGTGCCTGGGCGGTCCGCTCGGTCCGCTCCCGCGCGGGCCCGGTCACCGCCGGATCGGTCACCGCCGGCCGGAGCCGACTGTCCGGGATCCGGCGTGGGCGGCTCCACCACTTCGGCTGCTGCCTGGTGGCGTTCGGCTCGTCCATGCACTCTCCAGCTGGTCACCCGCGACTCACGCCCTCCCCGGACCGCGGCCGGGGGCAGGGCGTCGGAAGGATTCAACCAGGAACGCGGCGCGCCGCCCAGCGCGCGTCAACCCGGCGCCGTGTCAGCGCCCGGCCGGGCCCCGCGCGGTGGCCGGGAGCGAACTCGTCACCGCCGGAGCGCGGCCGGGGAACGAGCGCAGCACGGAGGGGTCGTGCCGGACGGCCGGCCGCCGGGCCAGCCGCATCTCGGTGGCGGGCTCCTGCTTCGGCCCGCCGGACAGCAGCGCGGCAGAACCGCGCAGCGCGCTCAGGGTGCCGGCCGTGCCGCTCCCCCCGTACCAGCCGGAGGCGTTGGTGGCGGGCGAGAGCCGGGCGGGTGCCGAGCGCCGCAGCATGCTCACGGGAGCGTTCGGCTGCGCGGTGGGGGCCGCCGCACCATAGGAGGCCACCGGCGCGAAGGTGGGGCCGGAGTCCGCACCGCGGGTGCTCTGCGTACCCCCGCGCTGGTCGCCGCCGCGCCGTCTGCCGTCCCGGGAGGCCCCGGAGCCGGAGGCCGGGCTGCGTACCGCGTTGGCGGAGGGGTTGTCGCCGCCCGTCCCACCGGACGTGCTCGCCGCGCCGGAGGCCAGAGTGCCGCCGAAGGCGAGGGCCGCCAGCGAGAAGGCACCCGCCGCGGCGAACGCGAACCGGCGTCCGCGGGAGGCCGAGCGCTCCCGCTCGGCGCGTTCGGACCGCTCGACGCTGTCGGGCGGCGGAACCTCATGTATCCGGAAGCCGCGGGGCGGGGTGAGTGGGCTGCGCCCGCCGGTCCGGCCGCCGGGAAAGTGGTCGAACGCCCAGGACGAGCGGCCGGAGCCGCCCGGCAGCACGTGCGCGGCGAACGCGCCGCCGCCCGGCCCGCCCGGACCGGGGGCTGCACCGCCCCCGGGGCGCAGGCCGCCGTCCGCGGGCAGGCCCTGCAGCCGGGCGAGGAGCCCGTCCGAGGGCGGTGGCGGCGCGGCGTCCGCGAAGACGTTCTTGAGCCGGCGCTGCGCATCGGCCTCCGCCTTGCACCCCGGGCAGGTGGCCAGATGCGCGAGCACCCGCTCGCGGGCGTCGTGCCCCAGCTCCCCGTCGACCAGTGCGGCGAGGCGGTCTCCGAGATGGTGTTCGGCGGAGGTCACCCGGCGCTCACCTCGCCCGCCCGGGCCGACGGCACCACCGCGCTCAGGGTGCGCCGCTGCTCGGTGCGAGCGGCGGGCGAGCGGTGCTGGAGCGCCTTGCGCAGGTGGGAGCGGCCGCGGTGGATACGGCTGCGGACGGTGCCGAGCTTGACACCGAGCGTCGCGGCGATCTCCTCGTAGGAGAGCCCCTCGATGTCGCAGAGCACCACGGCGGCACGGAACTCGGGGGCGAGGGTGTCCAGGGCCTGCTGGACGTCCGCGTCGAAGTGGGTGTCGTTGAAGTGCTGCTGCGGGGTGGGCTCGCGACTGGGCAGCCGCTCCGCGGCGTCGTCGGCGAGCGCGTCGAAGCGGATGCGCTGCTTGCGCCGGACCATGTCCAGGAAGAGGTTCGTGGTGATCCGGTGCAGCCAGCCCTCGAAGGTACCGGGGGTGTAGGTCGACAGCGACCGGAAGACCCGGACGAAGACCTCCTGGGTGAGGTCCTCCGCGTCGTGCTGGTTACCGGTCAGGCGGTAGGCGAGGCGGTAGACCCGGGCACTGTGGTTGCTGACGATCTCCTCCCAGGAAGGAGGGGTCCACGCCTGCGCGTCCGCATCGGTCGCGAAAGTCGCCGTGGTCGCGGAATCGGCGGTGCGGGACTGGTCAGCGGTGTCGGTCACGGATTTCGGCTGTCCCGTCGACCTGCGGAATCTGGAGAAGACGCCGCGGTCCCGGCTTGCAGCCGCACCTCCCCTGTCGGCTCTGGTGGTGTCCACTGGAGCCCCTACCATAGCCACATCTCCCGTTAGCTCCGGATAAGAAACTTTGCCCGGCTTTGCCGACCGCTCCCCGGCGGTCCCTGCTTCCTCAACGCCCGGCCCCAACTGCGGGTTCCCGGGGCAACGGATACAGTCACGATTGCGTGGAGGACGGGGACAGGAGAGGGCCATTACCGGCAACCGGCAGACGAGCTGGGAGTTCGCCGACGCGTACGGCGCCGAGCTCGTCGAGAACGCCGAGAGCGAAGCACTGCGCTGGGCCCGCGACCGGGCCCAGGAGGCTGGGCTGCGCACGGTCTCCCCCGCCACCGGAGCGGCACTGCGGCTGCTGGCGGCGGCCGCCGAGGCCAAGGCGGTCGCGGAGATCGGTACGGGCACCGGTGTCTCCGGACTGCACCTGTTGCACGGGATGCGATCCGACGGGGTGCTCACCACGGTCGACACCGAACCGGAGCGGCAGCAGTTCGCCCGCGAGGCGTTCCGCGCCGCCGGGTTCGTCGGCAGCGGGGGCAACAGGGTGCGGTTCATCCCCGGCCGGGCCCTGGACGTGCTGCCGCGGCTGGCGGACGGCGGATACGACCTCGTCTTCTGCGACGGCGACCGGACGGAGTGCCTGGACTACCTCGCCGAATCGTTGCGGCTGCTGCGGGACGGCGGGCTGATCTGCTTCGCCGGGGTCTTCGCCGACGGGCGGACGGGCGAGGCCACGGACCAGTCCCAGGAAGTGCTGCGGCTGCGGGAGCTGTTGCGCACAGTCCGGGAGAGCACACTGCTGGTGCCTTCGCTGCTGCCGGTGGGCGACGGACTGCTGTGCGCGGTCAAACGCGGGGAGTGACGGAGTCGTTGCGCGACGCGTTCGCTCTGCCGCCGGGCCTCCGGGACCGGCGCGGCCCGGGTTCGGGACCCGGCCGGCACGGGGCCGTCCGCGCGGCCGCGCCGGAGGCTGCACCCGGAGAGACGGAACCGCCCCGGTGCACGCGTGGCGTGCCTCCCGGGGCGGCGGTCCGCGGAGCGCTCAGCCGCAGACCTTCTTCAGCTCCTCGCCGAGCGCTGTCGCCTCATCCGGTGTCAGCTCGACGACGAGTCGCCCACCGCCTTCGAGCGGAACGCGCATGACGATGCCCCGCCCCTCTTTGGTCACCTCGAGCGGGCCGTCACCCGTCCGCGGCTTCATGGCCGCCATGCTCGTTCCCCTTCCTGAAACCAGCCGATCGCGCCGGGGGTCCCGTAAGCGGGCACAGTTTCACCGGCATCGAACACATTGCTTCTTCGCCATTATCCCGCATGGCAGGACCCGATGACCAACATCGGTCGACATCTCTTCTTCCTCGACCACGCACAAACCCACCCAATGCGGCGGCCGCCCCGCGGTACGGCCCGGAATTCCCCTCCGTCACCGGTGTCCCTCGGTTTGACGCAGGTCACATCCGCCGGGGCCGCGGAGCGTGCGCGGTGCTCTGTCAGCGCCCGATGATCCGGGTCATGCTGAAGGCATGTCCGACACCGTGCGCTACGAAGTGACCGAGGGGCTCGCGAAGGTCGTGCTCGACCGCCCCGACGCGATGAACGCCCTCGACAACGAGACCAAGACCGCCCTGCGCGACACCCTGCGGCGGGCCGCCGACGACGACGGGGTACGCGCGGTGCTGCTCACCGGCAGCGGCCGCGCCTTCTGCGTGGGCCAGGACCTCAAGGAGCACACCAGCTCGCTCGAACAGAGCGGCGGAAGCGCCCTGAACACCGTCGAGGAGCACTACAACCCGATCACCCTGGCCCTCGCCGGGATGCCGAAGCCGGTGGTGGCGGGCGTCAACGGGGTGGCCGCCGGGGCCGGCGCGGGCTTCGCCCTCGCCTGCGACTACCGGATCCTGGCGGACACCGCGGCGTTCAACACCTCCTTCGCGGGAGTGGCACTGACCGCGGACTCCGGCGTCTCCTGGACGCTGCCGCGCCTGGTGGGCCCGGGCCGGGCCGCCGACCTGCTGCTCTTCCCGCGCAGCGTCAAGGCCGACGAGGCGCTGGAGCTGGGGCTGGCCAACCGGGTGGTACCCGCAGCCGAGCTCGCCGCGGAGGCCGAGGCCGTCGCCCGGCAGCTCGCGCAGGGGCCGACCGCAGCCTATGCGGCGCTCAAGGAGTCCCTGGCCTACGGCGCCTCGCACTCGCTGGCCGAGACGCTCGGCAAGGAGTCCGAGCTCCAACTGCGGCTGGGCGGCTCCGCCGACCACCGGATCGCCGTGGAGGCCTTCGTGCACAAGCAGCAGCCCCGCTTCACCGGGCGCTGACCGCGGCCGCGCCGCTGCCGCCCGCCGGCCGCCGCACCGGGTGCGCCCCGCGATGTGTCAGCCGACGGCGGAGCCGCGGCACCAGCACTCCGCCAGGTGGTCGTCGACCAGCCCGCACGCCTGCATCAGCGCGTAGACGGTGGTGGGGCCCACGAAGCGGAAGCCGCGCCGCTTGAGCTCCTTGGCCAGGGCCGCGGACTCGGGGGTGCTGCCGGGCACCTCCGCCGTGGTGCGGGGCACGGGCCGGGCGGCCGGATCGGGGGCGTAGGACCACACCAGCCGGTCCAGCTCACCCGGCTCCCAGGCGGCCGCGACCCGCGCGTTGCCGAGGGCCGCGCCGATCTTGGCCCGGTTGCGCACGATGCCGCTGTCGGCGAGCAGCCGCCGCTCGTCGTCCTCGGTGAACCGGGCGACGGCGGCGATGCGGAAGTCCGCGAACGCGGCGCGGAACGCCTCGCGCTTGCGCAGGATCGTCAGCCACGAGAGACCGGACTGGAAGCCCTCCAGGCACAGCCGCTCGTAGAGCGCGTCGTCGCCGTGCACCGGTCGGCCCCACTCGGTGTCGTGGTAGGCCGCATAGTCCTCCGCGGTCGTGCCCCAGGGGCAGCGGGCGCGACCGTCGGGGCCGGGCACCGCGGCGCCGACCGGGGGCTCGGGGGCGGCGGCTTCGGGTCCGGTTGTCATCGTCCCTCCTCCTCGGGGTGCGTCCGGGAACCGCTCCGGGGGCCGGCCTGCTCCCCCCGCGCCTCCGGGCCCACGTCCTGCGCCGGGTCCGGAACCGGGCCCGGCTCCGGACGCCCCTCCCCGGCCCGGCCCATCGCGACGGCCTGGGCACCGGCCAGCGCGGACTCCAGCTCGGCGATCCGGGCGTCACGCTCCGCGAGCTCCGCCCCGAGCCGGTCGAGGACGTCGTCGACCTGCTCCATCCGGTATCCGCGCACACCGACGGCCAGCCGCAGCCCCGCCACGTCCCCGTGGGAGACGGGGCGCTCCGGTGGCAGCGGCTCGTCCAGCAGGTCGGGCGGCGCGTCGGCGAGCCCGCCCACCGCGCCGCGGGCCTCCTCGCCGGGCCGGGCGCCGCTGCCGACCACGGCGAGCGTCACCGCGGCGACCACCACGACCAGCGAGAGCAGCAGGAACACGAACACGGATGGACTCCCCGATTGGTTGCCGATTGCGGGCAGACCCTGATCGTGCCATGGCCCGGTGACAGCTATGGTCGGCGGCGGAGACCGGTGCACGGGCCACGCGGGTGCGGGCAGCAGGCGGGCACCGTCGAGAGGAAGAGGATGGCTGATGCTGCGCCTGGGCACGCGCGAGTTCGGTGAACACGAGCCGGTGATCATGGCGATCGTGAACCGGACGCCGGATTCCTTCTACGACCGCGGCGCCACCTTCCGGGACGAACCCGCGCTCGACCGGGTCGAGCAGTCCGTCGCCGAGGGCGCCGCCGTCATCGACATAGGAGGGGTGAAGGCGGGGCCCGGCGACGAGGTCACGGCCGAGGAGGAGGCCCGGCGCACGGTGGGCTTCGTCGCGGAGGTACGGCGGCGCTGGCCCGACGTGGTGATCAGCGTCGACACCTGGCGGCACGAGGTGGGCGAGGCCGTGTGCGAGGCCGGGGCCGACCTGCTCAACGACGCATGGGGCGGGGTCGACCCCCGGCTGGCGGAGGTCGCGGCGCGGTACGGCGCCGGCCTGGTGTGCACCCACGCGGGCGGTGCCCGCCCGCGGACCCGCCCGCACCGCGCCGCCTACGAGCCGGACCCGGCGGGTGCGGGGGCCGGCAGCGGGGTCGTCGACGACATCCTGCGGGTGACGCTCGGGCTGGCCGAACGCGCGGCGCAGCTGGGAGTGCGCCGGGACGGGATCCTCATCGACCCCGGGCACGACTTCGGCAAGTCCACCCGGCACTCGCTGGAGGCGACCCGGGAGCTGGGCCGGATGACCGCGACGGGCTGGCCGGTGCTGGTCTCGCTGTCCAACAAGGACTTCGTGGGCGAGACCCTGGACCGCCCCGTCAAGGAGCGGCTGACCGGCACCCTGGCCACCACCGCGGTCTCCGCCTGGCTGGGCGCGCGGGTCTACCGGGTGCACGAGGTGGCCGAGACCAAGCAGGTCCTCGACATGGTGTCCGCGATCGCGGGCCACCGTCAGCCCGCGGTGGCCCGCCGGGGGCTGGCCTAGGGGAGTGTCTCCGAAGGAGCGTCGTCCGCCCGGCGGGCAGCCGGAGCTCCGGGAGGGCGAGCTACCGGCGGCCGGGCGGTCCGGGGCGCTGGGCGGCCGGGACCTGGCCACCTACCTCCTTGGTGACCAGCGCGACCGCCTCGTCGATGTCGTCGGTGACGTGGAAGAGCTCCAGGTCCCGCTCGGACGCCTTGCCGCCGCCGACGACGGAGTGCCGCAGCCAGTCGGCCAGCCCCTGCCAGTAGTCCGTGCCGAAGAGCACGATCGGGAAGCGCGTGACCTTCCCGGTCTGCACCAGGGTCAGCGCCTCGAACAGTTCGTCCAGCGTGCCGAGCCCGCCGGGCAGCACGACGAACCCGCTCGCGTACTTCACGAACATCGTCTTGCGGACGAAGAAATAGCGGAAGTTCACGCCGATGTCGACGTACTTGTTCATGCCCTGCTCGAAGGGGAGCTCGATACCGAGCCCGACCGAGGTGCCGTCCGCCTCCAGCGCCCCCTTGTTGGCCGCCTCCATCGCCCCGGGTCCGCCGCCGGTGATGACGGCGAAGCCGGCCTCGGCCAGCGCCCGGCCGATCCGCACGCCCTGGTCGTATTCGGGTGCCTCCGCGGGGGTACGCGCCGAGCCGAAGACGCTGATGGCGGGGCCCAGTTCGGCCAGGGCTCCGAAGCCCTCGACGAACTCGGACTGGATGCGCATCACCCGCCAGGGGTCCTGGTGGATGAAATCGGAGGGGCCCGCGGTGTCCAGCAGGCGCTGGTCGGTGGTCCCCGACTGCACCTGGTCGCGGCGGCGCACGACAGGCCCCAGTCGCTGCTCCTTGGGCCCTCCGCCGGTCTCGTCGGTCATCTACGGCACTCCTTCCGCCTGCGATCTTTCCGCTTCAGGGTATGCGGACGCCGACGGGTGCCGTCGGGAATCCGGGCGGCCGGCAGCCGTCGATCGGCTTACCGGCAGGTGGCCCGGGAGCGCCGGCGGACCCGGCTCAGGCCGTCAGCCAGCGCCGCAGCCGCTCCTCGCACCGGGTGATGAGCGCGGTCTCGACCCGCTCGTCCCGCTTGTGGGCGAGGTTGGGATCGCCGGGACCGTAGTTGACGGCCGGCACCCCCAGGGCGCTGAACCGGGAGACGTCCGTCCAGCCGTACTTGGGCCGCGGCTCGCCGCCCACCGCGGCGAGGAAGGCGCGGGCCGCCGGATGCGAGAGGCCGGGCAGCGCGCCGGGGGAGCTGTCGTCCACTTCGAACTCCTCGACCCCGCATCCGGCGAACACCTCGCGCACATGGTCCAGCGCGTCCTGCTCGCCGCGGTCGGGCGCGTAGCGGAAGTTGACCGTGACGGTGCACAGGTCCGGGATGACGTTGCCGGCGACGCCGCCCTCGATGCCGACGGCGTTCAGGCCCTCCCGGTACTCCAGCCCGTCGATCACCGGCCACCGCGGCCGGTATCCGGCCAGCCGGTCGAGCACCGGCCCGGCCGCGTGGATCGCGTTGGCGCCCATCCAGCCGCGGGCCGAATGCGCCCGGGTGCCGCGCAGGTGCAGCCGCACCCGCAGGGTGCCCTGGCAGCCGCCCTCGACCTGCCCCTCGGAGGGTTCGAGCAGCACGGCGAAGTCGCCGGCCAGCCACTCGGGACGGGCCTCGGCGACCTTGCCGAGGCCGTTGAGGTGGGCGGCGACCTCCTCGTTGTCGTAGAAGACGAACGTCAGGTCGCGGTTGGGCTCGGGGACCGTGGCGGCGATCCGCAGCTGCACGGCGACCCCTGCCTTCATGTCGCTGGTGCCGCAGCCCCACAGCAGCCCGTCCTCGTCGAGCCGGGAGGGCAGGTTCCCGGCGATCGGCACGGTGTCGAGATGCCCCGCGAGGACGACCCGCTCGGCCCGGCCCAGCCGGGTGCGGGCCACCACGTTGTTGCCGTACCGGTCGACGCCCAGGTGGGGCAGCGCGCGCAGCGCCTCCTCGACGGCGTCGGCGAGCGCCGCCTCGTCCCCGCTCTCCGAGGGGAGGTCCACCAGTTGCGCGGTGAGCCGGGCGGCGTCCTGCTGCAGGTCGAGTGCGCTGTGAGGCATGGCCACAGCCTACGGCGGGTGCCCCCCGCGGCCCGGCGCGCCCCGGGGCTCGGGCGCTGTCGCCCCCAGCGGCTACCTTGGTGCGCGTGCGCCTCTCACGACCGGCCCGCTCGCCCCACGGGCCCGAGCGTCCGTCCCGGACCGAGGGCCGCGGCAGACCCTTCAGGATCGCCGTGGCCTGCGCCGTGCTGCTCGCCGTCGCCGCGTATGTCGCGGTGCGCGGGCTGTCGGGCCAGGACGGCGCGATGTGCACCGTCCGCGCGGCGGACGGCGCGGACGGCAAGAACGCGTCCGCGGCGGCGGACGGCTCCGGCACTCCGCACGACTACGAACTCACCCCCGTGCAGGCCCGGAACGCGGCGACCATCGCCGCGGTCGCCGCGCGCCGCGGACTGCCCGAGCGGGCGGTGACGATAGCCCTGGCCACCGCCATGCAGGAGTCGCAGCTGCGCAACATCGGGCACGGGGACCGGGATTCGGTCGGCCTCTTCCAGCAGCGCCCCTCGCAGGGCTGGGGGACGTTCGAGCAGATCCAGGACCCGGTCTACTCGGCGGGCCGGTTCTACGACCATCTCGCCGAGGTGCCCGGCTACTCCCGGCTCCCGCTGACCGTGGCCGCCCAGCGCGTGCAGCGCAGCGGCTATCCGCAGGCGTACGCCAAGCACGAGACCGACGCGACGCTGCTGACCGGCGCGCTCACCGGCCGCCGGCCCGCCGCGCTGAGCTGCACGACAGGCGGCCGGGCCCCCGGCGGGCCGGGCGATCCCGCGCAGGTGCGCAAGCACCTGGTGCGGGAGTTCGGCCGGGACGTGCTGGCCGACGGCACCGGCACCCTCGCGGCCCCGGTACCGCGGACGGCCGGGTACCCGGAGGCGCGCCCGGCGGCGCGGCCCGGGGCCGCGCCCGTCGTCCCGGTGCCCGCACACGGCCGCCGCCAGGGCTGGGAGCTGGCCCACTGGGCGGTCGCGAACGCGGAGCGGCTGCGCATCGAGCGGATCTCCTACGGCGGCTTCCGGTGGTCGGCGGAGCGCTCGGCGGACGGCTGGCGCAGGACGGAGGACGCCGCGGCGGAGGACGACGGCGGGCCCCGGGACGGCAGCGCGAAGGACGGTGGCGGCGCGAAGGACGGTGGCGAGGGTGCGGCGGGCGGCACGGTGGAGCTCCGGCTGGCCTCCGGTCACTAGTCCGCCTGCTCACCCGGTGGAGCGAACCCGGTCCACCGGGGTGGACGTTTCTTCCCTCGCTCGACGGTCGCCGCCAGGAGTGAACCCGCTCGGCCGGTCGTGCCTGGCCGCAGCCGGTTCGGCTCCTCCGGTACAGGTCAATCGACTGCGAGGAATGCCCAGTTTGAGGGCTCACGCGGCAAACCTGGATTGCCAATCCTTTACCCGGCTTCCCCGCAACCTCCGTGCCGTTCGGGGCGATAGGCACTGCGTCCGACCGGGGGATCCCGGCTGACAGACCAAGAACCCCTTCTCCGTCAAAGGAGCACCATGTCCAACCCCCTCACGCGCCGGATCGCCCGCACCGCGCTGCTGACGGCGGCCGGCGCCGCGACCGTCGTCGGCGCCGCCGGAGCCGCGAGCGCCGTGGAACTGCCCGCGAGCCCGGTGGGCGGGGTCAGCAACCTGGACGGCGAGGGCCTCGGCAACACGCTGGACAGGACCGCCCAGGACACCACCGCCGTCGCCGGGGAGACCGGCGGCAGCGCCGTCAAGAAGGCCGTGCCGACCGCCGGCAAGGCCGTGGGCAAGGCCGGCCGGACCGCGGCGCCCGCCGCACAGAACCTCGCCGGGAACGCGGCGGGCGAGGCCGGCGGCCTGCTGGGCGACACCGCCTCCTCCGCGGCGGACACCGGCCTTCCCTCCGTCGGCAACCTCGGTGGCCTTCCCCTCGGTTGAGGGCTCCCCGGTCACCGCTGCGGGGCGCCCCCACTGTCCGGCCCCGCCTCCCGGAGGCACGCTCCCCGGCCGGACAGCGCTCGGGTACTCCGTTCCTGAGCGCCCGCAGCCGGTGACCCGATCGGGCCGCCCGGACCACACGGTCCGGGCGGCCCTTCGCCGTGTGCGCGCTCGCGGCCCGTCCCCGGGCGCGCGCTCCGAAGGCGGCCAGGCCCGCGCGAGCGGCCCGGCACCCATGGGCCGCTACGCGGACAGTCTGCGCACCGCGGCGGCGATCCGCTCGTCCGTGGCCGTGAGCGCGACCCGGACGTACCGCTCCCCCGCGGGCCCGTAGAACTCGCCGGGCGCCACCAGGACGCCCCGCGCGGCCAGCTCGGCGACGGTGTCCCAGCAGGACTCGTCCCGGGTCGCCCACAGGTACAGCGACGCCTCGCTGTGCTCGATCCGGAAGCCCGCGGCCTCCAGGGCGCCGCGCAGCGCGGTGCGCCGTGCCCGATAGCGCTCCCGCTGCTCGGCCACGTGGGTGTCGTCGGCGAGCGCCGCGACCGTCGCCGCCTGCACCGGCGCGGGCGTCATCATCCCGCCGTGCTTGCGGATCTGCAGCAGTTCGCCCAGCACCTCGCTGTCCCCCGCGATGAACGCGGCCCGGTATCCGGCGAGATTGGAGCGCTTGGAGAGCGAGTGGACGGCCACCAGGCCCGCGGTGGAGCCGCCGCACACGTCCGGGTGCAGCACGGAGACCGGGTCGGCCTCCCAGCCGAGTTCCAGGTAGCACTCGTCGCTGAGGACGAGTACACCGTGCTCGCGCGCCCAGTCGACGACGGCGCGGAGCCGCTCGGCGGGCAGCACCTGACCGGTGGGGTTGGAGGGCGAGTTGAGCCACAGCAGCTTGAGCCCGGCCGGGTCGAGCTCCAGCGGGTCGTCGTAGGCGACGTGGTCGGCACCGGCGAGCCGGGCGCCGACCTCGTAGGTGGGGTAGGCGAGCCGGGGGAAGGCCACCCGGTCGCCCGGGCCGAGGCCGAGCTGGGTCGGCAGCCAGGCCACCAGTTCCTTGGAGCCGACGACGGGCAGCACGTGGTGCTCCGTGATGCCGCGCGCGCCCAGCCGGCGCTCGCACCATCCGGTGAGCGCGTCGCGCAGCTCCCGGGTCCCCCACACGGTGGGGTAGCCGGGGCTGTCGGCCGCCTCGGCGAGCGCCTGCCGCACCTGCGCGGGGACCGGGTCGACGGGGGTGCCGACCGACAGGTCGACGAGGCCGTCGGGGTGCCCGGCGGCGGTGGTCTTGTACGGCTCGAGCCGGTCCCAGGGGAAGGTGGGGAGGCGGTCGGAGACGGAGGGCATGGTGCTCACTTTCTTCGGCTGTCCCGGCGGCCGGCGCGGGCCGCGCGGTCCGCCGCGCCCGGCCGGGGCGGTCGGACGGTCGGACGGTCGGGAAGGGGCGGGAAGAGGGCGCGCCGCGAAGGGGCGGGCTGTACGGCGCGGAAACACCGCAGTCCCGTACGGCAGGACGCTGGGACCGCCGTACGGGACTGTTGCGCAAGCCGCACGGGGCGGCTCACTGCTGGGGTGTCACCCCTGGGTCACTCGTCGTGCTCCTGCGGCGGGAGCGCGGAGATGAGCGGGTGGTCCTTCTCGATCAGACCGAGCTTGCTGGCGCCACCGGGCGAGCCGAGGTCGTCGAAGAACTCGACGTTGGCCTTGTAGTAGTCCTTCCACTCCTCGGGGGTGTCATCCTCGTAGAAGATGGCCTCGACCGGGCAGACGGGCTCGCAGGCACCGCAGTCGACGCACTCGTCCGGGTGGATGTACAAGGACCGCTGGCCCTCGTAGATGCAGTCGACCGGGCACTCCTCGATGCAAGCCTTGTCCTTCAGGTCGACACAAGGCTCCGCGATGACGTAAGTCACGCTGTCGTTCCTCCTCGTTAGGGCTGGCGGGCCGGTGTCCGGCTCCGCCGCGGGCGCGCGGGAGCGCTCTTTCGCTTCGGACGGCGGCGATGCCCACACCTAGTATCTCCGTTCCCGGACACAACACGAACAGGAGGGGCGGTTAGGACTGTGGAATTCACCACGGGCGGACGCTTGGAGGTCCGCATCACCCCTTCCGACGTGGGCAGACGTGTCTCGGTGCGGTCGCTGACGACTGCCGGAGAGCGGCATGGGCGGTTCACGGACACGCTTGGCATTCTCACATCGTGGACCAAGGGCGTGCTCACAGTCACCCGACGCGATGGTGAGCAGGTCGAGATCGAGGAGACGTCGATGGTGGCTGGAAAGACCGTGCCGGCCACGCCCGCGCGCCGCCGAGGGCTGCCGTCCGCCGACGCGGCCGAGCTCGTCGCGGTGGCCGCCAGGGGCTGGCCCCCGGCCGAGTCGCAGGCGCTCGGCGGCTGGAACCTGCGGGCTGCCGGCGGGTTCACCGCCCGCGCGAACTCCGTACTCCCGCAGGGCGACCCCGGGTTGCCGCTGCCCGAGGCGCTGGCGCGGGTCACCGGCTGGTACGCCGAGCGGGACCTCCCCGCGCGGATACAGATCTGCGTGGCCCAGGACGCCATGCTCGACGCGCGGCTGCGGGAGCTGGGCTGGACGACCGAGCGGCACGGGCTGATACAGGTGGGCGCGCTCGCCCCACTGGCCGACCGGGAGCCCGATGCGCGGGTGCTGCTGCACCGCACACCGGACGACCGGTGGGCCTCGCTCTACAACAGGGCGGGCGACGCGGGCCTGTCCGACGCGGCGCGGCAGGTGCTGGCGGGCGGGCCTTCGGTGTGGTTCGCGACGGTGGCGGATCCGGACGGCGCGGCCGTGGCGATCGGGCGGTGTGCGGTGGACGGCCGCTGGGCCGGGTTCGCGGCCATAGAGGTCGCGCCCGAGTGCCGCCGGCGGGGGCTGGCCCGGGCGGTCACGGGCGAACTGGCCAGAGCCGCACTGGCCGAGGGCGCCTCGGCCGCCTACCTCCAGGTGGAGCGGGGCAACACGGCGGCCCGCGCGCTCTACGAGCGGCTCGGCTTCGCCGACCACCACGCGTACCACTACCTGCGCGCCCCGCAGGACTGACATGGGCGGCGGAGACGGTACGGACGAGGAGCGCACCGGCACGGCCCGGCGGCGGTTCGCCGAGGCGGCCCGCGAGGACCGGCCCGATCTGGCGCTGCTGTGCCTGCTGATCGGCGCCGAGGCGGCGACCCGCGGCAGCCTGCGGCGCGAACGGGACACCGGGGGCACCAGCGGCACCGGAATCGCAGCAGGCGCGGCTCTCGGCGCAGGGGCGGACCCGGTGGACGAGGAGGCCGCCGTGGACCGACTGGTGGACGAGGGCCAGGCCGAACTCGACCGGCTGGCGAGGCTGTTGCCGTTCCGGCGCGGACGCGCGCCCGCGGAGTGGGCCGCGGCGCTGGAGCGGACGCTGGGCCGGGAGCTGGGATTCGGCGGCTCGGCGCCGGACTACCGCAGGCTGGAGTCCTCGCTGCTGCCCGAGGTGCTGCGCCGACGGCGGGGACTGCCCATCCTGCTGTCGGTGGTCTGGACGGAGGTGGCCCGCCGGGCGGGCGCGCCGGTCTACGGGGTGGCGCTGCCGGGGCATTTCGTCGTCGGCTTCGGCGACCCGGCGGGCGGGCATGTGCTGGCCGATCCGTTCGGCGGCGGCACCCAGCTGGGCGAGGACGAGCTGGCCGTCATGGTGGCCGGGGCCACCGGGGGTTCCCCGCTGTCAGCCGCCGCGCTGCGGCCCGCCGGTCCGCTGGAGACGGTGCTGCGGATCCTCAACAACATCCGGGCCTGGGCCGCGCCCCGGCCCGAGCGGTCCGGAGTGCGGCTGTGGGCGGTCGAGCTGTCGCTGCTGCTGCCGCACCATCCGGGCAGGCTCCGGTTCGAGCGGGCGCAACTGCTGGTGGAGCGGGGTCATTTCCTGCGGGGCGCGCGGGAGATGGAGGAGTACGCGGATGTCGTCGCGGCGATGGAGCCGAACGCCGCGGAGAACGTACGCAGAGCCGCCCGGGCCGCCCGGGCCCGGCTGAACTGAGCCCCGCCCCGCGTCCGCTCCCGGCCGCGCCGCGGCGGGGCCGGGAGTCGGCGGCCGCCCCCGCGGCACCGGGCCGGGCCGGCGCCGGGCTGGTGCCGGAGCCGGTGCGGCCGGGGAGCCGCGGGCCTACAGCCAGCCCTTGTCCCGGGCGATCCGGACCGCCTCGGCGCGGTTGCGGGCCCCGGTCTTCTGGATGGCGGTCGACAGATAGTTGCGGACCGTGCCGTGCGACAGGTGCAGCGCCCCGGCGATCTCGGCGTTGCCCGCACCCTCGCGGGCCGCGGCGAGAACGTCGCGCTCCCGGTCGGTGAGCGGACTGGCGCCCTCGGCGAGCGCGGCGGCGGCCAGCCCCGGGTCGATGACCCGCTCGCCGGCCCGCACCCGGCGAACCGCGTCCGCGAGCTGGGCCGCCGGTGCGTCCTTGACCAGGAAGGCGTCGGCGCCCGACTCCATGGCCCGGCGCAGATAGCCGGGGCGGCCGAAGGTGGTGAGGATGACGACCTTCAGCGCCGGATGCCGGGCACGCAGCCCCTCCAGGGCGTCGAGGCCGGTCAGCCCGGGCATCTCGATGTCCAGCAGTGCCACGTCCGGCTGGTGCGCGGCGACCGCGTCCAGTACCTCGTCGCCTCTGCCGACCTGGACGGCGATCTCGATGTCCGGTTCCAGCCCCAGCAGCGCGGCGAGCGCCTCGCGGACCATCGCCTGGTCCTCGGCGAGCAGCAGTCTGATCACCGCCTCAGAGTACTGAGGGCACCGTCGCGCACAGCGTGAAGCCCCCGCTCGCCCCCGCCGAGGTCGACAGCGCTCCGCCGACGAGTTCCAGCCGCTCCCGCAGCCCGCTCAGTCCGTTGCCCTCGGCCCCGCCGGAGGGTCCCTTGCCGTCGTCGGCGACGGTGAGCCGCAGCGGCTCACCGCCCGCGTCCGGAGCCTGGAAGCTCACCGTGCAGCGGGCCGCGCCGCTGTGCCGTACGACGTTGGTGACCGCTTCCCGCAGCGCCCACGCCAGGGCGGCCCCCTGCTCGGGTGCCAGCGGCACGGACGGCGGCCGGGGCGGCAACTCGGCCTCGATGCCAGCGGTGTCCAGCGCGGTGCGGGCACCCGCCAGCTCGACGGCGAGGGTGGGGCGGCGGTATCCGCCGATCGCCTCCCGGACGTCGACCAGGGCCTGCCTGCTGACCTGTTCGATGTCGGCGACCTGCGCGGCCGCCTCCTCCGGCCGCGCGGGCAGCATCCGTCCGGCCAGCTCGCTCTTGAGGGTGATGAGGGAGAGCGAGTGCCCCAGCAGGTCGTGCAGATCGCGGGCGAGCCGCAACCGCTCCTCGTTGGCCGCCAGCTGCGCGACCACCGCGCGGGCCTCCCGCAGCTCCCGCAGGGTGCGGATGGTCTTCCGTGCGGATATCAGCGCGAAACCGCCGAGCAGGCAGGGGATGACGAACGAGGTCCACACACCCCACCAGGGCCGCGTGCCGAATCCCGTACCGACCAGTGCGAGTGCGAGGACGCACAGCACCACGCCGGGGACCGCATACCGGGCCGGCAGCACGGCACCGTTGGCCACGGCGACATAGACGAACAGCACCAGCCACTCCGGGCCCATCGTCAGGGAGAGGACGAGGGCCAGGGCGAAGAGGAGCCCGAGACAGGAACGCACCGTCCGGCCGGGGAGCGGCGTCCTGGTGTGGCGGTAGACCAGCGTGACGTAAGCGCCCAGGAAGGCGGCGAGCCCGGCCGCCGCCAGGGCGACGGTGCGGGAGCTGTGGTCGCCGGACCAGAGGTCCCGCACGGCGCCGCCGAGGAAGATCAGCCAGACGGCGACCATGGCCCCCTTGGACCACTTCTGCCACGGAGTCTCGGTACTGTCCCCGACGATCGGGGTCCTCATCTCACGCACCGCAGCATCATGCCGTGCGGGTGTCCTTGCGGTAGAGCCAGGCCGCCGCTCCGGCGAAGAGGACGAGGTAGGCCAGCAGCAGCGCGGCGTCCTCCGGGTGCGGGGCCTCGCCGACCTCCACGGCCCGGCCCAGCGCGGTGTAGGCATGGGTGGGCAGCCACGCACCGATGTCCTGCGCCCAGCCGGGCAGGCTCGACATCGGCAGCCACAGCCCGCCCATGAAGGCCAGCCCGAAATAGCAGAGCATGGTGATCGGCCGCACCGCGTCGCCCGTCGCCAGGTAGCCGATGGCCACACCCAGCGCCGCGAAGACGAAACTGCCCGCCCACGAGCACAGCGCGACAGCGGCCCACTGCCATGCCTGCAACCGTACGCCCATGGCGAGCGCGCCGGTGAGCAGGACCAGCAGGACGGACGGCAGGCTGACGGTGGCGGCCGAGGCGATCTTGGCGGTGACGTAGCCGCGGCCCGGCAGAGCGGTCAGCCGCAACTGCCGCACCCAGCCGGCCTCGCGTTCCTTGGCGATGCGTTCGCTGTTGCCCATCAGCACGGCCGTCATGGCGCCGAACGCGGCCATCGCGACCATGTAGTAGAGCTTCATGTCGACGCGGAGGCCCGGCATGTTCCCCGGGACGTCCCGGCCCGCGATGATCACGTAGAGCACCGGAGGGTAGATCACCGAGAAGAACATGAACTTCTTGTTGCGCAGTGAGCGGGTGATCTCCAGCCTGACGAGGGTCTTCACCGTGCTGCCGCCTTCCGGCCGTGGTTCTGGGAGGTGGAGGCGCGGGCCTGTTCCGCGCGGGAGGTGAGGGTGACGAACGCCTCCTCCAGTCCGAGGCCGGTGACCTCCAGGCCGTGCGGATAGATCCCCAGCGCGTAGAGCGCGTGCACGGTGGCGTCCGCGTCGGTCGAGCGCAGCCGGACGGCGGCCCCGGCCAGCCGGAGTTCGGCGACCCCCGGGAGGGCGCGCAACTGCGCCTCCAGCACCCCGTCGGGCACCGTCTCCAGCGTGAAGCCGACCCGCCGCACGCCGGCCATCGCCTTGATCTCGGCCGCGCTGCCGTCGGCGAGCAGCCGTCCCCGGTGCAGCACCAGCACCCGGTCGGCCACCTCGTCGGCCTCCTCCAGGTAGTGCGTGGCGAACAGCACCGTGCGGCCCCCGGCGGCCCGGTCCCGCATCGCGGACCAGAAGGAGCGGCGCGCGGTGACGTCCATGCCCGTGGTGGGCTCGTCCAGCACGACCAGATCGCTGTCTCCCGCGATCGCCAGTGCGAACCGCACGCGCTGCTCCTGGCCGCCGGAGAGCTTGCCCACCATCCGGTCGGCCAGCTCGGTGATGCCGGCGTCCAGCAGCACCCGCTCGACCGGGTGACCACGCGGATGCAGGTCGCAGGCGAGTGCCACGAGTTCCCTGACCCGTACGCCGTCCATCAGGCCGCCGGACTGGAGCATGGCGCCCACCCGGCCGTCGGTGACCGCCTGCCGGGGTGTCCTCCCGAACAGCCGGACGCGGCCGCCCGGATCCGGGGTGCGCAGCCCCAGGAGCAGATCGAGGGTGGTGGACTTGCCCGCTCCGTTGGGGCCGAGGAGGGCGACGGTCTCGCCGGGGTGCAGGGTCACCTCCAGCCCGTCCAGTGCCCGGACCGAACCGTAGGTCTTGCCTGCGGAGAGGAACTCCACGGCCGGTGCCGTGGCGTGCGTCGATGTCATGCCCCCAGGTTCACCCGGCGCAAGGTACCGCCGGCAGTGTCGACGATCGTGACCTGGGGCTGACAGATGTCATGCCCGCGGGATGATCCCGGTGCCCGGAAGCGGCACCGGCCTCGCGCGGCCCGGACACGGCACGAGGGGTGCCCCGCCGCTGCGGGGCACCCCTCGGGAACGTCCGTGCGCCGCCCGGACGGCGCCGTGCGGAACGCGGACCGGCCGGCCGGACGCGGCTCAGCGCGAGCGGGAGTCGGGGACCGTGGCATAGCGCCGCCCCGGCTCCGGCGGCGCCTTCTTGCGCAGGGCCTCCACCATGGCGACGGCCGCGTGCTTCGGGGTCATCCGCACCGTTCCGGCGCCGCCGTCGATCACCACGTCGTCGAACGCCGACCCGTAGGTCTTCTTGAGCTTCGCCGGGTCGATGGCCGGCTGGAGCTTGCCGCTGCCGCCCGCCCGCATCGTGAGGAACGTGCCCATGGTCTCCTGGCTGAACGGCACCTCGACGTCGCCCGCCCGGAGCCACACCCAGCCGGACATCGCGGTGCGGCCGAAGCCCTTGACCGCCTTGTTCAGCTCGGCCTCGGTCACCTTGGGCCTGCGCACCGTGCCGGGGAGCGCCACCGGCTCGTTCTTGCCGGAGACGGCACGCTCCCGGAACGCCTTCTCCAGCGCGGCCGGGGCCTTGTCGACATCGATGACCTTGTGCGGACTGCCCTTGACGGCCACCGCCTTGCCGCCGGTGAACTTGACCATGCCCTCGGACGGGGACTCCGCCTCCGCCTCGGCCATGACGGGCTTGAGCGCGGCCCGCACCTTGGCCTCGTCCACCTCGATGGCCGGGTCCGCCTGGCGGGTGCCGCCCATGAGGGAGCCGATGACGGAGACCGGGTTGTAGTCGCGCCCGGCCGCGGCGCGCACGGTGGCCTCGGTGTCCAGGGTGACCCCGGCGACGCCGGGCTTCAGCTCGGTCCGGCCGCCGCTCGTCTCGATCTTGAACGGTTCCTTCGTCCGGTCACCCAGCTCGGCGTCCAGCTTGTTGACCGCCTCGTGCTTGCTCAGGCCGCCGATCTGCACGCCGAGCACGGTGGTGCCCTTGGGGACGTCCGCGTGGTCGAGCAGCAGCCCGGTGCCGTAGGCGACCCCGACGATGCCCACCACGGCCGCGCCCGCCAGCACCAGCTTGGAACGGCCGCGCTTCTTGGCCGGTTCGCGGGTTGCTCCACCGCTCTGCGGCCGCGGTGGAGCGGGGGCGTCGTCATCCGGCCCGGGGTAGCCGGCGCCGGGCGCCGGGCCCGCGCCGTCGGACTCATCGCCGGCTGCCCGCGGTGGGCCGCTGACCATGGTGTCGCTCGACAGCCGCGCGTCGCCGCCGCGCGCCCCGGGAGCCGCCGCGCCCGGTCCCGCTCCCGGCGCACCGGCGCGGTCCGCCTCGGCGTCGCCGGGGAACCGGGGCGTGCCCGCGGCGGGTGTGCCTCCGGGGCCGTCGGCGAGGCCCGCGGGGCCGCGGCCGAACGGGTCGGGTCCGGAGCCGGTGTACCCGGGACCACCGGGCACGCCGGGGCCCGCGGGCCGGCCCGCGTCGAAGCCGGGCCCGTCCTCCGGGCCCTGGCCCGCACCCGGCGCGGCCAACGGGCCGGGTCCCGGGCCGGGAACACCGCGGGCGGGCGGCACGGGCATGTCACCGCTGGCGGGCCCGGTGGTGGGCCCGGCCGGCCAGCCCAGGGGGTCCGTACCGAGATGCGGCACCCCGTCGGGAGGCGTGTCCGCCGGACCGGCTCCGCCGGGGAACGGCGACCCCGCACCGGGCGTTCCGGGAACCCAGTGCGAACCCGTCGACTCCGGGATCCCATGCGAACCCGTCGACTCCGGGTCCGGGCCGCCGGTGGGGTAGGGCGACTCGCCGCGGTCCGGGCCACCGGCACCGCCGGGCACACCGACGCCCGGCCCGCCACCGGCCGCCGGGTCGGGCGGCGGGGCGGAGTTCCTGGGCGACTTGCGGGGCGCGAACCAGTCGCTGGTCTCCTGGGTGAACTGCTCCTCGGCGCCCGGCCCGGCCTCGGCACGGCTCCCGGGGCCACCGGGCGTGCCGGAGCTGCCGGGCGGCGACGCCTCCGGCGCGGGCGGAGGAACAGCGGCTCCGGAGCCACCGCCGGTGGCGCGCTGGCCCGCCCCGAGGTCCGGGGCGCCCTTGGCGTCCCGGCCGCCGGCGGCGGGGTCCGCTCTCCCGGCCGTGTCGTCCGCGTTCTCGTCCGTCACCGGGGTCCGCATCACCACGGGCGGAATGGGCCGCGAACCGGGGATGTTGATGCGGATGCGGGTGGTGAGCGTCGTCTCGGTCCGGGGCTCGTCCGGCTTGGACCCGGCCGCAGGTTCGGCACCCCGGTCGTCTTGGTCCGCGCCGGAACCCGAGGTGCCGTACGGCTCGGTCCCCGAGGGGTACGACGAACCGCCGCGCCCCGTGGGCCCGGAGGACGAACTGTCAGTTTCACGACTCAAAGCAGGTACTCCCGGATGGATTCGCCGTCTTCCTGTCGGCCCGAAGGCGGCTCGCCGGCGCGCACCACTGTACTTGGGGCACGGGGCACCGGCCCCGCGACCACCTGATCGCCCCGATGACGGCCCTCTCAGCGGTTCTTGTCGAGCGATACCGGTGGCGCGGGCAGCGCGATGGTGGTACACATCACAGCCACCAGCATGCCGCCGAACAGATAGACATAGCTGCCGACTCCGGCGGCGTACAGGAAATCACCCTCCGGCCGGGAGGACGTCGTCAGGAGTACCGCGAGCACCCACCCGGCCGCCGGAGCCGCGGCTCCGACCTTCGTGCGGCACAGCGTGGCACCGCCCCAGAAGAGCCCGGCCGCCGCGGCGAGCGCGAGCAGCAGCCCCAGCGGGAACCAGCCGCCCTGGACGAGGGTGCCGGCCACTCCGGTCAGCAGGCCGAGGAGCACCAGTGCCGCATAGACCGCGATCCGGGGCCCGTACGCGTGCGGGTACACGCTCCGCTCACCGGGCACGCGCGCGCTCACGCCCGCACCTCGGCGAACAGGTCGTCCGCACCGACCGGGGCCGCGTCGCCGCGGTGGGCGCGCTGGAAGAACTCGGTCCCGGTCAGCGGCTGGGCCAGTCCGTTGGAGAGGGCGAAGAAGGCCCCGCGGGAGGTACGGCGCACCGACACCTGGGTCTCGTGTGCCGCCATCGCCGCCGCCTTCGCCTCCGTGTACGCGCCGGCGTACACGGTGACATCGACCTCGGCCGCGCTCTCCACCACCCCTGGCACGTCGTCCGGCTGCGCGAAGCCCGTTCTGCCCTGGAAGCCGGGGAAGGGGAAGACCTCACCGTCCGCGTCGGCCGCGTGCAGCAGCGCGAAGCCCTCCTCCAGGACCGGCCGGGGCACCACGTTCCAGTAGACGCGCTGCACCTGGTGCGGTTCGCCACCCGTGCGCCCGGCTTCCCGCGCCGCGATTTCGACCGCGCGCATGGCGACGCGGTGGGCCTTGATGTGGTCGGGGTGGCCGTAGCCCCCGTCGGGCCCGTAGGTGACGAGCACCTGGGGGCGCACCTCGCGCAGCACGGCCGCGAGCAGCCGCGCGGCCTCGTCCAGGTCGGCCTGCCAGAAGCAGCCGGGGCGGTCGTTGGTGGCCGCTCCCATCATCCCGGAGTCCCGGTAGCGCCCCGGCCCGCCGAGGAACCGGTGGTCGGTGACGCCCAACGCGCGCATGGCGGCGCCGAGTTCCCCGACGCGGTGCGGGCCGAGGGTGTCCTCCTGGTCCGGCGCGAGGTGGGCCAGCCCGTCCGGGACGACCTCGCCCTCCTCGCCCAGGGTGCAGGTGACGAGGGTGACGTGGGCGCCCTCCGCCGCGTACTTGGCCATGGTGGCGCCCGTGGTGATCGACTCGTCGTCGGGGTGGGCGTGCACCAGCAGCAGCCGGCGCTCGGAGGCGGCCGGAGTGCCGGGGGCCGCCCCCGGGGGAAACGCAGCGGTCATGCCCCGAGCCTACGACGGGCACCGCACCCGGAGCGGGTGCGGGCACCGTCCCGGCCCGGCGGCGTCACAGCACCGGCACCGCAGAGGCCGTTCAGGGCGCGTCACTGCCCGGGGTGCTCCCGCGGGGCAGGCGGCCGGGGTGCCGAGGAGGGTCCGGTCAGAATTTCAGCTCCCCGATCATGCCGGCGACGTTGGAGGTCAGATCGTTGATGGTGGGCGCCATCGAGGAACTTGCCAGATAGAAGCCCAACAGCACGCAGATCACCGCGTGTCCGGCTTTGAGCCCGGATTTCCTGACGAGCAGGATGACGATGATCGCCAGCAGCACCACCGCCGAAATCGAGAGTGCCACGGCGGTTCACCTCCAAGTCGCACGGTCGGTTCGGGGGATCTCGGTACGGGTCGCACGGACACGGCAGCACGCCTCCGGCATGGAGGAGCCACCGGCTTCATACCCAGCCCTCACCATGCGCAACGGATCATAATTATCCGGGTGACCGCACGGCTCGGTGCACAGGTGCAGACGAGGGGCGCATATTCAGTTCCAGCCAACTGCACACCACCGGACGATCGTTCCGGGCCGTACCTCCGGAGCGGACCGCGGCCCGGCGCGTGCGCAGTACGGTCGGCCGCATGGCTACGACTTTCCCGCGGCAGCACGCCCGTACCCACAGGTTCACACTCGGGGCTCCGAGGTCCTTCACTGTCGCCCCGGACGGCTCACGAGTCGTCTTCCTTCGCTCCCGTAACGGCTCTGACCTGGCTCACCTGCTCTGGGTGCGGGATGTGGCGAGCGGCGCCGAGCGGATCGCGGCCGACCCCGAAGCACTGCTCGGCGGCGCGGCCGAAGAACTGTCGGCGGAGGAGCGGGCCCGGCGCGAGCGGAGCCGCGAGGGCACCGCGGGCGTCGTGGGATATGCCACCGACACGTCCGTGAACAGCGCCGCTTTCGCTCTTTCGGGTCGGCTCTTCACCGTGGATCTGCTCTCCGGGCAGGCGCGGGAGCTGCCGGTGCCGACGCCGGTGGTCGACCCGCGCCCCTCCCCCGACGGCCGGCACGTGGCCTATGCCACCGGCGGGGCGCTGCGGGTGGTGACGGCGGCGGGCGCGGACGACCGGGCACTGGCCGAGCCCGAGGGCCCGACCGTCACCTGGGGCCTGGCCGAATTCGTCGCCGCCGAGGAGATGTCGCGGACACGCGGCCACTGGTGGGCGCCGGACTCGGACCGGCTGCTGGTCGCGCGGGCCGACGACGCGCCCGTGCGCCGCTGGACCGTCGCCGACCCGGCGAACCCGCACGAGGAGCCGACGCGAATCGCCTACCCCGCGGCCGGGACCGAGAACGCCGAGGTCACGCTGTATCTGGTGGATCTGGACGGGGCCCGGTGCGAGGTGGTCTGGGACCGCGAGCGCCATCCCTACCTGGCCCGGGTGCACTGGTCGTCCGGCGGGCCGCCGCTGCTGCTCGTGCAGAGCAGGGACCAGCGCGAGGCGGCGTGTCTGAGCGTGGACACCGCGACGGGTGCGACGTCCGTCACACTCACCGAGAATGATCCAATCTGGCTGGAACTCTTCGGCGGGGTCCCGGCCTGGGCGCCGGACGGCAGCCTGGTACGGATCACCGACGACACCGGTCGGCCGGACGGAGCGGCCGGCACCTCGTCGGGCGCACGGGTACTCATGGCGGGCGCACGGCGGCTGACCCCTGCCACCCTGCATGTCCGGGCCGTGCTCGACATCGGCGACGAGGACATCCTCTTCTCCGCCTCCGAGGGCGACGGCGCGCCCCGGTCCCGCCCCGGCGACATCGGGGTCTACCGGGTGCCGCTGGCCGGGGGCGAGCCGGTGCGGATCACCGACGGGGACGAGCCGCACGTGGCGTCCGCGGTGCGCGGCGGCGGGACACTGGTGCTCTCGACCGCGAACCTGTCCCGGCCGGGCTCCCGTGCCGTCCTGCTGCGCGGGGACGGCACCGCGCCCGCGGGCGGCGAGCCCGCCGCCGTCGCGTCGTTCGCCGAGGAGCCGGTGCTCACCACCGCGCCGCGTCTGGTGCACACCGGGCAGCGGCGCATCCCGGCCGCCGTCGTCCTGCCCACCGGATACCGGGCGGCGGACGGACCGCTGCCGGTGCTGATGGACCCTTACGGCGGGCCGCACGGGCAGCGGGTGGTGGCCGCGCACAACGCGCATCTGACGGCCCAGTGGTTCGCCGACCAGGGGTTCGCGGTGGTCACGGCCGACGGCCGCGGCACCCCCGGGCACAGCCCCGGCTGGGAGAAGGCCGTCTCGCGCCGGCTGGCCGCCGTCACGCTGGACGACCAGGTGGCGGCGCTGGAGTCGCTGGCCGAGGAGTATCCGCTGGACACCTCCAGGGTCGGCATCCGCGGCTGGTCCTACGGCGGATATCTCGCGGCGCTCGCGGTGCTGCGGCGGCCCGACGTGTTCCACGCCGCGGTCGCCGGTGCCCCGGTGACCGACTGGCGGCTGTACGACACCCACTACACGGAGCGGTACTGCGGCACCCCGCAGGAGGACCCCGAGGTCTACGCCGAGTCGTCGCTGATCACCGACGCGGGACTGGCCGGGGTGGACCGGGACGCCCCGCACCGGCCGATGATGATCATCCACGGGCTGGCCGACGACAACGTCGTGGTCGCGCACGCGCTGCGGCTCTCCTCCGCCCTGCTGGCCGCCGGGCGAGCGCACGAGGTGCTGCCGCTGTCGGGCGTCACGCACATGGCCGGTGGCGCCGAGGTGGCGGAGAACCTGCTGCTGCTCCAGGTGGACTTCCTGAAGCGGTCGCTGGGGACGGGCGGCTGACCCCCGCCGCCCGGCTGCCGCGGGCGGCTCGGGCCGACCGCGGCGGCCCGCTGCGAGGGCCGCGGACCGGGTGGGAAAGCCACGCGGAGGGTTCCGGGGCCCGCCCGGAACCCTCCCTGCCACCGGGCCTGCCGGACTACCGGCCGGCTTCCACAGCGGCGTCCTGCGCACGGGATGCGGTCGTCGGCTCCTCGGGGAAGTGGCAGGCGGTCAGGTGGCCGCCGGTGTTCCCGGGGATCTGGACCAGCGGCGGCTCGTCCGTGGCGCACTTGTCCTGGGCCTTCCAGCAGCGGGTGCGGAAGCGGCAGCCGGAGGGCGGGTTGACGGGCGACGGCACGTCCCCCACCAGCCGGATGCGCTCCCTGGCCTCGCCTCCTGCCGTGTCCCCGTCGTCCCCGCCGTCCTCGTCGTGCAGCACGGCCTCCGGCACCGCCGAGAGCAGCGCGTGTGTGTAGGGGTGGCGGGGCCGGTTGTAGATGGCCTCGCGCTCGCCCACCTCGACGATCTTGCCGAGGTACATCACCGCGACCCGCTCCGAGAAGTGCCGCACGATCGCCAGGTCGTGGGCGATGAAGACGAAGGCGATCCCCAGGTCCCGCTGGACCTGCTGGAGCAGGTTGACGACCTGAGCCTGGATGGAGACGTCCAGCGCCGAGACCGGCTCGTCGGCCACGATCAGCTTCGGCTCCAGGGCCAGGGCGCGGGCGACGCCGATCCGCTGGCGCTGGCCGCCGGAGAACTCGTGCGGGAACCGGTTGTAGTGCTCGGGGTTGAGGCCGACGGTCTCCAGCAGCTCGCGGATGCGCTTCTCCCGGCCGCCGGGCGGGTTGATGCCGTTGACCTCCATGGGCCCGCCGATGATGGAGCCCACGGTGTGCCGCGGGTTCAGCGACGAGTACGGGTCCTGGAAGATCATCTGGATCTCGGAGCGGACCGGTGCCAGCTGCTTGCGCGTCGCGTGGGTGATGTCCTGCCCGGCGTAGCTGAGGGAACCCGCGGTGGGCTCCAGCAGCCGGGTCAGCAGCCGTCCCGTCGTGGACTTGCCGCAGCCCGACTCGCCGACGAGTCCGAAGCTCTCGCCCGCGTGCACGGCGAGGTCGACCCCGGAGACGGCCTGGACCTCGCCCACTTTCCGCTTGAAGGGGAAGCCGCCCATGATCGGGAAGTGCTTGGCCAGGTTCTCGGCCTTCAGCAGCGGCTCGCCCGTGCGCGCGGGCCGCTGCTCCCGCGGTTCGCCCCCGCCCGGCTCGGTCAGGGTGCCGTCATCGCTCATTGGTCTGGGTCTCCCTCTGCCCGGCCTAGCTCAGCCTGGGCTTGATCTGCTCGACGAAGAACGTCCGCTTCTGCTCCGCCGTCAGGTGGCAGGCGGCGCCCCGGCCGTCCGGAAGCTGCGGCCGGTCGGCGGTGCAGGAGGCACCGGCGACCTCGTCCACGAAGTCGCAGCGGGGGTGGAAGGGACAGCCGGGCGGGGGTGCGAGCAGGCTGGGCGGGGTGCCGAGGATCGGTGAGAGCTCCTCGTTCACATCCCCGGTCAGCCGGGGCATCGAGGTGAGCAGGCCCCAGGTGTAGGGGTGCTGCGGCGCCCGCAGCACCTCCGCGACGGAGCCCCGCTCGACGGCCCGGCCGCCGTACATCACCAGGATGTCGTCCGCGACGTTGGCGATGACGCCGAGGTCGTGGGTGATGAAGATGATCGCGGAGCCGAACTCCTGCTGGAGGTCCTTGAGCAGGTCGAGGATCTGCGCCTGCACGGTGACGTCGAGCGCGGTGGTGGGCTCGTCGGCGATCAGCAGGTCCGGGTTGCACACCAGCGCCATGGCGATCATCGCGCGCTGCCGCATACCGCCGGAGAACTGGTGCGGGTAGTCGTTGACCCGCAGCTTCGCGTTCGGGATGCCGACCTTGTCCAGCATCTCGACGGCGCGCAGCTGGGCCTCCCGCTTGGAGCAGCCCGTGTGCTTGCGGTAGGGCTCGGCGATCTGCCGGCCGATCGTGTAGTAGGGCGAGAGGGCGGTGAGCGCGTCCTGGAAGATCATCGCCATCTTGTTGCCGCGCAGCGACTCCAGGGTCTTCTCCCGCGCGCCCGTCAGCTCCTGGCCGTCCAGCATGATCTCGCCGGAGACCGCGGTGGTGCGGGGGTTGTGCAGTCCGAGGATGGACAGGTTGGTGACCGACTTGCCGGAGCCGGACTCACCCACGATGCCGAGGGTGCGACCGCGTTCCACGGCGAAGGAGAGCCCGTCGACTGCCTTGACGGTGCCGTCCTCGGTGTCGAAGTGCACGTACAGATCGCGCACCGAGAGGAAGGCGTCCCCGTCGCCGGCGCCGCGCGGGCCCGGTACGTCGGCTTCCTTGGTCAGGGTGGTCATGTGCCGGTTCTCCTAGGACAGCCGCACGCGCGGGTCGATGAACGCGTAGGCGGCGTCCACGATGATGTTGAAGAGGATGATGAAGGTGGCCGCGAAGAGCATCACGCCCATCACCATGGGCAGGTCGGTGTTCTGCACCGAGTTCACCGCGAGGGTGCCGAGCCCGGGCAGCGAGAACGTCCACTCCGTGATCATCGCGCCGCCGAACAGCGAGCCCATGTCGACGCCGAAGATGGTGACGATGGGGATGAGCGAGCCGCGCCAGGCGTAGCGGAAGAAGACGTACTTCCCCGACATGCCCTTGGCCCGCGCGGCTTTGACGTGGTCCTCCTGCAGCTGCTCGATCATCGAGGAGCGGGACAGACGGGTGTAGTTCGCGGTGAAGATGATCTGGATGACCAGCCAGGGGAGCAGCAGTCCCAGGAACCAGTCGACCGGATCCTGCGTCAGCGGCACGTACTTGGGCTGGTCGAGCAGCTCCAGGTTGTAGACCACCAGCGCGAGCACGAGCGGACCGATGAAGTAGATCTGCATCGAGGAGAGCAGCAGCGACATCGAGCTGAACGCCTTGTCGATGAGCGTGCCCTTCTGCCAGGCGGCGATCATGCCCGCGCCCAGCCCGATGATCAGGAAGACCACGGCCCCGCCGAGGGTCAGGGAGACGGTGGTGGGGAAGCGGTCCAGGAGGGTCTGCCAGACCGGGTCCTGGTTGGCGAAGGAGTAGCCGAAGCACGGTGCCGGGCAGTCCCCGACGTTGAACTGACGGCCGGCGACGATGCCGACCATGAAGTGCCAGTACTGCATGGGGATCGGTTCGTCGATGCCCATGTTCTTGCGGATGACCTCCAGCGCGTCCGGCGTGCAGTTCTTGCCGCAGGCCAGCATCGCCGGGTCCCGTGGGACGGCGTAGAAGAGGAAGAAGGTGACGGCGCTGATGATCAGCAGGATCACCACGGCGCCGAGCGACCGGCGGATGAGGAATCGCAGCATGACGGAACGCAGCTCTCGTGCGACAGCGGAATCGAGACGTGCGGGACAGCGGAGTCCGGGCGAGCGGACTCCGGGCTCCGCCGCCCGGCCCTGCGGGCCGGGCGGCGGACGTGGCGCCCAGCGGGCGCCGGGCGAGTGCTACTTCTTCACGTACAGCGACGTGGGCTGGATGTCGTGCAGCTGCTCGTCGTAGTACATGCCGCCGATGTTGGACCCGGAGAGCTGGACGGCCTTGTAGTAGTGCATCGGCACGGCGGGCACGTCCTCGGTGAGGATCTTGTCCGCGAGCTTCTGCCACTCCTCGGCCGCCTTGTCCGCGTCGGACAGGGACCGGATGCGGTCCATCTCCTTCTCGAACTTCGGGTTCTTGTGGTGCGAGTAGTTGGCGGAGCCGTCCTGCACCTGGCGCCCGTCGAACAGGTTCGGGATGACGGTCGAGGAGCTCGGCCAGTCGGCACCCCACGAGTTGTGGTAGATGTCGTAGCCGTTCTTGACCTTGCCGATCTGGTCGTAGTACGTGTCCTGGATGATGTCCTTCTTCTGGACGTCGAAGCCGGCCTTCTCCAGGTTCTGCGTCGCGGCGACGGCGAAGTCCTGCCACTCGGGGGAGTTCTGGTAGGCGAAGGTGAGCTTCATGCCCTTCTTGCCGGACTCCTTGAGCAGCTTGGCCGCCTTCTTGACGTCGCCCTGCGGGTTCTTGAGCTTGTCGAAGGGGTCGGTCTTCTTGTGGCCCACCAGGGTCGGGCTGATGTAGTTGCCCGCCATCTCGCCGCCGCCGGCGCCGCCGAAGGCCGAGACGATCGACTGGTTGGGGATCGCGTAGGCGATGGCCTGCCGGACCTTCTTGTTCTTGATCCGGTCCATGTTGATGTTCAGGTAGCTCACGTAGGACTGGTAGCCGGAGACCGAGCGCTTCTTGATCTCCGGGTCGGTGCGCACCTTCTGCAGGCTGGAGGCGTCGACCTGGTTGGTGAAGCTGGTGGCGGTCCGGTTCTCACCGGCGTCCGACATCAGCCGCTTGGTGGAGTCCTCGAAGGAGACACCGAACTGGATGTTGAACGCGTCCGGGTACTGGTGCCGCGCGGGGTCCGTCTTGGGGTCCCACTCCTTGTTGCGGACCAGCTTCATGCTCTTGCCGGACTTGAACGACGCGATCTTGTACGGGCCGCTGCACAGCGGCTTCTTGTCGTACTTCTCCTTGGTGTCCTTCTCCTCGGACACCGCCGCGTAGCCCGCCATGGCCAGCGCGTAGGGCAGCTCGGCCTGCGGCTTCTTGAAGTGGAAGATGATCGTCTTGTCGTCCGGGGTCTCCAGGACGTCATCGGGCAGGTGCTTGCCCTTGTAGGGGCCGTCCTTGAGCATGTCGCGGTACTTAGCGCCGCCGGTGTCGGCCAGCCACTGCTGGATGAAGGTCGGCCCCTCGCTGATGAAGGGGGCGAACGTCCGCTCGATGGTGTGCCGGATGTCCTTCGAGGTGATGGCCGAGCCGTCCTCGAACTTGACCCCGTCCTTGAGCTTGTAGGTCCAGGTCTTGCCGCCGTCGGACTTCTGGCCGCTGTCGGTGGCCAGGTCGCCCACGACCGCGTACTCGTCGCCGCTGACCCGCTTGTAGGTGGTCAGACCGCGGTGGATCAGCGTGGCGAGGGCGCCCTCGTCGCTGACGTAGATCTGCGCGGGGTCGAGGTGGGCGTAGCTGTCGCGCTGCAGCACCTTGATGGTGCCGCCCTTTCGGCCGCCGTCGACCTCCTTCGCCGGGCCCTTGGAACCGGCCGCGTCCGCGAAGGTGTAGGAGACGTCCGAGCCCTGCTGCTTGGCCTTCTCGTCCTTGTCCTTGCTGTCGCCCCCGCCGCCGCTGCTGCAGCCGGTGAGGAACAGCGCCCCGGCGGCGAGCGCCGCGAGGGAGGCACGCGCCGTGCGTATGCTCACTCTGCTCATGGTGGTGTCTGCACCTGCCTGTCGGTTGTCCGTCGCTGCCTGACTGATGCCGTACGGGGTGGCAGCACCCCCCACCACTCGGTCGCGCCTGGCCCTCATCGGCCGGACTTCGGGTCGAACGCGTCCCTGACCGAGTCTCCGAGCAGGTTGAATGCGAGGATGAAGATCACCATCGCGCCGCCCGGGAAGAACATGTAGGTGATGTCGCTCTGGTAGATCTCGGCGCCCGTCGCGAACATCCGGCCCCAGTCCGGGGTGGGTTCCTGCAGGCCGACGCCGAGGAAGGAGAGTCCCGCGATGGCGGTCACGCTGTTCGGCAGCATGTAGGTGGCCTGCACCAGGATCGGCGTGACGAGGTTCGGCAGCAGCTCCTTGCGGACGATGCGGCCGGGCGGGGTCCCGGCGACCCTCGCGGCCTCGATGAACTCCCGCTCCCGCAGGGACAGCGTCTGACCGCGCAGCAGCCGCGCCAGTGTCATCCAGCCCAGCAGCCACATCACGTAGATCAGCACGCAGGCGCGCAGCCAGGTGGGCATCTCGTCCCGGGGGTCCACCAGCAGCGCCGCCACGACCGGGGTGAAGGCCACGAAGAAGAGCTGGTTGGGGAAGGACATCATCAGGTCGGTGAACCGGCCGAGGAAGTAGTCGACCTTGCCGCCGAAGTAGCCGCCCACGACCCCGATCACGATGGCGGTGACCACCGACAGCAGGGTGATGATGACCGCGAGCGAGAGCGAGGTGCGGATCCCGTAGAGGAGCTGGGTGAAGACGTCCCGGCCCAGCCCCGGCTCCAGGCCGAACCAGAACTCGCCGTCCATGCCGCCGTTGGGCTTGACCGGGTAGAAGTTCTCGTTCAGCAGATCGGGCCGCAACTGCCCGTAGCGGGTGTAGGGATTCTTGCCGTACAGCTTGGCGATCACCGGTGCCAGAGCCGCGATCAGGAAGAAGGCGAGCACGATGCACGCCGAGATCACGCCCGTGCGGTCGCGCTTGAAGCGCGTCCACATGAGCCGGCCGGGGGACCGGCCCGCGAGTTCGTCCTTCTTGGCAACTCGCGTAGAACTCAGACCGGCGTCCTCGGGGCCAGGGGTGTCGGCCCCGGCTGCCGCAGCCTGGGAAGTACTCGTCATCGCGTGTGTGCTCCCGCGCTCAAATCTCGCCGAAACCCGAATCGTTGGGCGTGATGCGGGTGGGTTGAGCCGGACTTTGGCAAGTCGGTTACGTGCCAGTCAAGGGGTGTTGGGCAGGCTCGATGCTGTCCACCGCTTTCTTGAGCGAACGTTGCGCAGATCGAGGTGGCAACGTGCTTGACATCACATCGCGCCACCGGGCAAAGCAGTCCAGGCCGCCAGGAATCGCCTTAACGGTTCCGCAACACGGCCGTCTTCTCACCGATATCCGAAGCAGCCGCCCTGAAGTGCGTACGGAATCCAACTCCCCCGAATGGATGATCACTTGGAGTTCCCGCGCGCGAGCGGTGCACATCGTGCGAAGATGGAGAGGCGGTCGGAGTGCCGTGCGGCGCGGCGCCAGGGGGAGCTTGTAGCCGGACGGCGATCACGGGTAGACACGGACGGATCCGGGGACATCGCGACACCGCACACACGGGGGGCCGAGCCATGGGCCAGGACAGGACACTCTCGCGCGGGGCGCGCGCCTTCGGGGCCCTGCTGACGGCCGCGCTCGCGCTGATCAGTCTCGGCTGGATCGCCCGGGACTTCACCGAGGCCCACCAGGTCGTCGACGTCTGGTGGAACTGGGCCGGGCTCCCCGCCCGTGCCGAGGACGGCGTGTGGGTCACCTCGTTCCTCGAACCGACGCTCGTGCTGCTGTACTCCGTCGCCGCCGTGACCGCGTTCCGGTCCTCCTCGTCCGCGGCGATACTCACCTGCACCGGACTGCTGACCGTGGCCGTGCGGGTGCCGGGCCTGTGGTACCTCAACGCCGACTGGATGCAGGGCGTCCCGGACCGGCTGCTGAGCAAGGTGCTCTTCAGCACCATCGCCGCGGTCGTCATCGGGGCCGTCCTGGTCGTCACGGCGACAGCGGGCCGCCGCCCCGCCCACGGCGGCTTCGACGGGTACGGCCCCGGAACGTACGGCCTCGACGGGCGGGACGAACCCGATCCCGCCGACGGTCCCCCGGCGGGGCCCACCCGGAGCGGAGCCGTCGCCGCCTTCCTGCTGCTGGGCACCTGCGGTGTGGTGCTCGCCGCGTGGGAGATACGCACCTGGCAGCAGTACGGCTGGGAGCGCTACGCGCACACGCTCACCGGCGAGCGCGGGATCGTCCGGCTGCTGGACGCACCGACCGGCTGGACGCTGTGGGCCGTCGTCGTGCTCAGCCTGGTGACGGCGACGGCGGCCCTCGGCGGTGCGCCCTTCTCCCGCCCGCTCGGCCTGATCTCCGCCGCCCCGCTGCTCGCCCTCGGGGTCTTCGGGACGGCCTTCAGCCTCAAGCTGGACTTCTTCCGGCACCTCGACGACCTCGGTATCGAGAGTCGGCTCCACGTGCTGACGAACGTGTTCGAGACGGCCGCCGGGCTCGCCGTGCTGCTGGCCCTCACCAAGGGCACGGTCCGCGACTCCCCCGCAGCCGCCGCCACCCCGGACCGGCACCTGACCACTTCCTGACCGGACCGGGAACCGCCCCCTCCGCGCGGCGGCGACGGCACCGCCGCCCGGCCGGCCGCGCACCGGAAGCGGCCGTCCGGAGCGCGCGTGCGCTCAGCGGTTCGACGGCGGGATCACCGCGGTGCGCTCGGCCGCGAAGTGGCACGCGGACGGGTGGTGCACGGGCTGGCCGGGCAGGGTGTCGGCGAAGTTCTCCGGCAGTGCCAGCGCCGGTTCCTCGACGGCGCAGCGCTCCTGGGCCTTCCAGCAGCGGGTGCGGAAGTGGCATCCGGAGGGCGGGTTGGCCGGTGAGGGCACGTCGCCCTCCAGCACGATCCGCTCGCGGGCGTCCTCCGTCTCCGGGTCGGGCACCGGCACGGCCGACAGCAGTGCCTGGGTGTAGGGGTGGGTGGGGTGCTCGTAGATCTCGGTCTCGGTGCCGATCTCCACGATCTTGCCGAGGTACATCACGCCGACGCGGTCGGAGATGTGCCGGACGATGGACAGGTCGTGCGCGATGAACATGTAGGAGAGCCCGAACTCCTGCTGGAGCTGCTCCATCAGGTTGACCACCTGCGCCTGCACCGACACATCCAGCGCCGAGACCGGCTCGTCGGCAACGATGATCTCCGGACGCAGCGCCAGCCCCCGCGCGATCCCGATCCGCTGCCGCTGACCACCACTGAACTGATGCGGATACCGGTTGATGTACTCGGGATTCAACCCGACCACATCCAACAGCTCCTGCACCCGCCGCCCCCGGTCCCCCTTCGGCGCCACCTCGGGATGGATGTCGAACGGCTCCCCGACGATGTCCCCCACCGTCATCCGCGGATTCAACGACGTGTACGGATCCTGGAACACCATCTGAATGTTCCGCCGCACCGCCTTCAAAGCCCGCCCCGACAGCTTCGAGATGTCCTCACCCTTGTACCGGATCGTCCCCGAGGTGGGCTGTTCGAGATGGGTGATCAGCTTCGCCACCGTGGACTTGCCGCAGCCCGACTCCCCCACGATGCCCAGCGTCTCGCCCTTGTGCAGATCGAAGGAGACGCCGTCGACGGCCTTGACCGCACCGATCTGCCGCTTGAAGAGGATGCCCTGCGTCAGCGGGAAGTGCTTGGCCAGATCCCGCACCTCCAGGATCGGCTCGCCCGCCGGGTCTCCGGTGCCCTGGTGGGGTCCCGTCGCCGGATTCCGCGCCTCCCGGGACGAGCCGTGCCCCGAGCGGTCAGCGTCCATCGAACATCTCCCTCCAGAAGTGGCAGGCGCTGTGCCGCTGTGCCGACACCTCGTACAGCGGGGGCTCGTCCGTGCGGCAGACCGCGCGTGCCATCGGGCAGCGCGGGTTGTAGGCGCAGCCGGGCGGGATGTCCAGCAGGCTGGGCGGCATCCCGCGGATGACGTTGAGCTGCTGCCCCTTCTGGTCCAGGCGCGGGATGGAGTCGAGCAGGCCCTTGGTGTAGGGGTGCGCGGGCGCCTGGTAGAGCTCCTTGACCGGCGCCGTCTCCACGATCCGGCCGGCGTACATCACCGCGATCTTGTCGGCCACGTCCGCCACCACGCCCAGGTCGTGGGTGATCAGGATGAGTCCCATCGTGAACTCCCGCTGGAGTTCCGCCAGCAGCTCCATCACCTGGGCCTGCACCGTGACGTCCAGCGCCGTCGTCGGCTCGTCCGCGATGATCAGATCCGGCTCCAGCGCCAGCGCCATCGCGATCATGATCCGCTGCCGCATACCCCCGCTGAACTGATGCGGGAAGTCCCCGACCCGCTGCCGCGCCGCCGGGATGCGGACCCGCTCCATCAGCTCGACGGCCCGCGCTCTGGACTCCTTGCGGCCCAGGCCCTGGTGGACGCGGAACATCTCGGCCAGTTGGAAACCCACGGTCAGCACCGGGTTCAGCGACGAGAGCGCGTCCTGGAAGATCATCGCCATCTTCGAGCCGCGGATCCGCCGCCGCTCCTCCTCGGGCAGGCTCAGCAGGTCCCGCCCCTGGAAGCGGATCTCGCCCCCGGTGATCCGGCCCGGCGGCATGTCGAGGATGCCCATGACCGCCTGCGCGGTCACCGACTTGCCCGAACCGGACTCGCCCAGCACCGCCAGCGTCTCACCGGCCTCGACGGTGTAGCTCACGCCGTTGACGGCCCGCGCCACCCCGTCCCGGGTGCGGAACTCGACGAACAGGTCGCGGACTTCGAGCAGACTCACCGCACTCACCTCAGCTTCGGGTCGAGGGCGTCGCGGACGGCGTCGCCGAGCATGATGAAGGCCAGCACGGTGAGGCTGAGCGCGGCGGCCGGGTACAGCAGGATGTGCGGCGCGTTGCGGAACTGCATGCCCTGGGAGGCCGCGGAGATGTCCGCCCCCCAGGAGACCGTGGGCGGCTGGAGCCCGACGCCGAGGTAGCTGAGCGTGGCCTCCAGCGAGATGTAGGTGCCCAGCGCGATGGTCGCGGTCACGATGACCGGCGCGACGGCGTTGGGCAGGATGTGCCGCACCATCATCCGGGCGTTGCTCGCGCCCAGCGCCCGGGCGGCCTGTACGTAGTCGTTCTGCTTGACGGTGATGACCGAGCCGCGCGCGATCCGGGCGACCTGCGGCCAGCCGAGCAGCACGATGAAGGTGACCACCGTCCACACGGACCGGCTGCCGGTCATCGAGAGGAAGACCAGGCCGCCCAGGACGATGGGGATACCGAAGAAGATGTCGGTGAGGCGGGAGAGCAGCGCGTCCCACACCCCGCCGAAGAACCCGGCGAGTCCGCCCAGCAGGCTGCCCAGCACCGCCACTCCGGCGGTGGCGCAGACACCGACCGTCACGGAGGTGCGGGCGCCGTAGACGACCCTGGTGTAGACGTCGCAGCCCTGGGTGTCGAACCCGAACCAGTGCCCGGCCGAGGACGGGTCCAGCGAGCGGCCGAGCCGGCAGGAGAGCGGATCCCGGGTGGCGATCAGCCCCGGCCACAGCGAGATCAGCACGAGAAAGGCGATGATCAGTCCGGCGATCACGAACACCGGGTTGCGCCGCAGCTCGTGCCAGGCGTCGGACCACATGCTCCGCCCCCGCGCGGGCCGTCCGCGCCCGGACGGGGGCTTGCCCCGGAGTCCGCCTCCCCCTTCCTCGGCCAGCTCCTCCATGGCCCCGCCGGGCCCCTCGATGGCCGGCGTCCCGGTCATGCGCTCCCCTCTCTTCCCGCGGCCGTACCGTCGACTGCCGCGGGTGCCATGGCGCGGGCCGGGCCGTCCCCGGCGGTGTCGGAGGCGTCTGCCCTGCCAAGGCGGGGCGGGTCAGGCATAGCGGATCCTCGGGTCAAGCACCGCGTACAGGAGGTCGACGAGCAGGTTCGCGAGGAGGAAGACGATGACGAGGACGGTCACGAAGCCGACGACGGTGGGCGAGTTCTGCCGGACGATGCCCTGCCACAGCTGGAAGCCGACTCCGTGGATGTTGAAGATCCGCTCGGTGACCAGCGCCCCGGCCATCAGGTTGCCGACGTCCGTACCGAGGAAGGTGACGACGGGGATCAGCGAGTTGCGCAGCAGATGCCGCACGGTCACCCGGCGCCGGGAGAGCCCCTTGGCCACGGCGGTGCGCACATAGTCGGCGCGGGCGTTCTCCGCGATCGAGGTCCGGGTGAGCCGGGTGACGTAGGCCAGTGAGACGAGAGCGAGGACCAGCGCGGGCAGCAGCAGTTCGCGGGCCGGCGCCGCGGGCGAGACGGCCGGGGAGATCCAGCCCCACTTCACGCCGAGCAGGTACTGCGCGAGGCTGCCGGTCACGAACGTGGGGACGGAGATGACGACGAGGGTCAGCATCAGCACCCCGCTGTCGATGGGCCGCCCGCGGCGGAGCCCGGTCAGCACTCCCAGGGTGATGCCGACGAGGATCTCGAAGACGATCGCGAGCACCGCGAGCCGGATCGTGATGGGGAAGGCCGTCGCCATCAGTTCGGTCACCGGCTGGCCGTTGAAGGCGTTTCCGAAGTCACCGGTGAAGATGTTGCCCATGTAGAGCACGTACTGCTGCCAGATGGGCTTGTCGAGGTTGAACTCCTCGCGCAGTTGCTCGGCCGTGGCCGGGTCGGGGGCCCGTTCCCCGAACATCGCGTTGACCGGGTCCCCGACGGCGTACACCATCACGAAGATGAGAAAGGTCGTCCCGATGAACACCGGGATCATCTGGAGCAGTCGTCTGACGACGTAGCGCCCCACGGCGGCTCACTTGACCTTGATGTCGGTGAAGACCGGGACGGAGAACGGGTTGAGTTTGACGTCGCTGACCCGGCTGGAATAGCCGGCGTTCCCGTTCTGGTACCACAGCGGGATCGCGGGGAGGGTGTCCAGGATGCGCTTCTCGGCCTGCTGGAACAGACCGATGGCGGCCTTCTCGTCGGTGGCGGAGTTCGCCTTGTCCATCAGCTTGTCGACCTGGGGGTCGGAGAAGCCCGAGTCGTTGGAGGAGGCGTCGGTGTAGAAGATGGGCTGGAGGAAGTTCTGGATGAGCGGGTAGTCCATCTGCCAGCCGGTCCGGAACATCCCCGTCATCTTCCGGTCGGTGATGTCGGAGCGGAACTCGCTGAAGGTGGGCACCGGGTTGACGGTGCAGGCGCTGTTCCGGCCCAGCGTGCGGTTGATGCTGTTGCAGACGGCTTCCATCCACTGCCGGTGCGAGCCGGTGTCGACGTTGGAGGTCAGGGTGATCTTCCCGCCGGGCAGCCCGCCGCCCTCCTCGATGAGCTTCTTGGCCTGCTTCGGGTCGTACTCGCACACGTTGCCGCAGAGGCCCGGCTTGTAGCCGCCGCCGGCCTTGAGCACGGGCGAGGTGAGGTCAGTCGCCGGCTCCCGGGTGCCGTGGTAGATCTTCTCGGTCACCTGCTTGCGGTTGATCGCCATGGAGAGTCCGCGGCGCACCTTGGCGGCCTTCGCACTCTGCCACGCCTTGTCGTACATGGGGAAGGAGATGGTCTGGATGATGCCCGCGGGCTGGTTGATGTAGCGCCCGTCCAGATCCCGCTTCGCGTTCTTGAGCTGCCCGGCCGGGAGTTCGTCGACGACGTCCAGGTTTCCCGCCTGGAGGTCGGTGTAGCCGGTGTTCTGGTCGGTGTAGACCTTCAGCTCGACGCCCTTGTTGCGGGGTTTGTCGTCCCCGGCATAGTGGGTGTTCCGGGACAGCTTCATCGACTGGCCCTTGGTGTAGGAGTCCACCTTGTACGGACCGTTTCCGACGGGCTTCTCCAGCCAGCCGCTGTGGTCGGTGAAGAAGGACTTCGGCAGCGGCGCGTAGGCGCTGTACCCGAGGGTCTGCGGCCAGAGGGAGAACTTCTGGTTGAGCTTCACGGTGAAGGTGCGGGCGTCCTTCACGTCGAGCCCGGAGAGGGTCTTCGCCGTCGGCTTGCCCTTTTCCGGGTGGACGTCCTGATAGCCCTCGATGTACTGGAAGAAGTACGAGTTGATCTGCTTGTTGGTGACGAGCGCGCCGTAGTTCCAGGCGTCCACGAAGGACTTGGCCGTCACGGCGGTGCCGTCGGAGAACTTCCAGCCCTTCTTCAGCTTGACGGTGAAGTTCTGCTGGTCGTCGCTCTCGATGGACTCGGCCACGGCGTTCTCGGCCGCGCCCGTGGTCGGGTTGTACTTCTTCAGACCCCGGGAAATCATGTCCAGGACCTTGCCGCCCTGCACCTCGTTGGTGTTGGCGGGCTCCACGGGGTGCTGCGGATCGGTCCAGAACGCGCGTACGACCCCGTCCGCAGAACCGCCTCCGCCGCCGTCCGAGCTGCTGGCACACGCTGTCGCCGTCAGAGCGACGGCCCCTGCGGCGGCGAGCGCCCGCCGGATCACGGTGGTGCGGGTGGCTGCACGCATGGTGCCTCCTGGTGCGCTGGGGTCCGAGTACGCCTCAGATCCACATAACACCTTTTGACACCATATGCCTGGCTGCCCTGCCCACGGCGGAACGGGCTGGAACCCGTTCGGAGGACACCGCCGGCCGGTGCCGGCGGTGTCCTCTCCCCTCCGAGCGTGGGGAGAGCGCGGTGTCAGGCGGCGACCACCGCGGCGTCCTCCTTCGCGAAGTGGCAGGCCGAAGGGTGCTCCGCACCGGACCCGGTCCCGTCGAACACCGAGGGCACCGCCAGCAGCGGCACCTCCTCCGCACACCTGTCCGTGGCCTTCCAGCAGCGGGTGCGGAACCGGCATCCGGAGGGCGGGTTGGCCGGTGAGGGCACGTCGCCCTCCAGCACGATCCGCTCGCGCTTCCCCTCCGCCTCCGGGTCGGGCACCGGCACGGCCGACAGCAGTGCCTGGGTGTAGGGGTGGGTGGGGTGCTCGTAGATCTGCTCGTCCGTCCCGATCTCGGCCATCCTGCCGAGGTACATCACGCCGACGCGGTCGGAGATGTGCCGGACGATGGACAGGTCGTGCGCGATGAACATGTAGGAGAGCCCGAACTCCTGCTGGAGCTGCTCCATCAGGTTGACCACCTGCGCCTGCACCGACACATCCAGCGCCGAGACCGGCTCGTCGGCAACGATGATCTCCGGACGCAGCGCCAGCCCCCGCGCGATCCCGATCCGCTGCCGCTGACCACCACTGAACTGATGCGGATACCGGTTGATGTACTCGGGATTCAACCCGACCACATCCAACAGCTCCTGCACCCGCCGCCGCCGGTCCCCCTTCGGGGCCACCTCGGGATGGATGTCGAACGGCTCCCCGACGATGTCCCCCACCGTCATCCGCGGATTCAACGACGTGTACGGATCCTGGAACACCATCTGAATGTTCCGCCGCACCGCCTTCAAAGCCCGCCCCGACAGCTTCGAGATGTCCTCGCCCTTGTACCGGATGCTCCCGGAGGTCGGCCGCTCCAGGTTCATCAGCAGCTTGGCCACTGTCGACTTGCCGCAGCCCGACTCCCCCACGATGCCCAGCGTCTCGCCCGGGTACAGGTCGAAGGAGATACCGTCGACGGCCTTGACCGCGCCGATCTGCCGCTTGAAGAGGATGCCCTGCGTCAGCGGGAAGTGCTTGGCCAGATCCCGCACCTCCAGGATCGGCTCGGAATGCTCGCGCCGCTCAGGCATCGATCGTCTCCTTCCAGAAGTGGCACGCGCTGCCGCGGGCGTCGTCGACCTCGGCGAGCGGGGGGAGCTCGGTGCGGCAGATGTCCCGCGCCGCCGGGCAGCGCGGATGGAAGGCGCAGCCCTCCGGCACCTTGGCCATGTTGGGCGGCAGCCCCTGGATGGCGTACAGCTCCTGGCCCTTGCGGTCGAGCCGCGGGATGGATTCGAGCAGGCCCTTGGTGTAGGGGTGCGCCGGGGCCCGGTAGAGCTCCTTGACCGGCGCCGTCTCCACGATCCGGCCGGCGTACATCACCGCGATCTTGTCGGCCACGTCCGCCACCACGCCCAAGTCGTGCGTGATCAGGATGAGCCCCATGTTGTACTCGCGCTGCAGGTCGGCGAGCAGGGCCATCACCTGGGCCTGCACCGTGACGTCCAGCGCCGTCGTCGGCTCGTCCGCGATGATCAGGTCCGGCTCCAGCGCCAGCGCCATCGCGATCATGATCCGCTGCCGCATACCCCCGGAGAACTGATGCGGATAGTCGTTCACCCGGGCCTTGGCCGCGGGGATCTTCACCCGCTCCATCAGCTCGATCGACCGGGCCTTGGCCTCCTTGCGGCCCAGGCCCTGGTGGACGCGGAACATCTCGGCCAACTGGTAGCCCACGGTCAGCACCGGGTTCAGCGACGAGAGCGCGTCCTGGAAGATCATCGCGATCCGGGCGCCGCGGATCTTGCGCCGCTCCTCCTTGGACATGGTGAGCATGTCCTCGCCGTGGAAGAGGATCTCGCCCTTGGGTATGCGCCCCGGCGGCATGTCGAGGATGCCCATGACCGCCTGCGCGGTCACCGACTTGCCCGAACCGGACTCGCCCAGCACCGCCAGCGTCTCACCGGCCTCGACGCTGTAGTCGACGCCGTTGACGGCCTTGACGACACCGTCCCGGGTCTGGAAATCGACGTGCAGGTCGCGCACTTCGAGGAGGGTCATGTCTTCTCCCGCCTCCCTCAACGGCTCTTCGGATCGAGGGCGTTGCGGACCGCATCGCCGAGCATGATGAACGCCAGCACGGTGAGGGACACCATGACGGCGGGGGAAATCAGAATGTGCGGCGCGGTACGCAGCGCGTCCTTGCCGTTGGAGACGTCCACACCCCAGGAGACCGCGGGTGCGGCCAAGCCGATGCCCAGGTAGGAGAGTGTCGCCTCGGCCGCGATGTAGCCGCCGAGCGCCGTCGTCGCGACGACCACCACAGGAGCGAGCGCGTTGGGAACGATGTGCCGGAACATGATCCGTACCGTGCTCGCGCCCAGTGACTTCGCCGCATGCACGTAGTCGCTCTGCTTGACCGTGATCACCGAACCCCGGGCCACCCTGGCGATCTGCGTCCAGCCCAGGAAGAGCAAGGCGGCGATGACGACCCACAGATTGCTCTTGGTGAAGGTGGTGAGCACGACCATGGCACCGAGCAGGAAGGGAATGCCCTGGAAGATGTCGGTGATCCGGGAGAGCACGCTGTCCAGCCAGCCGCCGAAGTAGCCGGCGACCAGGCCGACGATGCCACCGACCAGCGTCACCGACAGCGTCACCAGCACACCGACGAGCACGGAGGCCCGGGCGCCGTGGACCATGCGAGCCCACACGGAACGACCCTGGGTGTCGTACCCGAACCAGTCCTCGCCGAAGAAGTGGGTGTAGCGGGGCTCGCCCTGGTAGTGGTGCGTCAGGTCGCCCACCGTCGGAGAGGCGGAGGTGAACCAGCCGGGAAAGGCGACCATCGTGAGCAGCAGCACGATCAGCACGGCCGAGATGACGAACATCGGGCTGCGCCGCAGGTCCTGCCAGGCATCTGTCCACAGACTGCGGCCCTTGGCCGGCTTGGCGTCCGCGCCCGAGGGGTCGGGCTGCGGATCCGTGGACGCCGATGCGGGCACGTTCAGGGTCTCAGTCATAACGGATCCTCGGGTCCAGGACCGCGTAAAGCAGGTCGACGAGCAGGCTGGCGACGAGATAGACGATGACGATCAGCGTGGCGATGCCGACGACCGTGGAGCCCTCGCGCCGGTTGAGCGCTTCGAAGATGGTGTTGCCGACGCCGTGCACGTTGAAGATGCCCTCGGTGACGACCGCACCGGCCATCAGCGCGCCGATGTCGGTACCGAGGAAGGTGACCACCGGGATGAGCGAGTTGCGCAGCAGGTGGATTCCGACCACCCGGCGGCGCGGCAGCCCCTTGGCGATGGCGGTGCGTATGTAGTCGGCCCGCAGGTTCTCCGCCACCGAGGTGCGGGTGAGCCGGGTGACATACGCCAGCGAGAGCGCAGCCAGCACGATGGCCGGCAGCAGCAACTGCCCGATGTCCCGGGAGTCCTGCACGGTCGGTGTGAGCCAGTCGAGCTGGAAGGCGAAGAGGTACTGGAAGAGGTATCCGAGCACGAAGCTGGGGATCGAGATCAGCAGCAGCGTGAAGATCAGGACGATCCGGTCGAAGGCCTTGTCGGCGAACAGGCCGGAGACCATGCCGAGCAGCACACCCACCACGACGGTGAAGACGAACGCGAAGAGCGTGAGCCGGATCGTCACCGGGAACGCCTGCTCGATCACCTCGGCCACCGGCCGCTGGGTGGCTATCTGGGTACCGAAGTCCCCCTGGAACAGACCGGTGAGGTAGTTCCAGTACTGGTGCCACAGGGGCAGGTCCATCCCGAGCTGATGCTTGATGGCCGCGATCTGTGCGGGGTCCGGCCGCTTTTCACCGTAGAGCGCCGCCACGGGGTCGCCGGGCAGCGCGTACATCATGCTGAAGATCAGCAGAGTCGACCCGATGAAGACCGGGATCATCTGGAGCAGTCGCCGCGCGACATAGCGCCCCATAGTGCCTCCGTAACGGAAAGAGGATTCAGGCGACGGCCGGGACCGCCCGCGTCCGTGCGGGCAGCCCCGGCGTCAGCGACGTGCTGCTACTTGACGGTGATGTCGGTGATGAGGACGTTGCCGTCGAAGCCGACCTTGACGCCGTCGATGTCCTCGCCGTGCACGATGTTGGCCGCGTAGTCCCACAGCGGGATGGCCGGCATCTTCTTCAGCAGTTCCTTCTCCGCCGCCTGGTAGTCCTTGACGGAGGCGTCGAGGGAGTCGGCGTGGTCGCCCTTGGTGAAGAGCTCGTCGACCTTCTTGTCGGAGAACCGGCCGTAGTTGGTGGAGGCGCCGGTCTTGTACAGGTCCTGCATGAAGTTGATGTTCAGCGGGTAGTCCGCGAGCCAGCCGCCGCGGTAGGTGCCCTTGACCTTGTTGGCCTGGCGCGCCTCGAGGTCGGTCTGGAAGTCCGGCTTGGAGTCACCGACGCACTTGACCCCGGTGGCCTTGGTGATGCTGTTGCAGACCGCGGTCACCCATTCCTTGTGGCCGCCGTCGGCGTTGTACTGGATCCAGATCTTGTTGCCCGGGACGCCGCCGCCGTCCTCGACGTACTGCTTGGCCTTCTTCGGGTTGTAGGACAGCACATCGGTGTCGAGCTTCTGGTAGCCCTTGACCTGGGGCGGGGTGAAGCTCTTGGAGGGTATGCGGGTGCCCTGGAGCACCGTCTTGGTGATCGTCTTGCGGTCGATGGCCATCGACAGGCCCTGGATCACCTTGGGGTCGATGTCCTTGAACGGCTTGGAGTAGAGGGCCGGGACGATGCTCTGGGTGCCGGCGTAGGGCACGTCCAGGGCGCGGTCGCCGAAGTCGGCCTTGCGCTTGGGCAGGTCCTTGGGACCGACGCCGTCGACCAGGTCCAGGTTGCCGGAGAGGGCGTCCTGGTAGGCGGACTCCAGCTTGGAGTAGTTCTTGAACTGGATGCCCTTGTTCTTGGCCTTGTTGGACCCCTTGTAGCTGTCCACGGCCTTGACCTGGATCAGCTTGTTGTGGGTCCACTTCTGGAACTCGTAGGGGCCGTTGCCCACCGGCTTCTGGCCGAAGCCCTTGGGGTCCTTGTAGAACGACTCGGGCAGCGGGGTGAAGGTCTTGTAGCCCAGCTTGTACTCGAAGTACGGGACCGGCTCGGACAGCTCGATGGTGAAGGTCTGGTCGTCGACGACCTTCAGCCCCGACATCTCGTCCTTCTTCGGGTCGCCCTTCTCCGGGTGGACGTCCTCGTAGCCCTTGATGTCGCCGAACCAGTAGCTGTTGGCCTGCTTGTTCTTGACGTTGGCCATCCAGTTCCACGCCTTGACGTAGGACTCGGCGGTCACGTCCGTGCCGTCGTGGAACTTCCAGCCCTTCTTGAGCTTGACGGTCCAGGTCTTGTTGTCCTTGGTGTCGACCGACTCGGCGTTCATGTCGATCAGGCCGCCCTTGGCGTCGTACCCGACCAGCCCGGTGAACAGCGCGTCGATGACGTAGCCGCCGAACTTCTCGTTCGTGTTGGACGGCATCAGCGGGTGCTGGGGCTCGCCGTTGAACATAGAGACGTACCCGGCGGGCTTCCCGGCGGCCGAGCCGCCGCCGTCCGAACCGCCGCAGGCCGTGGCCGCCAGGGCCACCGCCGCCGCGAGAGCGGACCACTGCATCGTCTTCGCGCCGCGCATGGGGCGTCCTCCTCAGAGTTTTCACCAAGAAAAGAGGGGCGGTGCCCGGATCCGACAGTTCTGCCGGATCAACACAACACGCCCCCACGCTCGCGGAGTCGGCGCCCACATGACGGTGCGTGACTCTCTAACCCGAGCTCGATGACTTCACTATCCGCCTTCACCCCCCTGTTGAACCAGAGTCAACGAGTCTCATTTTGGTTACACATGCAACTTCTTATCCGTTATCCGGAGAGTGGTGGCGCATCAATGCGGATCAAACGGACAATCCCCTGTGAGGATTCTCTGCTCAACGGACACGAGTGAAGCGCGGCGCGAAGTCCAGGATGCACGAAGGGGCCCCACCAGAGAGGTGGGGCCCCTGTCCGTGCGATCGGACCGCTACGCAGCGCGACCGGACGCCGAAGCCGAGCGGCGCCGTCGCCGCACCGGAGACGCTCCCGCGGTCAGCGCTTGGCGCGGGCCGCAGCCCGCGCACGCTCCTTCATGTCGAGGTTCACCTTCCGGATCCGCACCGTCTCCGGCGTCACCTCGATGCACTCGTCCTCACGGCAGAACTCCAGCGCCTGCTCCAGCGAGAGCCGCCGCGGGGGCACCAGGTTCTCCGTCGTGTCCGCGGAGGCCGCCCGCATGTTGGTGAGCTTCTTCTCCTTGGTGATGTTGACGTCCATGTCGTCGGACCGGGAGTTCTCCCCGACGAGCATGCCCTCGTACACCTCGGTGCCGGGCTCGATGAAGATCGTGCCGCGCTCCTGCAGGTTCATCATGGCGAACGGCGTCGCCGTCCCGGAGCGGTCGGCGACCAGCGACCCGCTGCGCCGCGTGCGCAGCTCGCCGAACCACGGCTCGTGCCCCTCGAAGATCGAGTGCGCGATACCGGTGCCGCGGGTCTCGGTCAGGAACTCCGTACGGAAACCGATCAGCCCGCGCGAGGGGACCAGCCACTCCATGCGCACCCAGCCGGAGCCGTGGTTGGTCATGGTCTCCATCCGGCCCTTGCGGGTCGCCATGAGCTGGGTGATGGCGCCCAGGTGCTCCTCGGGGGCGTCGATGGTCATCCGCTCGACCGGCTCGTGCAGCTTGCCCTCGATCTCGCGGGTGACGACCTCCGGCTTGCCCACGGTCAGCTCGAAGCCCTCCCGCCGCATCGTCTCCACCAGGATGGCCAGCGCCAGCTCACCGCGGCCCTGCACCTCCCAGGTGTCGGGGCGCTCGGTGGGCAGCACCCGCAGCGAGACATTGCCGATCAGCTCGCGGTCCAGCCGGTCCTTGACCAGCCGCGCCGTGACCTTGTGGCCCTTGCCGCCCTTGCCGACCAGCGGGGAGTTGTTGGTGCCGATCGTCATCGAGATGGCGGGCTCGTCGACGGTGATCAGCGGCAGCGCCACCGGGTTCTCGGCGTCCGCCAGCGTCTCGCCGATCATGATGTCGGGGATGCCGGCGACGGCGCAGATGTCCCCCGGCCCCGCCTCGCTGGCGGGCTTGCGGGTCAGCGCCTCGGTCATCAGCAGCTCGGTGATCCGCACGTTGTGCACCGTGCCGTCCCGCTTCATCCAGGCCACCGTCTGGCCCTTCTTCAGCGACCCCTCCTTGACCCGCAGCAGCGCGATCCGGCCCAGGAAGTTGTCCGCGTCCAGGTTGGTGACGTGCGCCTGCAGCGGCGCGCCCGCCTCGTACACGGGCGCGGGCACCGTCTCCAGCAGGGTGGTGAAGAACGGCTCCAGGTTGCTGCTGTCCTCGGGCACCGCGCCGTCGGCCGGCTGGGTCAGCGAGGCGACACCGTCGCGGGCGCAGGCGTAGACGATGGGGAACTCGATCTGCTCCTCGTCCGCGTCCAGATCCAGGAAGAGGTCGTAGGTCTCGTCCACGATCTCGGAGATCCGGGCGTCGGGGCGGTCCGTCTTGTTCACGCAGAGGATCACGGGGAGCCGCGCCTGGAGCGCCTTGCGAAGCACGAAGCGGGTCTGCGGCAGCGGGCCCTCGGAGGCGTCGACCAGCAGGACGACCGCGTCCACCATCGACAGCCCGCGCTCGACCTCGCCACCGAAGTCGGCGTGACCGGGAGTGTCGATGATGTTGATGGTGACCGGGTCACCGCCGTCCTTGGGGTGGTAGCGGACCGCGGTGTTCTTGGCGAGAATGGTGATCCCCTTCTCGCGCTCCAGGTCGTTCGAGTCCATCACCCGGTCGTCGACGGATTCGAGCTGGTGGGCCGCGAAGGCTCCGGCCTGCTTGAGCATGGCGTCGACCAGGGTTGTCTTGCCGTGGTCGACGTGGGCGACGATAGCGACGTTGCGGATGTCGTGGCGCGTGGGCACTGGGGGGTGTCTCCCGGGTTGACGGATCGGGGCCGCGCTTCCCCGGCCTCCCGGCCGGTGGTGCCCGGCCCTGTGCGGCCGGCCGCGGTCCCTGACGCCGGGCACGGCTCGCCGCGGCCTCGTCAACCATGGTACGGCCCCGTCCGCGGAGTGCCGGACGGGGCCGTGGTAGCGGGCCTCCGGGCCCCTCGCTCAGCTCTTCCGACGACCCATGGCCTGGTACGCGGGAGAGGCGAAACCGGAGGCGCCGACGTTGGCCAGGTCCCGCTTGACCGCCACGAGCTGCGGGCGCTGGTAGAGCGGCAGCGAACCGGCCACCGCCCAGATCCGCCGGTCGGCCTTCTCCATCAGCTCCTTGCGGCGCCCGTCGTCGAGCTCACCCGCCGCCTGCTCGAAGAGCTGGTCGATCCGGTCGGTGCCGACGCGCGCGTAGTTCTGCTCCACCACCAGCGAGCCGTCGGACGCCGCGCGCGGCTTGGCGAAGATCGGCCGCGCCTCGGTGGCGGGGAAGGCCGTCGCGGGCCAGGAGAACAGCGCCAGGTCGTAGTCGCCCGCCGCGATGTGGTCCTTGAAATAGCTGTCGCCGGGCACTTCCTTGATCTGGGTGCGGATGCCGACCTCGTTCAGCATCCGGGCGATGCGCTTGCCGGTGGCCCGCAGCTGCGCCGAGCCCTTGCCGCTCGGCAGCACGAACCGCAGCGCGAGCGGCTTGCCGTCCTTGCTGCGCACCGCGCTGGCCGGGTCGCCCGCCAGCAGCCGCATCTCCCGGGCCGTGGCCTGCACCTTCTCGGCCGTGGCGAGCGCGGCCCTGGCCCGGCTGAGCTTGCGCTCCGAGCCGGCCCGCTCGGCGGAGGCCAGGCTGGAGTGCGCGGCCTGGGCCAGGACGGCGCCGCGCTGGGCGGTGGCCGAGGCCGTCAGACCCAGCGGCCGGTCCACGACCCGGGCGATCTGCGCGGCGGTCAGCCGCACGACGGAGGCCTCGGCCGCGGCGCGGTGCGGCGCGCGACCGCCCGCGTCGGGGGAGCCGGCCGCCGCGGGCGGCTCGGCGGGCCCGCCGTCGGTGCGGTCCTCCTTCTCTCCGCGCTTCTCGCCCTTCTCGCCCTTCTGCTGTTCGCCGTCCGCCTCACCGGCGCTCCCGTCGGCCTTCGGCCCGGCGAGGCCGCCGGTCTTCCAGCCCGCGTCGGCCAGCAGGGACTGCGCGGAGTCGAGATCCGCGCTGCCGAAGGCCCCGCTGTTGTCCCGGTAGCCGTCCTGGTCGGCCATCCGCAGATGGCTGCCGAGCGGATCGTCCGGCAGCCCGGTGCCCGCGAGCGCCTTCTCCGCCAGCTCGTCCCGGTCGATGGCCTGCGCCACCGCGCGGCGCACCCGCTCGTCGGCGAGCGGGCCGCCGGAGGCGTTCAGGGTGAGCTGGGTGTACGCCGGGTCGAGGGCCCGGCGCACCTCGTAGTCGCCCAGGGCCCGCGCGGTGGCGGCGCCCAGCCGCTCTCGGGCCTTGCGCTTGCGTGCCTCGCGCCGCTTCGCCTCCTGCTTGCGGGCCTCCGCCGCGTTCTTGGCCCCCTCGGCCGCGTCGGGGCGCTGCGGGCCGCCCAGCCCGTTCGAGGCGCCGATCCGCTCGGCCGTCGAGGCGCCGATGTCGGCGACGTCCACCTTGCCCTTGGCCAGGGCCGCGGTCCGCTCGTCGCGGGGTACGGCGGTCAGCACGATGCGGTCCAGCTTCGCGCGGTCGCCCCACCAGCGGGGGTTGCGCTTGAGCAGGGTGCGGGAGCGGTCCTTGCCCGCCTTCGCCACCCGGAACGGGCCCGCGGCGGCGGGCAGCGAGGTGCGGAGGCCGTCGTTGAAGACCTTCGGGCTGCGCATGGCCTGCTTCGGGTACAGCGGCGTGAACAGCGACCGCCAGTCCGCGTAGGGCTTGCCGAAGACGACCTTCACCTCGTCGTCCCCGGCACCCTTGGTGATCTTCCGGATCCGGTCGTATCCGGCGTTCCGCGCGGTCCAGTAGGCGTTGTTCTTGCCGCGCAGCGCCTTCCACTGGGCGCGGAAGTCCGCCGCGCCCAGCCGCCGCCCGTCGCTCCAGCGGGCCTTGGGGTTGAGCTTGTAGACGACGGTCTGCCGCGGGTCGGTGTCGGTGACCTCGGCGCTGCGCAGGAAGTCCGGGTCGGCCTGCGGGCGGCCGCGCTTGTCCAGGTCGAACAGCGAGGGCAGGGTGGCCCCGGCCACCCGCTGGGTCGCCTCGGTCGAGTCGGGCTGGAAGACGTTGAACGTGCTGGGCGGCGCGTCCACCGCCCAGCGCAGGGTGCCGCCGGAGGCGATCTGCTGCCGCGCGGCGGCCCGTACATCGCCGCCGGCCCGGGCCGAGCCGACGTTCCCGGCCTCGGCGTCCTGCGAGTCCGACCCCCCGCACGCGGCGAGTGGCAGCGGCAGCAGCACCCCGGCGGCCAGTGCGGCGATCCAGCGCCGGGTGCGGCGCCGGTTCCTGCTCGGCGGAACGGTGGCGTACCGGCCGGGGTTCCTCTCCGACCGGGGCGGCCTCGAGGGCCTTGGTGATTCGGCTGGGACGGCTCGCATGCTGAAACCTCCGGGGCTGACCGCGCCCGCGTACGTCCACTTTCGGCGGCTTTGGCGGTTCATCACATCTTTTCGCCCCGCCGAGGGCGCCCGCACACCCGGGAGGCGGGCAACACGACGTACGGAGTACACACGCCACCCGTGCGGAGCACTCCGGCGCGGCAGGCGGGGAGCGCGCAGCCCGGCCCCCGCGCCCCCACCGGCCACCCGAACGGACTGACCCGCGCGCTGATCCCGTGCGGACATTCGAGCGAGCCCGGGCCGGCGCGCCCCTCGGACACCGTCCCGGAACCAGCGGCCCGGCCGGAGCCACTGGACCGGCGGCCCGACCGGCGCCCGTCGGACACCGCCCCGCAACAGGCGGCCACCGGCCCCGGGAGCCGCCCGGGTGGCCCGTACGGCGGAAAGGCGTACCGCACCCTTCACAAGCGGGAGTGTGACGCGCAACACTCGCCACGCGCATGGACCGCGCCAGCCGCCACCACCGCGGAGGTGGGCAAGTCATGTCTCTGCACGACGAACTGACAGCCGCTCAGCGCTGCCTGGACGATCTCGCGCGCTGCGTGGGCCGACTGGAGAAACACGTCGGCACCGGCCTGGAGATCAGGCGGGTACGCAGCGACGCCGAACACCTCAAGGAGTCGCTCTCCCTGCTGAGAGCCACCGCTCCGCCACCGAGGGCCGAGCCGCCCGCCGAGATGGTGACCATCCCCGACCAGCCCTACGACCCGGGCCTGTGGACGGATGTCGACGACGAGGGGCTCGGAGCGCGCGACCGGCACGCACCGTGACTCGTTGGACAGCGAGTCGTTGAAGGCACGCCCAGCTGCCCGGGCCTGCCCTGACCCCAGCCGTCTCATCCGGAGAAACCGTTGGCCACTGGCACCGAACCCCGACCGAACACCGGGTCCCGCCCTCCCGCGGACCCGGGATCCACCGGCGTGCGCGCCGGCTCCCGCGCCGCCATCGCCGCGCCGCATCTGCGCACGGACCGGTGGTGGCTCGCCCCCGCCGCGACCGCGCTCGGACTGTTCGCGTTCGTCGTCTACTCGACGTGGCGCGCGTTCGCGAACGCCGACTACTACCACGCGCCGTATGTCTCGCCGTTCTACTCACCCTGTCTGGCGGACAACTGCTCGACGATGAAGGGCGGGCCCAACTGGGGCCTGTTCGGCGAGTGGTGGGGGCTCTCCCCCGCACTGCTCATCCTGATCTTCCCGCTGGGCTTCCGGCTGACCTGCTACTACTACCGCAAGGCGTACTACCGCGGCTTCTGGGCCTCTCCTCCGGCCTGCGCCGTCGCCGAACCGCACAAGAAGTACACCGGCGAGACCCGCTTCCCGCTGATCCTGCAGAACGTCCACCGCTACTTCTTCTACGCGGCGCTGCTGGTCGCGGGGATCCTCACCTGGGACACCGTGCTCGGCTTCCGCAACGAGCAGTACGAGTGGGGCCACATGGGCCTGGGCACACTGGTCTTCCTCGTCAACATCCTGCTGATCTGGGCGTACACCCTCTCCTGCCACTCCTGCCGGCACATCATCGGCGGCAGGCTGCGGCACTTCTCCAAGCATCCGGTGCGCTACCGGATGTGGGGCTGGGTCGGAAAGCTCAACGAGCGGCACATGCTGCTCGCCTGGGCCTCGTTGCTCAGCGTGGCGCTGGCGGACTTCTACGTCTACCTGCTCGCCACCGGCACCATCACCGACCCGCGGCTCTTCTGAGGGGGACACCAGCGACATGGCACACGTCGAACGTCAGCAATGGGACGTCGTCATCGTCGGCGCGGGAGGCGCCGGACTGCGGGCCGCGATCGAGGCCCGGGAGCAGGGGCTGCGCACCGCGGTGATCTGCAAATCGCTCTTCGGCAAGGCCCACACCGTGATGGCCGAGGGCGGCATCGCCGCCAGCATGGGCAACGTCAACGAGGGCGACAACTGGCAGGTGCACTTCCGCGACACCATGCGCGGCGGCAAGTTCCTCAACCAGTGGCGGATGGCCGAACTGCACGCCCGCGAGGCACCCGAGAGGGTGTGGGAGCTGGAGACGTGGGGCGCGCTGTTCGACCGCACGCCGGACGGCCGGATCTCGCAGCGCAACTTCGGCGGGCACGAGTACCCGCGGCTGGCCCACGTCGGCGACCGCACGGGCCTGGAGCTGATCCGCACGCTCCAGCAGAAGGTCGTCTCGCTCCAGCAGGAGGACTTCAAGGAGAGCGGCGACTACGAGGCCCGGATCAAGGTCTTCCAGGAGTGCACCGTCACCCAGGTGCTCAAAGAGGACGACCGGGTCTCCGGGGTCTTCTGCTACGAGCGGGAGAGCGGCCGGTTCTTCGTGCTCGAGGCGCCCGCCGTGGTGCTGGCGACCGGGGGAATCGGCAAGTCGTTCAAGGTGACCTCCAACTCCTGGGAGTACACCGGGGACGGGCACGCGCTGGCGCTGCTGGCCGGCGCCTCGCTGATCAACATGGAGTTCGTGCAGTTCCACCCCACGGGGATGGTCTGGCCGCCGTCGGTGAAGGGCATCCTGGTCACCGAGTCGGTGCGCGGCGACGGCGGAGTGCTGCGCAATTCCGAGGGCAAGCGGTTCATGTTCGACTACGTCCCGGACGTCTTCAAGGAGAAGTACGCCGAGTCCGAACAGGAGGCCGACGGCTGGTACGAGGACCCGGACAGCAACCGCCGCCCGCCCGAGCTGCTGCCCCGCGACGAGGTGGCACGGGCCATCAACGCAGAGGTGAAGGCGGGACGCGGTTCGCCGCACGGCGGGGTCTTCCTGGACGTCTCCACCCGGATGCCCGCCGAGACGATCAAGCGACGGCTGCCCTCCATGCACCACCAGTTCCGCGAGCTGGCCGACGTCGACATCACGGCCGAGCCGATGGAGGTCGGCCCGACCTGCCACTACGTGATGGGCGGCGTGGACGTCGACTCGGACACCGCGGCGGCCCGGGGCGTGCCGGGGCTGTTCGCGGCCGGTGAGGTGGCCGGCGGGATGCACGGCTCCAACCGGCTGGGCGGCAACTCCCTCTCCGACCTGCTGGTCTTCGGCCGCCGGGCCGGGCTGCACGCCGCGGAGTACGCGCGCGGCCGCGCCGATGAGCGCCCGCGGGTCGGCGACGCGCAGATCGACGCGGCCGCGGCCGAGGCGCTGCGGCCCTTCGGCGTCGGCTCGGCGTCGGAGGAGGAGCACGCGCAGGAGCCGGCGGCGGCCGAGAACCCGTACACGGTCCACCAGGACCTGCAGCGGTCCATGAACGAGCTGGTCGGCATCATCCGCCGCGAGGAGGAGATGTCCGAGGCGCTGGAGCGGCTGGCCGAACTGCGCGAGCGGGCCCGCCGCGCGAAGGTGGAGGGGCACCGGCAGTTCAACCCGGGCTGGCACCTCGCGCTCGACCTGCGCAACATGCTGCTGGTGAGCGAGTGCGTGGCCCGCGCCGCGCTGAACCGCACCGAGTCGCGCGGCGGGCACACCCGCGACGACCATCCCGAGATGGACCGCGAGTGGCGCCGCGCCAACCTGGTCTGCACCCTCGCCGCCACCGCCCCGGAACCGGCCGGTGCCGAAGCGGGTGCCGAGCCCACCGCCGAGGCGGGGGCGGGCCGCGCGGGCCGGATCGCGCTGCGGCGCCGCGAGATGCCGCCGATCCGCAAGGACCTCCTTGAGCTGTTCGAGAAGGAGGAGTTGATCAAGTACCTGACCGACGAGGAGCTGACGAGCGAGTGACTACCGCACCGGACACGACGAGTTACGACGCGCACTTCAAGGTCTGGCGCGGCGATGTGGACGGCGGCGGCCTGGAGGACTTCACCGTCGAGGTGAACGAGGGCGAGGTCGTCCTCGACATCATCCACCGCCTCCAGGCGACCCAGGCCCCGGATCTCGCGGTCCGCTGGAACTGCAAGGCGGGCAAGTGCGGTTCGTGCAGCGCGGAGATCAACGGGCGGCCCCGGCTGCTGTGCATGACCCGCATGTCGGTCTTCGACCGCGCCGAGACCATCACGGTGACCCCGCTGCGGGCCTTCCCGGTGGTGCGGGACCTGGTGACGGACGTCGGCTTCAACTACGAGAAGGCGCGGCAGGTGCCTTCCTTCGTGCCGCCGCAGGACCTGGGTCCGGGCGAGTACCGGATGCAGCAGGAGGACGTCGGGCGCTCGCAGGAGTTCCGCAAGTGCATCGAGTGCTTCCTGTGCCAGGACACCTGCCATGTGGTGCGCGACCATGAGGAGAACAAGCCGGCCTTCGCCGGGCCGCGGTTCCTGATGCGGGTCGCCGAGCTGGACATGCACCCGCTGGACGCCGCCGAGGAGACCGGCCTGGACCGCAAGTCCACCGCGCAGGAGGACCACGGGCTCGGCTACTGCAACATCACCAAGTGCTGCACCGAGGTCTGCCCCGAGCACATCAAGATCACGGACAATGCGCTGATCCCGCTCAAGGAGCGCGCCGCCGACCGCAAGTACGACCCGCTGGTCTGGCTGGGCAACAAGATCCGCCGCCGGACGAACTGACGGGCCGGGCGCTTCGAGACGTCCGGTGCGCGGCGGGATCCCGCCGCGCACCGGACGTCTCGCGCGTTCGGGCTCCAGCCGTCCGCAGACGGTTCGGGCCCCGCCGTCCGAAGGCGGACGCCGCCCCGCTCGCGGGTGGCGGGCGGGGGTCGGAGGGGCTCAGAACAGGTTCAGCAGCGCCTCGGTCGGGTCCGGTACCGCCGCCCCTTCCTCCGGGCGGGGCAACTGGAACCAGACGGCCTTGCCCGAGGGCACCCGGCGGCTTCCCCAGCCGGTGGAGAGCAGGTCGACCAGTTGCAGTCCCCTGCCGCCCTCGTCGGTGTCCCGGGCCCGGCGCCTGCGCGGCTGGACCTGTCCCGCGTCCCACACCTCGCACACCAGTGTCCGCTCCAGCAGCAGCCGGAGCCGGATATTCCCCTCGCCGTACCGCAGCGCGTTGGTGACCAGTTCGCTGACCAGCAGCTCGGCGGTGTCGCTCAGCGCCTCCAGGTCCCAGGCGGCGAGCTGCTCGCACATCAGCTCGCGGGCCCGCGCGACCGACCGCGGCTCGGGCGGCAGCGTCCAGTCGCCGACGTGGCCGGGATCCAGCCCCTGCACCCGGGCGACGAGGAGCGCGATGTCGTCCTCGCCGTGGTGCACGTTGAGGGTGCGCAGCACCCGGTCCGCGGTGTCCTCCAGCGGCTCGGCGGCGTCGGTGAGCGCCGAGCGGAACCGGTCCAGCCCCTCGTCCAGCGGGTGGTCCCGGGACTCGACCAGGCCGTCGGTGTAGAGGGAGAGCATCGCCCCCTCCGGCAGTTCGATCTCGATCTCCTCGAAGGGCTCGCCGCCCACCCCGAGCGGCACGCCCTTGGGCACCTCCAGCAGCAGCGCGGGCTCGCCGGGCTCGACCATGATGGGAGGCAGATGCCCCGCGTTGGCGAAGGTGCAGCGCCGGGAGACCGGGTCGTAGACGGCGTAGATGCAGGTGGCCAGGTAGACCTCGGACAGGTCGGTGTCGCTGCCCCGCTGGCCGCGCTGGGACTGCTGCTTGCGCGGATCGCCCAGACCGCGCGCGATCTCGTCCAGCGCGCCGAGCACCTCGGCGGGTTCCATGTCGGTGAGGGCGAGGGTGCGTACGGCGGTGCGGAGTTCGCCCATGGCCACCGCGGCCCGCAGCCCGCGCCCCATCACGTCGCCGACGACGATGGCGGTGCGGTGGCCGGGCAGTTCGATGACGTCGAACCAGTCGCCGCCGACCTCGGTGGCCGGATTGCCCGGCAGATAGCGGCAGGCGATCTCCAGTCCGGCGGCCTCCGGGTCGCCCGGCGGCAGCAGGCTGCGCTGCAGGATGAGGGCGCGCTCGTGCTCCCGGCGGTAGAGGCGGGCGTTGTCGATGCAGACGGCGGCGCGGGCCGCCAACTCGGCCGCGAGGGCGCCGTCGCGCTCGCCGAACGGCTCGCTGCCCTTGGCCCGGGAGAACTGCGCGAGGCCGAGCACCCGGTCCCGGGCGACCATGGGCACGGCGAGCGTCGACTGCACGACGGCGCCGAACTGCGCCGGTACGGTGCCGTCCTGGCCGGGGATGTTCTGCACCCGGCCGGTGCGCAGCGCGGTGGCGAACGGGGAGTGCTCGGCGTAGCAGTGCGTGGAGCCCACCTCCGCGGGCTGCCCCGGCTGCGCGGCTGCCTGTGCCGTGCCGTTGGCCCGGACGCGGGCCGCATCCTCCGCCGGCTCCGCGCCGTCCGGTGCGGTGCCGCGCTGGCGGACCACGGCTTCGCCGGACCGCGCCTCCTCGTCGGGAAGCACGTATCCGTAGGGGGTGTGGGCGACGGCGCTGGCGAAGGCGACCCGGCGCAGCTCTGCGCGCGGTGAGCCGACCGGCCCCCGGCGGCGCCGGGGCAGCCCTCCTGCGAAGGGGCCCTGGGCCGCCTCGCACCGGCCGGACTCCGGTCCGCCGAAGCCTTCGGCACCGTCGGCGACCTCGGGAGGCGTCGGTCCGACGGGGCGGGGTTCGTCCCCGGCCAGCACGCTCTCGTAGAGGTCGACGGAGGCCAGATCGCAGAACTGGGGCACCGCCACGTCCAGCAGTTCGCGGGCGGTGGTCTCCAGGTCCAGCGAGTTGCCGATCCGCGCGCCCGCGGCGTTCAGCAGGGCCAGGGCACGACGTACGTCGTCCTGCTTACCGGCCGCCTCCACCGGGATATCGCTCAATGCCGCCCCTTCCACTGCCGGTGCTCGCCTCCGGTCCGAGAAGTGTGGCAGGCCGGAGAGCCATCCGGAGCCCGCTCTTCCCGATCGCCACAAGTCTTCCTTGTCACGACGAGGCAATACGCGCACACCCCCGCTGTTCACGGGAGTCACCCCTGACTCCTAACCAGGGAATGCCGGGTCGAACCCCAGGAGTGCGCACCGGCCACGGACCAAGCCGGGCCGGGGTTTCGCGCCACCCCGCGCCACCCGAGCCGCATCCGGTGCTGCTGTTGCGGACGGGGCGACCGCCACCGTCCCGGTCCGCTCAGGGCAGCGCCAGTTCGAACCACACCGTCTTGCCTTCGGGGCCGTGCCGGGTGCCCCAGCGGCGGGCCTCGCTGGCCACCATCTGGATCCCCCGGCCGCCCTCCTGCTCCTCGGTGACGACACGCTCGCGGGGCGGTTCGGGGAGCAGGTCGGAAACTTCCACGATCAGCACTCCGGCCGGTCCGGCCGGATCGCGGCCGGTGTCGCGTACCACCCGTACTCCGACGGGACCGTGCGCGTACCGCAAGGCGTTGGTGACCAGTTCGCTCACCAACAGCACACAGGTGTCCTCCAGATCGCTGAGCCGCCACTCGCGCAGTGTCTTCCGTACGGCTTCGCGCGCCCTGCGCACGGCGTAGCTGCCGGGGGTGAAGGACCAGGAGGCGGCGGTGTGCCCGGGCAGTCCGCCGAGCCTGGCCATCAGCAGCGCGACGTCGTCCCCCGTGCCGGGCCGGCGCGGGGTCCCGGGGCGCTGCCCGCGCAGCGAGTCGATGAGCAGGTCGCAGGAGTTCTCCAGTCCACCGCAGCCGGTGGCACCGACGGGTCCTGTCGAGACGTGGGCGGCGGCACCGTTCCAGGTGCACCCGTCCTCGGGAGCCGACCTGCGGGAGCCGGGACCGGCGAGCAGCGCGCAGACCCGGTCGATGCCCTCGGTGATGTCCTCACCTCTGCTCTCGACCAGGCCGTCGGTGTACAGCACCAGGATGCTCCCCTCCTCGACCTCGGTCTCGGTCAGCGGGTACTCCTGGTCCGGTTCGGGTCCGACGACGCCGAGCGGGACGCCCGAGGGCACATCGACGGGCCGGACCCGGCACCCGCTCTCACCCTCGCGGGTGACCAGCAGCGGCGGCACATGACCCGCGCTCGCCATGGTCAGCACCCCGCAGCGGGAGCCCGCCGCGGTGGGAGCCGGTTCGTAGACGGCGTACAGACAGGTGGCCATCAGGGGGTCGTCAGGCCCGTGGGAGAGGTCGTCCCCCACCGTGCTGACCCGGGCGAGCAGTTCGTCCGGCGGCAGATCGAGGCCCGCCAGCGTGCGGACGGCGGTACGCAGCCGTCCCATCGTGACCGCGGCGTGCAGTCCGTGCCCCATCACGTCACCGACGACGAAGGCGACCCGGCCGCCCGGCAGCGGGATGACGTCGAACCAGTCGCCGCCCACCTCCGTACCGCTGCTGCCCGGGACGTAGCGGTAGGCGAGGTCGACTCCCGGCGGCTCGGGGATGCGCTGCGGCAGCAGGCTGCGCTGGAGCATCAGCGCGCCCTCCCGCTCGCGCGCGTACAGCCGGGCGTTGTCCAGGAAGGTGCCGGAGCGGTCGGCCACCTCCGTGGCGAGCGCGCGGTCGTCGTCCCCGTACGGCTCGTCCCCCTGCCCCCGGCTCACCAGCAGCAGTCCGAGCACGGTGCCGCGCGCTCGCAGCGGCACCGCCATCAGCGAGTGCACCCCCAGCTCGAAGGTGGCCTCGACCCGGGGGTCGCCGGACCGGGTGGCGCGCAGGATCTCCTCGGGCGTACCGGCGAGTTGGGGCATGCCGCTGTCCAGCGCCCGGCCGAGCAGCGACTCCCGTTCGTAGCGGATCTCGCTGCCCAGCCGCAGCAGCCGCTCCACGCGCTCACCGCTCTCCCGGGCGGCGAACCCGAAGAGGCGCAGCGGCGTGCCGAAGGGAATCACCGGTTCGGGCAGCTCTCCCCCGACGGCTACCTCGTCGCGCAGCATGATCCCGGCGTAGCCGGCGAACCGCGGCACCAGCACCTCGGCGAGCGCCTGCGCGATGGCGTGGACGTCCAGCAGGTTGCCGAGCGCCACGCCGACCTCGTCGAGCAGGGCGAGCCGCTGCCGGGCCGCTTCCGCCTTGTTGAGCGCTTCCAGCCGCTCGGTGATGTCCATGACCGTGCAGCTCACCCCGCGCACCGTGCCGCTGCGGTCGGTGATCCGGGCGTAGGAGACGGAGCGGGCTCCGTTGCCGTCGGGGGCGGTGGTCACCAGGTCCACGACCGAGCGCCCCGTCTCCAGCACCTTGGACTGGATCTGCAGCACCTCCTCGGCCATGGCGGCCGGGAGGAGGTCGGTGACGGTGTGGCCGACGAGCTCGGCACGGGTGGCGTTGTTCAGCCGTACGAGGGCGTCGTTGAAGCGGACGAAGCGCCGCTCGGTGTCGAAGACCGCGATGCCCAGCGGCGAGGAGGCGAACAGGGCGTCAAGCACGGCCAGATCGTGCTCGACGGCGCGCAGCCGGCTGGTCTCCATGATGCTGGCCAGGACGAACGGGTGCTGCTCGGTGTCCCGCAGCAGTGAGCCGCGGCCCTCGACCTCGACCACGTTCCCCGCTCGGTGGCGGATGTGCAGGATGCCCTGCCAGCTTCCGGTGCGCCCGAGGCTGTTGCGGCGGGTGCGGCGCTCGGCCTCGTCGCTCTCGACGAAGTCCTCGATCGAGCGGCCGACGGTGTCCTCGGCCGACCAGCCCAGGATCTCCTGGGTGGTCGGGCTCCAGACCAGGACGGTGCCGTGCCCGTCCAGCATGACGACCCCGACGCGGAGGGTGTCCAGGAGCGAGGTCGCCTCGTCGGCGGGTTCGGTGCTCACACGGCCCACGCCCCTGGTCGGGAACTGGATACCTACGACGTGGGCTCATTATCCATATATCGGACACAGGGGGCGAAGGGGCGCACGCGGAGCGCCGCACCGACGCCAGGGCGGAGCGGCGGAGGGGCGGAGGGGAAGTGGCGCGGGGGTGCGCGTGCGGCGTCAGCCGCGACCGCCGTCCGCGGGTTCCGGGTGGGCAGTCAGCCGGTCCCGGTGCTCCACCAGGTACCCCTCGGCCTGTTCGCTCAGTCGTTCGGCGAGATGCTGCGCCTCGGCCCGGGTGGCATAGCTGCCGACGCGGTAGCGGTTGCCGTGGCAGTCCTGGCGGATGAGCTGCCAGGGCAGCACCGCGTCACTGTCGCCGCTCGCACTTCGCATATGCCGGAGCTTACGCCCGGCCCTCACTCACCGCATTCGGCTTTGCACATTGCGGTCAACATTTCGGCCAGGCGTTCGCCCGCCCGGCGGCGGCACCCTGGCGCACCTCGGAAGCAGAACCGCACCGCAGGCGCCGGGTCGGTCACTTCACCGGCAGGTGGTACGCCAGCTTGAATCGGTCGGCGGGCACCACCACGTCCGCCGTCTCCACCGGGCGCTTCCCCGCGTAATAGGTCCGCGCGATCACCAGCACCGCGTGCCCCGGGACGCCGCCCAGTGCCGTCATCTCCCCCGCCCGCCCGGGGCGGCTCGCGACCTCCTCGGTGACGTTGTCCACCACCAGGTCGATGGCGGCCATCCGCTCCACCACGCCCCGGCCGCCCAGCGGCCCCTCCTCGGGCAGCATCACCGGCGTCCGGCCCGTCACCGCCAGCGGCTCCCAGGAGACGGAGAGCATCACCGGGTCGCCGCCGACACGGAAGACGTAGCGGGTGCGCATCACCCGTTCACCGCGCTCGATGAACAGCCGCTCGGCGATGTCGGCCGAGGCGTCCTCCTGCTCGCTCTGCGACTCCCAGGTGCCCCGCACCCGCTCGTCGGACTGCTCCTGGCGGAAGGGCGTGCACTCCCCCAGGGAGCGGTAACCGGTACGGGAGACCCGGCGGGCGGCCGGCAGCTCCCGCACATAGGTTCCGGAGCCGGAACGGCCCTCGACCAGCCCCTCCGCCATCAGCACCTTGCGCGCCTCCAGCGCGACCGTGTCCGAGACGCCGTACTCCTCGCGGATGCGGGCCTGCGAGGGGAGGCGGGTGTGCGGCGGAAGGGATCCATCCGCGATCTTGCTGCGCAGATCCGAGGCCACGCGCAGATACGCGGGTTGCTCACCGAATGGCACGTGTGCCCTCCCCGTTTCGGCCAGATGCTGAGTGAAGCTGACTGGTGCCGGGCGATACTGACGGTCAGCAACAGCTTGGCAACAGAGTGTTGTTGGCCGCAACGGTCGGCCAAAGTTTCACCCGATGTGATGAGCGCCTGCTCAGGCCCGCCCGACCCGCCCTCGACAGCGTTCCGCGGGCGGGCCGTCCGCGGGCACCGAGAACGGGAACAGCGCCGGGGCGGGGGGACGGCACGGTACGCGGAGCCGATAATCTGCCGCACCACCGGCCACTCGGGCCGCGCTCCCAGGCCGAGGCCGCCCGTGCCGCCCGAGTCGCTCCGCAGCGACGACGACTCACCCCACCCCGGCACCGGAGAGCACCCGATGACGTTCCGGCAGCACATGAGGCAGCAGACGGTCAGCACCCTGGGGCAGCTGACCGACGGGCCCGCCTCCGCCGTCTACGCCGTCACGTTCCGCGTCGACAGCGTCGACCAGGACCCGCGCTTCCCCTACCTGGCGGTCGGCTGCCCCACGGAGGACGAGCCGGCCCGACTGCTCGCACGGCCGGACGCACCGGACCCCTGGGAAGCCCGCTGGCACTACGCCTGCTTTCCCCCGTCGGGCCTGGAAGGCATCCGCATCCTCGGGAACGACGCGGAACACGACCCGCACGGCGCCGCGCTGCACCGCCGGGAGGCCGAAGCGGACGGCCTCTGGTACGAGGACGACGCCCCCCCCGACCAGGTGCAGGACGAGCGCGGAGCGCTCCTCGACACCCGGTTCCGCGAACTCTGCGTCGAGCCGGCCCGGCTGCTCCACACCGAAGGCGACCTGGTGCGCGCGCTCGGACGGCCGGTACCCGTCCTCCTCTACGACATGTTCGCCCCCGAGGCGATGTTCACCCTCGCCCGCGCCGCCAACCCACCCGGACCGGTGGCGGACTTCCTGGCCGGGGACTAGCCACCGCCTGGGCCCGAAGGGTCGTTCACGGCGGTGCGATCCGGCAGGGCCGCGTGCACGACGGGCTGCGGTACAGAGCGCGGGGCTCCGCCACCCGCCGGCGGAGCCCCGACCCCGGAAAGGTCCGGGCATGTCACATGACCGCCTCCGCGGACTCGTCTCCTCGACATGCCGCGCACAGCGCCTCGGCAATGAAGTGCCCATGCAGACCTGGCAAATCGGGCTTGTCCGGGGCATGATCTTCTCCGGACGACCCGACGGGCTCGCCACTCGGGAAACCTGTGAACGAGGAGAGTGGGGGGCGTATGTCCCGTATGAAGCGTGCTCTGAGCGTGGCTGTCGGCGCCGCCGCCTGTGTCGCCCTGGCGCAGGCCCCGGCGAACGCCGTCGGGTCCTGGCACATCGCGGACGCGTCGAACGGCCGCGGCACCGGGGCGTTCAACAGCGGCGACAACAACAAGTACCGGATCGCGGACACCAAGGCGGACGGCTACAGCATGGTGCTCCGCATCAAGCTCCCCGGCCGCTCCGAGATCACGTCGTGCGACGACCGGAACGGCGCGAACAACGGGTATGAGTACTGCCGGATCAGCAACATCCCGCACAACACCGAGGTCCGGATCAAGGCCTGTGCCAAGGACTTCACCGGCGGCCTTCCGGGGTGGATCGACTGCTCCTACTGGATCAAGGACTACACCAGCTGAGAGGCGGGGCGGGTGGCGGTACCGAACGCGAGGATCCCCGCCACCCGCCCGCGGAACGCCCGCGTCCGCGCGCCGCAGCCTCGTCCGCGGCGGCCGCACATGACCGGCCCGACGAGACCTAGCCGGCCGGCTCGGCGGGCGGGGCGCTCTCCGCCGCTCGCATGGCGAACAGGACCATCGTCGCGCTCACCCGTACCGCACCGTCCGTCCCGGGCGGGAGCGCGCAGCGGTGCAGTTCGTCCCCCACCTCCCTGGCACGCTCGCGCACCCCGGCCCACACCTCCGGCTCCAGCCAGACCTCCGCGTCGGTCATCTCTCCCCGCACCCCGGTGTCCCGCTGGGCCGTACGCCGCCGCAGCTCCTCGCCCAGTGCGCCGGCCAGGGCAAGGTACGCGTCGACGCCCTGCGGCACGCCGCGGCCGAGGCGGTCGCCGCTGTCCGGATCGTGGCGGTAGCGCTTGGCCGTGCCGCCGCGTACGGACACCTCACCCACCGCCTCCACGAGCCCGGCCTTGTGCAGCCTGCGCAGGTGGTAACTGACGTTCGCCTGCGACTGGTCCAGGATCCGGGCCGCCTCCGCCGCGCTGTAGGCCTCGCCGGTCAGCAGGGAGAGCAGCCGCAGCCGCAGCGGATGGGCCAGCACCCGCAGATCCGCCACGGAGGCTTCCGGGGTCGCGGAACCGGCGGCAGCGTACGGCGCGGCAGGGGCACCGGAGGTGCCGGGGTCGGTCGGGCCGGGCGAGTCGGTCGGGCCGGAGCGGGAGTGCGGCATCCGGCCAGTCTCCCTCACACCGCCGCGCGCTCCGGAGCGCCCTCGTCCGGCACCGGTCCGCCCGCCGTCAGCCCCCGCACCTGGCTGCTGCCCAGTGCGCCCGCCGTCACCAGCAGGACGAGTCCGACCCCGCACAGCAGCGTCGGACGCACGCCGAAGCGTTCCGCCAGCGGACCGGCGGCCATTTCGCCCAGCGGGAGCGCGAGGGTGGACCCCAGGGCGTCGTAGGAGTAGACGCGGGCCAACGTGTCCTGCGGGACGTTCTCCTGGAGCGAGAGGTCCCAGGCCACGCTGAACTGCTCCAGCGCGATGCCGTTCACGAACATCGCCATCAGCAGCAGGGCCAGATCGGCCGACTCCGCGAGGGCGACGAGCGGCAGCGCGTCCAGGGCCACCACGGCCACCCCGATCCGCAACGCGTGCCGCGAGCGGGACCGCGCCACGAGCAGCCCGCCGACCAGCGCCCCGGCCATCTGGGTGGCCAGGACGAAGCCCCACGCGGTCCGGCCGAAGGTCGTGTCGGCGACGGCCGGCCCCAGCACCTGGATCCCGCCCGCCGAGACCGCGTTCACCACGAAGAACTGCAGCACCACCACCCACACCCAGGTGCGGGAGGCGAACTCGTGCCAGCCCTGCCGCAGGTCCTGCCAGGGCCGCGCCCGCTCGGCGGGCTCGGCGGGCTCGGCGGGCTCGGCCGACTCGGCGGGCTCGGCCGACTCGGCGGCCGTAGCGGGAAGGAGCACCTCGGCGGGCGACGCGGGCGGCGTGGCCGCACCGCGCCCGGCGAGCACGCGCCCGGCGAGGCGGTAGGCGGCCGCGGCGCCCAGGAAGGCCGCGCCGTCGAGCACCATGCCCCAGCCCGGGCCCGCGACGGCTGCCAGCATGCCGCCGAACGAGGTCCCCGCGATCATGCCCATGTTGATCCCCATCCGGGAGAGCGCGTTGGCGGGCCGCAGCTCGCGCGGCGGCACGGTGCGGGGCAGCAGCGCGGCGGACGCCGGTATGGAGACGGCCGCCACGGCGCCCTGCACCACGCTGAGGACCAGCAGTGCTCCGATCGGCGCCCGGTCGGCCAGTACGGCGAGCCCCACCCCGGTCTGCACCAGCGCGGCGGACGCGGCAGCACCCTGGAGCACCAGCGCCCGGGGCAGCCGGTCGGCCAGCAGCCCGCCGAAGAGCAGCAGCACGCTGCTGACGGACCGGGCGCCGACGACGAATCCCACGTCGACCGCGGAACCGCCGAGGTCCAGCACCGCGAAGGCGAGGACGACGGGCGCCATGGAGTTGCCGAAGAAGGTCAGGGACCGGCCCAGCGTGAGCGCGCGGAAGGCGCGGTGACGCAGGACTCCGCGGAGCACGTCGCGGTCGGGGCGGGAGGAGGAGAGGGCCACGCGGTGAGTCTGCGGCACGCGGAGCCAACCGTCAAATACTTCTTTGGGGGTAGTCGGCGCAGCGGCGCCCGCGCACGGACGGGAGCGCATGGCCCGTCGAGAGTGCCGGACACCCAGGCATCCGGGGCCGAGGAAGGGACGCGGCCGCGGAAGCCGGGCCACGCACGGCAACCGGGGGGCGAGAACACCGCACCGGGACCGAAGCCGGTCGGCTCCGGTCCCGGTGTCCGTCCTGCGTCACTTCAGCAGCAGCGGCACTCCGGCAGCCGAGGGGGTGAACTGGCGGGAGCGGGTGGGAGCGAAGCCCTTGTCGGAGCCGGCGATCTGCAGGATCGCGCCCTTGCGCTTGTTGAACAGGGGAGCGAGGACGACAGCTTCGTCGTGCCCGTCGCCGTCCGTGTCCAGCAACGGAGGCTGGAAGTTGAAGAGGTTCCAGGGGGCGCGGTTGGGGGCGCCCGGCAGCCCCTCGGTCCTGGCGTGGACCTCCTGCGAACCTTCGGCCGACGGACCGTCGGCGCCTCCCGGGAGCAGCGTGACCAGCCCGTCGTTGCCCCGGAAGTCGGGCGTGTTGACGACGAGGTCCGGGTGGTCGTCGCCGTTGACCTCGCCGACCGCCGGAGATGCCCCGAAACTCTCATTCCGTCCCGCGAAGATCCGGCGGGCGGGCTTTCCGGCGCCCAGGCCGGAGCGTGCACCGTGCAGCACGCCGACCCCGCCGCCCTTGCCCTCCCGCGGTTCCGTGTCCGATGCCGAACGGCGGAGCGGCAGCAGCAGGTCGTCGGTCCCGTCCGCGTCCACGTCGCCGACGGACAAGCCGTCGTGACGGCCGCCCATCGCCTTCAACACCTTCTGTTCGGTGTCGCGGTCGCGGGTCAGGCCGTGCTCGGCACCTCGGTAGTGGGCGAGCGGGGTGAGATCGTCGGGGGCGCCGTCGTCCTGCTCGGCGTCGTAGCCGTAGGTGAGGAAGAGGTCCGTGCGGCCGTCGGCGTCGAAGTCGCCCGCCACGGCGCCGTTCGGGGACGAGTAGCCGTGCTGGCCGACATCGACCGTGACCGGCTCGCGCGGACTCTTGCCGGACGGGGCACCGTCGCCGCCGAACGGACCGTAGAGGATACGCGCGGGCACATCGCCCCGGGGCCCGTCGGGATTGCGCGAGGGGTCGCCCTTGCCGCCGCCGCCGGGGTCGAACAGGTCGGCGCGTCCGTCCCCGTCGAAGTCGCCGACCGCCATCGGGCCGAAGTTACGCGGAGCCTCGACTTTCCGCGCCTTCCCGAGCCCGCGGGGGCCTCCGAAGAGTACGTACGGCTGGACCTTGTCGTCGTGCGTCCGCGCGGCCACCAGGTCGGTGAAGCCGTCCGAGTCGAGATCCGTACGCAGCAAGGAGGAACCGAAGCGCCCATCGAGCCGCCTCGTCCACGAGGGGTTCAGCCCCTTCTCGGAGCCGTAGACCACCAGCAGCGTGTCCTTCGTGCGCTTCCGGTCCTCGCTCGCGGAGTGGACGGGCGTGACGTAGTCGTCGTAGCCGTCGCCGTTGAAGTCCCCCCGGTCCGGGCCGCCTTCGGAGTCGTCGGCCTTGCCCGCGGGCGGGCGCGCCTTCTTCGCGGTACCGGACCCGTCGTCCGATGATCCGCCGCACCCGGCCAGCACCAGCAACAGCGCGCAGGACGCGGAAGCCGCCGCGACAGCAGCCGTCCGCGCCCGGCGCCGCGGCCGCTCGCCTCTGCCCCGCCGCCTCATGACATCGGTCATCACCACAGGGCCCCCTTCCCTTTCGAAGGGAGAGAGAGTAACCCAAGTCCGTTCGAATACAGCGACGTTGGGTACCGCGAGGCGCGGTTCAGCCGCGTGCCGCACACCTTTGCGACCGACGGCTCCGAGGGCACCGCGGCACCTTCCGCACCGGAGGTCTCCGCCCCGATGTGCGACGCCTCGTCCCCGCACACCACCGGTGCGCGGGGACGAGGACGAGCCGTCGGCTACTCTCCGCCGCCGTCCGAGTCGCTTCCGCTGGAGGAGCCGCCGTCGTCACCGGACTGTGAACGCCTGTTCCTGTCATCTCCTGTCATGGGCCAAGCATTCCTGCCGGAACGCCCGGACAACCGCGGCCCCGGGCACGGCTTGCGGAACGAGACGCACCGGCCGCCAGGGCGCAGCGCCTCGGGACGACCGGCCGGTACGCGCCCTCGGTCCGTGCCGTCTGCCGAAGCCGCACGGAAACACCCGGAACACGCCCGTGCCGCCGGTCCGCCCGCGCACGGACTCCCCGTGCGGAAGTGAACCGGACGGCCACCGCGCCCGATTCCGGAACCGGTGCCGGCAGAACCGGCATCGAGCCGCGACAACGACGGTCCGGTGCGGCTCCCACATCTCCTGGGTGAACGCATCGCACCTTCCGGCCCGGCATCATCGATCGCGACGAGTGCCGGCATCCCCCCGGGCTCCCTCGCGGAAGGACACCCACGATGACGGCAGCGATTCCCCCGTCCCCGGCCCGCCTCGCGCTGGTGGTCGTCTACACCGGTCGCCTCGAAGAGTGCCGCGCGTTCTACGCCGGGCTGGGGCTCACCTTCGTGCGGGAGCAGCACGGCACCGGGCCGGTGCACCACGCGGCTGCGCTGCCCGACGGCAGCGTGCTGGAGTTGTATCCCGCGACCGCCCGGCGCCCGGCCTCCAGTGTGCGGCTGGGCTTCCGGGTGAGGGGAGGAGAGCTGACACCGCCGCTGCCTCCGGGCCGGCACACCGTCACGGACCCCGATGGCCGAGCAGTCGAACTGTACGCGGAGTGACCCCGGGCTGCCGTCCCGGGCGCGGGCGCCCTGGTCGATGCCCCGGACCACGCCGCGGTACCGCAGCCCCGCCCCGGCGGCTCACCCCGCGGTGTGGGCCGCGCGGTCGAGGAGGCGGCGCCAGACGCCGTAGGAGAGGGCCTCGTCGGAGGGACGCAGGCCCATCCGGTTGCAGTGCATGTGCAGCAGGGACAGCACGATGTCGCCGCGGTCCGCCTGGAGTCCGCCGGCGCGCTCCAGCTCGGTCATCCGCCGGGTGAACCGCTCCGCGGCCGGGCGCCACACGGTGTCGGCCGCGTCGAGCAGTTCGCGGGTCGGGCCCTCGCCCGCGCGGGCGTTCCACAGGCCGCGGCCGGCCGTGCGGTAGAGGTCGCCGCCGGCGTTGCGCCGCGCCGCGAGGCGGGCGAGGGCGTGCCGCTCCTCGGGGTCGGGGACGAGGGAGCCGCACAGCCGGTCGAGGGTGAGGGCGGCCAGCGCGGCGCGTTCCTGGGACGTTTCCAGGCCCCGGGGCGGCAGCCCCGGCAGACCGGTTCCGGCGGCGCGCAGCTTTCGGAGGAGCTGGACGACGGCCGCGCTGTCCTGCCGGAACCATTCCTCGGCGTCGGCGATCAGTTCGGGGCCGCCGTAGCGCTCGACCTCCCGCCGGTAGCTGACGAACGTGTGGTCGGCGAGGTGTCCGCCCCGGGCGAGTTCGTAGGCCCAGGCGGTCACCTCGCGCAGCACGTCCGCGCGCGCGGATTCGTCGGGTACGTGGAATCGCACCCGCAGGTGGGGCGCCGGGTCGCCGTAGCGCAGGAAGAACGGGGAGGGCACGCCGTACTGTTCGGCCAGCCTCGCGGTGAGGCCGGCCAGGCCCACGCCCAGCAGGGTGTCGTGCGCGTCCGGTTCGGCGTAGAGCTTCACGGCCAGCCAGTCGCTGCCGATCCGCTTGCTGCGTGCCCCGGGGTCCTCGGCGGCCTCGGGGACGGTCCGGGGCCGGATGTGCCGGGCCACGGGGCCCGGGTCCTTGCCGGCCCGGACGAGGGGCACGACGATCTCGGAGGCGTACGGTTCGCCGGCGGTGTCCCGCAGGAAGCCCTCATCCGGAGCGGGCAGGACCTCCTCCAGGGTGATTCCGTCCTCGGTGGCCCGGTCCAGGCTGTCGCGCAACTCGCGCAGCGAGGCGACGCTGGTGAGGTCGAGCAGCAGGGCGTTGTCGTTGTCGGTGAGGTTGACCAGGCGGGGCACCATCCACGTCTCCGCCCAGGCTCGGACGGCTTCGGCGAACGCGGCCGGCGCGGCCCCCTCCCCGCCGTCGCGACCGCCGGCGGAGGCCGGTGCGAGGTCGCCGGGGCGCAGCCGCCACCGTGCCCGGCGCAGCACCAGGTCGCCCCGTTCGACGCGGGGCAGGAACGGCATGGTCCAGGTCAGGCTCTCCCAGCTGAACCACGAGACCGTGCCGGAGAGGCCCTGGGAGACCTCCAGCATGAACCGGCAGGGGTCGGGCGCGCCCGCCCAGTTGAGCATCGCGCGGTCGGTGACGTGCAGTCGGCGGCCCAGCGAGCGGCTGCGCAGATAGAGCTTCCCGTCGGCCACCCCGACCAGGACGTCGTCCAGCCGGATCACCCGGTCCTCGTCCCGGCCGGGTGTGACGTTGACCGGCAGCTCCCAGGTGTGGACGGTGGGCCGGATCGTGACGTTGACGGAACGGGCGTGCTGGGGCAGCGATGACAGTTCGGCGCAGACGGCGTCGCCCTGGCGCTGTTCCTCGGCGGCGGCCAGCTCCCGCAGCGACTCCCGGGTCTCCTCGTCGAAGAGGTCGTGGAAGCGGGAGAACGTCCTCCCGCCCATCACCACTCCGGCCGTGCCGCAGACGGCGCGCCAGCGTTCACGGTCCGGCCCCGGGGGCAGCAGGCCGAGGTACATGTCGAGGACCGGCATCGGCGGCCGGTGCTCGTCCTCGGCTGCCGAGACCTCGGTGAGTTCGTCGAGCAGCCGGTCGTCGAGCTGGACGCTCAGCTCCCGGCGGGCCAGGGCCCCGGTGACCATCCGGTTCAGCACGGCCTCCCGGGGCCGCTCGTCCGGCCGGTCCGCTCCGTCGACGGCCCGCTGGACGACGCCCGGCAGCGGGTACGCCTGTCCCGGGGAGCGGTAGCGGCGCGGCGGGCCGAGGCCGGTCTCCGGGGTCAGCGCCTCCAGCAGGGGGATCTCGGAGCGGTGGCCGTAGCGTTCGGAGAACGCGTCGGCGTACTCCGAGAGGTGCGGCGGGTAGCGGTCCTCGGCGCCGACGCGCCGGAAGACGTGGGCGGCCTCTTCCGCCAGGCCGGCGACGGCCCGGGGGAGGACGAGAGGCCCGTCGAGGTTCAGCGTCGAGTCGATCTGGAGCGTCGGGCCCGAGTGGCCCCCGACGGCCTCGGGCAGCGGCGCGCTCGCCGCCTCCAGCAGTTCGGACACCGGGATCTCACCCTGGTTGAACGCGCCGATCGCGGCCTCCACCCCGTCGATCGCCCCGGCGACGGCCGGGTCGGTGACGGGGGGCAGCATCGAGCGCAGCAGCGAGGCGTCGCGGCCCGTGCGGCCGGTCGGGGGGACCAGCAGCCGGGGGCGCTCGGCGGTGATGAGGATGTCGCTGTCGAGGAGACCGTCCAGCAGGGTCGCGATCCGCTCGGCGCCCGCCGTCGGGAAGTCCTCGGCGAGCCGGGCGGTGAGGTCGCCGAGTGTCATGGGCGTGCGGGTGTGGTCGAGCACGGACCGGATCGGCGCGGTGAGTCGTACGCTGACGGAGCGTCGGCCCCTGGGCGCGCTCCGGCCTCCGTCGCCGGGTGCGCCGGTGCGGGCGGGCTCGGCTCCGGCGTCGAGCCCATAGCCCTCGGCGGTGGACAGCCACACCCGGCCGCGGGACACGTGGACCAGGTCGTTGCGCCGCACCCGCAGTTCGCCGGGCGGCTGCGCACCGAAGGCGAGCCGCTTGACCAGGTGCATGACCCATCCGGAGTCCGCGCGTGCGCGGGCCGCTCCGATGGCGGTGTCGCCGAGCCGGGTGCGCTGCTCCTCGCCGAACACGCCGGTGGTGACGCCCGCGAAGAGGCCGAACGGCGTCGCGCGGAAGCTCATCCGGTTCAGATAGCGGCCCAGGCCGCGGACGGCCTTGCGCCGGTCCTTTCCGCCGAGGCTGTCCAACCGCTCGACGGCGTCGGCCAGATGGGGCGAGGCGGCCCGCACGGCCTCCGGTACACCCGGGGTGGACCACAGCTTGCGGAGCTGGTTCGCGTAGGCGTCGTGGCTGTCGGGGTCGTCCCGTCCGGCGTCGGAGCGCGCGGCCTCGCCGGCCGCGGCGGGCAGCGACCCGAGCAGTTCGAGCATCGGGCGTGCGGGCAGAGCCGGCGCCCTGAGCATGAAGAACCCGCAGGCCCGGTAGGTGTCGGCACGCTCTTCGGTCACGTCTCCCCCATGCCTCGGTCCGGTCCTTGCTCGTCCCCGCTCCCGCCCGGCCGGCGCGCGGGGCCGGGTCCCGGGGTCAGGAACAGCAGCTCGTCCCACTGGGCCGCCGTGTCGGAGACGGCACCGAGGAGGGCGAGCATGACGCCGGCCGCACCGGTGAGCAGGCCGGGGTTGTGTTCGTGCCCGCCCCACGGGTCGTAGTCGGGGAAGAGGTAGGGGTGGTCCGGGTCCGCGTACGAGCACATCCGGGACAGGAACGCATCGTGCATGCGCCGCAGGTCCGGCAGGCCGGTCTGGGCGGCGGCCCGGCCGTAGACGGTCACCAGCCCCGCCAGCCCGTGGCAGAGCGTGGGCGAGTTGATGCGCTGCTGCTCGGCCGGGGTGCGTTCGACGCCGAGGAGCGTGGCCACCGCGAGGTCGGTGGGCTCCGGCTCGCCGCAGGCCGCCGAGGCCGGCAGCAGGGACGCGGCGACCCCGGGCGGCCCGTAGCACCAGGCGCTCCTGGCCGGTATCTGCTCGGCGCCGGTGTCGGGTCGTCCGGAGTCCGGGTGGGGCAGCAGGAGGTTGGCCCAGGCCGGATGGTCGAGACCGTCGATGCGCAGCGCTTCGAGTGTCCGGGCGAGCTCGCGGACGCCCTGGCGCACCCGGTGCGAGCGGGCCTCCTGGTCCGCGGTGCCGGTCGCGTGGGCGGCGTCGGGGCGGCAGAGGGCCGCGAGGATGCCGGGCGGCCCGTGGGCGAATCCCAGGTTGTACACGCCGTCGGGAAACTGCTTCACATATCCCGGCAGGGGCGTCGGCTCTCCGTCGGGGCCCAGGATGGTGGGGAAGTGCGAGGGCGCGCAGAACCATCTGAGCGGGCCGCCGTCGTCCCGGGTCAGCTCCACCAGATAGTCGACGAGGCGGTCCGCGGCCTGCCGGGTGGCGTCCGTCGCCCGCCCGCCGAGCACGTCCGCGGCCTTGAGCAGCGCGGCGAGCCAGCCGGCCGCGCCGCCGATGACGTCGTAGTCGTGCGAGGCGACGCTTCCCGCGGCGGGGTTCAGCGTGATCGCCTGGGTCTGCCGGGCGAGTTGGTCTGTCATCGTGGCCAGCGTGGGGAGGTAGCGCGGCTCCAGCCGCGCGTACTCGGTCACCGCCCAGACGACACCCGCGGTGCCGAGGTACAGACCGGGCGCCTGCAAGGGTGTGGCGGCACTCACCTCGGCTGTGTGCCGTAGATGGAGCTGTCCGGCTTTGAAGTAGCGGTCCTCGTCGAAGACTTCGGCCGCGTACCGGAGTGCGAGCGCGATGCCGGGGGCGCCGTCGGCGAGGTCCGCCTTCTCCGCGGCGCCGCCGGCCGATTCCATGAGCCGGTCGGCCACCTCGCGGGCCAGCCGCAGGGCCTCGTCGTCGGTCGCTCTCCCCGCCGGCCCGGACTCCATGGCGCCCTCCCTCAGCCTCTTCGGTGCATCTCGGCCTTCGTGGCGAACAACCAGACGGAGGGCTCTGAGACCCCCTGTGCACGGACCGCGGGGCCCTCCGCGTGGCTCACCGTGGATGTGCGTCACCCCGGTTGCGGCGGGTCAGCACATCGGATGTGGCGGCTCAGCAGCAGGTGCTGAGCGTGTCGGTGCAGAGCGAGGTGCGCGAGGTCTCGCAACCGCCGTTGTTCGTCGCGGCGGCGGAGCTGGTGGAGACCGCGGTGTGCCCCACACGCAGGTCGAGGGCGAACTCGTCGTCGAGCAGTTCTTCGTTCATTTCGTTCCCTCCGGACAGAGGTCGGCAATGATTTCTCCGCGAGATCGACGCTCGTACACGCCGGGCCTCCCGGAGCCTCGTGGAACGTAATGGAGCAACATCAGCAGCGTCAACACACCAGCCACATCCGCCACTTGAGAATTCCACGGTGCGGCTGCGGGCTCCGGTGGCGTTCGGTCGGGAGACATCAGACCGGCGCAACCGCCAGTTCGGCGACCTCTGGCGACTGGCGACAGCACCGGCAACGGAAATCCACGATTCCGCTTGTCGGCGTTGTGTGAATCCCCATGTGAAGTGCGCGGAATTCCGGCCGGGCCACCTTCAGTCGGCTGCCCCCGCGCCCTGTTGCGGCCGGGCAGTCGTACCGCCGGAGGGAGCAGCCGTGCCGCTGCGGGGCGCGGGGACGGTCGCCTCCGGGAGCGAGGTGAGCCCGTATTGCGCGGCCTGCGCTTCGAACATGCCCCGGTACAGCCCGTCCTCCCGGCCCATCAGCCCCTCGTGGGTGCCGTGTTCGGCGACGTGCCCGCGGTCCAGGACATAGATGTGGTCCGCGGAGGAGGTCGCGGCGAGCCGGTGGGTGACCAGTACGACCGCGACACCGCTGTCGGCCAGGGTCCGCAGCCGGTCGAACGCCTCGATCTCGGCATGCGGATCGAGCGCCGAGGTCGGCTCGTCGACCAGCAGGAAAGGCGCGTCCCGGTAGAGGCTGCGGGCCGTACCCAGCTTCTGCCACTGGCCGCCCGAGAGCTGCACGCCGCGTTCGTACCCCTTGAGGACGATGGAGTCCCAGCCGTACGGCAGCCCCTCGATAAGGCCGGCCACATCGGCGCCGCGCGCCGCCTCCCGGACCCGGGCCATGTCGCGCGGACGGTCCCCGGCTCCGACGGCGATGTTCGCTGCGGCCGTCATCTGCCAGTTGGGGAAGTCCTGGGTCAGCATCCCCACCGACCGGAAGACGTCGGCGCGGGCCGCCTCGCGCACCTCCACCCGCTCCCCCTCCGGGCCCACCCACCACACGTCACCGCTGTCCGGCAGCAGCAGTCCGCCGAGGATCTTGGCCAGCGTGGACTTGCCGGAACCGTTCGCGCCCACCAGCGCGGTCACCGCACCCCGCCGCACGGACACGTCCACCCGGTGCAGCGCGGAAACCGTGGCCCCGGGATAGGTGAAGGAGACGTCCCGCACCCGGATCTCCCGCACCGGCGAGGGCAGCGGCCTCCCGGTGGCGGGGATGGCGTGTCCGGCAGCCAGCCGGATGGCCTCCTCGGTGTCGCCGAGCCGGAGCATCTCCTCGTACATGCGGTTCACCTGCTGCACCAGCGACGTGAGCCGCGCGGTGGAGGTGCGGATGGCGACCACCGCGGTACCGCCCACCGCGATCGGGAGACCGCCGCTGGTCAGCAGCCACCACAGCACGCCGTAGCAGCCCAGGGACGCCAGTCCGGAGAACGCCGCGGCGACCAGGTCGGTCCGGGCCTGGGCGCGGGCCAGGCGCCGCTGCTCGGTCTCCATCAGCCCGGACATCTCCTCGTACCCGCGCAGCAGCAGCGAGCCCGCCGCGTGTGCCCGGATCTCCCCGGCGGCGTGCGGCATCGTCAGGTACTGGAGCAGGGTGGCGACCGCCCGGCGGTGGTCCACCCAGTGCCGCCGCGAGGTGTACTCCCGGCGTGCCGAGCGCACCGCCCCCCAGGCCTTGGGCAGCGCGATGGCCAGCAGCATCGGCAGCAGCGCCCAGTGCAGCGAGGCCAGCACGACGGCGGCGGCCACCATGCCGATCACGACGTTGGAGGCCCCCACGGACAGGCTGAGCATGCGCCGGGCCGACTCCGTGCCGAACTTGCCCGCCTCCAGGTGACGTTGGACCTCGGGCTGCTCCGTCGCCGCGACCTCCACCCGGGTGACCGCCCGGTAGTAGCGGAGTGAGACGGCCCGCTCGACCTGCGGCTCCAGCCGGCCGGACAGCGCCGTCGACCAGGCCGCCATCAGTGCCATGCCCACGGAGACGAGGGCCAGCAGCACCAGCGCCGGAACCGACTCCCGCAGCTTGTCGTCCGTCGGCCCGTTCGCGAACAGACTGCCGAGCACGCCGTTGATCGCCACCAGCCCGAACGCGGTGGTCAGGCCCTGGCCGGCCTGCGCCACCACCACCCCGGCCAGCGCGCGCGGGTCGGTCTCCCAGCCGGCCCGCAGGACCACACCCATCATGCGCGGCAGCGCGGCCGCCATCTGCCCGAAGCGCAGCCGTGACACCGAGCCCTCGTGCTCGACGAACGCGTCGTCCCAGCGCAGCCGCCCTCCGAACAGCTCGCGCTCCGCCGCCGAGACGCCGTTCTCGGCCGCGGCTCCCGAGGGCTCGGGGCCGCCCCCGCCGGCCGTCCCGCTCACTTCGCCCTCCCGGGCTCCGGCGCGCGGCGTGCGGAGCTGTCCGCCCGGAGTCGTCGGCGTACGGCCAGGCCGTTCTCGGGGGTGCGGCTCGGGGTCACGTGGCCTCCAGTTCGGGCGCGTCGGGGGACGAGGGCGGCATTCCCCGCGTGAAGCGGGCCCGGCGGACACGTGAAGCAGTGCCGGCCCCCGAGCCCGCGCTCCGGCCGCTCTCAGCAACCCGGGGCTCAGGCAGGTGACTGCCGCCAGCGGGGACCTTCCGGCCGGTGGACCGCAGGGGATCACCGTACTGTCGCACAGGCGCAAATCCGAGAGAGAGGCGCGCAGTTCGACCGCACAACCCGTCCGGAGACGCCTGTGGACGACCTGTTGCCGCGGCCGGTGACTCGCGGTGCGGCTCCGGAATTCAACCCCGGTGCCGGCTCCCGCGCCGCACCGGCCCGCGAGTCCGCTTTCGAGCCGCTGCTCGAACCGTCCGCCGCCTCGCAGAGCCGCACCGACAGCCGGCCCTGACACCGCGTGCGGACCGGCCGCGGCCTCCGGGAAGGCCGGAAGAGGGCTGGGAACGCTGCGGCTCGGGCACTGCACTGCTGCGCTACGAGCTGCGCGGGCTGAGGCGTACGAAGGGCAGTTTCCGCCCGACGGCCCGGTAGTCCTCCTGGGTGCCGTCGACGGAGAAGCCCATGAAGCGCACGAGCTTGCGGGCGGTCCGCGGGTGGCGGGGTGCGTAGCGCGCCATGAACTCGCCGCCTTCCTCGGTGTCGAGCGGGTGCGCGGTGACGGGGCGGGTCCGCACCCCCACCTGGATGCTCGCCGCGGGTGTGGCGAGGAGGTTCCGGTACCAGGCGGCCTCGGGCCCGAACCCGGAACAGACCACGTAACTGCCGTCCGCCCGGTCGTGTTCGACGACCTCGATGACGACTTGGCGGGGTTTGCCCGAGACACGTCCCGTGTGGTTCAGCAGCAGCAACCGGCCGCCGAAGACCCAGCCCAGGCGCAGCCGGTAGAAGTGGATGGGTGCGCGGAAGAGCAGCCGGCGGATGCCGGTGGGCGGGGCCGGACGCTTGACGATCTCCATGACGGTGTCCTTCAGATGCGGTGTGTGCGGTCGAGAATGCTGGTGGTGTCGCCGTAGCCGCGGCGCAGCAGCCCGGTGAACAGGTCGCGCAGGACGAGCCGGCTGATGAGGTGCTGGGCGGCGATGCCTGTGCGGGTCGCGGGCACGAGAGAACGGGCGAGGGCCCGGGCGCGCTGCTGACGCTGCTGGACGGCGGGGCGCAGCCGGTTCTGGTAGGCGAGGAAGGCGGCTCGGTGATCGTCGTGCCGGTGCAGGGCCCGGGCCAGCAGGTAGCCGCCGGCCATCGCCATGGAAGCCCCCTGCGCGGAGGTCAAGGTCATGGCCGAGCAGGCGTCGCCGGTCAGTGCGACGCGGCCGGTGTGCCAGGACGGCATGGTGATCTGCGTGAGCGTGTCCATGAACAGGCCCTCTTCGGGTGCCGCGTCGAGCAGTCGTGCGGTGAGCGGGCCCGCGTCGGCGAAGGCGCTGCGCAGCGCCGTTCGCCGTTGTGCGCGCGGCGGGGACCGGCGCTCCTGCGTGCGACAGAGGAAGAGCGCGATCGACTGCCCCGGCACGTCACTGGGGTAAAGGATGGTCTGTCTGCCGGGCTCGCTGTAGTGGATGCGATGCGGTCCGAGCCCGTGGGTGTCGGGTACCGGGTAGCAGGCCATGGTGTAGCCGAGGTGGTGGGCGAAGTCGGCTTCGGGCCCGAAGACGAGCTCTCGGGTCTGGGAGTGCACGCCGTCCGCGCCCAGGACCAGGTCGAAGTCCTCGCACTCACCGTCGGCGAAGGTGACGCCGACGCCGCCGGGTGACTGCTCGATGGCTGCGATGCTGCGGCCGTACCGAATGTCGGCCTTGCCGCGCACGGCATCGCCCAGCGCCTCTTCGAGGGTGGTGTGCATCAGGGCGAGATACGGCCCGCGGATCACCTGCTCCAGCAGTCGTCGCTCCAGGCGCGCCCTGACACTTCCCGCCCCGTCGACGTAGCAGATGCTTTCGGTGGGGAGTTGCTGGGCCGCCAGCCGGTCGGTGATGCCCATGCGGGCGGCGACGTCGTATCCGGTACCGAAGAAATCGATGCCGTAGCCGCCGAGTCGGCCGTGTGGTGCGCGCTCGACCACGACGGGAGTGTGCCCGTAGCGGTGCAGCCAGTAGGCGAGTGTCAGACCCGCGATCCCGCCGCCGGATATCAGGATCCTCATGACGAGGCCCCGATCAGCTCGCCGAGCGCGGTGAGCGCGGCTTCCACGGGCACGTCCTCGTCCAGCAGCCGGTGCAGCATCATCCCGTCGATCAACGCCGTGACGAGTGCGGCCGCCCCCAGCCTCTGCTCGGCCGACAGCCGCGGGTCGAGGGTGGCGAGCCAGTCGGCGATCCGGACCCGCGCCTCGCGCAGCCCCTGTCGCAGGGCCGCACCGATCTCCGGGTTGCGCAGCGCCCCGGCGGTCAGTTCCACGGCCAGCCGGAGGGTCCGCTCGTCCGCTGTGATGCGGGGGACGGCATCGCGCAGGACGTCGAGGGCGGAGTGGGCGTCGGGCGAGGAGAGCAGTTCCCCGACCAGGGGCATCATCACGTCGTCGCCCGCCTGTCGGGCGATCGCCAGGTGCAGGGCGGGCAGGCCGCCGAAGTGGTAATGGATCAGCCCCACATTGGCGTCACCCCGCGCGGCCACGGCGCGGGTGGTGACGGCGGGCCAGCCGCCCTCGACGAGCAGCGCGAGCCCTGCCTCGACGAGCTCTTCGCGGCGGCGGCGCCCACGAGGGGAATTTGGTCGACCGACCAAGTTAGTCATATGTGCAACTTAACGCCGCGGCGCGACGCCCGCAAGGCGCACCTCCAGCACCGGCACGGCGTCGCACCGGGAGGCACCCCGAGCCCGGCGGACCCGCGCCCGCCCTCGACAGCACCGCACCCGTGGACCGGCGCACCGGGTCCGCCGCACGCACACCTCCCCCGGCTCTTGACTTTCCTACTGGGAAAGTGGTGTGCTCACTTTCCCGCCAGGAAAGTGAGCACACCATGGAGAACACCACCGCAGAGCAGGCCGGCGAGGCGATCGCCGCCGTGGACAGAGCGCAGCGCCAGGTGGCCGCCGAAGTCGGCCTGCCCCGGATCTACTGGTGGGGCATGGCGGCCGGCTGGCTCGCCCTGGGGCTGATCGACCAGTTCGGACCCGCCTGGCTGACCGTGGTGGGGACCCTGGGCTTCGGCATGGGGCACTCCGCGTTCGCCGCACGCCTGCTCGGCGGACGCCGACGCACGGACCGGCTGCAGGTCAGCGCGGCGGTCGCCGGCCGCCGGGTCCCGTTCGTCGTCGTCGGCATGCTCCTCGGGCTCGTCGGGGTCACGATCCTCGCGGCGATGACGCTCAAGGCGGACGGCGCCGGCCATCCGACCCTCTGGGCGGCGGCGCTGACAGCTGCCGTCACCGGGTTCGGCGGCCCCGAGATCCTGCGGGCACTGCTCCGATGGTCGCGCGCATGACAGAAGCGCACTTCGACGAACTGATCCACCCCAGCACCCGGCTGTCGCTGGTCGCGACACTGGCCGCTGCCGACTGGGCAGAGTTCGCCTTCCTCAAGGAACGGCTCGGACTGTCCGACTCGGCCCTCTCGAAACAGCTCGCCACACTCGAAGAAGCCGGGTACATCGTCACCGAACGCCGCCTCGAGGGCAGACGGCGCAGGGTGTACGCGCGGCTGACATCCACGGGCCGGGACGCCTTCAACGGCCACGTCGCGGCGCTGAGAACGATCGTCGCGGGGGCCGCCGAGCCGGCCGACAGCCCGGCGAAGCCATGACGCGGCCGCACCGGACCCGTCGGCCGGCAGCCTGACCGGATTCCGTCGCCGCGGCGGAACCGCTCCAGGCGGCAGCAGCGGCCAAGGGCACCTCGGAACCGGGTTCCGGAGCCTCCCACGGAGGCGTAGCCGACCGGGAGCGCGGGCCCGGGAGTCCCGGCACGGCCGGACCGCCGGCCTCCGGCGCCGCGGCGCCACGGGGGCGGGCCCACACCCGGGCTCCGGCCCACACCCGGGCGCGGGCCCTACCCGAGCACGGAGCCGGGGTGCGAGCCGGGGCCCGCGGCGGCCCACCCGGAAGATCCGGAGGCGGCCGACCCCTGATACCCGAACGGAGAGAGGTGTTCATGTCCGACGCGGTCGTCGTGGAAGGACTGCGCAAGAGCTACAGCGCTGTGGAGGCCGTGGCGGGGCTGAGCTTCACCGTCGGGCGCGGGCAGATCTTCGCGCTGCTCGGGCCGAACGGCGCCGGCAAGTCCACCACCCTGGAAATCCTGGAGGGGTTCCGCACCCGGGACGACGGGCACGCGGAAGTGCTCGGCATCGACCCCGGTGACCGGTCCCGCGCCAGGGAACTGCGCGAATGGATCGGCCTGGTGCTGCAGGACATCGCGGTCGAGCCGTATCTGACGGTCCGCGAGACGCTCGCCCGCAGCGCCGGCTACTACCGGAACCCGCGCGACATCGGCGAACTGATCGCACTCGTCGACCTCTCCGGGCTGGAGCGGCGCAAAGTGCGCTCACTCTCCGGCGGCCAGAAACGCCGGCTGGACCTGGCCCTCGGCATGATCGGCAACCCCGGCCTGCTCTTTCTCGACGAGCCGACCACCGGATTCGACCCGAGCGCACGCCGCAGCGCGTGGCAGGTCGTCCGCAACCTCCGCGAGGCCGGCACCACCGTCCTGCTCACCACGCACCACATGGAGGAGGCGCAGGAGTTGGCCGACCGCGTGGCGATCCTCTCCGCCGGCCGGATCGTGTGCGAGGGAACGCCGGAAAGCCTCGGCGGACGCGACACGGCACGGGTGCGCATCGGCTTCGCCCTGCCCGCCGGATGCACCGCGGCCGACCTTCCGGTGCGCACGGTGCCGGACGGCGCGGGACGGGTCACCGCCGAGACCGACGAACCGACCGCGACCCTGCACCAGCTCACCGACTGGGCGCTGCGCCGGCGCACGGTCCTGGAGCAGCTCTCGATCGACCGGCCGAGCCTGGAGGACATCTACCTCGGCCTGACCGACCGCGGCACCCCGCAACCCGCGATGAGGAGACCTTCACCGTGAGCACTCTCGCCGTCCAGCACGGACCCCGCCGCGACCTCACAGTGGTCCTGCACCAGATCCGCTACGAGCAACTGTCCTTCTGGCGCAACCCGCAGAGCGCGTTCTTCACCTTCGTCCTGCCGGTGGTGGTCATCGCGGTCTTCGGCATGATGTTCGACGATGTCGCCGCCAGCCCGTACTTCGGCGGCCTCTCGGCCCTCCAGTACTACGTGACGACCCTCGCCGCCATGTCCGTGCTGGGCTCCTGCTACAGCCAGTTGGCCATCGTCCTGTCGACGCGGCGCCAGAACGGGGTACTCAAAAGAGTCCGGGCCACCCCGCTGCCCCCGTGGATGTACTTCGTCGGCCTGCTGGCCCACTGCGTGATGGTGAGCATCGTCGATGTCCTGCTCATCGTCGGCGTCGGCCGCCTCTACAGCGTGCCGATACCGGACGCCACAGCCTGGCTGCCCCTCGTCATCGCTCTCGTGCTCGGCGCCGCGAGCTTCTGCGCGCTGGGCGTCGCGGTCGCCTCACTGGTCAGGAACGCGGAGGCCGCTCCCGCTGTCGTGCAGTTCATCCTCTTCCCGCTCGTGTTCCTGTCCGGCACCTACATGCCCATCCACAACGAGATCGTGGAGAACGTCACCGCGCTGCTGCCGGTCCGGCCGTTCAACCAGGCCCTGCTCCGCGCGGTGCAGGACGGCGGCTTCGCTTGGCAGCACCTCCTCACCCTGCTGATCTGGGGTGCTGCAGGAGCGGTCGTGGCCGTCCGCCGCTTCCGCTGGGACCCGCGGCCCGAATGACCGGGCGAACGGCCCGTTCGCCCGCCGAAGACGCAACAGCGAAACCGCAGCGACCTGGAAGAGAAACGAGGTGATCGACATGGCAGGCCGAGGACGCCGCTACAAGGGGCCGTGGCTGGCGCAGGTCGGACCGCACGACCTGTCCTGCGCACTGTGCCGGGGCACACTGTTCTGGAACCGGGAGGTTCAGCTCAACACCGCCGGCATGAGCCTGCTGAACCTGGACTGGGCCAACGCCTCGGCCCTGGGCCTCCAGTGCGCCGACTGCTCACGTCTGGAACTGTTCGCCGACAGCAACCAGGTCCGGCTCAGCGCCCCGGAGGAACAGCCCTGAGCATCCCTGCCGGACCTGCGGACGCATACCGTCAGAGGGTCTGATGATTCAGCTTTGGAGCAGGCAGGTTGTGGGTGGAGCCCGCGCTCTTGGTCACTCACCTCCACCTTCCTGCGCAGTGCGCTTTCCGGTAGCGGGTGGCGGTGCGGCGCAATCCAAACGTGAGCATGACGGGGCCGATCGGAGTGACGTATAACGGCGTGGGCGTCTTCGGTCGTAGGGCGCTGTGCATGACGGTTCGGCAGCGGTCCCAGGAGCCGGGGATGAGGTGACCGTAGACGTCGACGGTGGTTTTGACGGATCTGTGGCCGAGCCACCGTGAGACCTCGTGGTTGGGGATGCCGACGGCCATGGCGGTGGAGGCGAAGAAGGGCTCCAATCACCGCACCACGCAGCGGCTGAGATTCGGTCGTGACAGACGGCCCCAAGAAGCCCACCCCGCCATCACCGCCGCACGCGGCGCCGGGGTGGGCAGCAACCATGCCCACCGGACGTGGCACCTACCACGAACAAGGTCAGTCCCCATCGCGCGCTCCCGGCGCCGTCACCGAGGACTACCTCAGCGATCAGTTCAGCAACCACGTCAGCCGACAGGCTCCTGATCCTCCGGCCCTTGGCGCTCGCCGCACGGGACACGTCCCCACCACACGGTCAGGATCGACGATCTGAGAACTCGCAGCCTCTCTGCCTACTGTGCACGAGCTGGTGAGTCCCAATCCACTCCATCGATCTCCGGCATATCATAATTCTCGCAGAGGGCGCTGATCGCCTCGACCGTGCCCTTTCCTACGTGCAGGAGTGTTGCGTCGAAAGCAGCGTATACGGCTCCTGTTGCGGAGATCATGAGAGTCATCGTTTCGCCGAATGCGAAACCAATAGGGGTGAGGCGCCCCCTGATTGCTGCTTCGTACCGCTGGATGTTGTGCGCCGGCAGAGAGGAAGCGCCGATGGCGTCGAAATCGAAGGAGCCGACGATGGCGCCGGACACGAGGGCTCTGGTCCTCATTCGCAGGCCTGCGTACTGCGCGAGAAAGTCTTCTGCTGCTGGCGTGAGGGTATGTCCTTCCAGCTTCAGCTCCCGGCGGATGTCGGCAAGGGGAACCCTTCGGCCGGGGTGCCAGCCGGAGCGGATGAGTTCCTCACGCACCGGCTGAGGGAGTTGGGTCACCTTCCGAGCACCTCCTGCACATACGCCTCGCCCGCAGGCATCCGGGCCAGGGAGATGAGGTCCAGCCGGGCGAGCCGGGGGCCCAGGGACAGCGGTCGTGCGCGGTGCGAGAGCGTAGCGGAGCCCACCGGAATCTGCACGGAGAAGCGGGAGACCAGTGAGGTTTTGCCACCCGTAATCAAACGAGTATTCATTTAGGCCAGGTCTAGTCGCACACCGGACTCTGCCGCCCCGCAAGCAAACGGCAACATGCCACGGAAGAGGAGCCGCACTCTTCCCTGCGGCTTTCCCTTTCTATCCGCTGAGTACCATCCATGTCACACCTACACCCGACGTCACAATGCAGAGCGCAAGGGAGACATCAGCAACCTTACACTTCGCCCAATAGACCTGCGATGACTCTTTATCATCCGATACGGTGACGCCTGATCGAAGCCAATGGTTGACTCTTCGCCCAGCCTCACGACTTGACCCTACAAAATGATCTACGAGGGAGCCCCCGAATGCAAAAACAGAAATGATGTCGCCTGAGTGCATTCCCACTTCTAGCGACCCATCCTCGCCAACCGATACGGTGTTGACGGCCGACCTCGGAACAACGTAGGCACGCAGAGGGTTGATTACCACGAGTGTATGCTCACGCAGAATAATTTTACAATGTGCGATCCTCCCCCAAACCCCCACAAATGCGAGGTACACCGGTATTCCCTGCCAGCCGACCTGGAACCCGTTTACCGATGTGACTCTGCACACCGCCGCAATCATTCCGATACCGATACCCAGGGTGGCCATCCAGCTGAGCACGAGCCAAGAATTACGCCTCAATACAACAACCTTCAACGTAGCCAACTCCCGGTCTCCATTGACAATCTCTCCGCACGCGCGCATCCAAGATGACCTACGAGTTCTTCAATACACCCCTACTTCACTTCCTGAATTTCTGGAACCTGCTCGAATACATTCAATAGACCCGCATTGGTTTTCAGGTTTCCCTAAACGAAAACCACACCTCCCGCAAAGCGCATACCGCGCGGCCCTGTGCCGCCAAACATCCTACTCAGCAGCTCCTCGGAACGAATGTACAGCGAATCCGTGATCCCGCGAATACAGAAGGCAACTAAAAATCCGGCTACCGCCAGAAAGAACGGGAACCCAAACATGCAAAGCGAGTCGGATGATTGCATTTACCCCACTTCGGTGTAAACCACCGGACAGGTCGGAGAAGATGGACGGGCTATTGCCCCCGTACTGGTCAGGGTTGTCACGGTGATCGTCGGCGGCCAAGAAAGGGGCAACGGACAGCACGGTCACGGAGGTTATTGGTGCCTCTGGGCCCTTTGCGCAATCGACGAAGCCGCGAGTGCCCGGCCGGGCGGTGCCGCCGGATGCGACTCCGTTGCGGGGGTTATCGAAGGGGACCTGGTGCGGCAGGTAAAATCCTGATTGGGGTCGAAACCAACCGCAATCAAGCAGGTGCCCTGCTGGTCGGCGAACAGGTGGTGGATTCCCTGCCCGGTGACGCAGATGGCGTCAGCTACGGGACAGCACCTACATAACGACGGTAACTCGAGTGCGAACGATCCAGTCCAGAAGGAATGAAATTCGCATACTCTTCTCCATCCCTACTCGCTGAGCGCCATCCAGATCGCACTGACACCTGACGTCACAGTGCAGAGGGCAAACGACAAGTCCGCAAGCGCGCATCGCGTCCAGCAGACCCGTTGGGTAGCCTTGTCGACACTTACCGCAGGACTTGAACGCAGCCATTCACTAATCTTCCGCTCCGCCTTACTGCTTGTCCTTCTAAAGTGGTCTATGAGGGATCCACCGAAGGCATAAGCCGAAAAATTGCGGCCCTCTCCAAGATGCACCATCAGCGTACCGTCGTCGGCGGTCGAGACGCCGTGAATCGCACGCTTCGGCAATATGTGCGTTCTTAGCGGGTTGATCACAAGAAGAGCGTCACCACGCAGTACTATTTTGCAGTTAGCGATTCTTCCGATTACTCCGGCAAAGAATAGATAGATTGGTATAGCCTGCCAAATCGTTCTGAAGCCATCCGTCGAAGCAAGCTTGCACACCACCACAACTACGCTGATTCCGGAGCCTAGAAGAACGGCTCCGAAAAGCACCGGCCAAGAGGTTCGCCTCAGCACGACTAGTTCCGCTGCCACTTGCTCACCGTCTTCGTCACTCACCAAACCTCATTCGCTTCTCTCGCAAAGCTTGTCCACGCCTATCGATCATACAGGCCACTATGGGAAAAGACCTATGAGAGGAACGCAAAACTGAAATAGTGCGACCTGAGCCTGTGAACACAAGGATATCCGTGACCACGAGGAAATCGAGGGCTGTAAACACCCCGTCTTCCGCCGTCACGCTCGGGGAGACCGAGCCGGCGCTGACACGCTGTCGACGGCGTGCAAGGGCGTGGCTCGAGCTGAGGGGCTGCGCGGTGGAGCGGGCGAAATTCTCGACGGTGCAGCAGACACCGGGGTCACTCTCCTGGCGGATGTGTACCGCCTCGAATCTCTGATGGCCCGTCAGGTCGAGTCAGTCCAATCCAGCAACCGTCGACGGTCAACACGCATTTGAACCTCGAACTGAGGGCCTGCACGGCGGGCCGGACGAAGATCTCGGCTTGTGCAGCAGGCACCGGAGCCGGCTCCCTGGTGGCCGAGTACCACCACATCCCCTGACTGGACGTCAGGTCGAGTCAGCGCAAATCCAGCAACCGGAAACCCCGACCAGCTTCAACTACCCCGACGCATGGCGTTGACCTGCACAAACACAAGTCTCGCAACCCTGACCATCCCCGCTTGACGTTCCGGCAGAACTCCACCACATCCACCCGCGAGAAGCCCCTGACCTGCATCAACGCAAGTGAGAGGGGTCCGCTCGAAAGACGCACACGTTGAAGCGGAACGTCGACGACATCGCGGTCACCTGCGGAAACGCGTCGCTACGGGACAGCGACCAGCGCACAACCAGCAACCGTCGACGGTTGTTCCCGCATCCCCACGGTCCACCCAGCACTGCACTCGGAGCCATCTGACCATTCGACGACAACGGATCGGCGCAAATGGGGCAAGCAACCGTCGAGCCGTTCCCTCACGGAGTTGAGTGCCGACCCAAAGCTCGGCCTTCGGATCGAAACTCTCCGGACAGCCGATTCCCTCGATCGCGGCCTCGGATCACCCTGCCCGGCATTCGATACGGCGGATCACATCATGGCGGCATCACGCTTTGAAAATCAAAAAACACAAAGAAGGCCCGGACGAGGCCGCCGGTCCCGGCGGTCGGGCTTACAACAGTGCTCATCAAATCGAACCCGCCGTACCGGCGCATCTTGCGCTGGAACACTCGGCCACGATTAAACGAGAGAAGTTATCTCCACAATGCGTGCGGTCAGACAAGCGCCTGAGGCTGTTCGGGCTGCGCCGATGGCAACTTTTAGTATTCGTTTTCACCGGCGACACGGCCTCATCTTCCGAGGTGGCCGAGGTGCCGGAGGTGGCGCTTCATCTCCTGTCCCCTTCCGCAACTCCCAGGCAGGCTGACCTCAAAACGTCGGCGATTTCATCTGCTCGCGTTTGACGACCCAACCAGCTTGAGATATTAGATTTCTGCGAAGCCAACGCGATCCAGGTTCTACCGGGTGAGTAGAATATCATGGTCCCATAGTAACCAGGACGCACCGAAGTGACGCGTTCCAGCGGGATGCGCCGCCAGCCGATAAGATTCCGGACAAGAATCGCGTCAACCGTAAGAGCAATTGCGGCTCTGACTGTGAAACACAGAAATACTACTCCGCCGATGAAGGTGCAGCAAGGAATCGCAATCGCGAGATAATCCGCATCAACCGAGTGAGTGAGGAGCGCCATGAAGCCAGTCAAAGACAGAGCGAATGATATAGCCGCAGTTCCACCATAGGCAACGCGGTCCCATGCTCCGAGCTTCCACTCTCGAAGGACTCCTACTCCTGCCCCATTTTTCATCAGGTCTACCACGCATTCAGAATATCGGGCATGCTTCGCCACCCGTCTTCTCCTGGATCAACAGTAACTCGGAGCGTGAAATGTGGTACCGCAGCCCATTTGCCCGAGAGCTACATTGCCACCGGTAACCAAACGAGTACTCATCGCATCAGGTCTGACTGCATGCCGGGCTCTGCCACCCCTCACGTAGCTGGCTGCATGCCGAGCAAGGGGAGCTGCACCCTTACCCGTGGCCCTGTAATAGCCCTTCCATGCCATTTTCATGCCAGCACCGCCAGCGCCACCCATCGCAATCCCAATCACCGCTCCCTTTGCATTTACAGAGAACCGGTCATTAGCGCGCTCCCATCCTCCGCTGTACGCATCGGCGCCATATTTAGCCGCGACCAGCGCTGCACTGGCAACTACACACCCTCCCAGTGAGGCTACGCACACCAGAAATACACCGGTCTCGGCGAGGCCCCTCCAGTGATCTTTCAGGAAGCGTCCCGTCGCTCTCCCTGCGGACGCCAGGCCGGATACGGTCTTGTTCCAGCCCTTCTTGATGCCTCCGAATATTTTGCCCAAAGTATTCTGGTGATGCTGGCGTTTCTTGGCATCCTTGCGTTCAGCCGCATGGCTCGGCACGTGATGGCCAACCGCCTTTCGATAGGCGGATGAGTTACGGTACCTGTTCCAGGTGCGCCGGTTCTCTGCCTGCAGTGCGCGGTATTTCTTGGTGGCGCGGCCTCGTTTGTTGAGGTAGCCGAGGTGCTGGAGGTGGTGCTTCATGACCTTGGCGTTGCCGTAGCCCTTCTTGGTGGCATCGTCCCAGAGCATCTCACCGGACGGGTCGGAGAAGGTGGACGGGTTGTTGCCGCCGTACTGGTAGGGATTGTGCTGGCGCTGGTCGTCTGCGGCCAGCATGGGGTCGACCGAGAGGAAGCGGCCCAGTGCGGGGTCGTATTCGCGGGCGCCGAGGTGGGTGGTGCCGGTCGGGTCCTGGGTGCCGTCGACGAAGCCGCGGGTGCCGGGCCAGGCGGTTCCGCCGGACGCGGCGCCGTTGCGGGCGCCGCCGAAGGGGAGCTGTTTGCGGCGGGTGACGATCTGGCTGGAGCCGAAGGCGACGGCGATCAGGGCTGTGCCCTGCTGGTCGGGGAAAAGGTAGTGGATTCCCTGGCCGGTTGCCCGGGTGGCGACCGTGCGGCCGTTGAAGGCGTAGTAGCGGGTGCCTGTCACCTCGCCGTCGGAGGTGGTGGTCAGTTCGTTGCCCTCGGGCAGGTAGAGGGTGGCGGATCCGTCGGGGTTGTGCGCCAGGAGGCGGTCTCCGTCGGGTGTGTAGAGGTACCGGGTGGTGGTGTCGTCTTCCTTGACCGATGCGAGGTGGCCTTCGCTGTCCCAGGTGAGGTTCTGGGCGTGGGTTCCACCGCTGCGGGAGGTGGTGTTGCCGGCCGCGTCGAAGTCGAAGGCTTCGGTGCCGTCACCGTCCGCTGCGCTGGAACCGGTGGTGGTCACCGAGTGCAGGGTGTTGGCGCCGGTTTCGCCAGGGGTGCCGTAGGTGTAGGAGCGGACCTGGTCGGTGTCCGAGTCGTTCCCGCCCGCTTGCGTGCCCAGGCTGTGGCGGACCTCGCGAGTGCGGTTGCCGGCCTTGTCGTAGCCGAAGGTCTGCCAGTAGGGGTCGGAGCCGCCGATGTTCTGCTTGTCCGGTGGTGTGGTGCAGGACTGGTCGGGGTCGGCGGTGGTCCAGGCGGCGGTGAGGCGTTGCAGCGGGTCGGTGGTGAAGCACTGGACATCGCGGGTGGCGGCTTCGTCCTGGCTCGCGGTGGCGGCGATGCGCGTGGTGTTGCCGGCCTTGTCGTAGCTGTAGCGGGTGTCCTCGATACGGAGGGCGACCTGCCCGTCGACGGTGTCGCGGGTGAGTCGGCCGGTGTGCTCGTCCCAGTCCCGGGTTTCGTACAGCTTCCGTCCCCGCAGTCCGTGCTCCGTGCGGACCGGATGTGCCAGGGGGTCGTAGGCGGTGTCGTTGACGAGGGGGACACCACCGGCGGACAGGGACGTGGGCAGGCCGTCGGCGGTGAAGCCGGTGGCCATCCGCTCGGACGGCAGACCGCCGGCCGAGGGCTGGTCGAAGCCGGTGCGAGCGCCGGTCTCGGCGTTGTAGAAGTACCGCCAGGAGTAGCTGCCCGCCAGAGATCCTTCGGCGCCGGGAATGGTGACGGTGGTACCGCTGGGCTGATAGCGGTCGGTGTATCCGGTGACGGTGGAGGTGTAGGCGTCGCCGTCGACGTGGCGGACCGTGGAGTCCAACTGGCCCTTGGCTTCCTTGTCGTAGCTCCAGGCCGCCCGGACGGTGTCGCCTTCCTTGCGGGCGGTCTTGCGGCCGAGGGCATCGTAGGTGGTCGTCAGGGTGATGCCGCGGGCGTCGGTGGTCTTGACCGGCTGGTCGAGCGTGTCGTAGTCGATGGTGCCTTTGCCCTTGTCGGGGTCATCGGCACCGGTCTGCCGGCCGCGAGCGTCGTAGGTCCACTTCCAGGTGTTGCCTGCCGCGTCCGTGAAGCGGGTGGGCTTTCCGTGGATGCCGTAGTGGGTGGTCGCCTTCACCGATTCGGTACGGTCGGTGTCGGTGTAGGAGAGGCGCTCGGTCACGCGGTCCTGGATGTCGGTGACCTCGGTGGTGGCGGTGCCGCCCTTGGGCGGGACGACAGTGGTGCGCTCGCCATCGTGCTCGGTGGTGGTGCGGCGGGTCTCGTCCCCGTATTTCTGGTGGATCTCGGCCGTGGTGCGGCCGGCTCCGTCGCGGCGGGTGAGGACGGAGGCAGGGATCTTGGCGTCGTCGCCGGTGACCAGAGTGGTATCCGGCTTGCCCTCCGCGTAGTAGGGGCTGTAGGTCTTCCACTCCTGGCCGAGTGTGTCGTACATCGTCTCGGTCACCACCCGCCCCGTGACGCTGCCGGCAGCCGGCTTCTGGGTTTCCCGCTCACGCAGCAGGCCGTCGTAGAAGGTGTACGACGTGCCGTAGGTGCCGTCACGGCGTAGTTGTTCGGTGGTGACGACGACGGGCTCGTCCTTGCTGACGCGGTAGGCGAACTCGGCCGAGGGCTTGCTGGCGTGCTCGGCCTTGGGCCAGCCCGGATCCCATGCACGGATCGTGCGGCCCAGCGCGTCGTACTCGATATCGGTGCGCTTGCCGTTGGCGTCGACGACGGCGGTGGTGTTGCCTCGCTGCTGGTCCAGGTAGGTGGTCTCGCTGTGTCCCAGGGGGTTGGTGGTGACCGTCTTGCGCGGGGCCTCACCGGCCGTCGGTGTGTAGGCCGTGGTCGACTTGTTGTCCTGGGCGTCGGTGGTGGAGAGTTCACGGCCGTACTGGTCGTGGGTGGCGGTCTTCGTGGTGATGTATCCGGTGCCCTCGCCGTCGTTCTCGTCGGTGCGGGTGACATCCCCCTTGGTCGGTGCGGCATCCAGCGTGTCAGCACCGTCGTAGTAGCTGCGCTCGGTCGATATCAGATCGGCCGGAAGGTCGGCTTCGGTGTCGCACGCGGCGGCTACGGTCTTCTCTTGTGCCACCAGGCCGAGGATGTTCTTGTCCGTGTTGCGTACGTATGTGGTCGTGGTGCACTTCTCGTCGCCGTCCACCGCTGTGTCGCCGGTCTCCGACTCGCTGGTGACCATCCCGTACGAGTCGAAGCTGCGCGAGGTCTCACTCCGGCGGCTCTCACCGCTGCTCAGCAGCTGCCGGGTGGTTTCCTTCCGTACGCCCGTGTGCCGAGCCTCCAATGCCGGCAGTCCGGAACGGTCCTCGCTGGCCGTGGGAGCCGAGCGCCAGGGGATGTAGGAGGTGGCCTCCAGGAGCTTGCCGCCCACGCCGTCGAAGGTGGCCTCCTCCCGGGGCATCCCCGCGAACTCACGCCGGTCGGTGACCTTCGTGCCTTCCGAGTCGGCGACCTCGGCACCGTCGACGCCCCGGAAGTAGCGGGCCTCGGTCCGGGTGGGGACATCGTCGGTGGTGCCGGTGACCGTGCGGACACGTGCGTAGCCGCGCCGGTCACTGTAGGTGCGGTACTTGGCCTTGGTGAACTCGTCCTCGTCCTTCGCCCAGGCCATACCGCCCAGATAGGTGTAGGTCGTCTGTTCGGCAGGGGCGTCGGCGGTGTTGTCCGTCTCGATCACCTGCTCGGCCACATAGGCGTGGAACCAGTCCTGGTAGGGCTCCCAGTCCGCCGCCGGCGCATCGGGCGGTGACCAGATGACCGGGTAGCAGCGCTTGGTGTTCGACGCCGGTTCGGGGAGGGAGCCCGCCTTGCACTCGGGATCGGAGTAGGTGACTCCGACGGTGCCGCCGGTCTCGGTGTCGATGGCGTGCACGCGGTAGCGGTTGTAGGGCGGGATCGGGTCTACGGCACCCTCGACACGGTTGGGCAATTGCTGTCCGCGGAAGGTGACCGCAGGCAGGGTGACCGGTTCGCTGCCGGTGTGCCCGGTACGGGTGATCGACTTCAGCCACAGTGGCGGCGCCGTGCCGTCCCCGGTGGAGGGGAAGGACTGGGCCAGCTTCCAGCTGTCGACCTTCTCGTAGGCGCCGTCCACCAGTGTGGAGGCCGTGATCCCGGTCAGCCGCTTCCGGGACCAGAAGGACGGGGTGGCCTTCCCCGCGCAGTCATCCCCCTTCTTGCAGTACCGGTCGAAGGGCACGTCCGGCCACTTGTCGGCGTTGGACTTGGTGAACTTGCCCGCCGCGCAGTCGAAGGAGTCGGTCTTCAGACAGCGCTCGGAGACGGTGAAGTCCACCTTCGCCGCGGCCTTGGTGCCATAGACGGAGCCGGAGCGCAGGCCGTACTCGACACGCTTGAGGTGGCCGCCGCGTATGTAGCTGGTCGGGGTGCCCTTGCCCGTCGAGTCGTCGACGTTGCGGGCGTAGTAGTTGCTCTCCTTGGCCCAGTAGTAGGCCATCGCGTTCGCGTGCGGGTCGACGACGTAGTCCAGGTTCCACCGCCAGCCCTGCTGGCACCAGGAGTCTTTGAAACCGGAGGCATGGCACGGCTCGCCGGAGTGATTGCCGAACACCGGGGCGGTGAAGACGGAGTCGGTCTCCTGCTTGCCAGTGGACCAGCCCGGAAGGCGGTTGTAGCCGAAGTAGTAGCGCACCCCGTCCGGCGTCGTCACACGCCAGTACTCGCCGTTGTTGTCGCCGTTGTGCCGCTCGGAGGACGCCAACTGTGCGATCCGGGTGCCGTCGTCGTCCTTCTTGCGCCACTCACTTCCGGGCCCGTCTCCCTTGAGTTTGACCAGTTCGGTGGACGAGCCGCCCAGTGACAGGGTGGCGTTGTCCTTCTTCCAGCACCGGTCGCCCACCTTCGAGGAGGGGTTGTTGCCGTCCTTCTTGTCCTCCTCGCACGCGACGTAGCGCCGCTCGACGTATCCGGGGGACAGGCTCCAGCCGTCTCCTGCCCAGTTGGCCTGGTTGTTGGTGGCCGCGGTACGGCCGTCGACAGACTGCGAGGAGTACTCCATCGCAAGGCCAGGCTCCAGACCACCGGGCACCTCAGGGGTTTCCAGGTCGTAGCTCCAGCCGAAGCCGCCGCCCGACTCCCCCGCGGTCCACTTGCCCGAGGGCGACAGCTTCGTCGCCGAGAAGTCGCCGGCCGAACCGGAGGTGTCGGCGGAGACGGCCAGCAGCACCGCACCGCTCTGCGGCATCATGCGTGGCGACGACTTGCCGGACACGCTCTTGGGAGCGGTGGACGCCACCACCGGGTCCGGGGATCTCTCCTCAGCAGCAGTCGCTTCTCCCGCGGCAGCCGCAGGCACCTGCAGCGTCGCGGACAGCGTGGAGTCGTCAGGGTTGTTCACAGCCTTGAGGACCTGGCCGGGTGCGCAACCGTCCGCCCTGGGGGTGGTCAACGCACAGGCCGGCACCCGGCGCAGGTCCAGTCGGGACGCCCAGCCACCGCCGTAGAGATCGCGGAAGCCGGAGTAGTCCAGTTCCAGGCCGATGGTGCGCTTCCCGTGGCTGCCTACACCGGACTTGGGTTCCGCCGTCTTGGGGCTGTCCTTGTGGTCAGGCTCGGTGACGAGGCCACGCACGGCCAGCAGCGGGCCGTCGATGTCGGCGGCCTGGGCCGTCGAACGCGGCAGCACCTGCACCTGCACGCGATCAGGTGCCTTCTCGCTGCGCTTGCCGTCCTTTGACGGACGGGTGAGTGTGACGGGTACCGAACCGGCTTTCAGCCGACGGGGCTTCGAGCTGGTGGAAGGAGTGTCTCCTTCCGTCGTACCCGGGCGGGGCCACGTGCTGTGGTGCGGCTTCCAGGCGTGCTTGGCGGTCTCGTCGGGTTTCGCGGGCTCCTTGCCGTTCACCTGCCGGGTCGGCACCGGATCCACCTCCTGGGGCTTGCGCAGCTCCAGCGACGCGGCGGCCGCGACCGGTCCCCCCAGCAGCCCGGCGCCGAGAGCTGCGGCAAGACCCACGCACACGCTGCGGATTCTGCGTCTGCCACGACCGTGCCTCATCCCGCCCCACCCCTTCACAGGTCCCCCGCATGCCTTCACAAGCACAAAACAGAGGAGACCGTAGCCATGGAGAATTCTTTGTCCAGGGGCAGGGACCGCACTTTATTCATTCGTTATCCGATGGAATCGGAAGGCAACATTCCGCAAGGCTAAATGTCGACGGCATATCCCATATGCCCGCTTGTTCGGTTCGTCGACCTACTCCGACGGTGTTTGAAGTGCACAAACGCAGGGCAGCGCCCTGCGGGGGCTCCTCGCGCTTCGGGGGTCGGGGGGATCAGCGACTCTTGTTTTCATGTCGAATCTCTTGGTGTGGCCGGTTCTCCACGGCCCGACGGGCACATCTGATTTGCGTGAAGACAAGGAAAAGGAAAAGTGATGAGAGAAAGTCACAGACGCCGCCGCAGACCACGCTCCAGACACTCCGGCGGCCTGGGCGCGGTACTCACCGTCACCCTGTTGGCAGCACTGATGGGCACCTCACCACCAGGCGCCTCATCCGCATCCGCCTCGGATGTATCGGACAGGAAGGCGCCGGCCTCCCGGCATACGCCTGAGGAGACGCGGGCACTGACCCAGGCGGCCGACAGCGGTGAGCCGGTCGAGCTGCGCTCGAAGCGCACCGAGTACACCAAGCTCTTCGCCAACCCTGAGGGCGACTTCACCCAGGACACCTACGCCCTCCCCCAAGCAGTCCAGCGTGGCGGTGCCCTGGTCGATATCGACACCGGCCTGAAGAAGAACGAGGACGGCACCTACTCCCCCTCAGCCACCGAGACAAGCATGAAGTTCTCCGGCGGTGGAGACGCCCCGCTGGCAACCGTGACCCGGGACGGCCGCTCCCTGTCGCTGACCTGGCCCTCAGGCAAGCTGCCCACCCCCCAGGTACGCGGCGATTCAGTGACTTATCCAGAGGTCCTCGAGGGCGTCGATCTCACACTCCGGGCCCACAGCACCGGCTTCGGTCAACTGCTGAAGGTCAAGAACAAAGAGGCCGCCCAGAGCACCGAGCTGCAACAGCTCGACTTCAAGCTGTCGACCCAGGGGCTGAAAGTCGACGCAGACGAACACGGCAACCTGCGCGCCCGCAACCCGGTCGGTCAGGAGATCTTCACCGCCCCCACGCCGCGCATGTGGGACAGCAGTACCGACGAAACCGAGGCAACCCCGAAGGTCGCCCGCAGTGCGGGACCGACGACCGAGAGCACCACCGGCGACAGCAGCGGCCTCTCAGGCGACGGCATCGAGCCCAAACCCGGGGCACGCGACGCCACGATGGACGTAGCCCTCAAAGGGGACATTCTCTCCCTGACCCGGACAGCGACGTCCTGACCGGCAAGGAGACGACGTATCCCGTCTACCTCGATCCCAGCGTCTCGGGATCGCGATACTCCTGGACCATCGCCTACAAGAAGTACCCCAACTCCTCCTACTACAACGGCTCCGGCTTCAACGGCGGCACCACCACCGCCCGCGCCGGATACGAGAACTACACCAACGGACTCGGGCGCTCCTACTTCCGCATGAACACCAAGAACCTGTGGAGCACAGACAAGATCGTCTCCAAGTCCACCTTCCGTATCAAGAACACCTGGTCCTGGTCCTGCTCGAAACGGAAGATCGAACTGTGGCGTACCGCCCCCATCGGGCCGGGCACCACCTGGAACAAGCAGCCGACCAAACGCGAGACTCTCGACAGCGTCACCGACGCCAAGGGCTGGGGCAGCGACTGCCCCGCCGGGAACCTCGCCTTCGACACGACCAAAGCCGCCAAGGACGCCGCGGCCAACCACTGGAAGACGGTCACCCTCGGTCTCAAGGCCACCAACGAGTCATCTGTCTACGGATGGAAGAAGTTCGCCGCCAAGTCCGCCGTGCTCTCCACCACCTACAACACCCGTCCCAACACCCCCTCCGGGCTGGACACCTCCCCCGTGAGTACCCGCAACAGCGACGGGTGCGGCGACACTGCTCCCCACGGCGCCATCGGCAACACCGACTTCTTCCTGGGCGCCAAGGTCAAGGACCGCGACGGCGGAACGGTCAAAGCCATCTTCCATCTGTGGCCCACCGGTCACCGCTATGAGGACGACGGCGGCCTGATCATCGACAAGACCGTCTCCATACCATCCGGAACCGTCGCCCGCGCCAAAGTCACCCGCGCCGATCTGAAGCCCTACCTCGATGTCGCGAACGGCAACTTCTCCTGGAAGGTCCGCGCCTACGACGGCAGAGCCTACTCCGGCTGGAACACGCCCAAGGGCGATCCGGGCTGCCGATTCGTCCTCGACCCCGACCGTCCCAGCACCCCGCCCGGGGTGAGCTCATCGACGTTCCCGGACGGCTCAGACGGATGGCCGGCCACGACGGGCGAAGTGCGAACCGAAGGCCCCTTCACCCTCTCGGCAGGCGGCGTCGATGACGTAACCGCCTACGAGCACTGGACCGACTCCAAACCCGACCCCGTCAAGGTGGACGCCCCCTCTGCCGGAGCCGACGCCACCGTCGAACTCACCCCCACCTGGGCCGGGCCCCAGCACCTGTACGTCCGCAGCATCGACAAGGCAGGCAACCGCTCCGACACCCGCACCTACCTCTACTACGCCAACGGCCTGGCCGAACCCGACAAACCCGGCGACATCAACGGCGACGGCAACGCAGACCTGTGGGGCATCGACAAGGACGGCACCCTCCACCGCTGGCAGGGCCAAGGCGACGGCACCCTCAAAGACCACGCACGCGCCGCCTCCGACACCACCTGGAACGACGCCCGGATCACCCACCGCGGCGACTGGACAGGCGACGGCTACGAAGACCTCATCGCCCTCCGTCCCGACGGCCCCGACGGCGAACACCGGCTGTGGCTCCACCCCAACAACGGATTCGGCTTCGCCTGCACCGCCTGCCGCACCGGCGACTACCAGCGCAGCGAGATGACCGTCCAGGACCCCGCCAACAACCACTGGGAGGAAGGCGCCAAACAGATCCTCGCCATCGGCGACATGGACGGTGCCCTCGACCTGGACGGCGACGGCGAACCCGACACCGACAGCAATCCCGATCTGATCGTCAACGACGGAACCAACATCTGGCTCTACTACGGCAGCAGCGACGGCTACCTCGACACCGTGCGAGAGCCCGTGCTCATCGGAGACACCGGAGCCGACAACGTCACCCTCGCCGCCCCCGGCGACTTCAACGACGACGGCCGCGTCGACCTCCTGGCCAGATTCGAGAACTCAGGCGGCAACCTCTACATCTACGACGGCGGCCAACCCGACGGCATCGGCATCGGAAACCCCGACCACCGCACCCGCATCGGATGGAACTGGGGCACCGACACCGTCCCCAAATTCACCGCCGCACCCGACGCCGACAACAACGGCAAACTCGACCTCTGGACCACCACACCCGGCAACGGCCAACTGCGCCTCTTCGCCAACCACACCGCAGACGGCCCCGAGAACATCACCACCATCTCCGACGCCTTCGCCGGATACCGCTCACTGGGCTGACCAGCTCGGCAGAGGCCCCCGAGACCGGAGGCAGGTACGGCCCTCCGGCTTCCGGAAAGCGCCGCTGTCCTGAAGGGGGCGGCCCGAGAAGGGCCGCCCCTGCGAACCAGGCAGCTTGCGCCGGGGCACCAAACGTGCCACCTACAGCAATTCCGACGGCACGTTGCAAGAAATGCTGTGGAATCACACCGTCAACGTGCCTGTGAGCACCTGGACATGCGTGATCACGAGGGGACCGAAAGCCGTGCCGACTCCCCGTCTTCCACAGTCACGCTCGGGAAAGCCGAAGCGGCTCCGAAACGGTACCGCCGGCGACCACAGGCACGGCTCGAACTGAGGGCCTGCACGACGGGACGGGCAAAAATCTCGACCTGTGCAGCAGGCACCGGAGCCGGCTCCCTGGTGGCCGAGTACCACCACATTCCCTGACTGGACGTCAGGTCGAGTCAGCGCAAATCCAGCAACCGGAAACCCTGACCAGCTTCAACTACCCCGACACATGGCGTTGACCTGCACAAACACAAGTCTCGCAACCCTGACCATCCCCGCTTGACGTTCCGGCAGAACTCCACCACATCCACCCGCGAGAAGCCCCTGACCTGCATCAACGCAAGTGAGAGGGGTCCGCTCGAAAGACTCACACGTTGAAGCGGAACTCCACCACGTCGCCGTCGCGCATGATGTAGTCCTTGCCCTCCATGCGGGCCTTACCGGCGGAGCGGGCTTCGGCGACGGAGCCGGTCTCCAGGAGGTCCTCGTAGGAGATGACCTCGGCCTTGATGAAGCCCTTCTGGAAGTCGGTGTGGATCACGCCGGCGGCCTCGGGGGCGGTGGCGTTCTGCTTGATGGTCCAGGCGCGGGCTTCCTTCGGGCCGGCCGTGAGGTAGGTCTGCAGGCCGAGGGTGCGGAAGCCGACGTGGGCGAGGGTGGCGAGGCCGGGCTCTTCCTGACCGACGGTCTGGAGCAGCTCCAGTGCCTCCTCCTCGTCCAGCTCGGCGAGGTCGGCCTCCAGCTTGGCGTTCAGGAAGACGGCCTCGGCGGGGGCGATGAGGGCGCGCTGCTCGTCCTTGAAGGACTCGTCGGTCAGTTCGTCCTCGTCGACGTTGAAGACGTAGATGAACGGCTTGGTGGTGAGCAGGTGCAGCTCGTGCAGCGGCTCGGCGCGCTCGGTGCCCTGGGCGATGCCCGCGGAGAAGAGGGTGCGGCCCTCCTCCAGGATGGCCTGCGCCTCCTGGACGGCCTTGACCTGCGGCTGCTTGTCCTTCTTGACCCGGGCTTCCTTCTCCAGGCGGGGCAGCACCTTCTCGATCGTCTGGAGGTCGGCCAGGATCAGCTCGGTGTTGATCGTCTCGATGTCGTTCTTGGGCGAGATCTTGCCGTCGACGTGGACGACGTTGTCGTCCTTGAACACGCGGATGACCTGGCAGATCGCGTCGGACTCACGGATGTTGGCGAGGAACTTGTTCCCCAGCCCCTCCCCCTCGCTCGCGCCCCGCACGATGCCCGCGATGTCGACGAAGTCGACGGTGGCGGGCAGGACGCGCTGGGAGTTGAAGATCTCCGCGAGCTTGCCGAGCCGGGGATCGGGGACGCCCACGACGCCGACGTTCGGCTCGATGGTGGCGAACGGGTAGTTGGCCGCCAGCACCTCGTTCTTGGTCAGAGCGTTGAAAAGGGTCGACTTGCCGACGTTCGGCAGGCCGACGATTCCGATCGTGAGCGACACGTGGCGACTACTTCCCGTTGCCCCTGGCGGGGGTTCTCCATAGAGGGGTCTCTTGGCGGACAGGCGGCCCGGAGGCCGACCACCCAGTCTACGGGCGCCCCGGACCGCGCTTTCCCGGTGGCGGCCGTACGGGACCGGAGCGGAACCCGGGCGGGATCGGGGCCGGGCCGGTGCGGGGCGCGGCCGAGGGGTTCTGGTGTGGCGGCGGCTGGGGTGCTGTCCGGCGCCGACCGACCGGACCGCGGGGTCGCGCCCCGCGCGGGGTGGGCGATCCGGCGCCGGTACGGCCATCAGGCTGCCGGGCCGCAGGACCCGCCGGGCGGCGCCCCGAACAGCGCGTACGTCGGCACCTGTGGTCGCTTCCGGCGGACCGGGTGGTCATGGTGTGCCGGACCGGCGCCTTTGGCGGAATCCGCGTGTTCATGACGGCCACCGCGGGGCCGGACCGCCTACCGTGGCCCGGTGGAGCAACGCAGCGCGCGCACGACCCAGCACGATCCGTACGGGGCCCCTCCCCCGGGCAGCCGTGCCGAAGGCGGCGGTGCCGCCACCCGGCAGAGCCCGCGGCTTCCGCATCCGGCGGCGCCCGCCCCCGCACCCGCGTCTCCGGGCCGCCGGAAGCGGGCGCAGGCACGGCCCTCCGCTCCGCCGAGAGGCACCTCCCGGCGGGGTGCGGGCAAGCAGGCGGGCGGGCGGCAGCGGGCGGCTCGCAGCGGGGCGGCCCGGCGTGGTGCGGCCCCCTCGGCGCCGCGCCTGACCGGGCTCGGCGTCGGGGTCTTCGCCACGCTGCTGATGGTGCTGATCGGGGGCCTGGTGGCCCTGCTGCCCGGCGGGGCGCCCGCCTTCTACGGCATCGGGTTCGTCCTCGTCTCGATGGCCGCCGCCGTGTGGGTACGGCCGACGGAGCTGTTCACCGCTCCGGTCGCGGTGCCGCTCGCCTACACCGCGGGGCTCTTCTTCGCCGGGGGCGCCGGGGACGGCGTGACGGGAGTGCTCCAGAACGTCTTCACCGGGCTGGCCGTGCATGCGGGGTGGCTGTACGCGGGCACCCTGGCGGCGGCACTGATCGCGCTCGTCCGGAGGACGGCTCTCGCGCTGGAGCAGCGCCGCACCCGGCGGCGTGCCACGGCGGGGTGAGGGCCGCCGGTCGGTGAGTGGGCGGGGGGCCGGGGCCGTACTGCGCCGGCGATGACTCCCCGGTGGGGCCGGTCTGTGCCGTCTCGGCCGACGCGGCGGTACGGCGCACCGCCCGTCTCCCGGCCCGGTCGGCCCGCGGGCCGGATCCGGGCCGGGCGGATCCGGCCCGGGTCTGCGTCGGCTCGGCCCCGCCTCGCCCCGCTTCCGGTCGGCCCGAGGGTCCGGCCGGGCCCGCGGGCGGAGGCCCGTGTCAGGCCCGGGCGCGGTCCGCGGCCTCGGAGCGCAGATCGCGGCGGAGTTCCTTCGGGAGCGAGAACTGCATGTGCTCGTCCACGGGCTTGACGATCTCGACCTCGTCCCAGCCGCGCTGCGCCAGCCACTCCAGGACGCCGTCGACCAGGACCTCGGGGACCGAGGCGCCGGAGGAGAGGCCGATCGTCTCGACGCCTTCCAGCCACGCTTCGTCGAGTTCTTCCGCGTTGTCGACCAGGTGGCCGTCCTCGGCGCCGTGCGTCAGGGCCGTCTCCACCAGGCGTACCGAGTTGGAGGAGTTCTTGGAGCCGACCACGAGGACCAGGTCGGCCTCCGCGGCGACCTGCTTGATCGCGGTCTGGCGGTTCTGGGTGGCGTAGCAGATGTCGTCGCTGGGCGGCGAGAGCAGATTGGGGTAGCGGCCCTTGAGCGCGTCGACCGTCTCCATGGTCTCGTCCACCGAAAGGGTGGTCTGGGAGAGCCACACCACCTTCTCCGGGTCGCGGACCTCGACGTTCCCCACGTCCTCCGGGCCGTCGACGAGCGTGATGTGGTCCGGCGCCTCGCCGCTGGTGCCGATGACCTCTTCGTGGCCCTCGTGTCCGATCAGGAGGATGTCGTAGTCCTCCTTGGCGTACCGCACGGCCTCCTTGTGCACCTTGGTGACCAGGGGGCAGGTGGCGTCGATGGTGGCGAGCTTGCCGCGCTCGGCCTCCTCGTGGACGGTGGGCGCGACACCGTGCGCGGAGAAGATGACGATCTCGCCCTCGGGCACCTCGTCCGTCTCCTCGACGAACACGGCGCCCTTCTTCTCCAGGGTCTGGACCACGTACTTGTTGTGCACGATCTCGTGCCGCACGTAGATCGGAGCGCCGTACTGCTCCAGCGCCTTCTCCACGGCGATCACCGCGCGGTCCACGCCAGCGCAGTAGCCGCGGGGCGCGGCCAGCAGGACGCGGCGGCGGCCCGGAGCGGCGGATTGCGGTGCGGTGGTTTCCGGTGCGTCGTCGGGCCTGCGGGCGGGCGTACCAGTCATGGCTCCATCGTAAAGGCCGTGCTCGCGTCGTTCCGGGGGCCGCCCGCGGTGGCGCGGGCGGCGGAGGCACCCGGCGGGCGTGGGAGTGTCCGAAGGCGGCGCCGGTGTGCGCCGGGGGTGCGGGGGTGCGGGGGTGCGTATGGACGACGGGGGGCGCGACGCGGCCGGGGCGCGTTTGTCCGCTGCCGACGGGGGCGTTCTGCGGCAAGCTGGGCCCATGCCTGGAGCCCGCTCGCGAACGGCCGACATCCTGGGGGACAGCCCGGACGGGGCGCTGCGGCGCAGTCTGACGCTGCGCGATCTGATCGTCTACGGTCTGCTGTTCATCGCGCCGATGGCGCCCGTGGGCATCTACGGTGCGCTGGACGCGCGCAGCCATGGTGTGGTGCCGCTGGTGTACGTGGTCGCGACGGTGGCGATGTCGTTCACGGCCTTCTCCTACGCCCGGATGATCCATACGGTGCCGCAGGCGGGCTCCGTGTACGCGTACGCGCGCGCCGGCCTCGGGTCCGGCGCCGGCTTCGTGGCCGGCTGGATGATGATGCTGGACTACCTGCTCATCCCGGCCGTCGCCTATCTGTTCTCCGGCATCGCCATGGCACAACTGGTGCCCGAGGTGGACCAGTGGATCTGGACTGCCCTCGCGGTGGTGGTGACGACAGCGCTCAATCTCTCGGGGGTGCGCCGCGCGGCAGTGGTCGGATTCCTGGTGCTGGCCATGGAGATCCTGGTGCTGCTGGTGTTCGTGGCGGCCGCGCTGGTGGTGCTGGTGCAGGACGGTCCCGCGCGGGGCTGGCTCTCGCCGGTCACCGGGGACCGCGTCTTCTCGCTGACGGCCCTGCTGAGCGCGGTCTCCGTGGCGGTGCTCTCCTTCCTCGGCTTCGACGCCATCGCGAACTTCGCCGAGGAGGCACGGGCCGGCAAGGGCGACCGCGGCACCCCGGTGGCCCGTGCCCTGGTGTGGTGCCTGCTGGTGACCGGGGTGCTCTTCGTCGTCCAGACCTATCTGGCCGCGCTGCTCTCGCAGGACTCCTCGCAGCGGCTCGCCGACGATCCGGCCTCCCAGGGTGCTGCCTTCTACACCGCGACGAAGGCGGCGGTGGGCGGCTGGCTGGAGACGACGGTGGCGGTGAGCAAGGCGATCGGTGCGGCGTTCGCGGCACTGGCCGGGCAGGCGGCGGCCGCGCGGCTGCTGTACGCCATGGCGCGCGACCGGCGGCTGCCGCGGGTGCTGGCCGAGGTCGGCAACCGCACCGGGGTTCCGGGGCGGGCGCTGCTGCTGAGCGCGGTGCTGACACTGTGCGCGGCGGTGTGGGCCGCGCGGGCCGCCGACGGTCTGGACCGCCTCGTCTCCGTCGTGGACATCGGAGCCCTCTTCGGTTTCGGCATGCTGCACCTGTCGGTCATGGGCTACTACGGGCTCGGCCGACGGGAGGGGCGGCGCCCGGTGGGCGGGACCGCGGCGCCGGGGGGCTCGTCCCCCGGGGGTCCGGCGCCGGAGGGCGGCGCACCCGGCGGCGCGGGGCGGCGGGCGCACCTGCTGTGGAACTGGGTGGTGCCGCTGGTCGGGCTCGGGATCATCGTCGCGGTGGTCGTCACCGCCAACCGCGAGGCGCACTGGGTGGGCCTGGTGTGGCTGGCGCTCGCCCTGCTGGCGCTGGCGGTGCTGCGGCGGCGGGACCGGCGGGAAGCCGCAGCCGCGCGGGATTCCGCGGCCGACTGACCGTCCCGGGCCGTCCCGGGGCGGGCAAACGGTCGGACGAACGGGCGGACAGGCGGAAGCGCGGAACGGCAGGGAGAAAGGGGCCGGGCTGTCGGTGGCAGGGCCTAGCCTTCTGGCATGGCTCTCACCACGTCCGCCGAATCCCCGATCCCCGTCAGCGAGGTCTCGCGGCTGATCCGTGGCTGGATCGACCGGCTGGGCGCGGTCTGGGTGGAGGGGCAGATCGTGCAGCTCTCGCCGCGGCCGGGTGCCGGCATCGTCTTCATGACGCTCCGCGACCCCTCCCGCGAGGTCTCACTCAGCGTCACCTGCTTCCGTCAGGTGTACGAGCAGGTCAAGGACGTCATCGGCGAGGGCGCCCGGGTGGTCGTGCACGCGAAGCCGGAGTGGTACGAGAAGACGGGCCGTCTCTCGCTGCGCGCCGCGGAGATCCGGCCGGTGGGGATGGGCGAGCTGCTGGCGCGGCTGGAGCGGCTGCGGAAGACGCTGGCGGCCGAGGGGTTGTTCGCGGCGGAGCGCAAGCGGCCGCTGCCGTTCCTGCCGCAGCGGATAGGACTGATCACGGGCCGGGCCTCGGACGCCGAGCGGGATGTACTGCACACCGCGCGGGAGCGCTGGCCGGCGGTGCGCTTCGAGGTGCGGAACACGGCGGTCCAGGGGGTCTACGCGGTTCCACAGATCATCGAGGCGCTGAACGAGCTGGACGCCCGGGCGGACGTGGACGTGATCATCGTGACGCGGGGCGGCGGCGGTATGGAGGATCTGCTGCCGTTCTCCGACGAGCGTCTGGTGCGTGCCGTCGCGGCGGTGCGGACTCCGGTGGTGTCGGCGATCGGGCACGAGGCGGACGCGCCGCTGCTGGACCTGGTCGCCGACCTGCGCTCGCGCACGCCCACGCACGCGGCGAAGGACACCGTGCCGGATGTCGGCGAGGAGCACGAGCGGGTGCGGGCGCTGCGGGAGCGAGCCTGGCGGGTGATCAACGGGCAGCTGGAGCGCGAGGAGCGCGGCCTCGCGGAGGTGATGAGCCGCCCCGCCATGGCCGATCCGCACGCCATGGTGGCGGACCGCGAGGAGGGGATCACGGCGTTGCTGGACCGCTCCCGGCGGGTGCTCGACCACCGGCTGGCCCGCGCCGAGGACGCCCTGGAACACACCCTCGCCCGCGTCGTCGCGCTCTCCCCGGCCGCCACGCTGGAGCGGGGCTACGCGGTGCTGCAACGGGAGGACGGCGCCGTGGTCCGGGACGCCGCGGAGGTCGCGGAGGGCGACCGGCTGCGGGCCCGGGTGGCCGGCGGGGAGTTCGGCGTCGCTGTCGGACCGCACGCATAGGCTGGCCGTATGACGACGGATACGGAAGGTCAGGCCGCAGCGAGCGGCCCGGCGGGTGCCGCGGCGGACGCTGCGGCAGGCGCGTCCCAGGTGGAGCTGGCCTCGGCCGATGCGCTCAGCTACGAGCAGGCGCGGGCCGAGCTGGTCGAGGTCGTGCAGCGGCTGGAATCCGGCGGCTCGACCCTGGAGGAGTCGCTGGCGCTGTGGGAGCGCGGCGAGGAGCTCGCGGGTATCTGCCGCGCCTGGCTGGAAGGGGCGCGGGCCCGGCTGGACGCGGTGCTGGAAGAAGAAGAGGAGGAAGAGGAAGAAGACGGGGACGCGGAGGAGGACGAGCGGTGAGCCCCCGGCGGTGAAAGGGGCCACAGAGCGCTCGGCAGGGGCGCGGCCCGGAAGCAGAACCGACGCCGAGGGCCGGACCTGACCGGCACCCGAGGCGGCCCCGCACCCGCCGACGGCCCACCGACAGGAGCCCATCGGCGGCAGCCCACCGGCAGTATTGTTCAAGCTTTAACTAGTGTTGGTTACACTTGTCTCTGCACCCCGAACGTCGTACGCAAAGGCAAGGCACCACCCCATGGCACTCGCCCTCGACCCCGCAGCCCAGGACCTCCTCTTCCGTGAGGCCCGCACCGCCAACACCTTCACGGACGAACCGGTCACCGAGGAGGAGGTCCAGGCGATCTACGACCTGGTGAAGTACGGCCCCACGGCCTTCAACCAGTCGCCGCTGCGCCTCACCCTGCTGCGCTCCTCCGAGTCCCGCGAGCGGCTGCTGGCGCACATGGCCGAGGGCAACGTGCCCAAGACCCGCAAGGCGCCGCTGACCGTTGTCCTCTCCTACGACCTGGACTTCCACGAGCGGCTGCCCGAGCTCTTCCCGCACGCCCCGCACATCAAGGACGCGGTGTTCGCGGAGGAGAGCACGCGGGAGAGCGCGGGTGCCCTCAATGCCGCGCTCCAGGCCGGATACTTCATCCTCGGCGTGCGTTCCGCGGGGCTGGCCGTCGGCCCGATGACCGGCTTCGACCACGACGGCGTCGAGAAGGAGTTCTTCGGCGACGGCCGGCAGCGCGTCCTGCTGGTCGCCAACATCGGGAAGCCGGGCCCCGACGCGTTCGCGCCGCGCTCGCCCCGGCTCTCCTACGACGACGTGGTGACCTCTCTTTGAGCCACCGTCCCGTGCGGCGCCGCCCTGTGCGGCACCGCGTCCGGCGCTGAGCACCGCTCCGTGCTCGGCGTCCCCTGAACCGCCCCCCGCGCATACCCCCCCTCGCGCGGGGGGCTTCCCTTTCCCGCCGCGCCGGGGCGACGCCGGCGGTCCGCCGGGCAGCCGGACGACGCGGGCCCACCAGGCGCACCGCGCCTGGTGCTATCCGGCCTGCTCGGCGGAGGACGCCGGGGACGGGCTGTCGGCGGGTCTGTGCGACTCGGCGCGGAGCGCCCCGGCCAGCTCGCCCAGCTGCTGGAAGCTCGCCGTACCCGTGACCACCGTCACCGACGTGCCGTCCTCGGCGGTACGCACCAGCGCGTCGTACTTGGGGCCGCGGTAGCGGGTCCACTCCGCGCCCGCGACGCGCTGCTTCTTCGCCGTCTTCTCCGCGCCCTGGGTGACGTCCTCGACGAACCGCGCGGACCGCTCCTCGTCGCTCTGCTCGACGGCGGCGTACTCGTTGTCCGGCGTCATGAAGCCCAGGTGCCAGGCCGACCCCAGCGGGCTGTCCGCCTTGTAGCGGACAGAGGTGGCGCGCCACTGGTCGGACAGTCCGTGCGGCGCGGCGACCGGGTACGGCGCCGCGCGCCGTGCGGACGCCAGCTCGACCCGGTAGCCGATGGCCTTGACCGGGTCCTTCTTGTCGTCGTGCGGAACGAACAGGTAGACGACCCCGGCGGCGAGAATGATCACAACCAGCGAGATGACCATGTCGCGCACGGCCTGTGCGCCGCGTTTCTTGTCTGCTGCCACGCCCCCATCGTCCCTTATGCCGGTCGGCGGCCCGCGCGAGGGTGCACGCAGCGAACGCACCGGGCGGAGCACCCGGCCGACGGCCGCGAGCACACCCCATCCCGGCCGCTCATCCGTGGGCGCCCCTGCTCAGTCTGTGGCGTACGGGTAAAATCCTGCCCACCCTCGCCGAATCGGCACAGCTCACGTCGCCGCAGTGGCCGTCCAGAGTCGCCGTACAGAAAGGTGTGTTCCGATGACCGAACACCACCACCTGCCCTCCCCGCTCGAAGTCAGCCCGGAGGCACCTGACCGCAACCTGGCACTGGAGTTGGTGCGGGTCACCGAGGCGGGGGCGATGGCGTCGGGTCGCTGGGTCGGCAAGGGCGACAAGAACGGTGCGGACGGTGCGGCCGTCAAGGCGATGCGCACGCTCGTCTCCACGGTCTCCATGAACGGCGTGGTGGTGATCGGTGAGGGCGAGAAGGACGAGGCCCCGATGCTCTACAACGGGGAGCGCGTCGGCGACGGCACCGGCGCCGAGTGCGATGTGGCCGTCGACCCGGTCGACGGCACGACGCTCACCGCCAAGGGCATGGGCAACGCGGTCTCGGTGCTGGCCGTGGCCGAGCGGGGCTCGATGTTCGACCCGAGCGCGGTCTTCTACATGGACAAGCTGGTCACCGGGCCCGAGGCGGCGGAGTTCGTGGACATCACCGCGCCGCCCGCGGTGAACATCCGCCGGATCGCCAAGGCCAAGGGCTGCGGCGTGGAGGACGTGACCGTCGTCGTGCTCGACCGGCCGCGGCACGAGGGCCTGGTCAAGGAGATCCGCGAGGCGGGCGCCCGGATCAAGTTCATCTCGGACGGCGACGTGGCGGGTGCCGTGATGACGGTGCGCGAGGAGACCGGCGTCGACCTGCTGCTCGGGGTCGGCGGCACCCCGGAGGGCATCATCGCGGCCTGCGCGATCAAGTGCCTCGGCGGGACGATACAGGGCAAACTGTGGCCCAAGGACGACGAGGAGCGGCAGCGCGCTCTCGACGCGGGGCACGATCTGGACCAGGTGCTGCTCACCGACGACCTGGTCAGCGGTGAGAACGTGTTCTTCGTCGCCACCGGTATCACCGACGGCGACCTGCTGCGGGGTGTGCACTACCGGGGCGAGCGCGCCTACACCCAGTCGCTGGTGATGCGGTCGAAGTCGGGCACCATCCGCCAGATCGACTCCGTGCACCGGCTCTCGAAGCTGCGCGCCTACAGCGCCGTCGACTTCGACCGCGCCCGCTGAGGACTGCCCCGGGCCCGGACCGCCGACGTGGCGCGGCGCGGGGAACACGGGTCACCGGGTGACGCGCCCGCGCCTGTGCCCGCTCGCAGGAAGCCGGGAGCGGGCGCCCGGGGAACCGCACCCGCGGACGACCGGACGGCGGCCGGCCCTCCACCCGGCGCCGGACAGCGGCAGGCACCTGCCGCGGCACCCGGAACCGGCAGCCCCGCCCAGGGTCAGCCTCCGGAAGGAACCCCTCTCCAGCAGCGGAGAGGGGCAACGGGGCGAGACTCGGGGTCGGCGTCGGGGTCGGTCGGGGTCGTGGCCGGATCGGTGCAGCTAGGCGATGCGGGACGCCGGCTGCCCCGTGGCGGCGGGCTTCGTCGCGCGGCGGCGGCGGGAGAGGACGACGCGGCGCTCCGCGGCGGTGAGGCCGCCCCAGACGCCGTACGGCTCGGGCATCACCAGGGCGTGCTCGCGGCACTCGACCAGGACGGGGCAGCCCGAGCAGACGCGCTTGGCGGCCTGTTCACGCGAGAGCCGGGCGGCGGTGGGCTCCTTGGAGGGGGCGAAGAAGAGACCCGCCTCGTCCCGGCGGCAGACGGCGTCAGCGTGCCAGGGGCCCGCTTGGTCGTCTCGCTCAGGCGTTCGCTGTGCGGGGACGGTGGCGGCGGCCTGCAGGGACTGATGCGGCGTGTGCAGCACGGTCTGCTCCTGACGCGACGACGGAGGTTTGTTTCCCCTTCACCCGTCTTGCGGCGTACGGCAGTCCGCGGCTCCCCCGCGGGCCCCTCGGGACCGGCTCGCAAACTCTCGCCGTACGCAAGACGATGCCCGAGCCCTACCCGCTGTACGTGCCGGTATGCATTGCGTGTCGTCTGATACGCGCCCCAGCGTGCGCTCCCCGGCGCACGTTGGCCGCCCCATGCGCCCCGTCCGTTCAGAGCTCCTTGCGCAGCCGGTCGCGCAGGTTCTGGATGAGGCGGCCGCGCTTCGGCTTGGCGTCCACGCCGCCGAAAATCGCCACTCCCTCGACCAGTACGGTCGGCGCGTCCGGATCCGCGGAGTCGTTGACGCGGACGTCGAAACCGCCGAAGATCCCGGCCCCCTTCTGCTGAAGGGTGACGTTCTCCGGGACCCGGATCTCGATTCCCCCGAAGATCGCAGTGGCGTTGATCTGCACGTGCGGGTGCTCGAACAGCGCCTCGGTGAGGTCGATCTCGATCCCGCCGAAGCAGGCGAAGGCGTTGATCTTCCGCGGGACCCGCCAGCGCCCCTTGCGCCCGGCGCCGCTGAAGACGGCGACCAGGTTCTCCTTGGAGCAGTTGCCGGGCGCGGACGGGATGGAGGTGTGGGAGGCCGAGAAGTTCGCGAACGCGGTGCCGTAGGACCGCTGGCCGCCCCCGTGCGTCCCCGCGCCGCCGGGCTCCCCACCGGAGGCGCCCGAGTGGCCCGCGGGGAGATCGCGCACGAGAGGCTCCAGTTCGCCCATCGTCTTGGCCCCGTAGACCGCCTCGATCCGCTCGCCGTGCTCCTCCGCGTCCAGCCGGCCCTCCGCGAGGGCCTCGCGGAGGATGTCCGCGACCCGGTCCCGGTCGGCGTCCGAGGCGCGCACCCCGCCGGGCTCCACAGCGGGGGCCGGCGCCGGGGCCGCCGCCGCGGCGGGCTCCGGGGAGCGCGCGGCCGACTGCTGCTTCTGGAGCGAGGTGCGGGAAGAGTCTTCAGTCACAGGGGCAGCGTACCCAGACGCGATAGATCGCGACTACCCCCGCAGCGACTCCTTGCACCCGGGTTCTACGCTGTGAGACGCGCTCCCATCGTCGAGAGCCGTAAGTGTGAGAGGAAGAGTCCCCGTATGTCTGCCAGCTCCCGACCGGCCAGCCCGGAGTTCTCCTACACGGATCTGCTCCCCGCCGGCGCGGACCCCACGCCGTACCGCCTGATCACCAGCGAGGGCGTGAGCACTTTCGAAGCGGACGGGCGGACCTTCCTCAAGGTGGAGCCGGAGGCGCTGCGCGAGCTGGCGGCCGAGGCCGTCCACGACATCCAGCACTACCTGCGCCCCGAGCACCTCGCGCAGCTCCGCCGCATCCTGGACGACCCCGAGGCCAGCGCCAACGACCGGTTCGTCGCGCTGGACCTGCTCAAGAACGCCAACATCGCGGCGGCCGGGGTGCTGCCCATGTGCCAGGACACCGGCACGGCGATCGTGATGGGCAAGCGCGGCCAGCAGGTGCTGACGGCGGGCGGCGACGAGGAGGCCCTCTCGCGCGGCATCCACGACGCCTACACCCGGCTCAACCTGCGCTACTCGCAGATGGCTCCGCTCACCATGTGGGAGGAGAAGAACACCGGCACCAACCTCCCGGCCCAGATCGAGCTGTACGCGACGGACGGCGACGCCTACAAGTTCCTGTTCATGGCCAAGGGCGGCGGCAGCGCCAACAAGTCCTTCCTCTACCAGGAGACGAAGGCCGTGCTCAACGAGGCGAGCATGATGAAGTTCCTGGAGGAGAAGATCCGTTCGCTGGGCACGGCCGCCTGCCCGCCGTACCATCTGGCGATCGTCGTCGGCGGCACCAGCGCCGAGTACGCGCTCAAGACCGCCAAGTACGCCTCCGCGCACTACCTGGACGAGCTTCCGGACGCCGGTTCGCCCGCCGGGCACGGCTTCCGGGACAAGGAGCTGGAGGAGAAGGTCTTCGAGCTCACGCAGCAGATCGGCATCGGCGCGCAGTTCGGCGGCAAGTACTTCTGCCACGACGTGCGCGTGGTGCGGCTGCCCCGGCACGGCGCCTCCTGCCCGGTCGCCATCGCGGTCTCCTGCTCGGCCGACCGCCAGGCCAAGGCGAAGATCACCCCCGAGGGCGTGTTCCTGGAGCAGCTGGAGACCGACCCGGCGCGCTTCCTGCCGGAGACGACGGACTCCGAGCTGACCGAGGGCGCGGGCGCCGACCTCGACGCGGTGCGGATCGACCTGGCGCGCCCCATGGACGAGATCCTGGCCGAGCTGACCAAGCACCCGGTCCGCACCCGGCTGTCGCTGACCGGCACGCTGGTCGTCGCCCGCGACATCGCGCACGCGAAGATCAAGGAGCGGCTGGACGCGGGCGAGGAGATGCCGCAGTACCTCAAGGACCACCCCGTCTACTACGCGGGCCCGGCCAAGACCCCCGAGGGCTACGCCTCCGGTTCCTTCGGCCCCACCACGGCCGGACGGATGGACGCCTACGTCGAGCAGTTCCAGGCCGCGGGCGGCTCGAGGGTGATGCTGGCCAAGGGCAACCGCAGCAAGCAGGTCACCGACGCGTGCGCGGAGCACGGCGGCTTCTACCTCGGCTCCATCGGCGGTCCGGCCGCCCGGCTCGCCCAGGACTGCATCAAGAAGGTCGAGGTCCTGGAGTACGAGGAGCTGGGCATGGAGGCGGTCTGGCGGATCGAGGTGGAGAACTTCCCGGCGTTCATCGTCGTCGACGACAAGGGGAACGACTTCTTCGCCGATCCCGCACCCGAGCAGCCGTTCGTCACCTCCATCCCGGTGCGCTCCGGGTCCTGAGACCTCGTCCGGGGCGCGGCGACACCCGGCCGCGCCCCGGGCCCGGCACCCGGCAGGGCCCGGGGTCAGCGCCTCACAGCTCCTGGACCGTCCGCCCCAGCAGGCAGAACTCGTTGCCCTCCGGGTCGGCGAGCACCGTCCAGGTGACGTCCGGTGACTGGCCGACGTCCACCCGGGTGGCGCCCAGCTCCAGCAGGCGCCCCAGCTCCTCCTCGGTGGTGCTGCCGTCGGCCCGCAGGTCCAGGTGGAGGCGGTTCTTGAGCGTCTTGCGCTCCGGGACGGGGAAGATGTCGATGCCCGGCGCAGCCGGGTCCGCCGGGCCGATGGTAATACCGCCCTCGGCCTCCTCCCTGATCCGCCAGTCCAGCACCCGGCACCAGAAGTCGGCCACGACCCGGGGTTCCAGAGCGTCGATGCACAGCACCGAGATACGACTCGTCATGCCCGGACCCTAGCCAGGAATGCGGCCGGGATGCGAGATGCTGAGGAGTGCTGAGGACCAGGGAGGTGTGCACACGATGACCGACAGCACAGACAGCGCCGAGTACCGCGTCGAGCACGACTCGATGGGAGAGGTGCGGGTCCCCGCGGACGCCAAGTGGCGTGCGCAGACGCAGCGCGCCGTGGAGAACTTCCCCGTCAGCGGGCAGCGGCTGGAGCGGGCTCACATCCAGGCCCTGGCCCGCGTCAAGGCGGCGGCCGCGGTGGTCAACGCCCGGCTCGGGGTGCTGGACGAGGAGCGGGCCGAGGCGGTACGGGCCGCGGCCGAGGAGGTCGCCGGGGGCCGCTGGGACGACCACTTCCCGGTCGACGTGTTCCAGACCGGTTCGGGCACCTCCTCGAACATGAACATGAACGAGGTACTGGCGACCCTGGCGACCGAGCGGCTGGCCGCCGCGGGTTCCCAGGCCGCCTCCGTGCATCCGAACGACCATGTCAACGCCAGCCAGTCGTCGAACGACGTGTTCCCCTCGTCCATCCACATCGCCGCGACCGCGGCGGTGACGGCCGATCTGGTCCCGGCGCTGGAGCATCTGGCAGGCTCGCTGGAGGGGAAGGCAGGGGAGTTCGCCGACGTGGTCAAGTCGGGGCGCACCCACCTGATGGACGCCACCCCGGTGACGCTGGGCCAGGAGTTCGGCGGCTACGCGGCACAGCTGCGGTACGGCGTCGAACGGTTGCGGGCCGCACTCCCCCGACTGGCCGAACTCCCGCTCGGCGGCACGGCCGTGGGGACCGGGATCAACACCCCGCCGGGCTTCGCGGCCGCCGTCATCGAGGAGGTGGCCGGGGCCACCGGGCTGCCGCTGACCGAGGCACGGAACCACTTCGAGGCGCAGGGCGCGCGGGACGCGCTGGTGGAGACCTCCGGGCAGCTACGGACGGTCGCCGTGGGGCTGACCAAGATCTGCAACGATCTGCGCTGGATGGCCTCGGGACCGCGCACCGGCCTGGCCGAGATCGCGCTGCCCGACCTGCAGCCCGGCTCGTCGATCATGCCGGGCAAGGTCAACCCGGTCGTGCCGGAGGCGGTGCTGATGGTGGCGGCTCAGGTCACGGGGAACGACGCGACGGTGGCGACGGCCGGGGCCGCGGGCAATTTCGAGCTGAACGTGATGCTGCCCGTGATGGCCAAGAACCTGCTGGAGTCGATCCGGCTGCTGTCCAACGCCGCACGGCTGCTGGCCGACCGCACGGTGGACGGCATCACCGCGAACACCCGCCGTGCGCGGGAGTTCGCCGAGTCCTCGCCCTCGGTCGTCACCCCGCTGAACCGGTACATCGGCTACGAGAACGCGGCGGCGGTGGCCAAGCGGGCCCTGGCCGAGGAGTGCACCATCCGCGAGGCGGTGCTGGCCGCCGGCCATGTGGAGCGCGGGGAGCTGACGCTGGAGCAACTGGACGCCGCGCTGGACGTGCTGGAGATGACGCACCCCTGAGCCGGGGCGGGCCGGCCCGGAACAGCGCCCGGCGCGCTGCGGCACAGCTCACGGCGGTCCGACGGGCCGCACATCTAAGATCCCGTCATGACAGCGGAACAGACGGCGCACCGGCAGCGGTGGCCCACGGGCACTCGGATCCTGTGGCGGTACCGCGCCAACGGCGCCACGCACCCCCACATCTGCCGTCCTGTCACCGTCGTCCGGGACACGGCGGAGCTGCTGGCGGTCTGGCTGGCACCCGGCACGCGGTGCGTACGGCCCGAGATGGCGGACGGCACGCCCGTGCACCACGAGCCGCTGGCCACTCGCTACACCAAGCCGCGCAGGGCCGCCTTCACCCCCTGGTTCGGTACGGGGGTGCTGAAGCTGGCGCGTCCGGGTGAGCCGTGGTCGGTGTGGCTCTTCTGGGCGGACGGCTGGCGGTTCAAGAACTTCTACGTCAACCTCGAGGAGCCGCTGCTGCGCTGGCCGGGCGGGGTGGACTCCGAGGACCACTTCCTGGACCTGGAGGTGAGCCCGGACGGCAGCTGGGAGTGGCGGGACGAGGACGAGTTCGCCGAGGCGCAGCGCGCCGGGCTGCTGGACGCGGCGCAGGCCGGGCGGATCCGCGCGGCGGGGCGGCGCGCGGTCGAGGCGGTGCGATCCTGGGGCTCGCCGTTCGCGGACGGCTGGGAGCACTGGCGGCCCGATCCGGCCTGGCCGGTGCCGCAGCTGCCGGAGGACTGGGACCGGCCGCCGCGGGGCGCGTCCGGGTACCGGGCTCCCGGTGCCCCTTGATGCGCCCCCATACTGCAAACGTAGGATCAACGTCCGTAAACAGTACCGCTGCACAACAACTCCTCTCACCCCCCGGGGACTTGACCGGCAGCCAGGAAGGAGCCCAGCCGTGAGCAGCTCTGCGGGTTTCGGGGCCGGCGGGACCTCCGGGGAAGACTTCGGGGCATATGACGGATTCGCCCGGATGAGCATCGACAGATCCGGGCAGCCCGAGGCGTTCGACGCCATAGGGGACCGCTACGACGAGGCCTTTCCGCACAAGGACGGCCAGCTCGACAGCGGGGCCTGGCTGGCGGACCAGTTGCCGCCCGCCTCCCGGGTGCTGGACGTGGGCTGCGGCACCGGTCTGCCGACGGCACGCCAGCTCACCGACGCGGGACACTCGGTCGTCGGGATCGATCTGTCGTCCTCGATGCTGAAGCTGTGCCGGGACAACGTGCCCGAGAGCGAGTGCCACAAGCTGGACGTGGCAGCGCTGGAGTCCTCGGGCCTGGGCCCGTTCGACGGCGTCGCCGCCTTCTTCTCGCTGCTGATGCTGCCCCGCGAGGAGATCCCGTTCGCGCTGCGCGCCCTGCACCGGCAACTGCGCGGCGAGGGCCCGCTGGTGCTGGGGATGGTGGAGGCGGACGTGAACGATTTCGCCATCCCGTTCCTGGGCAACTCGATCCGGGTATCCGGCTATCTGCGGGACGAACTGCGCCGGGTGGTCCAGGACGCGGGATTCGATGTCGTGGGAGAGGACGCACGCGCGTACGCTCCTGCGAGCACGGACGTACCTCCCGAGATTCAGCTTTTCTTGCAGTGCCGACGACGCCCATAGACCGCGAGCACCCAGCGCAGGGCGTGCGCCGACGCGCAGCCCCGGATGGATGGAAACCGAACGCGTGACGGAGCACGAGAAACCTGCGGTGAACAGCACCACCGATCCGACGCACCCCGCACCGTCGGGGGACGCCCCCACCGGCGGGGGAAAGCCGGCGCGGCGGGAGCGCGAGGGCGCCCCGCCGGGACCGCGACCGCACCCGCCGCAGCCCGGCGACGCCGCCGAACGGGCCGTCACCGAGCCTGCTGCGGAGGACGACGCGCTCAGCGAACGGTCCGAGCGGGAGCGCCGCGGCGGCGACCGGCTGCGGTTCGTCGGCGCGGCGACGCGGCGCATCGCGCGCGGGGTGGACCTGGACGAGACGGTGCTGGGCCTGTGCCGCGCCAGTGTGCCGGCGTACTCGGACGCGATCCTCGTCTATCTGCGCGATCCGCTGCCGGTCGGCGACGAGCGGCCCACCGGCCCGTTCGTGCTGCGGCTGCGGCGCAGCGACCGGATCCCGGAGGACCCGCTGTCGGCGCAGGCGCTGCAGGCCGCACAGGTGTCGGCGGGCCTGACGGCACCCGAGGCCGCCGGGCATCCGGCCGACGTCGGATACCAGGGCCGGGCCGCGGCGGAGGCGTCCGGCCTGTCCCTGGGCATGGCGGCGGGCATGGCGGCGGGCGCGGCGGGCACCGCGGCGGCGCAGCTCGCCGAGGTCCGTGCGGGCGGCCCGCTGGCCGAGGTGCTGCGCGGGGTGCGGCCGGTCTTCGCCGACTCCCCCGCGGCGAGCGCCGCGCTGCCCGAACTGCTCGGCCCGGAGCGCGAGGTGCCCGGCGGGCACCGGGCGATCCTGGCACCGCTGCGGGGCCGCCGCCGGGTGATCGGCGCCGCGGTCTTCCTGCGCCGCCCGGACCGGCCCGCCTTCGAGCCGGACGATCTGCTGATCGCCGCGCAGCTGGCCACCCATACGGCGCTCGGCGTGGACAAGGCGGTGCTCTACGGGCGGGAGGCGTACATCGCCGACGAGCTCCAGCGCACCATGCTGCCGGACGAGCTCCCGCAGCCGACCGGGGTGACCCTGGCCAGCCGTTATCTGCCCGCCGCGGAGACGGCGCGGGTGGGCGGCGACTGGTACGACGCCATTCCGCTTCCCGGCTCGCGGGTGGCGCTGGTGGTCGGTGACGTGATGGGCCACTCGATGACCTCCGCGGCGATCATGGGCCAGTTGCGGACGACGGCGCAGACCCTGGCCGGGCTCGACCTGCCGCCCCAGGAGGTGCTGCACCATCTGGACGAGCAGGCCCAGCGGCTCGGCAGCGACCGCATGGCGACCTGCCTGTACGCCGTCTACGACCCGGTCGCGCACCGCATCGTGGTCGCCAACGCGGGCCATCCGCCGCCGGTGCTGCTGCACCGCAGCGGACGGGCCGAGGTGCTGCGGATACCGGCGGGCGCGCCGATCGGCGTGGGCGGCGTCGACTTCGAGGCCGTGGAGCTGGACGCGCCGGCGGGCGCCACGCTGCTCTTCTACACCGACGGGCTCGTCGAGTCGCGGCAGCGCGACGTGTGGACCGGCATCGAGCACCTGCGCGAGAAGCTGGCCGCGACCGCCCGGCTGACCCGGCCCGGCGCCTCGGCCCCGCTGGAGCCGCTGTGCGACGAGGTGCTGGACATCGTCGGCCCGGGCGACCGGGACGACGACATCGCCCTGCTGGCCGCCCGGTTCGACGGCATCGCGCCGAGCGACGTGGCGTACTGGTTCCTCGACCCGCGCGCCCAGACCGCGCGGCAGGCCCGACGGCTGGCCCGCAGGGCGCTGACCCGCTGGGGCCTGGAGGAGCTGTCGGACTCGGTCGAGCTGCTGGTGAGCGAGATCGTCACGAACGCGGTGCGCTACGCCGAACGCCCCATCACGCTGCGGCTGCTGCGCACCGACGTACTGCGCTGCGAGGTGGGCGACGACGTACCGCAGTTGCCCCGGCTGCGGCAGGCCCGCGCCACCGACGAGGGCGGACGCGGCCTGTATCTGGTCAACCGGCTGGCCCGGCGGTGGGGCGCCACCCGGCTGTCCACCGGCAAGGTGGTCTGGTTCGAACTCCCGGTCCCGGACGCCGGACCGGACCCTGAACCGGAGCTGTGAGGTACGGCGGCCGGGTCCTCGGAGTGCCGGTGGCCCTGACATGGCGCGGCCCCGGGTGCGCCGCCGGGCGGGCGGGCGCATCCGGGGCCGGACGCGGGTGTCACCGCGAGAGCGCGGGGCTCAGCCCGCGAGCTGCTCCTCGGCGTCCAGGGTGGCGCCGACCGCCTGGAGGACGGCCGCGATCTTGAAGGCTTCCTGGATCGTCTCGCGGTCCACGCCGGCCTTGCGCAGCACCTGCTCGTGCGAGTCGAGGCACTGGCCGCAGCCGTTGATCGCGGAGACGGCGAGCGACCACAGCTCGAAGTCCGCCTTCTCGACACCGGGGTTGCCGATGACGTTCATCCGCAGCCCGGCACGGAGCGTGCCGTACTCCGGGTCCGACAGCAGGTGCCGGGTGCGGTAGAAGACGTTGTTCATCGCCATGACGGCGGCGGCCGACTTGGCGGCGGTGTACGCCTCCTCGCTCAGGTTCTCCCTGGCCTCCGGCTCCAGCGCGCGCAGCACGATCCCGGAGCGGGACGCGATGGCGCAGGAGAGGACGGTGCCCCAGAGCTGCTGCTTGGGCAGCTCCGAGTTGCCTATGACGGAGCCGAGGTTGAGCTTGAGGTCCTTCGCGTAACCGGGAAGGGCCGACTTCAGGTCGTCGAGAGCCATGGCTTGTCACTCACCGGCCAGCAGCGCGACCGGGTCGAGGGTGTCCTCGCCCTGGGTCCAGTTGCAGGGGCACAGCTCGTCGGTCTGCAGCGCGTCGAGGACCCGCAGGACCTCCTTGGGGTTGCGGCCGACGGAGCCCGCGGTCACCATCGTGAACTGGATCTCGTTGTTCTGGTCCACGATGAAGACGGCGCGCTGCGCGAAGCCGTCCTCGCCCTCGATGCCGAGCGCGCGCATCAGCTCGTGCTTGGAGTCGGCCATCATCGGGAACGGCAGGTCGGTCAGGTCCGGGTGGTCCTTGCGCCAGGCGTGGTGGACGAACTCCGAGTCACCGGAGAAGCCGAGGACCTGCGCGTCCCGGTCGGCGAACTCCTCGTTCAGCTTGCCGAAGGCGGCGATCTCCGTCGGGCAGACGAAGGTGAAGTCCTTCGGCCAAGCGAAGACGACCTTCCACTTGCCCTCGTAGGTCTTGTGGTTGATGTCCTCGAACTCCTTGCCCTTCTCCAGGGAGACGCAGGCAGTCAGCTCGAACTCAGGAAACTTGTCACCGACGGTGAGCACGTACACACTCCTTGTACTTGCGACCAGGATGCCCGGATTACGAGCATTCCTGGAGGTTGGTCGCAACCACCTAACCACACCCGCCATTGATCGCGGAAATCGGCATGTGCGTGCCCGTTGATCGCCTCTGCCTATCAGAGTCCGGCTGCCCCGAGAGCCGGCCGCCCGCACGACGGCGGCGCACCGAGCGAGTGCCCTGGAGGCGGTGCCCGGGAGGCGGTCCCCGCCCGTCGGGTGTCCGGCCGGACGGGGGCGCGCACCACGCGTGCGGCGTCAGCGCTCGGCGTGCTTGAGCTCACTGACGAACGCGGACCAGGCGGCGGTCGGGAAGCTCAACGGCGCCCGGCTGGTGTCCTTGCTGTCCCGGACGGGAACGTTCCCGGCGGTGGCGAGCTGCGGCGCCCACTCGACGCACTGCCCGCCGTTCCCGCTGCTGTAGGTGCTCTTGACCCACTGAATGTCAGCCATTTCGATGGTCCTCGCTGATCTCTTGGATGAATGAGACCGACTCGTCCGGCCCCAACGCACGTGCCCGGATGAGGTCGAACAGATCCATGCACTCCGTTACGAAGTCCTGAGCATCGTACGACCGGCCACCGACCGGGAACTCTGAGTAGGCGGACCAACCGCCGCTGCGGAGCAGCGTGAACGGTGTGGTGCACGGATACGCGCCTGCCCTGTACGGAAGCGCTTGAAGTGTGACGCGAGGGTGCTCTGCCAACCGTGCCAGGTACCCGAGCTGCTCCTGCATGAGAGCCGGCCCTCCCACCGGCGTCCGGAGACAGCTCTCGGTCAGGACCACCCACAGCAGCGGAGGCGTCGGACGATCGAGGAGCGCCTTGCGGTCCAGCCTGGCCGCCAGGGACGGAGTGGTGTCCTCGCCCTTCGCCGCCAGTGGTCCGGCGCGGAAGACGGCTCGGGCATACGCCTCGGTCTGGAGGATGCCCATCGGGAAGACGGGGCTGTAGTCCAGGATCCTGTCGGCCTTCGCCTCCAGTTCCACGTACGGCGCGAACCACTCGGGCACGCGCTCGCCGTACAGGATGCGGCGAAGCTGTTCGGAGAACAGATCACCGGTACCGAACGCGAGATCGCATCCGGCGGCGAATTTCTCCGAAGGTGACTTCTTACCGGCCTCCACTCTGCTCACATAGCCCTCGCTGTAGCCAGTGGCGTTGCCCAGTTGTTTCTGCGTCAGTCTGCGCGCGAGCCGGACTCTCTTCACGTCTGCGCCGAATCCCTGAGTGGCGATGGCGGCAGGCAAGTCCTCCGCGCGACAATTCTGCTGCCCCACGTCTGATCAGCCCCTTTGTGCGGCGTAACGCCCGTGATACCCACACCCCCGTCTTGCCCTGCGTGGGGCAAGTCGTGCCAGATTAACGCGAGTTGTGTTGTCCTCACCACAGAGTCCGAAGAAAGGACGCAGGTGATGGAGCTACAAGTCGGGATCACCGTCCGGGTCCTCGGCGTGGAGGACGACCGGTTGATGAAACTCATGGCCGTGGAAGACGTGCCGGACTCCGCGGACGGCCCGTATCGGCGGAGATTCGAGCGGACGGCGTTCGTACGCCCGTTGACCGGCGGTGCCGAGCGCGGCTTCCCGGTGGAGGCCGTGGAGGCCGTCTGCGCTCACCCCCGGCTGGACCGGCGCGGGGACGGCACCTACTGCACGGGCTGCGAGGCGCTCATCTACGCCTCCGGCGCTTCGTAGTGGTGTTCGACGTGGGCGACGTTCCGGGAGAGGCGTTTTCTCCCCCTCCGCTCGTCAACGGATGCATGTGGTGCGAGAACGCCTCGTCCACCTACGCGGGGTATGCGCGCATGCCGAACTGCTCCCGACGGGACGAACTGTTGTTCTGGGCGATGCGGCAGTGGCGCTCCCATTTCGAGTACGCACACCCGGATGTGGCCGAATGAAGGAAGGTGACTGGAATTGAAGCGCATTCTTCGGATTCTGATGGCGTATGCCGGACCGATCATGATCGTGACCGTGAGTGGGGCGTGCGGCTTCGTACTGGGGCTGTGTCCGGGACGGATGTGAGCCCCTTGTGACACCACCCCGCGGGAAGCGGGCTCCGGGCCGGATTCCGGGCCGGGGACCGGGGTGCGGAATTGATTACGGGGGTGGATACAGTTGGTCCGGTTGATTGGAGTGAGTTATCAGTGACCGGTCCCAGCGTCCCCGCGCAGCAGCCCCGCATCCCGGCCCGGACCACGGCCCCGAAGCCGGACCGGAGCCCGGCGGCGGCCACGCGCGCGGCGCGCGCCCGCCAGCCCAGCCTGGCGCAGCTTCGGGCCTTCGCCGCCGTCGCGGAGCATCTGCACTTCCGGGAGGCGGCCGCCGCGCTCGGGATGAGCCAGCCGGCACTGTCCGGGGCGGTCGCGGCGCTGGAGGAGACGCTCGGGGTGCAGCTGCTGGAGCGGACCACCCGGAAGGTGCTGCTCTCGCCCGCGGGTGAGCGGATGGCCGCCCGGACCCGGTCGGTGCTGCACGCGGTGGGGGAGCTGATGGAGGAGGCCGAGGCCGCGCAGGCGCCCTTCACCGGGGTGCTGCGGCTGGGGGTGATCCCGACGGTGGCTCCTTACCTGCTGCCCACGGTGCTGGGGCTGGTGCACCGGCGCTATCCGGATCTGGACCTCCAGGTCCACGAGGAGCAGACCGCCTCGCTGCTGGAGGGGCTCGGGCAGGGGCGGCTGGACCTGCTGCTGTGCGCGGTGCCGCTCGGGGCGTCGTGGGTGCGCGAGATACCGCTCTTCGACGAGGACTTCGTACTGGTCACCCCGGACGGGCACCCGGTTGCAGGGCGGACCGATCTGCCGCGCTCGATGCTGCGCGAACTGGATCTGCTGCTGCTCGACGAGGGCCACTGCCTACGGGACCAGGCTCTCGACATCTGCCGTGAGGCGGGCCGCACGGAGGGGGCGAGTGTGACCACCAGCGCGGCGGGGCTCTCCACGCTGGTGCAGCTGGTGGCGGGCGGCATGGGCGTGACGCTGCTGCCGCACACGGCGGTGCGGGTGGAGGCCGGACGGAACCCGTCCCTGGCCACGGCGCACTTCGCCGACCCCGCGCCGGCCCGGCGGATCGCGCTGGCGATGCGGGAGGGCGCCGCCCGCGAGGAGGAGTTCCGCGCGTTCGGCGACGCCCTGCGCGCGGCCCTGCGCTCCCTGCCGGTACGGCTCGCGCTGCCGTAGCGCCCGGGCGCGGCGCCTGCCGGGGCCCCTGCCGTTCGGCCACGGTCGACGCACCGCGGTCAGGACGGCCGGCGCAGCCCGGCGACGAGAATCTCGACCAGTCGGCGGGCGTCGTAGCGGGGGTCGCTCTCGGCGCCGATGCAGAGGTTCCCGATGCCGCGCATCAGGTGGTACGCGTCGAGGTCGGAGCGGATCTCGCCGGACGCGGCGGCGGCGTCGAGGAGTTCGGTGCACACCGGCAGGAGGCGTTCGAGGAAGTAGGCGTGCAGCGTCTCGAAGCCGGCACTGTCCCCCTGCATCGCGGCGGCCAGGCCGTGTTTGGTGACCAGGAAGTCGACGAAGAGGCCGACCCACCGCTCCAGCGCCGCACGGGGTGTCGGGCTGTCGGCCAGCAGCGCCGGTCCGGCCTCGGCGCAGGCGTCGACCTGGTGCCGGTAGACGGCGATGACCAGGTCCGCGCGGGTGGGGAAGTGGCGGTAGACGGTGCCCACCCCGACTCCGGCCTCGGCGGCGATGTCGCGGACCGGTGCATCCACGCCCGAGGCGACGAAGACCGCCGCGGCCGCGTCCAGCAGGGCCCGCTGGTTGCGCCGGACGTCCTTGCGCCTGGCCCCGGCCCCTTCGGCGTCGGTCGGTCCCTGACTGGCGTCGCTCACCGCGCGCTCCTCCCACAACCGGTCTTGCAAAACGGAACAGCGTTCCGTATCGTGTTTCGCGGAACAAAGTTCCGTTTCATTCATCATCGCAGAACCCGGCACCCGCCGACCAGGCCGCCTTCGCGCGCACGCCACCTCCCGGAAGCACCGGGAGCAGGAGCGCACGACCACCGGCCCCCGGAACCGGCACGGCCGCAGCCGAGAACCGCCCCCGCTCCCCCACCGGCACACGCCGCGACGCCACCGTCGCAGGCCCCGCCGGTCCCGAGCGATGCCCCTGAACGGAAGGCACCCCATGTCCGACTCGAACACCCCGACCGACCCGGCGAACACGACACCGCCGACGACGGTGGTCTCCGCCAAGCCGGTGGTCCTGGCAGCGCACGGTGGGCGGGGCGTGGACCTCCAGGTCCGCGTGTCCGCCCCCGCGACCGGCACCGACCTACCCGTCGTCGTCTTCTCGCACGGTTTCGGCTGGTCGATGAACGGCTACGCACCGCTGGCGGACCACTGGGCCGCCCAGGGCTTCGTGGTCGTCCAGCCCACCCACCTGGACTCCCGGACGCTCGGCATCCCCGCCGAGGACCCCCGTACGCCGCGGATCTGGCGGCTGCGCATCGAGGACGTCACCCGGGTGCTGGACGCGCTCGACGTCGTGGCAGCCGCCGTACCGGGCCTCGCCGGACGCGTGGACCGCGAACGGATCGCCGTGGCGGGCCACTCCTGGGGAGCCCAGACGGTCAGCACACTGCTGGGCGCGCGCGTCCTCGACGCGGACGGCGTGCCCGGCGAGGACCTGTCCGACCCCCGGGTCACGGCGGGGGTGCTGCTCGCCCTGACCGGCCTGGGCGACGACCTGACCCCCTTCGCCGTCGAGCACCTGCCCTTCATGAGGCCGTCCTTCGACACCATGACCGCACCGGCCCTGATCGTCGCCGGGGACCGGGACCAGTCCCACCTGTCCACGCGCGGGCCGGACTGGTTCACCGACCCCTACACCTACAGCCCGAGCCCCAAGCACCTGCTCACGCTGTTCGGCGCGGAGCACTCGCTCGGCGGGATCCCCGGGTACGAGGTCGCCGAGACGACCGACGAGAGCCCCGCACGTGTCGCTCTGATCCAGCAGCTCAGCACCGCCTTCCTGCACGACGCCCTCTCCCCCGGCGGCGCCGGTGCCGCGGACTGGAAGAAGGCCGTCGCCGCGCTCGACGGAGCCGCCGAGCCGCTCGGGACGCTGCGAAGCAAGTGAAACCCCGAAACCGTCCGTATCACTCCAGAAGGGACGCGTGATGATTCTCGTCACCGGCGGCCTGGGCTTCATCGGATCGCACACCGTGCGCGCACTGCTCGACCAGGGCGAGGACTGCGTCGTGGTCCGGCGCGGCGCCCGCCCACTCCCGCCCGTACTCGACGCGGCACAGGTGACGGTCGAGCAGGCGGACGTCACCGATCTCGACGCGCTCCTCGCGCTCGGCCGCCGCCACCACATCACCGGCATCGTGCACCTGGCCGGGTCCTACCCCTGGCCGCCCGTCCCCGGAGCGCCCGTCGCAGCGGCCCGCAGCGCGCTCGGCGGGCTGCTGAACGTCTTCCACGCGGCGCACGAGTGGGAGGTGCGGCGGCTGGGCATCGCCAGCACGATCGGCGTCTACTCCGGCCTCGACACCGACGGGCCGCTGCACGAGGACGCGCCGCTGCCGATGAGCGCCGGCGCCGTCCCGATCCCGGCGTTCAAGAAGATCGGCGAACTGCTGGGCGGACACTTCGCCGAGACCACCGGACTCGACGTCGTCGACTACCGCATCTCCGGCACCTGGGGCCCGTTGGGCCACGCCGATCCGTTCTTCGCCGCGCCGGCCCTGGTGCACGCCGCCGCGCGCGGCACAGCACCGGACCTCTCCCACCAACTGGGTCCGGCCTTCGCCGAGCACGGGCTCGACCTCACCTATGTGAAGGACACCGGCCGGGCGATCGCCCTGCTCCAGACCGCGGAGCGGCTCGACCACCGCACGTACAACGTCGGATCGGGCCGGGCCACGACCAACGCGCAGGTGGCCGAAGCGCTCCGGAAAGCCGTCCCCGATGCCCGCCTCGACCTGCCCACCGGCGGCGACCCGCGGCACATGGTCCTCGACATCGGCCGGCTCCGGGCGGACACCGGCTACACGCCCGAGTACGACACCGAACGGGCCGCCGCGGACTATCTCGCGTGGCTGCGCGCGGGCAACCCGCGCTGAGCCCGGGGCACGGCCACACGGGGGGCCGGCCGGACGGTGGCGGGCGGAGCGCCCGACGCGCCGAGTGCTGCTCGCGACGGGCTTCCGGGCCGGCCGGGGCGTTCCTCGGCTCATCCCGAGTTGGGCGGGCGGCCTCGGCGCGGATGGGGGCGGGCCTCCTTGGGCAGGCGGCCCGCCTCCTTGAGGGCGCGGCGCAGCAGATAGTCGATCTGCGCATTGGTGGAGCGCAGTTCGTCGGCCGCCCAGCGGGCGAGCGCGTCGTGCATCACGGGGTCCAGCCGCAGCAGCACCTGCTTGCGCCGCTGCGGCCCGGACCTGCCCTTGGTCCCTTCCGGCGCGGGCGGCTGCTCGGCAGCCGCCCGCTCGGACTCCGGACCGGTGCCCGTGTCCGCCTCGGGGGCGCCGTCGCCGGGGCCCCCGCCGTCGGCCGTCACTGGTAGAGCGAGCCCGCGTTCAGCACCGGCTGCGGGGACCGGTCGCCGCACAGCACCACCAGCAGGTTGCTGACCATGCTGGCCCGGCGCTCCTCGTCCAGTTCGACGAAGTCCTGCGCCGTGATCCGGGCGAGCGCGTCCTCGACCATGCCGCAGGCGCCCTCCACGATCTGCTTGCGGGCCGCGACGACGGCACCCGCCTGCTGCCGCTGGAGCATGGCGGAGGCGATCTCGGGCGCGTAGGCGAGGTGGGTGAAGCGGGACTCGACGACGGACACCCCGGCCGCCCGCACCCGGGCGGTCAGCTCCGCGGCCAGCTTCTCCGTGATCTCCTCGGCGTTGCCGCGCAGGGAGAGGCCGCCCTCCTCCAGGGCGTCGTACGGGTACTCGATGGCGATGTGGCGGACGGCCGCCTCGGTCTGGGTGGAGACGAACTCCGCGTAGTCGTCCACCGAGAGGGTGGCCTGCGCGGTGTCCCGGACCTGCCAGACGACGACCGCGGCGAGTTCGATCGGGTTGCCGTAGGCGTCGTTGACCTTGAGGACCGCCGTCTCGTGGTTGCGGACCCGGGTGGAGATCTTGGTGCGGGTGGTCAGCGGGTTGACCCAGCGCAGTCCGTCGGCGCGGACGGTGCCGGTGTAGCGGCCGAAGAGCTGGACGACGCGGGCCTCGCCGGGCGCCACCATGTTCAGTCCCGCCATGCCGAAGACCGAGCCGATCGTCAGCACCACGCCGAGCACGATCAGCACCCCGCCGCCCGCGGCGCTGTTCCCGGCGGCGAGGCCGCTTCCGACGACGAGTGCGCCGACGCCGAGCAGGAAGCCGATCAGGCCGAGCAGCAGCGCGAGGCCGCCGGACAGGCTGGCCGCCGCCGTCTCCTTCACCTCGGGTGCGGGCATCTCCGGTGTGTCGGCCGGCTGGTCACTGGTCATCGTGCTCCCCCGTTAGGTCGTGCGGGCGGGTGCCGCCATCCACCGCGGCACCCCTATCAAAGTGATAACACATTAACCCCCGGGAGCCAGGGCCGCCAGCCCGGGTCGGCGGCCGAGCGGACCCGGGCACCGACTGCGGGTCAGTCGCACACCTGCGAACGCAGGGCGTCGAGCCGGGCGGCGGCCGTCTCCAGCCAGCGCAGATCGGCCTCCAGATGGAAGAGCGCGTGGTCGCAGATCAGCTGGTCGGCGAGGTCGCCGCCGGTCTTGCGGCGGGTCAGTTCGCGCATCAGCCGCAGATGTTCGGCGCGCTGGGTGTCCAGCAGCGCGGCGCCGTCCCGGCCCGTCAGCAGCGCGAGCACGAGCTTGGTGTAGAGCGTGCTGTGCAGATAGGGCTCCGGCTTCTCCGGCGTGGCCAGCCACTCCTGCACATCGGTGACCCCGGCGTCCGTGATCGCGTAGCGCTTGCGCTCGGGGCCCTCGCCGGGCTCCCTGCCCTCGACCTCCACCAGCCCGTTCTTCAGCAGCCGCGACATGGTCGAGTAGACCTGCCCGTAGTGCAGGGGCTTGTCCTGCCCGAACCTCTCGTCGAAGGCCCGCTTGAGGTCGTATCCGTGGCGGGGTCCGGTTTCCAGCAAGCCGAGCAGCGTGTGACCGATGGACATGGCGGAACTCTACACCACGTGTATACACATCGTGTATACACGCTCCCGCGGCTTTCCGCAGCGCGCCTCCCCGGATCTCCACATTGCGTCCCCCGCCTCTCCCCCGAACCCTCCCGGACTCTCCCCCGGACCCGCCCGACCGCGGGCCGCGCGCGCCCGAGCAACCCGGCGCCCGCCCTTTGCGTCAGCGCATCGGGGCCCCGAAGCCGGGGTCGGGACCGTGGGCGGACAGCGAGCGGGAAGCAGGCGATGGGACAGGCAGCGGACGACCGGATCGCGGAACCACCGCATGCGGACCGGCACACGGCCGACCCGCCCGCCGCGTCCGACACTCCGTCCGGCACCTCGTCCGACGTTCCGTCCGACACCGCCGACGAACGCGCCTCCCGTGCAGGAACCGCCGAGCCGTCGGCGCCGCACCCCGGCACCACCGGGCGGCCCGGCCGCATCCCGCCACCCCGTACCGTGCGCCTGCCACGGCCCCGCTTCGGGCCACCGCGCGGACTCCGGCCCTCCGACGAGGCCACCGAATCGGCCGACGGCGACCGGCCCCCGGAAGCGGACCCACCGCGGCAGCGGGGCGCGCTCCTGCTGCGCACCCTGCGCGGCCCGGCACTCGCCTTCCTCCGGCATCCCTACTGGGAACCCGCCGACCCGGCCTACGTCCTGCGGCGCTGGCCCGGACTGACCGCGCTGTGCTGCGCGACGCTGTTCTTCTGGCTGTCGCTGACGCCCTCCCTGGTACCCCGGCCCTGGCTCTTGCAGGGGGTGATCGGCGGGATCACGGCCGCCATCGGCTACGCGATCGGCGGCCTGCTGGAGTGGCTGCTGCGGCTCGCGCTGGGGCCGCTGTACCGCCGCCACCGCAGCCGGCTGCACCGCCTGCTGCCGGGGCAACCGGGGCCGCACTGGCGGGCCCGGGCCTGGCTCGGCTACTACCTGCTCAGCACCGGCCTCACCGTCGCGGCGCTCTCCCTCAGCGCCGACGCACAGCGGGAGCTGCGTCGGCTCCAGGAGATGCCCGCGACACTGACCTGGCACTCCCTGATGATCGCCCTGCTGGCCATGGCGATCTGCGGCACCCTGGTGGCGCTCGGCCGGGCCGTGCGGCTGGGCACCCGCATCCTGATCCGGCTGCTGGGCCGGTTCGTGCCGCGCCCGCTGGCCATCGGCGTGGGACTGCTGGTCAGCGCCACCGTCGTGGTTTTCGGAACCCGCGACGTCGTCTTCGACCGCGGCATCATCGACGTCGCGGCGCGGCTGGCCGAGAAGACCGACAGCAGCACGAAGGACGGCATCGTGCAGCCGGCCGCACCGCAGGTCTCCGGCAGCCCCGGTTCGCTGGTGCGCTGGGACGAGCTGGGCTACGAGGGGCGCAACTTCACCGGCTCCTCGCTCTCGCCGCATCGGATCACGACCGTCACCGGCAAGCCCGCCGTGCAGCCGATCCGGGTCTACATCGGCCAGGAGTCGGCACCGACCTTCACGTCCCGCGCGAAGCTGGCGGTACGGGAGCTGGAGCGCACCGGCGCCTTCGACCGGGAGGTGCTGGCCATCGCCGGCACCACCGGCCGGGGCTGGGTCAACTCCACGGACGCCGAACCGCTGGAGTACATGCACGGCGGGAACACCGCGATCGTCGCCGTGCAGTACTCCTACCTGCCCAGCTGGGCGTCGTTCCTGGTGGACAAAGAGCAGGCGGGACGGGCCACCCGGGCCCTGGTCGAGGCGGTCCGCGCCCGCTGGCTGCGGATACCGGCCCAGGAGCGCCCGAAACTCGTCGTCTTCGGCGAGTCCCTCGGCGCCTACGGCATCGAGGCCTCGTTCGACGGCCCCGACGACATGCTGTCCAAGGTGGACGGCGCGCTGCTGGCCGGTTCCCCCAACTTCTCCCCCATCCGCCGCGAGCTGACCGCGCACCGCGACCCGGGCAGCCCGATCTGGCGGCCCGAGTACGAGCAGGGGCGGCACTTCCGCTTCGCGCAGTGGCCGCGCAAGGACCTCGCACGGCCGGGCCCGGAATCGGAGTGGCAGGGCCCGCGCGTCGTCTATCTGCAGAACGCCTCGGACGCGATCGTGTGGTGGTCGCCCGGTCTCGCGCTCGAACCGCCCCGGTGGCTGCGCGCCCCACTGGGCCCGGACATCACCGACGAGGTCACCTGGTTCCCGCTGGTCACCTTCTGGCAGACGACGGTGGACATGGCCGTCTCCTACGGCGTCGGCGCCCCGCACGGGCACCGCTACGGCAACGGCTCGGTGGAGGGCTGGGCGGCGGTCGCACCCGCCGCGGGCTGGACGGAGCAGGACACCGCGCAACTGCGCCGGTTCATGGACCAGCGGGAAGCCCCCTACTGACCCGGCACCCCGGCACCCCGGCACCCCGGCCACGGGGGCCACGGGCTTCCCGGGCGCACGGCGCCGCCGGCCGCCGGTGAGCACCCGCGGCCGCGGACCGGATGCTCCTCGTCACTCCTGGGTGCCGCCGTTGCCGGACGGCGGCGGCTGCTCCGGGCCGGGAGCGGTGGACCCGCTCCCGGCGGCCTGCGCGGGTTGCGGGGCGGCCTCGCGCAGCCGGCCGAGGGTCTGCTCCTGCGCGTAGCCCTTGAGGTAGCCGACGACGGTGTTGATGACGGCGACCAGCGGAACCGCCACGACGGCGCCGGGGATACCGGCGATCAGGCTGCCGCCGGTCACGCCGAGGACCACCGCCAGCGGGTGGACGCGCACCAGCCGGCCGAGGATGAAGGGCTGCAGGATGTGGCTCTCGATCTGCTGCACGGCCAGCACGACGGCCAGCGCCAGCAGCGCCGTGACGATGCCGTCGGTCACCAGCGCGACGACCACGGCGAGCGCGCCGGAGACCACCGCACCGATGATCGGGATGAAGGCGAAGAGGAAGATGAAGACGGCGAGCGGCACCGCCATCGGGACGTTGAGCAGATACAGCCCGATCCCGATGAAGATCGCGTCGATCAGCGCGACTATCACCGTCCCGCGGACATAGCCGGTGAGCGTGGCCCAGGCGCGCGGACCGGCTCCCGCCACCCCCTCGCGGGCGGCCGCGGGGACGAACTTGAGCGACCACTCCCAGATACGGCGGCCGTCGTAGAGCAGGAAGAGGGTCACGAACATCGCCAGCAGGGCACCGGAGAGGAACTCCAGGATGACGGTGACGCCCTCGATGCCCGCGGAGGTCAGCTCCTTGCTGTTGTCGCCGATCCAGTCGCTGAGGTTCTGCGCGATCTCGTTGATCTGGTCCTCGGAGACATGGAACGGGCCGTTCAGCGCCCAGTTCTTCAGCTCCTGGATACCGTCCTGCACCTTGTCGGTGAGGGTGTCCAGGTTCTCCATCACCTGCCACACCACGAACCAGCCGACCAGGCCCATGACGACGAAGCCGCCGATGAAGGTGATGGCGGTGGCCAGCCCGCGGCCCAGCCCGATCCGCCGCAGCCGGGCGACGGTGGGCTGCAGCAGCGCGGTGATCAGCAGACCGGCGGAGAAGGCGATGATCACCAGGCTTATCGTGCTGACGACCTTCATCAGCACCCAGATGACCCCGGCCAGCACCAGCAGCCGCCAGCCCGCCTCGGCGGCGACCCGCACCCCCCACGGCACGGCGGCGGACGGCTCCGGCTTGGCCGCTATGGCGGGCGCGTACTGCGGGGGCGGCGGCACATAGGCGCTCTCGTTCCCCGCGTCGTCGGCCTCCGCCTCGGCCTGGGCCCGGCCCGCCTCGGTGTTGGAGAGCTCCGGGTCGACGCCGTCGGGCCGGTGCGCGGTACCCGAGCCGCGCTCCGCTTCGGCACGCCGCTCGGCGGCCTTCGCGGCCCAGCGGCCCACGGCCACCCTGAGCCTGTCCATCCTGCTGGTCATTCCGCTTCCTCCGCCCCCGGGGCCAGTGGCTTCGCCGTGTGAGGGACGACGTTACCCGTGCCGATGGTTGCTTCGGGAACCAGATCCCGCCCGGCCGACGGCCCGCCGCGGGGCCACGCGGTGCCGGCGCCCGGTCCCGGCCCCGTCCGGGCCGACCCGCGAAAAAGGGGATGCCCCCCGGGTCGATCTTCACAGATCGCCACGAGGGGCATCCCGTTCCGGACCTCCAGGGGTCCGGTGAGCTGCGCTGGACCGGTTCGGCTCAGTAGTAGTGGTTGGCCTGCCAGAAGTCCCACGCACCACAGGGGCTTCCGTACCGGTCGTTCATGTAGTTCAGGCCCCACTTGATCTGGGTGGCCGGGTTCGTCCGCCAGTCGGCACCCGCCGAGGCCATCTTGGAGCCCGGCAGCGCCTGGACGAGTCCGTAGGCACCCGAGGAGGCGTTGGTCGCGCGGTAGTTCCAGCCGGACTCGCGCGAGACGATCGACGAGAAGCACTGGTACTGGCCGCCGCCGACGATCTGCTTGGCCATCGACTGCACCTCTGCGGTGGAGTACGACGACTTCTGGGCGAAGTTCGCGCGCTCGTTGGACCGGCTCGCGGCCGACTTGACCTCGTCGCGCTCCTCGGCCTTCTTGGCGGCCTTCTCCGCTGCCGCTTCCTTCTCGGCCTTCGCCTTCTTGGCGGCGGCGTCCTCGGCGGCCTGCTTGCGGGCGGCCTCCTCGGCGGACTTCCGCGCCTCGGCATCTGCCGCGGACGAGGCGGCGTCGACCTGCTGGGTCAGGGAGGCACTCTGCGCCCGGGCCTGCGACCCGGCTGGTATGTCCTCCAGGAGCGTCGCCTGGGCGGCGGTGGCCTCGGCGTCACCGGGCGCCGAGCCCTGGTCGGCGCCTGCGGCAACCCCGACGACGGCGCCGACGGTGGTGACCGCGGTGGCGGACGCCACGGCGAATCCCCGGACCGAAATCCGAGCAGTCACACGGTTTCCTTCCAACATGCCCGCTGGGGTGACCTCGCGGACGCAATCGTGCCCCTGACACTGGCCTCCCTCATTCTGGCCACGGGAGACACGGGCCCGGTGGGTCTCCCCCGACGGGAGAGCCCGCGTGGTGCTTCGGGCGGCATACGGCGACTGCTGTTCAGTTCTGTACTGCGTTGCGTTGTCGCACCGTTGGTGGTGCGGATGTGCCGTATGCGGGGCCTGACAGAAACCACACCCTGCCGGAACGGGACGCGCCGAAGCAATTCCGTGCCGAGTGGGAAAGCTCACACGGCGTTTGGGGGACAGGAATCTCGGAAACAGGAGCGCGAGCAGGCCCCGTGCGGCTAAGGTACTGCGCCCTTGCGCACGGGGCCCGGTTCCCGCAGCGGCGGTCAGTGGGCTCCGTCCGGCCCACCGCCGAGATCAGTGCAGGTCAGACGCGACCCTCTTCCAGCATTTCGGTCACCAGTGCGGCAATCGGGGAACGCTCCGAACGCGTCAGGGTGATGTGTGAGAAGAGCGGATGACCCTTCAACCGCTCGACCACGGCGACGACTCCGTCGTACCGCCCCACCCGCAGGTTGTCCCGCTGCGCCACGTCGTGGGTGAGGACCACCCGCGAGTCGGTGCCGATCCTGGAGAGCACCGTCAGCAGCACATTGCGCTCCAGCGACTGGGCCTCGTCGACGATGACGAACGCGTCGTGCAGCGAACGGCCCCGGATGTGGGTGAGCGGCAGCACCTCCAGCATGCCGCGGCCCACCACCTCCTCGATGACCTCCCGGCTGGTGACCGCCGAGAGCGTGTCGAAGACGGCCTGCGCCCAGGGGTTCATCTTCTCCGCCTCGGAGCCCGGCAGATAGCCCAGATCCTGCCCGCCGACCGCGTACAGCGGCCGGAAGACCATCACCTTGCTGTGCTGCCTGCGCTCCAGCACCGCCTCCAGTCCGGCGCACAGCGCCAGCGCGCTCTTGCCGGTGCCCGCACGCCCGCCCATCGACATGATGCCGACCTCCGGGTCGAGCAGCAGATCCAACGCGATCCGCTGCTCGGCGCTGCGGCCCTTGATGCCGAACGCCTCACGATCGCCGCGCACCAGCCGGATCCGGCCGTCCGCCGTCACCCGGCCGAGCGCCTTCCCCTTCTCCGACTGCAGCACCAGTCCGGTGTGCACGGGCAGTTCCGGGGCGTCGTGCGGCAGGGCCGTGCTCTCCTCGGCGAAGAGTTCGTCCACGTCCTCGCCCGGGAGGGTGAGTTCGGCCATCCCCGTCCAGCCGGAATCGGTGACGGCCAGCTCGGCCCGGTACTCCTCGGCCAGCAGCCCGACGGACGACGCCTTGATCCGCAGCGGCAGATCCTTGGAGACGACCGTGACGTCGTACCCCTCCGCCTGCAGATTGCGGGCCACGGCGAGGATCCGCCCGTCGTTGTCCTCCAGCCGGCCGTGCGGATTGAGGAACGCGGCCGGCAGCACCGCCGGATCCGAGTGGTTCAGCTCGACCCGGAGCGTGCCGCCCGTGTCGCCGATCGGGATCGGCGCGTCGAGCCGGCCGTGGCGGATGCGGTACTCGTCGAGCCTGCGGAGGGCCTGCCGGGCGAAGTAGCCCAGCTCTGGGTGGTTGCGCTTGGCCTCCAACTCGGTGACGACGACCACGGGGAGCACGATCTCGTGCTCGTCGAACCGGTCCATGGCTGCCGGATCCGCCAGCAGGACGCTCGTGTCGATGACATACGTGCGTCGGCCGGAATCGCTGCGCTTCTTGCTGATCACCACGGTGGGACGAACCCCCTCGGATGAGGTCGGGAGCGACGGCGTCGCGGGGGAAGAGACCGGAGTCGGCCCGCACCACGCGGGCCGGGCTCCGGCCCTCCGCGTCCTGCGCCCGTGCCGCGCGCGTTGCTGCTCCGCGCGGTCCGGGGGCGTCCGTGGTGTCCAAAGGGCCTCCCGGCGACCACACCCCCTGGGAGGGGCACGGTCGTGAGGGATATTCCCTGCCGAGTGGTCAGCCATGCAATCAACCGCCACCTGCGTCGCAGCACGCCCGTGCGGGGCGGCCGGGAGGCCGCGGGAGTGCAGGGGGCCGACGAAGGTGCCGGGGACCGGGCCGGGTCGGCCGTACGGAGTAGCGGAGCCGGGCCGGGCGGCGCCCCGGGGTCCGGGCTCCGGAGGCGGGAGCGGCGTCGGTCGCGGTCCCGGACGCGGGGCGGTGGGGGCGCGGGCGGTGGCGTGGGGGCGTGGGCGTGAGCCGCGGCGGCCGTCAGCCGCCGTACCGGCGGTGGCGCGCGGCGTAGTCGCGCAGGGCGCGCAGGAAATCGACCTTGCGGAAGCCGGGCCAGAGCACCTCGCAGAAGTAGTACTCCGAATGGGCGCTCTGCCAGAGCATGAAGCCGGACAGCCGGGTCTCCCCGCTGGTGCGGATGATCAGGTCGGGGTCGGGCTGCCCCCTGGTGTAGAGGTGCTCCGAGATGTCCTCGACGGTGAGGCTCTCCGCGCACGCGTCGAGGCTTATCCCCCGCGCGGCGCGGTCGCTCAGCAGCGAGCGGACGGCATCGGTGATCTCCTGCCGGCCGCCGTACCCGACGGCGACGTTCACCAGTATCCCGTCGATGTGCCCCGCCTTCTGCTCGGCCTCCTTGAGCACCTTCTGGGTGCCGGCCGGCAGCAGGTCGAGCTGCCCGACGTGGTGCACCCGCCAGCGCCCGTCGGCGGCCAGGTCGCGCACGGTGTCCTCGATGATGCCGACCAGCGGGAGCAGTTCGCTCTCCGGGCGGTTCAGGTTGTCCGTCGACAGCAGCCAGAGCGTGACGACCTCGACGTCCGTCTCGGCGCACCAGCCGAGCAGCTCCTCGATCTTGGAGGCACCCGCCTTGTGCCCCTGCTCGGTCGTCCCGCCGGCGGCGCGTGCCCAGCGCCGGTTGCCGTCCAGGATGACGCCGATGTGCTTGGGGGCCTGATCGTGGTCGAGACGGTCCTCCACCCGGCGCGCGTAGAGCTTGTACACCAGGTCGCGCAGCTTCATGGGAACGGCCAGCCTCTCCGTGCCGAGTCGGGATTCCAGCACCTTACTGCCGTTCGCCCGAGCGTACGAACCGAGCCGGTCACGGTCGCGGCGCCTCCCCCGCGACCTGGAGCGGGTCCGGCACCGGCACGGTGATAGGAAAAGGCGTATGACGCACGGCACGCACCTCACCACATCCCCCGTCCCTGTCCCCACGGCCGTACCGTCCGACACGCTGCACCGTGCGGACCCGGCGCGCTACGACGCCATGGAGTACCGCCGCACCGGCCGCTCCGGGCTGAAGCTGCCCGCGATCTCGCTGGGGCTGTGGCACAACTTCGGCGACGACCGTCCGCTGGCCACCCAGCGGGACATCCTGCGCCGCGCCTTCGACCTGGGGGTGACCCACTTCGACCTGGCCAACAACTACGGTCCCCCGGCCGGGTCCGCCGAGCTGAACTTCGGCCGCCTCTTCGCGCAGGACTTCCGGCCCTACCGCGACGAGCTGGTCGTCTCGACCAAGGCCGGCTATCCGATGCACCCGGGGCCCTACGGGGACTGGGGCTCGCGCAAGTACCTGCTCTCCTCGCTCGACGCGTCGCTGAGCCGGATGGGCCTGGAGTACGTGGACATCTTCTACTCGCACCGCCACGACCCCGAGACCCCGCTCGAGGAGACCATGGGCGCGCTCGCGAGCGCCGTCCGGCAGGGCAAGGCGCTGTACGCGGGCATCTCCTCCTACAGCGCGGCGCGCACTCGCGAGGCCGCCCGGCTGCTGCGCGAGATGGGGGTGCCGGCGCTCATCCACCAGCCCTCCTACTCGATGATCAACCGCTGGACCGAGGACGACGGGCTGCTGGACACGCTGGAGGACGAGGGCATGGGCTGCATCGCCTTCGCGCCGCTCGCCCAGGGGCTGCTCACCGACAAGTACCTCGGCGGTGTCCCCGAGGGGTCCCGGGCCGCCCAGGGCAAGTCCCTGGACCCGGCGCTGCTGACGGACGAGGTCGTGCGGCGGCTGCGCGGCCTGAACGACATCGCCGAGCGGCGCGGGCAGTCCCTCGCCCAGTTGGCGCTCCGCTGGGTGCTGCGCGACCCGCGGATGACCTCGGCGCTGATCGGCGCCAGCTCCGTGGCGCAGCTCGAGGCCAATGTGGCGGCGCTGCGTGCCGGGAGCCTCACCGAAGGTGAGCTGGCCGAGATCGACGAACTCGCCGTCTCGGAGCCCGGCGCCAACATCTGGGCCGCCAGCAGCAACTCCTGACCGCTGCGGCGGAGCCCGAAGGGGCCCGGGGAACATAAAGCGGGCCGGTCCGTGGGGGGATACGGACCGGCCCGAGGGGGGGGTTCCCACCATAGCCCCTCGGGTGCGATCTTCCGCACAGCAACGACCGTGTCGCACAAGCGGATCCGGTCCTTCAGGCCGCCAGCGCGCCCAGCGCGACACCGGCCATCGCCCCGAGCACCATGAAGGGACCGAAGGCCAGGGCGCTGTCCCGGCGGGCGCGGCCGGTCGCCACGAGGGTCAGCCCGTAGCCCGCGGCGGCCAGGAAGCCGAGGAACGCACCGGCGAACAGCACTCCCCAGCCGTACCACCCAAGAGCAACCCCCACCGACAACGCGAGCTTGACGTCGCCGAAGGCCACCGCGCGCGGACTGATCAGGAACAGCACGAAGAAGGCCGCTGCCAGCGCGGGCCCGCCCAGCAGAGCCCGGCTCCAGCTGCCGCCCGCGTCGGGCAGCAGCGCCGCGCCGCCCAGCAGTACGGCGGTGCCGCCCGCCAGCGGCAGGGTCAGCAGGTCCGGCAGCCGCATCACCGCGTGGTCGACCGCCGCCAGCAGCAGGGCCACCGGCACGGCCAGCAGCCACACCGCCAGCTCCGGACGCAGCCCGGCGGCCGCGGCCAGCCCGGCACAGGCGAGCGCGCCGAGCAGCGCGAGAGCGCCCCTTCCACGCCCGTACGCCCACTCGGGCTCCTGGCTCCCGGCGCACGCGGCGCACGCGGCGGGGCCGAGCAGACCCCGCACTCCCCCGCCCAGCGGATGCCCGCGGGGGCAGCTCGCGCGCCACGGCTCCCCGGGTTCCACCGACAGCCGGTAGACGGCCCGGGGCAGCAGGGAGCACGCCGCGGCGCCGTAGACGGCGGCGGCCGGTATCGCGATCCACTCCAGCGGCGGCACACCGCGAGCCTACGCGGGGCCTGCGGCCGAAAGCCCCTACTCGCCCGTACGGAGGGCTTCGGGAGCGATTCATCTCACACCGGCGCGGAGCATCCCGGAGCGGGACAGCGCCGACACCTGCGACGCAGCACCAACCAGCCGTCCTCGGCGCCTCGTTATCCAACTGCCGTTGTCAGTGGGGGGCCGTACTGTAGTGCGTATGACATCGACTTCCACCGGGCCCGGAGAGCCCGGACGGCACCAGGAGACCGCTGCGGGCACTGCGCCCGCCTCGGAGACCTCCGTCACCGCGGCCAACGACGCGATCAGGAACTTCGTCGCGGGCCGCACCCTCTGGTCGAAGGAAGCTCTGGCCGAGCTTGACCGGCTGCGCGGGCAGTGGCAGCGCGCCGTTCGTGCCGAGATGGTCGAGGCGGCGTGAGGGCCGCCGCCTCGACCATCTCCTCCCTCCGGTGAGCCCCGACTCACCCTCCTCTCCGCGCCACTTCGGCGCACTCGCACCGCACCTCCCGCCGAACGGGGTCTCGTCACCCGCCCGTTGATCCGCGACCATGTGGCGGGTCAGCGGCACCCGCGGCACGCGGGCCCCACCGGCGGACGGAGGCGCGGTGCACAAGCGCGGACTGCGGCAGCGGATTCGGCCGCGGGCGGCGGGCGGTCCCGCCGCACCCGAGCACGACACTCCACCCGGGCACGGCGGGCCCGGCCCCGAACACGACCGTCCCGGACCGGGTGACGGCGAGGCCGCCGAGCAGGCGACGTACGAGGCCGCGGAGCGGGCCCGGCGCGGGCGGCGGCGGCTGCTGGTCGCCGGCGCCCTGTTCGCGACACTGATCCTCCCCCGGGTCGTCAGCCCGCCCGGCTCCGCGGGCGGCACCGAAACCGCACCGGCCGTCTCCGACCCCGGCAGCACCACCGCCCCGGCGACCCCGCACCCCGGCACGGGCCGCACCTCCTCCCCCACACCGGCGCCCACCCGCACCGGGCCGGGGCGCAGCGGCGTACCGCTCCCGCCCGGGAGCCCCGCACCCGGCGGCACCGGCCCCGCTGCGGGACCGGGATCCGGCGGCGACGAGGCCGCGTTCCGCTCGGTACGCGCGGGGCAGTGCCTGACCGTGCACGGCAACGGCACGGGCTGGAACCGTCCGGCACCGACCGAGGCCACCCGGATCGGCTGCGGGGACGATCGCGCCTTCACCCGGGTGACGGCCGTGCGCCATACGCCGGCCGACGGCGCCGGCGACCCCGCATGCCCCACCGGGAACGGCCGGGCCACCTGGACGCACGGCACCACGACGCTGTGCCTCACCCGACAGTTCCGGACCGGCCAGTGCCTGCTGGCCGAGGCGGACGACGGCCGGATGCGTGCCGCACTGATGTCCGCACCCGCCTGCTCCACCGTCCCGCCCTCCGGCCAGGGCCGGTACGACCGGCTGCTGCGGGTCACCGGCGTCCGCGAGGACACCGCACCCTGCCGGGAGAACGACCCCGCAGCACACTCCCGCTACTGGCGGTGGCGGATCGACGGCGGCGGCCGGACCCTGTGCACGGCCGACGCGACGGAGTGAGGCACCCGGCCCCGCTCACCCCGCCCGGCTCCGCACCCGCGGAGCGGCGGTGGCCAGCACGACCGCGAGCCCGCCGGCGAGCAGCGCGAACGGCAGCGCCGCACCCGCCAGAGCCAGATACGGCAGCGCGGAGAGCCCGGCGACGAGGCAGTAGCAGGCCCCCGTGAGGGAGAGGAAGCACTGGGTGCGGGGCGGTCCGTCCACGTTGAGGCGGACCACCAGCGCGGCGCACACGGCGGCCCACAGCGCCGCCCGGGGCTCACCGAAACCGAACGCGTCCCGGGCCGCCTCCGCCGCGCGGAACCACCACTGCGCGTCCAGGGCGTCCGCCATGCGCGGGAAGTCGGCCGCATAGCCGGGCAGCCGGGCGCCGTCCGGCACCCGGGCCACGCCGAAGGGTGCCACGTCCTGCCGGACGCACTCGGTGACCAACAGCACGGCCGCGCCGAGCGCCTGGGCCAGGCCGGAGCTCCACCCGACCGTCCAGGCGCGCAGCCGGACCGCGCCGGGAACGCCGGGCGGACCGGCGCCGGGTGCTGCTCCGCTCGGCGTCGTCCTCGCCGCCGCCACACCGCCGGGTCCCGCGCGGTCCACCACGGCCGATGCCCCGCCGGGTTCCCGCCGGGTCTTCGCCACCGGCCCGCCGGGTTCCGGTCCGGCGTCCGCCGCTGCGCCGCCGCCCCGTTCCGCCGCCTGCTGTGCCACGCCCGCACGCCCCCTCGGCCCGTCGTCCGTCCGCGGTCGGCCCGGGCCGTCCGGACCGGCCCCGCCATGATCGGGCGCACCGTCCCGGCCCGCAAGGGGCCGCCGAGGCCGCGGAGCCGGGCGGCGCAGGGTGCGGTCAGCCCTCCTTGGGGAAGGACACCTCCACGCGGCGGTTCTTCGCCCGGCCCTCCTCGGTCCCGTTGTCGGCGACCGGGTAGTCCTCGCTGTAGCCCCGCACGTTGAAGCTGACCTCGGAGCCCAGCTTCCGGGCCAGCGCCGTCTGCACAGCTGCCGCCCGCTTCTTGGAGAGCGTCTTGCCGTGCGCGTAGGAGCCGAGGTCGTCGGTGAAGCCGAAGACGTTGACCTCGGTGCTGCCCTGCTTCTCGATCTCGTCCGCGATGGACTCGATCCGTTCCTTCGCGCCGCTGCCGAGCTTTGCGCTGTTCTTGGCGAACAGCACCTCGGCCTGGAGGGTGAACTTCGTCTTCGCCGAACTGTCCTCGCGGCGCTCCTCGCCCCCGAGGTCCTCGGTCACGAACTTGATGTCCAGCACCTTGGGCTCGGCGAGCTTCGCGCCCGCGGCCAGGCGCAGTCCGTCGGCCTTCGCGTCCACCTGTACGGGCTTCCCGGAGTCCTTGAAGTCGTCCGGCGGCGCGCTGTACCCGGGGTCCCCGGGGCCCTTCTCGCCGGGCAGCGAGGGCGCCTGCCCGGTGGGGATGCCGGTGGGGTCGTCGGTGGGGTAGCGGGTCGCGATGTCCGGGACGGACGGAGTCGGCCCCGGGGCGGGGTCGTCCGCCCGCGCGGCGGGGGCTGCGATCCCCAGCACGAGGGCGGCGGAGGCGGACGAGGCCGCCGCGGCTCTGGCGGCCAACTGCCACCGGGTGAAGGCCATCCCTCACTCCCCTTCGGAGATCGTCACACCGGCCGGCGGCATGTCCGCGATCTGGAACTCGACCTCGTCATTGCCTTCCGGCGGGGCGGGGAACTGCGCGTACCAGGTCTTCGACTTCCCGGCGAGCACCGGCTGGCCGAACGAGGTGCACAGGCACTTGCCCTCGGTGTCCCTGAGGACGAGATAGCGCTTCTTGCCCTTCTTGTCGACGAGTTTGGCACCGGCGACCGACAGCTTGTTGCGCAGCGCCACTTCGGACTCGTCGCCCTCCCAACCGGGTGCCACCCACGCCTTGCCGCCTCCGTTGGTCACCTTGCCGCTGACCGTCACGAAGCCGCCCGACTCACGGCGGGCCGAGGTGATGGTGAGGGTGATGTCCTCGCCGCCCCGCACCTCCGCCAGCGGCTCGCCGTCCGCGGGGGCGCCGGAGCGTCCGCCGTCCGAGCCGCCGCCGCTCCCGTCGGCCTGCTCGGAGGACCGGGGCTGCTTGCCGTCGCCGCCGCCGTCGTCGCCCCCGCCGCACCCGGCGGTGAAGGCCAGTCCGGCCGCAAGGGCCACCGCGGTCATGGTCCTGCGGACCCGCAGGACGCGCCGATGATTCATGGACCACTCGACTCTCGTTCGTCGTTCGCTCGTCATTCGACCAGCACCACCGAGAACAGGTCGGACGGCTTCAGGTCGCGCCCCGCGTGCTCGGGGTCGATCGTCAGGTCCTCGCCGTCGCAGCGCAGCCGGATCTCCTCGGCGCTGTCCCCGTCGGTGTCGTCGCTGCCGTCACTGTCGTCCCCGGTACCGCCGTCGCTGTCGCCGCCACCGGTGCCTGTGCCGTTGTCCTCGCTCTCGCCGCCGTCGGTGCCGCCGTCGGTGCCGTCGTCGCCCGTGCCGTCGTCGTCGGGGCCGTCCGCGACGCAGCGCGGTCGGAGCACCGCGGTGGCGGTGGCCTTGGCCGTCCTGTTGTCCGCGCCGGGCACGATGGTGCGCCCGGTGTCGAACCGCGTCTCGATCCCGACCCGGTAGCCGAGGTCGCCGTCGCGCGTGACCGGATCGCAGGTGAGCAGGTCGGAACGGTTGCGGTCGGCGAAGTGCGCCGCCGCACCGCAGCCGTCGCCGGTCAGCGGGGCCCCGGCGGCCAACCAGTCCTGCCAGCCCCGCGCGGCCTCGACCGCGTCCAGGAATCCGTCGAAGAACTGCCGACGATCGTCCTCGGCGGCACCCAGCGCCGCCGCGTCAGCGGCCGTCTGGCCGCCGTTGCGCACGGTCGCCGCCTGGGCCACGGCGAAGAAGGCGAAGGCGAGGAACAGCAGCCCGGCGATCACCGCTCCGTAGAGCAGGACCGTCTGGCCGCCGTCGCCGCACGGACGGCGCGCGCTCAGCCGCCCAGCACGGCGGTCACCGCGTTGATGATGGCGCCCGAGATCAGCGAGTCCAGCCCCAGCGCCCGGATGGCCAGGATGATGCCCGCGACGAGGATGACGATCCCGGCGTATTCGATCGAGTTGGCGCCCCGGTCCCCGCCCCTGCCCCGCATCAGGGCGAGGCGGGTGCGGATGCGTCCGCGCGTGCCGTTCGGCATCGGGCTCTCCTCCGTAGCTGGCTGACTCGGTACCCCTGGAGGGATACGCCCCCGTGTCGTTCCGGACCTTCGGGCCCACCCGCCCCGCACGGCGGCCGGCGCCGGGGCGGCAGCGGCGTGGTGTCACCTCGGCCCCCTCCTGCCGGTACCCCGCGGTGTAGCTAACAGTCGCTGTCCGAGTGCAGACTGTGCCACAACTCATTGCGACGGCGAAGGGGCGGACGGCAACAGGTGCCGTGACCGCGGCCGCACCGGGCGCGGACGGGCACGTTCCGGCACGCCGGGCGGCGGGGAGGGCGGGGAGTAAACCGGACATGGACCGACGCCGCCTCCTCTCGACGGACCGTGGCGACAGGGCGAGCCGTGCGACACGGGGAACCCCCGTGCTGAGTGCGCGCGTTGAGCAGATGCGGGCTGTGGACGCACCGACCCTCACCATAGCGAGCGAGATGCCCCGCGCACCCCCTTCGCAACCCCGCTTCCCCGCACGACATAAGCCCCGTACGTAACGCAACGGACATACAGCCGACTGCCCCCCACCGCACAGCCAACCCTCCCCCGGGTTCACATACGGAAAGCGGGTGGGCGGTCCGCAGCGCCGTGAGTCGGCTCACGACGGCTCCGGCAACAAGAGTCCTCCTGTTTCCTTCCCGTCGCACAGCACTGTTCCCGACAGCCCGGGTATGCGATCAGGAAATACATTCCTGGCGTGAAACCCGCTGAATCGGGGCTGAGATGGCCCGGCGGTCGTCTTCTTGTGCCCGGAAATGTGCGTGCTTAAGATGCCCGAGCTGTCGCGCCCGGTGTGCGGCAGTTCGTGCCGGACGCCGAATCCCGCCGCTGTCCTGCGAGAAACCACCGTCGACAGGAGCGGGGAATCCAGGTGGGCGCCCTGCGGGACCGATACCCCGAGGGTTTGGGGTGAAGTCGTGACGGTGCCGCCGGAGAGGCGGACGTCGCGGCCGGACTACTGCTCCGGCCCGAATCGGACAGCTCACCTCGCAGGCGCAGGAGAGGGACTCCCCATGTCCGGAAGCATGCCCGGAACCGCCTCCGGCACAGTGCCGTCCTGGCGCTGACCGCAGGAGGCGCCGGTGTCGTGCTGCCGCTGTTCGCGACCGGCAACGCCGACGCCCCTTCCGTCGAGACCTGAGGCAAGGTGGCCCAGTGCGAGTCGAGCGGCAACTGGCAGGCCTACACCGGCAACTGCTACTACGGCGGCCCACAGTCATCCCGGTCGACCGGACCGGGAATCGACCGGACCGACGCTGACCGGCCCGGTCCCTGACCGGCCCGGGAGCTGCCGGACCAAGCACGTCCCGGGCCCGGGGGCCGGTGCGCTCCCCGGCCGTCCGCGCCGGCCGGGCTCAGCCGCCCAGCACCGCGCCGAAGTCCGTGTCGGAGCCCAGGACGAAGGTGGCGACGATGAGGATGAGGGTGCCGGGGAGCAGGAAGGCGATGGTGGTCATGGTGGCCTTGGGCACGGTCTTGGCCGCCTTGCGGCGCGCGTTCTGGGCGTCGGTGCGGCGCATGTCGGTGGCGATCTGGATGAGCGTCTCGGCGATCGGGGCGCCGAGCTCCTCGCCCTGCTGAAGCGCGGTGACGAACTGGTCGACCTCGTCGCTGGCGTTGCGTGCGCGCAGCTCGTCGAAGGCCTGGCGGCGGCTGACGCCCATGTCCATCTGCCGGAGTGTGATGCGCAGTTCGTCGGCCCACGGCCCCCGGTAGCGGTCGGCGACCCGCTCCAGCGCCTGCCGGAAGCCGAGCCCGGCGGAGACCACGACGGCCAGCACGTCCAGGAAGTCGGGCAGGGTGCGCTCGATGACGCGTCGCCGCTCCTTGATCGCCTGCCGGATGGCGAGGTCGGCCGCGAACCAGCCGAAGGCCAGCACGAGCGCGGTGAAGAAGAGGCTGCCCGCCCACAGTCCCACCAGCCCCATGCCGAGGCCGAACGCGCCGTAGACGGCGCGGCGGGCGGCGTACCGCTGGAGCGTGAGACCGCCGGGGTTGCCGGCCTGGTCGATCCGGCGGCGCTTGGCCGCGACCTGCTCGGGGCCCATCAGCCGCAGCACCAGCGGCGCCAGCCGCATGCCGAGCCGGTCGACGGCGGCCTCTCCCGTGGAGGTGCGGGTGGCGCCGACTTCCAGCGCGACGGCCAGGTCGGGCGGGAGCCTGGCCTCCGCGCGGTACATCCGCAGGCCGAGGAAGGCGCCGAGGACGGCGAGCGCGCAGAGCGCGGCGAGTCCGAGAGCGAGCACGCGCTCACACCTCTATCCGGCCGAGGCGGCGGATGACGAGGAACCCGGCGGCGAAGAGCCCGACGGCCACCACCATGGCGACCTGGCCGACCGGGCTGCCGGTCACCCGGGCGAGGGCGCCGGGCATCATCGAGTTCATCATCAGCATGGCGCCCAGGCCCAGCAGCGGGATGGTGAAGGCCGTCGCGTTCACCTCGGCGAGCATGGTGCGCACCTCGCGCCGGGTCTCCTTGCGCTCCTCCAGGGTGGTGGTGAGGTTGCGCAGCGAGGCGACGATGGTGCCTCCGGCCCGGTTGGCGAGGACGAGTGTGGTGACCAGGACGACGAGTTCGCGTGAGGGCAGCCGCTCGGCGAGTTCGTTGAGCGCGTCGTCGATGGAGCGGCCGACGGAGAGCTGGTCGGTGACCAGCCGCAGCTCGTCGCCCGCGGGGGCCTCCAGTTCCTCGGCTGCCATGCCCAGTGCCGTGCGCAGGGCGAGTCCGGCAGAGGTGGCGTTCGCGAGGATGCGGGCGAGTTCGGGGAGCTGGCCGATGAACTGCTCGGTGCGGCGCTGCCGCTGGTGCGCCAGGAAGGCGTTGGCGGCCAGCACCCCGACGAGCCCGGCGATCGGTCCGAAGAACGGCGCGAGCACGGAGGACGCCAGCAGCCACAGCACCACGACCAGTCCGGTCAGGTACACGACGTACTCGCCGGGTGTGAGGTCGAGTCCGGTCGCGGCGAGCTTCGCCTGAAGGCGGCGGCCCGCACCGGTGGCGCGCACCCGCCGGTCCACTCCGGCGAACCGGCGCCGCCCGCCGCCGGTGCCGGGCGGCAGCACCGGTGCGATGCCGCCGTCCCGGTCGAGCCGGGCGAGGAGGGCCCGGCGGCGGGCCCTCCCGGACGCGTAGAGCAGCGCACCGGCGGCGGCCAGCACACAGGCGGCGAGCGCGGCGCCGAGGGCGGTCGCGGCGGCGGCGTCCAGCGCGAGCGCCGTGCCGTGCGGGCGCGAGTCGGGGGTCACTCCGCCTCCCGGGTGGCGAGCTGGTCCTCGGAGTGGGCGACGCCGAAGGCGGCGGGCACCGGTTCCCCGGCCAGATAGAGCCGGTCGGCGACGCGGCGGGGCAGCGGCAGATGGGTGAACGTGCCGTGCACCCGGCCGTCGGGGCCGGTGGGCCGCGCCGCGAACCGGGAGACGGTCGCGATCTGGAAGGCCTCGCGGCCGTGCGAGGCCAGCAGGGCGATCTCCACGATCCGGCGGGAGCCGTCCGGGAGCCGGGCGAGCTGGACGAGCACGTCGACGGCGGAGTTGATCTGGTCCTGGAGGGCGGCGAAGGGGACGTCGACCTCGGACATGGAGGCGAGCGTCTGGAGCCGCATCAGGGCGTCCTCGGCGCTGTTGGCGTGCACGGTGGCCAGGGAGCCGTCGTGGCCGGTGGACATGGCCTGGAGCATGTCGAGGGTCTCGCCGCCGCGCACCTCGCCGACGATGATGCGGTCCGGTCGCATCCGCAGCGAGTTGCGCACCAGGTCGCGTACCGTCACCTGGCCCTTGCCCTCCACGTTGGGCGGCCGGGTCTCCAGCCGGATGACGTGCTGCTGCTGGAGTTGCAGTTCGGCGGCGTCCTCGACGGTGATGATGCGCTCGTGTTCGGGGATGAGCGCGGACTGCGCGTTGAGCAGGGTCGTCTTGCCGCTGCCGGTGCCGCCGGAGACGATCACGTTGAAGCGGGCCCGGATGAAGGCGGACAGCAGCGCGAGCATGTGCTCGTCCAGCGTGCCGAGCCCGATCAGTTCGCCGAGCGAGTAGGCGCGGGGGAAGCGGCGGATGGTGAGGGTGGCGCCGGTCAGCGAGAGCGGCGGGATGATGACGTTCACCCGCTCCCCGGACGGCAGCCGCGCGTCCACCATGGGGTTGGACTCGTCCACCCGGCGGTTGACGGTGGAGACGATGCGCTCGATGGTCTGCAGCAGTTGCTCCTCGGAGGCGAACCGTACGGGCACCTGTTCGACGCGCCCGCCGCGCTCGACGAAAACGTGGTCCGGCCCGTTGACCATGATCTCGGTGATCGAGCCGTCCTCCAGCAGCGGTTCGAGCACCCCCAGGCCGAGGGCCTCGTCCACCACGCGCCGGATCAGCAGCGTGCGGTCGCCGGTCGCCAGGACCGGACCGTCCCGGCTGATGAGGTGGCCGAGCACCCGCTCCAGGCGGGCGCGGCGCTCGGCGGGGCTGAGCGCCGACATCTCGGCGAGGTCGATCTCCTCCAGCAGCTTGGCGCGGTAGGCAGGCACCAGGTGGCCGGTGCTGTCGGCGGCGGAACCCGGCGCTCCGGCGGCGCCGGCCGCCGCGGGGTTCTGGTGCCCGGTGATGCGGGAGCGCAGACTCATGGACCGACCTCGCTCATTCCTGTCCTTCCGTCGCGGCGGTCATCCGGCTCATCAGCGGCGGTCGCTCGGCATGGTCGCGGAGCGGGAAGCGGAGCCCAGGCTGTCCATCCCGGGGAGCAGGGAAGGGATGGACACGGTCGTGGTGACCCGCACCTCGCCCGCGCCGTCCGCGCGCGTGAAGCTGCTGCGGGCCGCCGTCCAGTCGGACATGGCGGCCCGGCCGCCCGCCGCGTACCGGTCGGCCGTCTCCTCGCGGGAGGCCACCCGCGCCGCCGCCCGGGCGCCGGTGCCCGCCTGCTGGACGGTGTAGCCGACGATGCCGAGCTGGATGGCCGCCAGCGCCACGAGCAGCAGCAGCGGCAGCATCCCGGCGAACTCCAGCGCGCTGGAGCCGCGGTCGGCCGCCCGACCTCGAACACCCCGGCACTCCCGCAGACCTCGAAGGCCCCGAAGGCCCTCGCGGCTGAGCAGTTCCCGGCGGGCGCTCCCCGGCATGCCCCCTCACCCCTCCTCCGCCGCGCCCGCCGCACCGCTCACCGTGAACGGCAGACCCGCGCCGCCCGGGAACAGCAGCGGTGTGCGCAGATCGACGTCGGCCTGCCAGACGGTGCCGCCGCGGGTGCAGCTGACCGCCGCGTCGGTACGCCACTTGGCGGGCAGGTGTGCGCGGGCCGCGTCCTCGCAGGCGCTCCGCGGATCCCCGTAGGCAGCGGCCGCGGTGGCGGCGCGGGCTGCCTCGTCGGCGGAGTTGCCCGCGAGCGTGAAGGTGTAGCCGATCAGGACGCACTGCCACAGCAGCACCAGGGTCAGCAGCACGACCGGCGCCATCCCGGCGAACTCCACGGTCAGCGAGCCGCGGTCGCCGCCCCACCGACCGGCGGCTCCCTCCGGTGGCACCCGGCGGCGGGGGATGCCCAGGGCTCCCCGGTCGGAGCCGGGCGAGGGCACGGTGCCGGAGGCCGGCCCGGGCGGCAGCGCCTGCCGCGCCCGCGGGGCGAGCGCGGGTCTGTGTCCGGCTTCCCCGCCCCCGCCCGGGCCGCCGCCGCGGGTCCGGCGCCGGGCCGCGGGGCCGCGCGGCGGCTCCCCGCCCGGCCCCGCGGCCAGTCCGAGCTCGCCCGCCAGTGCCCACAGCGCCTGCCGCACGCTGCCTTTGGGGTCCAGGTCCTGCATCCGCCCGGCGTCCAGCGCGGACTGGAGCTCCTTGAAGTGGGCCGGCACGGTCGTGCGGGCCACCGGGCTGCCGGTGATGCGGGCGACGAGCTGCGGCTGGATCTCGGCCTGCCGCGAGGCCCGGTTGACGACGACGACCGTCTCCTCCACCGTGCGGATCCGCAGCCGGTCCCACATCCGTACCATCCGCTTGGCGCCCCGGACGGCCAGCACGTCGGGGGTGGTCAGCAGCAGGGCGACGTCGGCCGCCTCGACGGCCGCGGCGTTCCCGGCGTGCATCTGGCTGCCGCAGTCCAGCACCACGGTCTCGTAGTGGGACCGCAGCGCGGCGACCAGTTGGCGGGCGGTCCGCTCGTCCACGTCCTCGCCCCGCTCGCCCTCGTCCGGGGCGAGCAGCAGGCCGAGACCGGTCTCGTGCGGATAGACGGCGTCCTGGAGGACGCGCGGGGTCAGATCCTCGATCCCGGCCAGGTCGGCGACGGACCGGCGGAAGCGCACGTCCAGGAAGGAGGCGACGTCCCCGGACTGGAGGTCGAGGTCGGCCAGCACCGTGCTGCGGCCCGCGGCGCGGGCGGCGAGGGCCAGTTGGACGGCCGTCAGGGTGGTGCCGACGCCGCCCTTGGCACCGGAGACGGTGACGACCGTGCCGCCGCCCGGTCCCGCGGCGCCGGGCGGCGCGGCGGCGCCGCCCTCGGGACCGCCCAGGTGGCGGCGGACGCCGGTGGCCCAGGCCGCGGCGGCGCCGACCCGGGCCGCCAGTTCGTCGTGGTTCAGGGGCAGTCCGGCCACGCCGCGGGCCCCGGCGTCCATGGCGGCGGCGTACAGCGCGGGGCTGGTGTCCCGGGTGGCCAGGACGACTGCGACGGCGGGGAACCGGAGGGCGACCTGGCTGATCAGTTTTAGTGCGGGAACCGGGCCGATGAGCTCGTGGACGAGCACCACCTCGGGCAGCTCGGCAGGCGCCTCGCCGGCCTGCTGGGCCAGGGAGTCCAGCAGCTGCCCCGAGTCGACGGCGGGCGGTACCGGCTCGGCGTCGGGGAGCTGGCTGAGCAGGGTGACGAGGGGGCGGGCGGCGTCCGGGTCGCTGACGGCGGGCTGGATGCGGATGACCATCGGGGCCTCACTTGTCTCCGGGGAGCGTGTAGATGCGGTCCTCCTCGGGGACCTCGGTGTCGTCACCCGGTGCGACCAGGGCGAGCCGGACGTGCTCGGCGAAGGATTCGGCGTAGGCGACGCGCTGGGCGTCCTCGGTGGTGAGCGCGAAGGTGATGGGCACGCCGTCGCGGTCGCGGGCGCGTGCGTCGCGGTCCCCGCCGTCCTTGAGCGGGGTGAGCTTGCCGACGTCGATGACCTTGGCGCCGCTGACGATGACCCGGGACTCGGAGGGGGTGCTGCCGCGGCTGTCGCCTCCCGCGCGCTGCTCGCCCTCGAAGGTGGCGTAGATGTTGACCCGGTTGCCGGGACGGATCTTCCCCGCGACACCGGTCTCGGCGTCGATCATGATGGCGATCTCCTGCTCGCCCTCCCCGAGTTCGGGCCGCTCGGCCATCATGTCCGACTGGAGCAGCGAGCCCTTCTTGAGGGGATTGACGGCGATCTTGCGCCGGATGTCGCCCAGGTCGGTGACGGCGGTCGCGGGCAACCACCGCTTCGGCATGGACACCTCGGTGAACTGCGAGCTGTCCAGTGTCCGGTAGGCGGGCACGTCCTCCTTCAGCTCGTAGGCCGTCGTCTCCTCGCCCACCTTGGACTCCACGTTCCGGACGACGGCCAGCACTCCGGCGAAGGCGGCGAGGGCGCACAGGGCCGAGAGGACCAGCAGCAGGACACCGCGGCGCTGGCGTGAGTTCATGGACGGATTCCTCGGGGGTCGGCGACGGCGGGCTCGGGCGGGGCGGGCGCGGACGGAGCCGCGAAGTGGGCGGAGGCCGCCGGGGTGTGGGCGGAGGCCGCGGACGCGTGCGAAGGGGAGGCGGCGGGAGGCGCGGGCGGCAGCGAGGCGGCGCAGAACGCGCAGCGGTCGCCGATCAACTCCAGGCCGCACCCGGGGCACTCGTCCCGCCGTACCGAGGCGACCAGTTGGTAGAGGACCGAGACGTCGGGGATGGCGGCCACGAACTCGGTCAGCCGGGCCGTGCCCCACCAGTCCGCCGAGTCCCGGGGCAGCGGCGCCTGGTGTACGTGCCCGACCCGCCAGCGGGCGGGCAGGGTGTGCAGGGCCCAGTCGGCGGCGAGACCGCCGGGGGCGACGGTCAGCTCCGTGGCGAACTGCGGCGCGGTCAGGCCCGCGTCCGCCTCGGGGGTGCCGAGCCGGACCAGTTCGGGGGTGGGCGCCGCCAGGACGGCGAACCGGCTGCCGGGCAGCCAGGAGCGGGCGTGCGAGGTGACGCCGACGGGGACCCGGTCCAGCTTGGCGACCGATCCGAGGACGGCGCCGGCGTACAGGTAGTGGGTCAGCAGGCGGGCCGCGGCCCCCAGCACTCCGGGGGTGAAGTCGCACAGCGAGAGCTGCCGCAGCTGCCGCACCAGCACGCCGGTTGCCAGCGGCGGCAACTCGACCGGCAGCAGGGCGATCCGGCGGCTCTCCAGCAAGGAGCGGACGGTGTGCAGCCGGTGCCGGTGGCGCAGCGGAAGGGTGGCGGGGAATACGGTGACCAGGTGGCCGTGCCGCTCCAGCAGGCCCTGGGTCTCGGCCAGCGCAGCGTCCAGCGGCTGCTCCCCGGGCGGGGAGAGCACGTGGGCGTGCGGGGTGTGCCGGTCGGAGGCGGCGAGCAGGTGGTCGGGGCAGGTGACCGCTAACGCCGTCGACACATCAGCCTCCCCCGGAGCCCACCACCGGGCTACCACACTAGCCATGGGCCCGCGCACCGGGAACCGTTCCCCGCAACTGGGCGCAGCCGAACCACTACCCGCCCCACCCGGCCCGCCAACCCCGGGGCGGGAAAGTCCGCGGGGCGCCGGCCGGCCGCGTCACCAGGGCAGGTCGCGGACCTGCTGCACGCACAGCACGAGGAAGAGGACGCAGGAGGCCCCCAGCAGGCCGTTGCTGACCGGACCGTTGCGCCATTCGCGGGGCGTGCGCTCGCTGTTGAGCAGCCACAGCAGGGTGGCGGCGAGGAAGGGCATGAAGAACGCGCCCAGCACTCCGTAGGCCACCACCAGGCCGAAGGGCCGGTCCAGCCACAGCAGGATCATCGGGGGGAAGGTCAGCCACAGCAGATAGCCGCGGAAGGGCAGCGAGCGCTCCTGCTCGCCGCGGGCGAGCGGGGCGACGCCCGCCTCGGCCGGACCGCCGCGGGTGGCCCTGATCCGCGCCACGAAGTCGGCGAACATCAGGCTCACTCCGTGCCACACGCCCACCAGGGAGGAGAAGGATGCGGCGAAGAAGCCGATCAGGAAGAGCGTGGCGGTGGAGCTGCCGAAGCGCTCCTCCAGGACGGATTCGAGGTCGAGCAGCCCTTTGTCGCCGGAGGCGAGCGCCAGGTGCGAGGAGTGCAGCAGTTCGGCGCCGATGATCAGCATGGCGACGACGAAGATGCCGGTCGTCAGGTAGGCGACGCGGTTGTCGAGCCGCATCATCCGCATCCAGCTGCTGTCGGCCCAGCCCTTGGCGTTGATCCAGTAGCCGTACGCGGCCATGGTGATGGTGCCGCCGACGCCGCCGATCAGGCCCAGGGTGTAGATCAGCGAGCCGGACGGCAGGACCGGTACGAGTCCGGCGAGCGCGTCGCCCAGGTCGGGGCTGACCCGGATCGCGACGTAGACCACGACCAGGAACATCACGCCGACGAAGGCCATCATGATCTTCTCGACGACGGCGTAGCGGTTGGTCCACACGAACAGCAGGCCGACCAGCCCGGTGAGGATGGCCCAGGCCTTCAGCGGCAGGGCGTCCGGGAAGAGCGCCTGGAGCGGCAGCGCGCTGGAGGACATGGCGGTCGCGCCGTAGACGAAGCCCCAGATCACGACGTACCCGGCGAAGTAGACCGTCGTCCAGGCTCCGAGGCCGCGCCAGCCGTCGAAGATGGTGCGGCCGGTGGCCAGGTGCCAGCGGCCGGTCGCCTCGGCCAGTGCGATCTTGACGATGCAGCCGATGACGGCGGCCCACAGCAGGGTGTAGCCGAACTTGCTGCCGGCCACGAGGGTGGCGACCAGGTCGCCCGCGCCGACTCCGGTCGCCGCGACGACGACACCGGGGCCGATCTTCTTCCAACTGGGCCTGCGCACCGCGGGTGCGGCACCGCCGGCCGTACCGGGTGCGGTGCCGCCGGATGTGCCGGGTGCGGCACTGCCGGACGTACCGGGTGCGGTCTCCTCCGCTGCCATGACGCCTCCGCGGAACGCGCGCTCGTGGGTGGGACGACCGTGCAGGTCGCAGGCGATGAAACCGCCTGCGAACGATCAGCACAAGGGGTTGCGCGCCGTGAGGTGGGCGCGCCGGGGAACGGCGGGGCGCCTCGGGTGCGCGCTGTCCGATGCCTTGACAACCCTATTGGTCTGGACCAGGTTGTACGGCGCATGCGCACCACCCACCTCCCATCCCCCACACCGGAGGCAGTTGTGGCACGTTCCGGAAGACTCCGCTCCCCCCTGCGCCCCCTCGTCGGACTGCTCGCCTCGGCCGCACTGGCCGCGGGCGGCCTGGTCGCCCTCGGACCGGCCGCGGCGCACGCCGGGAGCACCCCCGACGGCCCCGGACCCCGGGTCGGCGCCTCCCAGGTCCCGGCCCACGCGGTCACCGGCTACTGGCAGAACTTCGACAACGGCGCCACCGTCCAGACGCTCGCCGAGGTGCAGGACGAGTACGACATCATCGCCGTCGCCTTCGCCGACGCGACCGGCACGCCCGGCCAGGTCGACTTCGCCCTCGACCCCGATCTGGGCTACTCCGATCAGCAGTTCAAGGACGACATCGCCGCCAAGCAGGCGGCCGGGAAGTCCGTGATCGTCTCCGTCGGCGGCGAGAAGGGCGCCGTCTCGGTGAACAGCGACGCCTCGGCGGACACCTTCGCCGACAGCATCGTCGGGCTGATGGACGAGTACGGCTTCGACGGCGTCGACATCGACCTGGAGAACGGCCTGGACGCCACCTACATGACCAAGGCCCTGGAGTCGATCCACGCCGCCCGCGGCGACGCGGTGGTCACGATGGCACCGCAGACCATCGACATGCAGTCGCCGCAGAACGAGTACTTCAAGACGGCGCTCAACATCAAGAGCTTCCTGACCGTCGTCAACATGCAGTACTACAACAGCGGTTCGATGCTCGGCTGCGACGGCCAGGTCTACTCCTCCGGCACCGTCGACTTCCTCACCGCGCTGGCCTGCGTGCAGATCGAGGGCGGCCTGGATCCCTCGCAGGTCGGCATCGGCACCCCCGCCTCGCCGAGCGCCGCCGGATCGGGCTACGTCGACCCGGGCGTGGTCACCGACGCGCTGGACTGCCTCGCCGAGGGCACCGGCTGCGGCAGCTTCACGCCCGACGAGCAGTGGCCGGGTATCCGCGGCGCGATGACCTGGTCGACCGCGTGGGACGCAAGCGCCGGCAACGCCTGGTCGGGCACCGTGGGCCCGCGCGTGCACGCGCTGCCCTGAACCGGCCCCCGGGCAGCGCCGCGCCCCCGGACCCGCTCGGGTCCGGGGGCGCGGCGGTGTGCGGGCCCCGCGGCCGCCGGCCTGCTACGGCCCTTCGGCGGCCGTCCGTCGACGAGGGGCTACGCGGCCGGCTGCGGCAGGACGCAGCCGCGTGCGTCGAGGTCGAGCTGGTTGCCGCGGCCGAAGCAGCGGTTGATCCAGTAGGTCTGCTGGCCGTAGGCGTTCCGGTAGCGGATGCTGACCTCGCCCTTCCGGTCCACCTCGCACGGGTTGTTGAGCGTGCAGCGCTCCCCGTCCTCGTTGTGGGTGTTGTTGACCCCCACGACCTTGCCGGTGCGGTTGTCGATCACCGGGGAGCCGGAGGTGCCGCCCTTGGTCTGGCAGTCCATGGTGTAGCGGATGGAGTTCTTCCAGGTCCAGTCCGCCTCCTTGAGCCGGTAGGCGAATCCGTCGACCGCGCAGCCGAAGGTCTCCTTCCAGTAGCCGGAGACGACGGTGATGTCCCGACCGGCGCGCGGACGCTTGGCGTCGAGCTTCAGCGCGTCGATGCCGTACTTCTTCTTGATCTGCCGGTACGTGGAGGTGGTCTCGTACAGCGAGATGTCGGTGTCCGTCATCGTCGCGTACGCGATCTTGTCGGAGTGGATCTCCCCCGCGTCGCTGCCGTCCGCGTCCAGCAGGGTGAAGTCGCGGCTGGTGGGCTGGTCGACGACGACCTCGCCCGCGCCGGGCATGCCCTCCTGGAGGCAGTGGCCATTGGAGAGCACGAGCGCCGGGTCGCCGGGCCGGGAGTGCTTGAGCTTGACCACGGAGCCCGAGCAGTTGCTGAGTGCGACCGTGCCCTCGAAGGAGGGGGTGCGGTGGGCAGTGGGCTGGGCGGGGGCTGCGGCGGCGGGGGCTGCGGATATGCCCACCAGCGCGGCGGCGCTCAGCAGCGCCGCCGCGGCCGTGCCGACGAGGGACTTTCTCATGTACTCCTCATTCATCTCGGGTGCGAGAACCGGCCCCGGGGCGGGGACGGTGGTGGCGGTTTCTGCGCCGGGCCCCCGGTCCGCACGGATCAGGTGGCGTCAGGGCTTGGGGAGCGTGCAGCCCGCACGGTCGAGGTCGACCTCGTTCCCCGCGCCCACGCACGGCGCGATGATGTAGGTCTCCTGGCCGTAGCCGATCCCCGGGCGGACGGTGACCTGCCCGGACTCGTCCACCTCGCAGGGGTTGTTGAGGGTGCAGCGCGCGCCGTCCTCGTTCCGGGTGTTGTTGACCCCGACCACCTTGCCGGTGGCGTTGTCGATCACCGGGGAACCGGAGGTGCCGCCCTTGGTCCGGCAGTCGGCGGTGTAGCGCAGGGAGTCCTTCATCGTCCAGCCGGCTTCCTTGAGCCGGTAGGCGAAGCCGTCGAGGGAGCAGCCGTACTTCTCCCGCCAGTAGCCGGAGACGACGGTGATGTCGCGGCCCTGGGTGGGGTGGGCCGCGTCGACGTCGAGCGCCTCGATGCCGTACCGGGACTCGATCTGCCGGTAGGTGGAGCGCACCTGGTACAGCGAGACGTCGGTGTCGGTCATCGTCGCGTAGGCGACCTTGCTGGCGCGGACGGTGCCGGCCCGGCCGCCGCTGGGCGTCAGCAGGGTGAAGGAGCGGCTGGACGCCTGGTCCTTGACGACCTGGCCGGGCGAGGGCATGCCCGTCTCCAGGCAGTGGCCGTTGGAGAGCACGAGCGCCGGGTCGTCGGGCTGCGAGGCGGGCATCTTGACGACCGAGCCGGAGCAGTTGCTGAGTGCGACGGTGCCCTCGAAGGAGGGCGTTGCCGCCACCTTCGCGCCGTGCGCGGCCGTGTCGTGGTCGACGGCGGCGGCCGGTGCCGCGGCGATACCGGTGAGTGCCGCGGCGCCGAAGAGCGCGGCGGAGAGGGAGGTTGCGAGAGGTCTGTTCACGGTGGGGGTTCCTCTCTTGATACCGAAGGTTCGTTCGGTCCGACGCCGTGCATTCTTGGGCCAGATGACAGCCACCACAAGAGCGCCCCCGGAATCGGGAGAAACGATTCCGGGGGCGCACGGGCGACCGGGGGCGTCCGAACGGCGGTTCGGCCGGGCGGCGTTGCCGCGGCCGGGCCGCTGCCGGACACGGGCTAGACGACGATGCTGACCAGCGCCGCCACCACGAACCCGGCGACCGACAGCACCGACTCCAGCACCGTCCACGAGGCGAGGGTGTCCCGCTCGGAGATGCCGAAGTACTTCGAGACCATCCAGAACCCGCCGTCGTTGACGTGCGAGGCGAAGATGGACCCCGCCGAGATCGCCATGATGACCAGCGCCAGGTGCGCCTGCGAGGGGTCGCTCTGCGCCAGCAGCGGTGCCACGATGCCCGCAGTGGTGACGATGGCGACCGTCGCCGAGCCCTGTGCCACCCGCAGCACCAGGGAGATCAGGTAGGCCAGCACGATCACCGGCAGCCCCGCGTCCCCGAACACGTCCGCGAGGGCCTGCGCGACGCCCGACCCCTGCAGGACGGCGCCGAAGACGCCGCCCGCGCCGACCACCAGCAGGATGTTGCCGACCGGCTTGAGCGAGGCGGTGGAGACCGACTCCAGCGACCTGCGGCTCCAGCCACGGCGCAGCCCCAGCAGGTAGTAGGCCATCAGCAGGGCTACGGTCAGCGCCACGAAGGGGTGCCCGACGAACTCGATGACCGAGCGGAGCGTCGAGGGGTCGAGCGCGAGCGAGGAGAAAGTCGCCGCCAGGATGAGGACCAACGGCGTCCCGATGATGGCCAGCACGGTCCCGAGTGCGACGGGCTGCTCCGCTGCCGCCGCTGCCTCCCCGGCCGCAGCGGACCCGGTGCCGCCGGTGCCGGAGCCGGAGCCGGTGCCGGAGGCCCGCTTCTCCGCCGCGACGGCGCGCTTGGCCTCCTCGGCGGCCTCCAGCATGTCCTGCGGTACCGCGACGAAGATCCGGTTGCCGATCCAGGCCGCATACGCCCAGGCGGCGAGCACGGCGGGAACGCCGCAGACGACGCCCATCAGGATGATCCAGCCCAGCTCCACGTCCAGCAGCCCGGCCGCGGCCACCGGGCCGGGGTGCGGCGGCAGGAACGCGTGCGTCATGGACAGCCCGGCGAGCATCGGCATGCAGTAGAGGAGGATCGACTTGCCGCTGCGCTTCGCCGCCGCGTAGACGATGGGCGCCAGCACGAAGATGCCGACGTCGAAGAAGACGGGGATACCGAAGATCAGGCCGGTCAGCCCCATGGCGAGCGGCCCGCGCCGCTCCCCGAACAGGCCCAGCAGCCGCGCCGAGAGCGCTTCGGCGCCACCGCTGACCTCCAGGATCGCCCCCAGCATGGTGCCGAGGCCGATGATGATCGCGACGTGTCCGAGGATGCCGCCCATCCCCGATTCGATCATCGAGACGGCGTCGGACTTCTGGACGGTGCCGAAGAGTTCGGTGACGGACAGGCCCGCACCCAGCCCCACCGCGATGGAGACGGCGAGCAGCGCGACGAACGGCTGGAGGCGGACCTTGATGATCAGTACGAGCAGCAGGACGATGCCGAGGGCCGCCACGGTGAGCAGGCCCCCGGTCCCGGGTATGAGCGCGAGCAGGCCGCCCGTGTGCGGCGCTGCCTCTCCGGCGAGCAGCATGGGAACTCCGTTGTCCGGTACTGGGAGGGGGACTCCGCGCCGGCCCGGACCGCTGCGGTGCGGTCGCGGGGCCCGCTTCCCGTCCCCGCAGGTACGCCGGACCGCCCGCCCGCGGCCCGGAGCTGCCGGGGCGGGGCGGGGGTGACCGGTGGGGTGCGGGACGAGCGGGCGGCGCGGGGGAACCGGAGGCACACGGCCCCCGGAACGGGGAGGAGAAGGGCAAGGGAAGCGGGGAAGAGAGCGGAAGGCGCCGGGGTGGGGGGTGGGGCCCTGCGCGGCGGGGATCAGCCCAGGACGGCGAGGGCGTCGATCTCGACCAGCAGTCCGGCGGGCAGCCCGACGTAGACGGTGGTGCGGGCCGCGGGAGCCTCCTGGAGGGAGGCGAAGTACTCGTTGTAGATCTCGTTGAACTCCGCGAAGTGCGCGGTGTCCGTCAGATAGACGCGGATCATCATCGCGTCCTCCCAACCGGCGCCGCCCTCGGTGAGGACGGCCGCCACGTTGGCGAGGGTCTGCAGGGTCTGCTCGCGCAGCCCCGGGCCGACGGGCGTGGGGGCCGCTCCCTCGGCGGCCGGGCCGAACCCGACCTGTCCGGCGACCTGGAGGATGTTGCCCTTGCGGACGCCGTGCGAGAACTTCGCGGGCGGCGTGGTGTGGGTGGCCGGGGTGAGGGCGGTCTTGGCAAGCTTCTCGCTCATGGTGCGGCTCTCTTGCTGCTCGGTTGCGCGGACGGTTGGTGCTGCGGCTCCGGCTGGGGCCGCAGATGGGGCGACTGGCCCGTGTACTCGGCGCTGACGGCCTCGGCGGTCCGCCGGACGCGGGGCAGCAGGGCGAGGAGTTCGTCGGCGGAGACGACGACGTTCGGCGCGGAGACCGACATGGCCGCCACGACCCGCCCCTCGGCGCCGCGGATGGGTGCCGCGACGCAGTTGATGGACTCCTCGTGGCCACCGAGGTCGGTGGCCCAGCCCTGTTCGCGCACCGCGGCCAGTTCCGCGAGGAACGCGGCGGCGTCGGGTGTCGAACGGGGCGTGTAGCGGGGGTAGTCGAGCCGTTCGGCGACGGCGCGCCGCTCTGGCTCCGGGAGGTCGGCGAGCAGCAGCTTGGCCACGGCGGCCACGGTGGGCGCGACGGGCTTGCCGATGCGCGAGTACATCCGCACCGGGTAGCGGCTCTCGACCTTGTCGATGTAGAGGACCTCGTCCTCCTCGTGGACGGCGAGGTGCACGGTGTGCCCGCAGGCCGCGTTGAGTTCGGCCAGGTAGGGGTGGGCGATCTCGCGGATGTCGAGGTTCTCCATGGCCTGCTGGGCGAGCGCGAACAGCCGCGTGCCGAGGCGGTAGCGCTGGTCGGGCTGGCGGTAGACGATGCCGTGCTCGTGCAGGGTGCGCAGCAGCCGCAGTGCCGTGGACTTGTGCACCTCCAGCCGGGCGGCGACCTGCTCCAGGTTGGCGGGCCCTTCGGCGAGCAGCGGCAGAATGCTCAGTGCCCGGTCGACGGTCTGACTCATGCGGAACGCACCTCCGGCTCCTGTGCGCCGGGGCTGTCGGGCCGTCCGGCGGCGGACTGGGGCCCGCTCGCCGTCCAGCCGGGGCCCAGCCGCAGTCTCCCCCACCGCTCCTCGTCCAGGGCCACCAGCCGGTCCGCGACGGCGGGGTCGGGCGGCGCGGCCAGGTCACCGGCGTCGGTGAGCGCCGCAGCGGCCATCAGGTGCCCGTGCCGGACCCGGTCGCGTACCGGCAGCCCGCGCAGGGTCCCGGCCAGGAAGCCCGCGGCGAAGGCGTCGCCGGCGCCGACCGGGGAGACCACGTCCACCTCCAGCGCGGGCGCGAAGACGCCCGGTTGGTCGCCGACGAACGCGGTGGCCCCGCGTGCGCCCTGCTTGACGACGAGCACGGCGGGCTCGCGCAGCAGTGCGCGTACCGCGCCGGGTCCGCCGGTGACGCCCCATGCGGCGGCCGCCTCGTCCTCGCCGACGAAGACGAGGTCGCTGCGCCGGGCGAGTTCGAGCAGCACCTCGGCGCCGGGCTCGGCGGCGGTGTGCCACAGGCCGACGCGGTAGTTGACGTCGAAGGACACCAGCGGCCGGTGCGCGGCATCCCCGCCGCTCGGGGCTCCCTCCCCGGCCGGGGCAGGCGCTGCCGTCGGGGCGCGGTCCGCGGTCGGGGCTCGGTCCGCGGCCGGGGCTCGGTCCGCGGTCAGGGCGCGCAGCAGGGCCAGGCAGTCGGCGGAGAGGGCCGCGGTGATCCCGGTCAGGTGCAGCACCCGCCCGGCGCGGACGGCCTGCGGCGGGACGGTGGCCGGGGACATGGCGGAGGCGGCGGACCCGGCGCGGTAGTAGAGCACTTCGGACAGCTCGGCGGGGGCGGCGGCGCCGGTCGCGGCGGGGTCGGGGACGCCGGGGTGCGGGGCGGCGGTGGGGCGTTCGCCGTCGGTACGGAAGTAGATGCCGGTGGGCCGCTCGGGATCGCGCTCGACGGCGGAGGTGTCCACCCCGTATCCGGCGATGGTGCGGACCAGATGGTCGCCGAAGCCGTCCGCGCCGACCCGGCTCACCCAGCGGGCGCGGTGCCCGGCGCGGGCGAGGGTGCAGGCGACGTTGGACTCGGCGCCGCCGATCGCGCGGTCGAAGGCGGGCACGTCGGCGAGCGGGCCGGGGCGGGAGGGCAGGAACGTGACCATGGACTCGCCCAGGCAGACGACGTCGATGTCGGCGGTGGTGGTCACGATGGGATCTGCTCCTCGCTGCGGGGTCTCGCCGGGCGGCCGGGCCGGTGCGGGAGGGGCTGTGCGGGAGGGGCTGTGCGACCCTCGGCTCCATTGACCGGCTGTTCGGCGGGATGCTAGACAGCAACAAGCGTCATACGCAATGGTCGTTGCAAGATATGCAACACCGCGAGCACAGGGAGACCGCATGGCAGCCCCCGTCCCCTCCCCCGGATCCACCGCGTCCCGGGCCGTCACCGCGGCCGCCCGCCTCGCCGACGAGCCCGCCGACCACCGCTTCAAGGGGCTGCCCCCGAATGCCGCCGACCGCACCCTCGGCGAGCTGGCCGCCGAACGCCGCTCCCTGTTCACCGGCGGCTTCACCACCCCGGTCCTCGCCCTCTCCGCGGAGCGCCTGGAGCACAACCTCACCGCGCTCGCCGACTACACCGCGCGCCACGGCCTCGCCTTCGCGCCGCACGGCAAGACCTCGATGGCACCGCAGCTCTTCGCCCGCCAGCTCCAGCACGGCGCCTGGGGCATCACACTGGCCGTCCCGCACCAGGTGCGGGTGGCCCGCGCCTACGGAGCACCGCGGATCTTCCTCGCCAACGAACTGGTGGACGCGGCGGCGCTGCGCTGGCTGGCCGCCGAACTGGACGCCGATCCGGACTTCCGCCTCGTCTGCTACGTCGACTCCCCGCAGGGCGTCGCGCTGATGGACGAGGCCCTGCGCTCCGCCGGGGCCCGGCGCCCGGTCGAGGTGGTGGTCGAGCTCGGCGCCGGCGCGGGAGCGCGCACCGGAGCCCGCACCCGGGCCGAGTGCGCCGCGGTCGCCGAGGCGGTGGCCGCGACCGGGACGCTGCGGCTGGTGGGCGTCGCCGGGTACGAGGGCGAGGTGCCCGACGCCGACCTCACCGCCGTCCGCGGCTGGCTGCGGCAGCTGGCCGAGGTCGCCGCGGCACTGGACGCGGCGGGCCACTTCGCGGAGACCGAGGAGATCGTGGTCAGCGCGGGCGGCAGCGCCTGGTTCGACGCGGTCGCCGACGCCTTCGCCGAGCTGCCCGAGCTGTCCGCACCCGTGCTGAAGCTGCTGCGCTCGGGTGCCTACGTCTCCCACGACGACGGCCACTACCACCGGCTGACCCCGTTCAACCGGCATCCCGACGAGGGAGCCCTCCAGGCCGCCTTCACGCTGTGGACCCAGGTCGTCTCCCGGCCCGAGGCCGGGCAGGCGTTCCTCAACGCGGGCAAGCGGGACGCCGCCTACGACCTGGAGCTCCCGCAGCCGCACGCGGTACGCGGCACCGACGGCACGGTGCGCCCCGCCACCGGGCTCGCCGTCACCGGACTCAACGACCAGCACGCACGGGTGCGGGTCGAGGAGGGCACAGCCCTGGAGGTGGGCGAGTGGGTGGGCCTGGGGATGTCCCACCCCTGCACCATCTTCGACAAGTGGCAGGCGATCCCCGTCGTCGACGCCGACGGCACGGTCACCGACCTGATCCGCACCTTCTTCTGAGGCCGGTGACCCCATGGACACGGTCATCCGCGGCGCCCGCGTCATCGACGGCTCCGGCGCCCCCTCCTACCGCGCGGACGTCTCCCTGAGCGAGGGACGCATCGCCCGGATCTCCCCGGAGGGCGGGCCGCGCCCGCACGGCGCCCGCACCCTGGACGCCGACGGACTCGCGCTGGCGCCGGGCTTCATCGACATGCACGCACACTCGGACCTGGCGATCCTGCGCGACCCGGAGCACACCGCGAAGGCCGCCCAGGGGGTCACCCTGGAGGTGCTCGGCCAGGACGGGCTGTCCTACGCGCCCACCGACGACACCACCCTCGCGGCGATCCGGGAGGCGATCACCGGCTGGAACGGCGACGGCAGCGACATCGACTTCGACTGGCGCACGGTCGGCGGCTACCTGGACCGCATCGACCGCCAGGGCACCGCCGTCAACGCGGCGTATCTGATCCCGCAGGGCAGCGTCCGGATGCTGGCCGCCGGCTGGGAGGACCGCCCGGCCACCGCGGACGAACTGGCGGCCATGCGGCGCCTGGTCGCCCAGGGGATGGCGGAGGGCGCGATGGGCATGTCGTCCGGCCTGACCTACACCCCGGGCATGTACGCCTCGGACGCCGAGCTGACCGAGCTGTGCCGGGTGGTGGCGGCCCACGGCGGCTACTACTGCCCGCACCACCGCTCCTACGGCGCCGGCGCGCTGGAGGCGTACGCGGAGATGGTGGCGCTCACCCGCGAGGCCGGATGCGCGCTGCACCTCGCCCACGCCACCATGAACTTCGGCGTCAACCGGGGACGGGCCCCGGAGCTGCTGGCTCTGCTCGACGAAGCGCTCGCGGACGGCGCCGACATCACACTCGACACCTACCCCTACACCCCCGGCTGCACCACGCTGGCCGCGATGCTGCCGAGCTGGGCCAACGAGGGCGGCCCCGAGGCGACGACGGCTCGGCTGGCCGACCCGGCGACGGCGGCCCGCATCCGGCACGTGATGGAGGTGGAGGGCGCCGACGGCTGCCACGGGGTGCCGATCGAGTGGGACACGATCGAGATCTCGGGCGTCGGCAACCCGGCGCTGGCCGACCACGTGGGCCGCACCGTCGCCGAGTCCGCCGCGCTGCACGGCCGGGAGCCGTGGGAGACGGCGCTGCGGCTGCTGGTCGAGGACCGGCTCGGCTCGACGATCCTGCAGCACGTCGGCCACGAGGAGAACGTCCGGGCGATCATGCGGCACCGGGTGCACACCGGCGGCAGCGACGGCATCCTGCAGGGCGCCAAGCCGCATCCTCGGGCTTACGGCACCTTCCCGCACTACCTGGGGCACTACGTGCGCGAGTTGGGCGTCCTCTCGCTGGAGGAGTGCGTCGCCCACCTCACCGGCCGCCCTGCCGCCCGCCTCCGCCTGCCCGACCGCGGGCTGGTGCGGGAGGGCTACCAGGCGGACCTGGTGCTCTTCGACCCGGACACGGTCGCGGCCACGGCGACCTTCGAGGCGCCGCGCTCCCTGCCGGCCGGCATCCCGCACGTCCTCGTCGCCGGGCAGCCGGTCATCGCGGACGGCCGCCGCACGGATGTCCTCGCCGGACGGGCGGTACGGCGGACGGGGTGAGGGTTACGTCCGCACAGGGAAGTCGGAGGTGTCGATCTCGATCCGCTCACCGGTGACAAGTGTCAGCGTGAGGGGCCCTCCGTACGGGACTTCCTTGACTTTGCCGTACCCGGTCGCGAACGGCTCCGTCATCACCGTGCAGAGCTGTTTGAAGGGGTCGGCGATCAGGTAGAGGTCGATCCCGAATCGCGCGTACTTGGCAACGTTGCGGACGTAGTCTTTCCCGTCGTCGGGCCTGGACGGCACTTCGAGAACCGCGAGGACCTCGACGCAGTTGTAGCTGTTGCCCCGACGCTCCGCCCCCTCGGCGAGGATCGTGAGATCGGGCGCCGCGTCGTTCTCGCCGGGAAACCTGACCAAGACATCACTGAAGACACGCTCCCGAGAGATGGCGGCCCTCCGGACAGCCGAACGCACCTCGTCCACGGTCCAGTCCTGCTCCGGACTCTGCGGAGTCATGATCACTTCCCCGTCGAAGATCTCGACCTTGTAGCCCTCGGGGACGGCTCCGCGTTCGAGCAGGTCATCCATGACTGTCACGGCCGCTCACCTCCTGCGCCCATTATGCGTGATCTCCGCCGTCCTCGTGGGGACTACGCGTGCTGGTAGGCGACCAGCGAGATGCCCACGTAGTGGACGATGAAGGCCGCCAGGGTGAAGGAGTGGAAGACCTCGTGGAAGCCGAACCAGCGGGGGGAGGGGTTCGGGCGCTTGATGCCGTAGATGACGCCGCCCGCGCTGTAGAGCAGGCCGCCGACGACGACGCACACCATCACCGCGATGCCGCCCTGCCGCATGAACTCCGGCAGGAAGAAGACCGCGGCCCAGCCCATGGCGATGTAGCAGGGGGTGTAGAGCCACCGGGGTGCGCCGACCCAGAAGACGCGGAAGGCGATCCCGAGGCCGGCCGCTATCCAGATGCCCCACAGCAGCAGGTCGCGCCGCCCGTCGGGCAGCAGCAGGATCGTCAGCGGGGTGTAGGTGCCCGCGATGATCAGGAAGATGTTGGCGTGGTCGAGGCGCCGCAGCACGGCGTTGACCCGGGGGCTCCAGTCGCCGCGGTGGTAGAGCGCGCTGACTCCGAACAGCAGGCAGGCCGACAGCGTGTAGACGGCGCAGGCGACCCGGCCGCGCATGCTGTCGGCGAGGGCGGTCAGGAACATGCCGGAGACCAGCACGGCGGGGAACATGCCCAGGTGCAGCCACCCGCGCAGCTTGGGCTTGATGACCTGAGCCGCCGACTGCGCCGACGCGGACAGCCTGGCGGCGGAGAAGTGCGCGGGGGAGGCAGCGGACGAAGGAGCGGAAGAGGAAGAAGAAGGAGAAGAGGCGGCTGCGGAGGGCGCTTCGGGGGACGACGAGGCGCCGGGAGGCGGGGAGATCACAGCGGCGGGCTCCGGGGACGGGGACGCGGAGTCAGTCATCGGGACATCGTACCCACGACACCTTCACGACCTACGCCTCCGTAGGTCGAGGCCCCCGGACAGCCGGTATGACCCTGTGTGGCAGGAGAGAACCCTACGTGTCGACGGCCACACGCCCCCCGTCTGGACAGACGAAGCCTTCGCACCGCATGATCAGATGAGCACAAGCGGCACCGGATGAGCGAAAGTCATATTGCCACGAAAGCATCCGGGTCGCGGCCCCCAAGGGGCGCGCTGGCAGTCGGTACCCAACCCTCAACGTCTGGAGCGATCGTGGCGCGCAGTTCTGCGGCTCCCCTCACCTCGACCCCGTCCGACCCGTCCGCCCCGGAACCCGGGGACGCCCCCACCCGCCACCAGGAACTGCTCTCCTGGGTCGACGGGATCGCCGAGCTGACCCGACCCGACCGCGTCGTCTGGTGCGACGGCTCCGAGGCCGAGTACGAGCGCCTGTGCGAAGAGCTGGTCGACAAGGGCACGTTCAGGAAACTCGACCCGGTCAAGCGCCCCAACTCCTACTACGCCGCGTCCGACCCGTCGGACGTCGCCCGGGTCGAGGACCGCACCTTCATCTGCTCCGAGAAGGAGGCGGACGCGGGCCCCACGAACCACTGGAAGTCCCCCGCGGAGATGAAGGAGGTCTTCGCCGGGGAGCAGGGCCTCTTCCGCGGTGCGATGCGCGGCCGCACGATGTACGTCGTCCCGTTCTGCATGGGCCCGCTGGGGTCCCCGCTCTCCGCGCTCGGCGTGGAGATCACCGACTCGGCGTACGTCGCCGCCTCCATGCGCACGATGACCCGCATGGGACAGCCCGTGCTGGACGAGCTGGGCGAGGACGGCTTCTTCGTCAAGGCCGTGCACACCGTGGGCGCCCCGCTGGCCCCGGACGAGGCGGACGTGCCGTGGCCGTGCAACACGACCAAGTACATCTCGCACTTCCCGGAGACCCGCGAGATCTGGTCCTACGGCTCCGGCTACGGCGGGAACGCGCTGCTCGGCAAGAAGTGCTACGCGCTGCGCATCGCCTCGGTGATGGCGCGCGACGAGGGCTGGCTGGCCGAGCACATGCTGGTGCTCAAGCTGACGCCGCCGCGCGGCGAGTCGAAGTATGTCGCCGCCGCCTTCCCGTCCGCCTGTGGCAAGACCAACCTGGCCATGCTCCAGCCCACCGTCCCCGGCTGGACCGTGGAGACGATCGGTGACGACATCGCCTGGATGCGGTTCGGCGAGGACGGCCGGCTCTACGCCATCAACCCGGAGGCCGGCTTCTTCGGCGTCGCCCCCGGCACGGGCGAGGACACCAACGCGAACGCCATGAAGACCCTGTGGGGCAACGCGGTCTTCACCAACGTCGCGCTCACCGACGACAACGACGTGTGGTGGGAGGGCATGACCGACGAGCCGCCCGCCCACCTCACCGACTGGAAGGGCAACGACTGGACGCCGGAGTCGGGCACCCCCGCCGCGCACCCCAACGCGCGGTTCACCGTCCCGGCCGGGCAGTGCCCGATCATCGCCCCGGAGTGGGAGGACCCGCGCGGCGTGCCGATCTCGGCGATCCTCTTCGGCGGCCGGCGGGCCACCGCGGTGCCGCTGGTGACCGAGTCCTTCGACTGGCAGCACGGCGTCTTCCTCGGCGCCAACGTCGCCAGCGAGAAGACCGCGGCCGCCGAGGGCAAGGTCGGGGAGCTGCGCCGCGACCCGTTCGCGATGCTGCCCTTCTGCGGCTACAACATGGGCGACTACTTCGCCCACTGGCTGGAGGTCGGGGAGAACGCCGACCCCGCCAAGCTGCCGAAGATCTACTACGTGAACTGGTTCAAGAAGGACGCGGACGGCACGTTCGTCTGGCCCGGCTTCGGCGAGAACAGCCGGGTGCTCAAGTGGATCGTCCAGCGGCTGAACGGCGAGGTCGAGGGGGTCGAGACGCCCATCGGCATCCTGCCGCACAAGGAGGACCTGGACACCGAGGGACTCGGGCTCTCGGACACCGAGCTCGACTTCGTCCTCGCCGTCGACAAGGAGGTCTGGCGGGACGAGGCGGCGCTCGTCCCGGAGCACCTGAACACCTTCGGCGAGCACACCCCCAAGGCGCTCTGGGACGAGTACCGCTCCCTGGTGGAGCGCCTGGGCTGATCCCGCGGGTGGGGCGGCCGGGTGCGGCGCGCCCGGCCGCCCCACCCGGCAGGACCCGTACCGGGAGGCGGGCCCCCCGCCCCCGGGGCGCGGGCTACACCGGGAGGGCCTCCGCGGCGGTGTGGGCCGCGAGGCGTTCGGTCACCAGCGCGGTGACCTCCTCGTCGCCGCGGGAGGTGGCGACGGCGAGGGCGTTCCCCGCCAGGGAGCCGGCCCGGGCGTGCAGGGAGGCCACATGACCGGCCTCGGCCCGCGCGGCGGACGGCGCGGCCCGCAGCGGGGCGCGGCCGCCGGAGAGCCGGGCCGCGTGGGCGGCGAGCTGCGCGGCGGCGGTGTCCAGCGCGGAGGACGGCGTCAGCACCCGCAGCTCGTCCGTCACCGTGAGCAGCGCGGTCAGATGTCCGGCGAGGCGGATGTCCAGCTCCTCCTCGCGGGTGCGTCGCGGCAGGCCGGACCGGGTGCTCTCGTCCGCGGTGTGGACCGATTTGGTGCGGATCGGTTCGTACATGGATGGCCTCCTGATGCTCCAGAAGGCCATCCTAACTTGGACAGCGTCTAAGTTTGTCCTTCGTTCATCGAACTCGCCACGAACGGTCACGCTCGGTCACGGCTGGCTGTATCCGTCCAGGAAGCGACCGATCCTGGTCACGGCATCGCGGAGCTCCGTGACGCTCGGCAGATTGACGATCCGGAAGTGATCGGGCTCGGGCCAGTTGAACCCGGTGCCGTGCACGATCATGATCTTCTCGGCGCGCAGCAGGTCGATCACCATCTGCCGGTCGTCCTTGACCTTATATACCTTGGGGTCGAGCCGCGGGAACGCGTAGATCGCCCCCTTGGGCCGCACACAGCTGACCCCCGGGATGTCGGTCAGCAGCTCGTACGCCGCGTCGCGCTGCTCGCACAGCCGGCCCCCCGGCAGCACCAGGTCCTCGATCGACTGCCGGCCGCCCAGCGCGGCGGCGACCGCGTGCTGCGCGGGCATGTTCGCACACAGCCGCATGTTGGCCAGCACCGTCAGACCCTCGATGTAGCTCGCGGCGTGCGCCTTGGGCCCGCAGACCGCCAGCCAGCCGCTGCGGTACCCGGCGACCCGGTAGGACTTGGACAGACCGTTGAAGGTCAGCGTCATCAGGTCGGGTGCGACCAGGGTCGTCGGGGTGTGGGTGGCGCCGTCGTAGAGGATCTTGTCGTAGATCTCGTCCGAGCACACCACCAGGTTGTGGCGGCGGGCGATGTCGGTGAGGCCGCGCAGGACCTCCTCGTCGTAGACCGCGCCGGTGGGGTTGTTCGGGTTGATGACGACCAGCGCGCGGGTGCGGTCGGTGACCTTGCGCTCGACATCCGCCAGGTCGGGCATCCAGTCGGACTGCTCGTCGCAGCGGTAGTGCACCGCCGTGCCGCCCGCCAGCGAGACCGACGCGGTCCACAGCGGGTAGTCGGGCGCGGGCACCAGCACCTCGTCCCCGTCGTCCAGCAGCGCCTGCATCGACATCTGGATGAGCTCGGAGACCCCGTTGCCCAGGTAGACGTCCTCGACGGACAGCTCTATGCCCTGCGTCTGGTAGTGCTGCGCCACCGCCCGGCGCGCCGAGAGCAGGCCCTTGGCGTCGCCGTAGCCGTGCGCCGTCCCGACGTTGCGCAGCATGTCCTCGAGGATCTCCGGCGGGCAGTCGAAGCCGAAAGCGGCGGGGTTGCCGGTGTTGAGCTTGAGGATCTGGTGCCCTGCCGCCTCCAGCCGCGTCGCCTCCTCCAGGACCGGGCCCCGGATCTCGTAACAGACGTTGGCGAGCTTCGTCGACTGGATGACCTGCATAACGTCAGCCTACGGGCGGTGTTGACCGGGCGCCCTATGTTTTCCCTCACCTCGGGGACCCTCGAACACCCCTTCCCCTCGAACTGACAGTAACTGCCAATCGTCATTCGCTGTCACGACTCGGTTCCGTCGGGGTGGCACGGTGCCGCGCGGACACCGCGGCGCCGGCAGATACCGGCGGGTGCGACACCGCGCGGACAACTGCGTCCTCCGGGACGAAGACACCGGCGGCTTCCGGGAGATGGTCCTGTCAGCGGGCGATGCATGACAATGAGATCCATGGCCCCCGCACCCGCAGAAGCCGACGACGACACCGCCGCGGACCCCTGTGCCCCTCCGGCCAGACCGGGGCTGCGCGAACGCAAGAAGATCCGGACCCGCCAGGCCATCCGGCGGGCCGCCTACCGGCTCTTCGAGGAGCAGGGCTACGACACCACGCCGGTGGACCGGATCGCCGAGGAGGCGGACGTCTCCCCCAGCACCGTCTTCCGCTACTTCCCCACCAAGGAAGACATCGTCCTGACCGACGAGTACGACCCGCTGCTGGAGGAGGCGCTGCGGCAGCGCCCGCCCGGAGAACCGCCCGTCGCCGCCCTGCGCGAAGCCCTGTGCACCTCCCTGACAGGCCTCTACCGGGCCGACGCCGAGGACACCATGCTGCGCATCCGCCTCATCCGCGAGGTGCCCGCACTGCGCGGCCGGATGAGCGAGCACTCCGCCGACACCGCGTGGCTGCTGCGCCGCTCCCTCGCCGAGCGCACCGGACGGGCCGAGGACGACCTCGAACTGCGGATCGTGACCAGCGCCATGCTCGTCGCGCTCACCGAGGCCCTCTACTCCTGGGCCGACACCGGAATGGCGGGCACCCTGGAGGACCTGCGCGCCCTGGTCACCCGCGCCCTCGGCGTGCTGGAGCGCGGGCTGACGCTGTAAGAGGCGGAGCCGGGCCCGACGGGCCGCGCGGCCCGGCCACCGGGCCCCGGCGGCGGGCTGCGGCGGGCGACCCGGCGGCAGGCTAGTCGCAAAGGGCCGCGCCCAGCCCTTCAGGATCCGTCACCGGTGCGGCGCACACGAAGCCGCGGCACACGTAGGCGGCCGGGTTTCCGTCCACAAGCCCCCGGTCCCGCAGCAGCGGAACGTCGGAGGCACCCGGCGTGCCCACCGCCACCACCGCGCCGGGCGCGCCGGACAGCAGGGCGGCCCGGTGCAGCGCGCCGCCCGGCTCCTCCCCCACCACGGCGACCTCGCGTGGTCCGTCCAGCAGCGCCTCGCCCGCGGCCAGCCCCCAGCCCAGGAAGCGGGGCGCCCGCGCGGCGAGTTCGCGTACGACGCCCAGGGCGCGCTCGGCGGCCTCCCGGTAGCGGTGCTCCCCGGTGTAGGCGCCGTAGGTGAGCAGCGCGGCGGCCGCCGCGTTCCAGCCGGAGGGCACGGCGTTGTCGGTGGGGTCCTGGGGGCGCCGGATCAACTGCTCGGCGTCGTCGGCCGTGTCGAAGAGGGCGCCGTCCGCACCGGCGAACCGCTCCAGCACGGTGTCCAGCAGGGCGCCCGCACGGGTCAGCCACTCCGCTTCGCCGGTCACCGCGTACAGCGTCAGATAGCCCTCCGCCGCGTCGCCGTAGTCCTCCAGCACCCCGGCGCTGCTGCCCGGCACCCCGTCCCGCGAGGTGCGCACCAGGCGGCGGCCCGCGTCGGAGGTGTGCACCTCGGCGAGCAGCGCGGCGGCGCCCGCGGCGGCCTCCACCAGGTCGGGCCGGCCGAACCAGGCCCCGGTCTCGGCGAGCGCCGCGACGGCCAGACCGTTCCAGGCCGTGACGACCTTGTCGTCGCGGGCCGGCCGGGGACGTTCCGCCCGCGCCTCGAACAGCCTGCGCCGGACCGACGCGAAACGGTCGGCGTCCAGCAGCGGCCTCTCCCGGTCGGGCAGTTGCAGCACCGAGGCGCCGCCCTCGAAGGTGCCCTCCTCGGTGACGTGGAAGCACTCGGCGGCCAGTTCGCCGTCCGCCTCGCCCAGCACCTCGGTGAGCTGCGCCGGGGTCCACACGTAGTAGGCGCCCTCGGCATGGCCGCCGTGCCCGTCGTCGCTGTCGGCGTCCAGCGCCGAGGCGAACCCGCCCTCGGCGGTGCCCAGCTCACGGACCAGGAAGTCCGCCGTCCGCAGGGCCACGTCGCGGGCCTGCTCCGAACCGGTGGCCCGCCACAGGTGGGCGTAGACTCGGCACAGCAGCGCGTTGTCGTACAGCATCTTCTCGAAGTGCGGGACGACCCACTCGGCGTCCACGGAGTAGCGGGCGAACCCGCCGCCGAGCTGGTCGTGGATGCCGCCCCGGGCCATCGCCTCACACGTCGCCGAGGCCATCTGCAACGCGCCCTCGGAGCCGGTGCGGGCGTGGTGCCGCAGCAGGAACTCCAGCACCATGGGCGGCGGGAACTTCGGCGCGCCGCCGAACCCGCCCCACCGCGCGTCGAAGTCCTTGGTCAGCCCGAGCAGCGCGGCGCCCATCTCCTCGGCGCCCGGGGGCTGCGGCTCCCCGCTCAGCCGGATACTCCGTTCGGCCAGGTCGGCACTGATCCGGGAGGCGACGTCGGCCACCTCGTCGTGCCGGTCCTGCCACGCGGTCCGCACGCCCTCCAGGATCTGCCGGAAGGACGGCATGCCGTGCCGCGGCTCCGGCGGGAAGTACGTCCCGAAGTAGAAGGGTTCGGCGTCCGGCGTCAGGAACACCGTCATCGGCCAGCCGCCCTGCCCGGTCGCCGCCTGGACGGCCTCCATGTAGACCGCGTCCACGTCGGGGCGCTCCTCGCGGTCCACCTTGATGCTGACGAAGCCCTCGTTCATCAGCCGCGCCGTCGCCTCGTCCTCGAAGCTCTCCCGTGCCATCACATGGCACCAGTGGCACGACGCGTATCCGACCGACAGCAGCACGGGCACCTCACGGCGCCGCGCCTCTTCGAAAGCCTCCGTCGACCAGGGCCACCAGTCGACCGGATTGTCCGCGTGCTGGAGCAGATAAGGCGAGGTCACGCCAGCCAACCGGTTCATACGCCCCAGGCTCTCACGCTGCCGCGCCCCGGACGGCTCAGCCCGCGAGCCGACCCGCTGCTCGACCGATTCACACCCGTGCGCCTTCACATGGAGACACCAGTTCGCCTCGGGTCAATCGTGTGGAAGGCGGGCTTCGAGCCCGTCTGTGGATGCGTGGGAACAGTAAGCTGGTACCGAGCGGTACGGAATCGTCGGCCACGTGAGGGAGGTACGCCGTGACCGCGGAGATGATCGCCCCCGACTGGATGCATTCGCAGATCAGCGCGGAGCAGTACGACTCCTGGACCGAGGAGCAGTGCGCCGGCATCGAGATCGTGGACGGGAGCGTCCTCGGGAGCCCGAGCGCGTCCAAGCGGCACAAGGCTGGCCCGGATCCTGGCCAATGCCCTGGACGCCGCCGCAGGCCCGGACTGGAACGCGGACACGGACTTCGACGTCCGCCTGCAGGACGTTCCGCTCACCAACCGCCGCCCGGACGTCATCGTCTACCGGGCGGAGACCATCGACCTCACGCCCACCCGCCCCGAGCATGTGCTCCTGGTCGTCGAGGTCGTGTCGCCCGGTTCGGAGACCACTGACCGGATCGTGAAGGTCGACCAGTACGCCAAGGCCGGCATCCCCTTCTACTGGCGCATTGAACAGGCCGCCACCGGCGTCCCGATCGTCTACACCTACGTCCTCGATCCCGCCACCAGGACCTATCGGGACGGCGAGATGTTCACCGGCGTGATCAAGACCGCCGTGCCGTTCACCGTCACCGCCGATCTCGGCGCCCTCTGAGGGCTCGCCTCCGTCGGGTCACTCGCGCACCACCCGTGGCCAAGAGGTCTCCGGCACGGCCACCGGCGCCTGCCGGCCCCGGCGGCGCACCCTCTCGACCCGCAGGCGGGCGCGACGCGTTCGTCGGGACGGCCCGGCTCCTATTTGCCGGCCCTGTCGGCCTGGCGGCCGAGGTCCGCGAGGCGGACCAGGGCGGGCAGGGCCTCGGCGATCGACTGCTGTTCCTCGGCGGTCAGTTGGGCGATCAGCGGAAGCAGATGGCGGCCGCGGTCCTCGTGCCGTGCCTGGCAGATCTGCCGGCCGCGCTCGGTGAGGTGGACGAGGACGGCGCGGCCGTCCGTGGGATCGCGGCGGCGCTCCACGAGTCCGTCGTGTTCGAGCCGGGTGACCAGTTGGGTCAGCCCGGGCTGGCTGATCTGCTCGGCCCGGGCGAGTTCGGTGAGCCGCCTGGGGCCGCTCTGGACCAGGGTGTCCAGCACGGACAGCGTGGTGAACGGCAGTTTCTGCACCACGGGGAGCCGGATGTAGTAGCGGTTGAAGTGCTCGATCGCCCGGGTGAGGTCGCCGACGGCCAGGTCGGTGCCGTGACCGGAGCGCTGCGTAGAAGTCACCCCGTAAACATATCGCGAACTTATATAAATGCTTGATCGACCGCTTCGCGGTGCTTAGCCTGCTGTGACCAATGGCGAAGAATCCACGGACGATCCCCGCCGACGGACCGGCCCCCGCGCGGTCCTCGCCGGTACGGGCCGCCTCGGCGGCGCCGGGGCTGACCGGTGCCGGCCTCGCGGTGGTGCTCACCGGATACGGCCTGTCCAACATGGACGTCTTCATCGTCAACGTGGCACTGTCCGCGATCGGCGCGGATCTGCACGGCGGCCCTGCCGCGCTGGAACTGGTGGTCTCCGGCTACGGCCTCACCTACGCGCTCGGCCTGGTATTGGGCGGACGGCTGGGGGACGCCTTCGGCCGCAGACGGCTGTACGCCTGGGGGCTCGCGGCGTTCACGGTCACCTCCGGCCTGTGCGGCCTCGCGCCGACGATCGGGTTCCTGGTCGCCGCCCGCATGCTGCAGGGCGCGGCGGCCGCCGTGCTGGTTCCGCAGGTGCTGGCGACGATCCAGGCGGCCACCGAGGGCCGGGCGCGGGCCCGGGCCATCGGGCTGTACGGCGCGACGGCGGGCCTCTCCGCGGTCGCCGGGCAGGTGCTGGGCGGTCTGCTGGTCTCCCTGGACATCCCCGGGCTCGGCTGGCGGGCGGTCTTCGCGATCAACGTGCCGATCGTCTCGGCGGCGCTGCTGGCCGTGCGGCGGGTGCCGGCGACCGCGGCGGACCGCAGGCCGGGCTTCGACCCGCTGGGCACCGTACTGCTCGGGGCCGGCATGATCTGCCTGCTCGTCGTGGTCGTCGAGGGCCGGGAGCTGGGTTGGCCGCTGTGGCTGTGGTCGCTGCTCGCGCTCGCCGCGGGCGCCACGGTGGCACTGGTCCGGGTCGAGCGCTCGCTGGCGGGCCGGGGCGGCTCGCCACTGCTGGCACCGGCGGTGCTGTCCCTGCCGGGGCTGCGCAGGGGACTGGCGGCGCTGGTGCCGTTCTCGGTCGGCTTCGGCAGCTTCCTGTTCTGCTACGCGCTGCTCGCCCAGGGCCGGTTCGGCCTCGGAGGGCTCGCCTCCGGCCTGGTGCTGTCCCCGTTCGCGGTGGCCTTCTTCGCGGCGGCACTGCTCACTCCGCGGATCGCGGCGGCGCTCGGGCGGCGGATCGTCTCCCTGGGCGCGGTCGTCCAAGGCACCGGTCTGCTGCTGATGGCGCTGGTGCTCGGGGTGGGTTGGCCGCGTCCGCCGCTGCTGCCGGTGCTCGCGGTGCTCGCCGTCATCGGCGTCGGGCAGGCACTGGTGGGCCCGACACTGTTCCGGATGATCCTGGCCGACGTGCCGTCGGCGCAGGCCGGTATGGGCAGCGGGGTGCTGGTGACCAGCCAGCAGCTGGCGACGGCGCTGGGCGCGACCGTGGGCGGGACGCTGTATCTGTCGCTGGCGGATGCCCTGTCGCAGCTCTCCGCGGCCGTGCTCGTCCTCGCCCTGCTGACCTGCTTCTCGGCGACCGTTCTGGCGATCAGCCGGAGACTGCCCGATCCCCGGTGACCGGCCGCACCGGGTCCGCCGCCGCCCCTCGGCCGGCGCCGTCGGCCGGCCGGCCCGCCGCCCGGCCGGCCCGCGGCGCCCGCCGTCCCGGCACGGTCCGGAAGCGCCCCGCGCTCAGTGCGGGGTGCGGGCGCCGCCCGCGGCCTCCCAGCCGGCCACCGCGAGGGCACGGTAGGCGGTGTAGGCGGCGGCCGGGTCGCCCTCGTCCACCCACGGGACGGCGCCGACGTGGCCGTCGACGGCGGCGAGGGCCTCCATGGCCTCGCCGTAGCGCTCGGCCCGTACCAGGAACCAGACCAGCAGATGGAGGACGTGCGGGCGTACCGGGTGGTCGTCCTCGACCTGGTCGACGGCGTACTCGGCGGCCTCGATGGCGTTGCCGATCTCCTCGCTCTGGTACAGCCCGCGGACCATGTTCACCTCGGGCAGGTGGTTGTAGACCGCGAACAGCGGCAGCGCCGCCAGCAGTGAGCCCGCCGGCGCCTGCGCGGCGGCGGCCCGAGCGAACGCGTCAGCCTGTTCCTTGGAGCCCGCGCCCCGCGCCGACCAGTAGGGCAGCGCCGCCAGATGAGCGCCCATGTGGTCGGGTGCCAGCCTGCGGACGGTGCCCCACAGGGCCTCGAAGTCGGCCTCGCGGTAGCCGAGATGGCGCGCGAGGGTCAGCTCGGTCAGCTGCGGCGTCGGGTCGGCCGGGGCGAGCTTCGCAGCGTCGCGGGCCACGTTCCGCGCCTCCTCCAGGATGATGCGGCGGCTGTCGGGGTCGTTCTCGGCCAGCGCCTGGAAGACCAGGAACTGCGCGTACACCTGGGCTCCCCCGTGGTCGCGCGGCTGCTGGGCGCGCCACTCGCGCAGCCACCGCGCGTCCGGCAGTCCGGCGGCCGGCTCCTTGCTGAAGGACACCCCGCCGGTGCCGGTGTCCGCACCAGCGGCGGCGCCGTGCTCCCGGGAGCGGGCCAGTTCCATGGCAGCGGCGCCCGCCAGGGACTGCACCCGCTGCCAGCGCAGCTCGTACTCGTCGCCGGTGAAGGCCAGCAGGTGCGCGACCGGCTGCCAGTCCTGGGTGCGCTGCGCCTCCTCCAGCGCCTCGACCAGTTCCCGGTCCGGCCCCGGCAGCCGCACATCCAGCTCGTCGGAGGGGACGAAGCCGTACCCGGCCGTCGGGTCGACCGCCTGGGCCAGGCCCCGGGCTCCGTCCTGCCGCAGCCTCCTGCGGCGCATGGCGGGGTAGACGACCACGCCGAAGACGGCGGCGAGGGCGATCAGGAGGAGCAGGGCTTCCATGGCGTCGGATCTCCACGCTGTGTCGGACGGCTGGGCGGGGCGGCACGCCCCGGGGGCGGTACGGCCCCGGAGCGGTACGTCCCCGGGGAGGAGTGCGCCCCACTCCACCGTACGGCCCACTAGTCTCGCCCCCATGAGTGAGCAGCGCGACAACGGCATCGACAGCGGGGCGGACGGCACCCCGGACACCCCGCGGCAGAGCTTCGAGACCCTCGCCATCCATGCGGGGCAGGCCGCCGACCCGAGGACGGGGGCGGTGGTGCCGCCCATCCACCAGGTCTCCACGTACAAGCAGGACGGCGTCGGGGGGCTGCGCGGCGGCTACGAGTACAGCCGCTCGGCGAACCCGACCCGCAGCGCGCTGGAGGAGAACCTGGCGGCGCTGGAGGGCGGCAGGCGCGGGCTGGCCTTCGCCTCCGGGCTGGCCGCCGAGGACTGCCTGCTGCGCACCCTGCTCACCCCCGGGGACCACGTGGTGATCCCGGACGACGCGTACGGCGGCACCTTCCGGCTCTTCGCCCGGGTCGCCGAGCGGTGGGGGGTGCAGTGGTCGGTGGCCGACTCCTCCGACCCGGCCGCCGTCCGCGCCCAGCTGCGCGAGCGCACCAAGGCGGTCTGGGTGGAGACCCCCTCCAACCCGCTGCTGGGGATCACCGACATCGCGGCGGTCGCCGAGGTGGCGCACGGGGCGGGCGCCCGGCTCGTGGTCGACAACACCTTCGCCAGCCCCTACCTCCAGCAGCCGCTCGCGCTGGGCGCGGACGCGGTCGTGCACTCGACGACGAAGTACATGGGCGGCCACTCGGACGTGGTGGGCGGCGCGCTGGTCGTCGGCGACCCCGCGCTCGGCGACGAACTGGCCTTCCACCAGAACGCGATGGGCGCCATCGCGGGGCCGTTCGACGCCTGGCTGGTGATGCGGGGGATCAAGACGCTCGGCGTGCGCATGGACCGGCACGGGGAGAACGCGGCCCGCGTGGTGCAGCTGCTGAGCGCGCACCCGGAGGTGACGGAGGTCTACTACCCGGGGCTGGCCACGCATCCCGGGCACGAGATCGCGGTCAAGCAGATGCGGGGCTTCGGCGGGATGGTGTCCTTCCGGGTGGCGGGCGGCGAGGAGGCCGCGGTGCGGGTGTGCGACCGGGCGCGGCTCTTCACGCTGGGCGAGTCGCTGGGCGGGGTCGAGTCGCTGATCGAGCACCCGGGGCGGATGACGCACGCCTCGGCGGCGGGCTCCGCGTTGGAGGTGCCGGCCGACCTGGTGCGCCTCTCGGTGGGCATCGAGTCGGCCGACGACCTGCTGGCGGACCTGACGCAGGCGCTGGAGGGGGCCGCCGCGGGCTGAAGCGGCGCGGGGCCGGGGCGCGCGGGGTCACCGGCCCACGGCGCGGGCGGGGACGTCGTCCCGGGCCACCGGCTCCCCGGTGGGCGGGCCGGCGTCGCGGGTCACCAGCCCACTGCCGGCGGGGTCGTCGTCGGGGGCGGGGCCGACCAGGGGTGCGCCACCAGCGCCCAGCAGGCCAGGGCCAGCAGCCCGGCCAGCACCCCGGTCCACAGCACCGCACCGAGCGCCCGGCGGCGCCGCAGCAGCCGGGCGCCCTCCGCCAGGGCCCGCTCCGCCAGGTCGGCGGGGACGGGCTCGGCGGCGCGCTGCTGGAGCAGGCGCCGCACCTCGGCCTCCTTGCGGTCAGGCGGGCTCATGGGCGCTCCCCGCTGCGCTCTGCTCGTCCTGACTGTCCTGCCTGTCCTGCGGGGCGTCCGCCGCTGCGCGGGCCGGACTGCTGAGCACTGCGGCCATGGCGCGGGTGTGCAGGGCCCGCACCCGTTCGACGGCGAGCCCGAGGCCTGCGGCGACCTATTCCTCGGCGATCCCCTCGTGCAGCCGCAGGACGAGCACCAGCCGCTCCCGGGGGCTGAGGACGCCCAGCAGCCCGCCGCGCGTCCGGCGGTGCCGTCGGCCGGTGCGGGCGAAGCGGAGGGCCAGCGCCTGCCGGGTGTGCTCGTAGGGGTCGTCGCCGCGCAGCCGGGCCCAGTCGGCGCGGGTCCGCGCGAGCGCCCGCACCAGCAGCCGCTCCGCTTCGGGGGCGGCGCCGGGGGGTTCCGCGGTCAGCAGGCTGGCGGCATGCAGCAGCCGGCCGCCCGCACCCGCGACGAACACCTCGAACTCCTGGGCGCGGAGGCTCTCCTGCCGTGCCTGACGCTCTCGCACGCCGCCTCCCGTGCCGCCTATAGGACGGCAGGCAGGGAGATCAAATCAAGAGGCGCGACACCACCGCGGCACCACCGCGCCGTCGCTCCGAACCGGCCCCGGGCTGCCGGGTGCCGAACCGCCCCGGCCCGCTGCACCGGAGCGCTCCGCGCCCCCGTGCAGCGGGCCCCGCGGCGGCACTCGGTCCGGCGCCGGGGGTGCGCCCCGCGCGGGTCAGGATCCGGACTCCGGCGGCTGCGAGAGGCTGCTCGGGTTCAGTTCGAGCATCGCCGTGTTGAAGCGGGTCAGCAGCTTGCAGAACGTCCCGCGCTCCTCCTCGGTCCAGTCCTTGGTGATGAGCTGCATCAGGTTGCGGCGGGAGGAGCGGACCTCCTCCAACCGGGCCTCACCGCGCGGCGAGAGCTGGAGGACGACGGCGCGTCCGTCCTCGGGGTGCGAGGTGCGCTTGACCAAGCCGGACTCGACGAGCGGGGCGACCTGCCGGGTCACCGTCGAGGAGTCGATGCCCATGCCGGCGGCGAGCGCCTTGACGCCCATCGGGCCTTCCTGGTCGAGGCGGTTGAGCAGCAGATAGGCGGCGCGGTCCATGGAGTTGCGGGCCTGGCCGAGTCCGCCGAGGCGGGTCTGCTCCGCGCGCCGCGCGTACACCGCGAGTTGGTGCTGCATGGCGTCCAGTGCGGCGGTTCCGGAGGCGGCACCGTCGTCGGCAGGCACCGCGGAGTCGTCCGGCGCGTCGGGGGTGTCTGTCGTCATGTCCGGATGCGTGGGCATGGCAGGTGCGCTCACTTCGTCGATCAGCAGGAGTTTTTGTTGAGTTTTGACAGTTCTGGGGTGGTCTGTTGGGTGTATCGACCTGAGGTGGTGGCCACAGAGTACGCGGAGCGGACCCACGCCGTACCTCCACTGCACGAACCAGTGACGCGGACCACCCCGCGCGGCCGCCCGGCCGGTGGCCCGCCCACCCGCCGTGCGGCTGCCAGACTGGCGGAATGGTCACCAGCGCAGCTCCCTCCACCGCCTCCGGGCACCCCGAACTCCCCGTCTCGCTGGACGCGGTGCGCCTCGCCCGCAAGACGCTCGCGGGGGTCGCCCGCACCACCGCCGTCGAGGGCAGCCGGCACCTCTCCTCGCTGGTCGGCTCGCCGGTGCACCTCAAGTGCGAGAACCTCCAGCGCACCGGATCGTTCAAGCTGCGCGGCGCGTACGTGCGGATCGCGGGGCTGACGCCCGAGGAGCGGCGGCGCGGGGTGGTCGCGGCGAGCGCGGGCAACCACGCGCAGGGTGTGGCGCTGGCGGCGTCGCTGCTGGGGGTGCCCTCGACGGTCTTCATGCCGGTGGGGGCACCGCTGCCCAAGGTGGCGGCCACCCGCGACTACGGAGCGCGGGTGCGGATGCACGGCCAGGTGGTGGACGAGACGCTGACGGCGGCCGAGGAGTACGCACAGGCCACCGGGGCCGTCCTCATCCACCCCTTCGACCACCCGGACGTGGTGGCCGGGCAGGGCACGCTGGCCCTGGAGCTGCTGGAGCAGTGCCCCGAGGTGCGGACCGTCGTGGTGGGCGTCGGTGGCGGCGGGCTGCTCGCGGGCATGGCGGTGGCGATCAAGGCGCTCCGCCCCGATGTCCGCGTGGTGGGGGTGCAGGCGGAGGGCTCGGCCGCGTATCCGCCGTCGCTGCGGGCCGGGCGTCCGGTGGCGCTGGGCTCCGTCTCGACGATGGCGGACGGGATCAAGGTCGGCCGGCCCGGTGACCTGCCGTTCGAGATCATCCGGACGCTGGTCGACGACATCCGCACGGTGTCCGAGGACGCGCTCTCCCGGGCACTGCTGCTCTGCCTGGAGCGGGCCAAGCTGCTGGTGGAGCCCGCGGGGGCGAGTTCGGTCGCGGCGCTGCTGTCGGCCCCGGACAGCTTCGAGGGGCCGGTCGCCGCGGTGCTCTCGGGCGGCAACGTCGACCCGCTGGTCCTGCAGCGGACACTGCGGCACGGAATGGCCGCGGCCGGCCGCTATCTGTCGCTGCGGCTGCGCCTCTCGGACCGGCCGGGGGCACTCGCGGCGCTGCTCGGGGAACTGTCGGTGGCGGACGCCAACGTGCTGGACGTCGGCCATGTGCGCACCGATCCGCGGCTGGGCCTGGACGAGGTGGAGGTGGAGCTGCACATGGAGACGAAGGGCCCGCAGCACTGCGTGGAGGTCGCCTCGGGGCTGCGCGCGGCGGGATACACGGTCATGAGCTGAGCGGGCGCGGGACGCCTGGCTCCCCGGTTCTCACACCCGGGAAGCACAGGACACGGACTATCGCGTATTTCTTGACGCGATACATCGCGTCGCTTCATACTGCTGTGCGACGGACCCCGGTTCGCCGCATCTGCGTACATGCCGGAATTTCCCGGCACCTCTAGCATTTTCGTAGCGTGTCACGCTCCACACTCTGGGAGTCCATCCATGCCAGGTGCCATTTACGCCGAAGGGCTGGTGAAGACCTTCGGCGAGGTGAGGGCTCTGGACGGCGTCGACCTCGACGTCCCCGAATCCACCGTGCTGGGCCTGCTCGGTCCCAACGGCGCGGGCAAGACCACCGCGGTCCGGGTACTGACCACCCTCCTGCGGCCCGACGCGGGCCGCGCCGTCGTCGCCGGTCTCGACGTCCTGAAGAACCCGACCGCCGTACGCCGCTCCATCGGCCTCTCCGGCCAGTTCGCCGCCGTCGACGAGTATCTGACCGGCCGCGAGAACCTGCAGATGGTCGGGCAGCTCTACCAGATGTCCGCACGCGACGCGAAGAAGCGCGCGCGAGAGCTGCTGGAGCGCTTCAACCTCGCCGACGCCGCCGACCGGACGGCCAAGACCTATTCGGGCGGCATGCGCCGCCGCCTCGATCTCGCCGCCGCGCTGGTCGTCAGCCCGCCGGTGATGTTCATGGACGAGCCCACCACCGGCCTCGACCCCCGCAACCGGCAGCAGTTGTGGGAAGTCATCGAGGAACTGGTCGCGGGCGGCACGACGCTGCTGCTGACCACGCAGTACCTGGAGGAGGCCGACCGGCTCGCGCACGACATCGCCGTCGTCGACCACGGCAAGGTCATCGCACGCGGCACCTCCGACCAGCTCAAGGCCCGCACCGGCGGCGAGCGCATCGAGGTCGTCGTCCACGACCGCGCGGACATCCCCGCGGCCCGCTCCATCCTCGACGGCCACGCACTGCCCGGCCCGGCCCACGAAGGCTGCACCGTCGAGCAGCACACCCGCAAACTGACCGTCCCGGTCACCGGCGGCGCCAAACTGCTGGCCGAGGTGATCAGGGAGTTGGACGGCCGCGGCGTCGAGATCGACGACATCGGCCTGCGCCGCCCCACCCTCGACGACGTCTTCATCTCGCTGACCGGCCACGCCGCCGAAGACGCGCGCGGGCCGGGCGCGTCCGGCCAGGACGCACCCCCGAACCCGGGACCGGACGGGGACCGGTCCGCAGCACACCAGCCGGGCGCGCACGCGCCGGAATCCGAGGAGACCACGCCATGACCGCCGCAGCGCAGGCGTCGTCGGCCACGGCCCCCAGGGGCCGCGGCGGCATCGCCCAGTCGATCACCGACTCACTGGTGATGGCCAAGCGCAACCTGATCCGCATGGTGCGCATCCCCGAAGTCGTCATCTTCGGACTGATCCAACCGATCATGTTCGTGGTGCTGTTCAGCTACGTCTTCGGCGGCTCCATCAAAGTCCCCGGCGCCGGCACCGACGCCGGCTCCTACCGCGAGTTCCTGATGGCGGGCATCTTCGCGCAGACCGTCACCTTCGCGACCGCCGGCGCCAGCGCGGGCATCGCCGAGGACATGCACAAGGGGCTCGTCGACCGGTTCCGCTCGCTGCCGATGACCCGCGGGGCCGTACTGACCGGACGCACCCTGGCCGACCTGGTGCAGACGGCGCTGACCCTGGTCGTGCTCGCCGTCGTCGCCGCAGTCGTCGGCTGGGCCCCGCACGACGGCATCCCCGACGCGCTCGCCGGCTTCGGCCTGCTGCTGCTGCTCGGCTACGCGTTCACCTGGATCGGGGCGCTGATCGGACTCTCGGTACGCACCCCGGAGGCCGCCACCTCCGGCGGGCTGATCTGGCTGTTCCCGCTGACCTTCATCTCCGTCGCCTTCGTCCCCTCCCAGAACATGCCCGCCTTCCTGCAGCACATCGCGGAGTGGAACCCCTTCAGCGCCACCGTGGTGGCCTGCCGCGAACTGTTCGGCAACCTGCCCGCCGGCTACCCCGTCCCGGACGCCTGGCCCATGCAGCACCCGGCCGCGGCCTCACTGATGTGGTCCGTGGTCATCATCGCGGTCTTCCGCACCCTGGCGGTCCGCAAGTACCGCTCGGCCACCGGCTGAACTCCGCGGGCCGCACGGCCCGCGGCGCACCGGTACACACGCGGCGGACGGCCCGCGCGATTCCGCGCGGGCCGTCCGCCGCAGGCGTCGGAAGCTCCGCCATCAGCTCCGGTAGGGCTTCGCCTCCATGATGCGGACGGAGGCCATCTTGCCGTTCGGCAGCTCGTACTCGGCGTCCTGGCCGACCTTCTTGCCCATCACACCCGAGCCCAGCGGCGACTGCGGAGAGTAGGTCTCGATCTCGGTGCTGGCGTACTCGCGGGAGGCCAGCAGGAAGGTGATCGTGTCGTCCTCGTCACCGTCGAAGGCGATCTTGACCACCATGCCGGGCTCCACCACACCGTCGTCCGCCGGAGCCTCACCGACCTTGGCGTTCTCCAGGAGCTGCTGGAGCTGCCGGATACGCAGCTCCTGCTTGCCCTGCTCCTCCTTGGCCGCGTGGTACCCGCCGTTCTCGCGGAGGTCGCCCTCCTCGCGAGCCGCCTCGATCTTCTTGGAGATCTCGGTGCGTGCAGGACCCGACAGGTACTCCAGCTCGGCCTTGAGCTGGGAGTACGCCTCCTGGGTCAGCCAGGTGACGTTGTCGCTGGTCTGGGTCACAGGTGCTCCTCGTCGGTACTGGGATATGAAGCTGATGCAGAAAACGCCCTACCAGAAAGGGTGCGCCTGCACTGGTGGGCGAAACCACGAGCTTAACAATTCCGCCGGAAAAGGGAAGAAGACTCCGGCTCCGCCCCAGGCCAGCAGGGTCCGCCGAACGGGCCGGAACGTCGGCCGGACGCCGGGACGGCCGCCCGCCTCAGCGCTCCTGGCAGCCGATCAGCTCGGCACTCGTGGCGCGCGCCGTGGTACGCACGGTCACGACCTCGTCCACCCGGGAGGTGCCCGCGGCGAACTCCGCGTTCTTGCGGCCGACCTCGCTGCCGTCCTCCGCGCGGGTGCGGAGCGTGCACACGCCCTCGGCCCCGGCCTCCTTGCGCACCTCCACGTGGACCTGCACCGCGCTGTCGGAGACCACCTTGAACTTGATCAACTCGCCGCTCACCTGCTGGCCGGAGATGTAGGCGACCCCGAACCAGCCGATCAGCGCGAGCATCAGCACCCCCAGCACACCGCCGGTGGCCTTCAGCCGACGATCCGTGCGCGCCTCCCCGCCCGCGGAACGGCCCGCGGCACGCCCGTACCGCCCCTCGGGGACCTGTTGGCGCAGGTCGACCATGGTCCGTTCCTCCCGGCAGCCGCTCCGACCGTGCTCCGCTGACCCGGCCGGAGCCGGGCGGGCCCGGACCGGGAATACATCACGGTGCTGATTCGGTCACTATAGAAGCCGCTCCCGAATCCGCCGACGGCGGGCGGGGCCGATGGCGGAGCCGCTTTGACCTATGAGGATTGAGTTGTGACTGAGCAACTGCGACTGATGGCCGTGCACGCACACCCCGACGACGAGTCGAGCAAGGGTGCGGCCACCATGGCGAAGTACGTCGACGAGGGGGTGGACGTGCTCGTCGCGACGTGCACGGGGGGCGAGCGGGGCTCCATCCTCAACCCGAAGCTCCAGGGCGACACCTACGTCGAGGAGCACATCCACGAGGTGCGCCGCAAGGAGATGGACGAGGCCCGGGAGATCCTGGGCGTGAAGCAGGCGTGGCTCGGCTTCGTCGACTCGGGCCTCCCCGAGGGCGACCCGCTGCCGCCGCTGCCCGAGGGCTGCTTCGCCCTCCAGGAGGTGGACGAGGCCGCCGGAGCACTGGTGCGGCTCATCCGCGAGTTCCGCCCCCAGGTGATCACCACCTACGACGAGAACGGCGGCTACCCGCACCCCGACCACATCATGACCCACAAGATCTCGATGGTCGCCTTCGAGCACGCGGCGGACACGGAGAAGTACCCCGAGGAGGCGTTCGGCCCGGCGTGGCAGCCGCAGAAGCTCTACTACAACCAGGGCTTCAACCGGCAGCGCACCGAGGCGATGCACCAGGCGATGCTGGACCGCGGCCTGGAGTCGCCCTACACCCAGTGGCTGGAGCGCTGGGAGAAGATGGGGATCAAGGAGCGCGAGATCACCACCTTCGTACCCTGCGGCGACTTCTTCGAGATCCGCGACAAGGCACTGATCGCGCACGCCACCCAGATCGATCCGGACGGCGGCTGGTTCCGCGTCCCGATGGACATCCAGCGGGAGGTCTGGCCGACCGAGGAGTACGAGCTGGCGAAGTCCCGCGTGGAGACCTCGCTCCCCGAGCACGACCTCTTCGCGGGCATCCGCGAGAATTGACGGTATGAGCCCGACGCAGACAACGCTCGCCCAGGTCCTTCCGCTGGCGAAGGACCTGGACGAGAACAAGGTGACCCCCGGCGTGCTCGGCTTCGTCGTCTTCGCCCTCATCGGCGCGGCCGTGTGGATGCTGATGAAGTCGATGAACAAGCACATGCGGCGCGTGGACTTCGAGGAGCCCGCCGGCACCGCGCCCGCGGCGGCGGCCGCCACCGGCGGGACCGCCGACGGGACCGACGCCGGCGACGCGCGCAAGGCCGAGGCCACCGCCCCGGCACCATCCGAGCGAAAGGGCTGAGCGGCCCGCCGGCCGCCCGGCCTCTCGCCGCGACCTCCGTCTGGAGAACGACATGCTGTTCGGCAGGTTCAAGAACCGCGTCCCCACCCCCGAGGAAGCCCTCCAGGGCCGCCCCGAGCCGGAGTACGCGGTACCCGAGCGCCACACCGTGCTCGGCACGGCGCTCCAGGGCCCGTACCCGGAGGGTCTGGAGATCGCCGACTTCGGCATGGGCTGTTTCTGGGGCGCCGAGCGCGTCTTCTGGACGACCGAGGGCGTCTGGACGACCCTCGTCGGCTACCAGGGCGGATCCACCCCGAACCCCACCTACGAAGAGGTCTGCTCGGGCCTGACCGGGCACACCGAGGCGGTACGCGTCGTGTACGACCCGGCGAAGGTCTCCTACGAGACCCTGCTCAAGCGCTTCTGGGAGTCCCACGACCCCACCCAGGGCTTCCGCCAGGGCAACGACACCGGCACCCAGTACCGCTCGGCGATCTACACCCACTCCCCCGCGCAGGCCGCCGCGGCCGAAGCCTCCCGGAACGCCTACCAGCAGGTCCTCACCGGCTCCGGACACGGCGGGATCACCACCGAGATCCTCCCCGCAGAGGGCCGCCCCTTCCACCCCGCCGAGGGCTACCACCAGCAGTACCTCGACAAGAACCCGGCCGGCTACTGCGGCATCGGCGGCACGGGCGTCAGCTGCCCGATCGGCCTGGCTTCGACGGGCGAGTGAGACCCCAAGACGAACGCCCCCGCTCAGGCACGAGCCGGGGGCGTCAGGGGCTCTGAGTGCAGCGACTCCCGGCCTACCCCTGTTGGAGGCCGGTGACGAACGAGGACCATGCGGCGCGCCCGAAGACGAGAGCGGGACCGTCCACGATCTTCGAGTCGCGCACAGGGACGACCGCGGAGTGCCCGTCGCTCACCTCAACGCAGTTGCCGTTGCTTGCGCCGCTGTAGCTGGACTTGCGCCAGGTGGTGAGTGCTGACGCCTTACGGATGTGCTGGCCGCTGTCCATCTTGGTATCCCTCTGCAACAGCCCTGATCAGGGCTAGTGACTCCTGGTGCGACAGGGCGTCGCCTAGGGCGAGATCGTAGGACACGAGGGATTGTTCGACCACCGCTGGCGAATCGAGCACAGTCCCGGTGTTCAGGCCCTCGACGTAGGCAAGCGGCGCCATGTCGGCAAACCGCATGAGCGTCACACCGCTCTCCATCAGTGCATGCGCTCCGACATTGAAGGGCAACACGTCTACGCGAATCCTGTGTTCGCCCAGGTGAACGATGTGCCGCAGCTGTTCAGCCATAGCGCGATGCCCGCCAACGGGGCGGCGTGGGACCGGGAAAGGACGGCCAACTTGCCAAGCTGGGCTTGCGTCAGCCCCGCACGCTCCCGGCGCTCCCTCAGTTCCTCCCCGTACGCGTTCCGCTTCGCCTGCTTCTCCGACAGAGCCATTCCGCGTCCTCCGTGTGCACTCCGCGTCAGCACTCTTCCACCCCTGGTGACGGTACGTCCTCGCGATTCACCGTGGGAGCCAAGTCGGACAGAAGAGGTGAACGCACATGAGCGTGCAAGGCAGTTCGGAACTCCAGAAGATCAAAGAAGTCACGGATGCCCGGGAGGAACTGGCAGCGGCCTTCAAGAGCGCCGGGGTCTCATTCCCCGCGATGGACGTGCGGCTTGAGTCCACGTACGGACTGATCGCCCTGGGCGAGGTCTCCCCTGCGTCCGCGCGGGAGATGGCGTCAGTCATCACGAAGGGAGCGGGCCTGTGATCACGACGCGTCCCCGTGGGAAGCACGCGGCCTATGCGGGCGCAGGTTGCCACCATCCCCGGACACGAGTGGAAGACGGCCGTACCTACTGCGACGCCTGCGGCGCGCTGCTGTACGACCGGCCGTCGGCAACTCGCCGCTCGCGAGCCAGTGTCCCGGGCAGGTTCGTCCGCACTCTGATGCGTGGGGAGGGGGCGGCTGTGCTTCTCCTGCTCATCGGCGCCGGCTTCGGCTTCCTGGGCCTGTTCGCTCCACGAGACGACCGGGCCCTGAGCGCTGCCCAGCGCTGCGGCGGACCGCCACGCTCGCCGCAGTGCCGGGTGACGCGCTGTAGGCACGCGGGACGGCCGGGGCGGCTTTGGGCCTGCCATGGGGGCTGGCCGGGGCGACTGGAGCCGCGTCCGACCACGCGCCGAAGGCGCGCCCTTGAGCAACTGCGGTGAGCCCGTACTGGCGCTGGGAGTACGACCCCTGCCACGAGGGCGTGGCAGGCGGCCTTCGGGCTCACGTGGTGACCGGAGGGGAGCGTCTCCCCAGGTGAACCGGACGAACCGATGGCGCCGAGTGGAGGTCCGCCTCCGCTCCCAGATGTGCAGCGGGTCCGGCGGCCACTGGTTGGCAGACCGGCGACCGGGCTATCGGCGGGCGTGGACGGCCAGGAACGGGGTCACGTACAGCGCGGCTTCGGTGGGGGTGGCTTTGCCGGTGGTGATGAGGACGACGCCTGCGATCAGGGCGGCGATGTGGAGGACGACCGGCGCGCGGGGCGACTGGGATGACTGGGCGCCGAGCTCGGTTCCTGTCCCGTTCATACCTGACGATGCCCCTTCGGTCAGTGATGGATACGAGGAGAGGTCATCCTTCATTTTCCAGCAGAAACGAGGAACTCTCTTCGCATTTCGAAGGCGCAAGCAGCCCGCGAGTTGGGAATCACTCTCACTCATGCGCATCCGCAGGGCAATCCAGCGGACTTGCCGGGTCCGGATCTGCCGCCCACCTGCACCGACACAGTCCAAACACGCCGGGATCGGCGGCAACCTTTGAAATATCATCCCGATACCTCCCGTTAGCTTCCGCGCTCACACGAGGGAATGTGACCAGAATCACGCGCATGCCTTCGTTTCGAAGGTGTCACCGCGGCACGCCCTCGGCCAACCGTGACGAAAGGGCTCTTGACGCCGGCTTCGTCGGGGTCGGCTGCTTGACTGCCTTGGATCCGAAGGGTCGGCGACCATGCTTGCCGGTCTCGCGGCGGATGGTCAGGGCCGGCACCTGGGCTGTCCCCCGGGCGTGCCGTCGGCATCGAGGGCGCGGGTCACCTGCTGTGTCCGGGGCGCCGCGGAGCGCATGCTGGGCGGATGGATTGGTTGGTGTCGCTCCTCGGGGCCGGGCTGGTGCTGGCCGCACTGCGGGATCTGTTCCACACGCTCTGGCATCCGACCCGCAGGGGCGGCGCCAGCCGCCTGGTGATGACGGCGCTGTGGAGGCTGTCGCATCTGTTCCCCGCCCGCAGGGGCATGAACGAGCTGGTCGGGCCGCTGGCGATGGTGACGGTCGTCGGGATGTGGACCTGTCTCGTGGTGCTGGGGTGGGCGCTGGTCTATCTGCCGCACATGCCGGAGGGGTTCGCCTTCGGGGCCGGGCTGGCGCCGCACGAGCACGGGGATCTGCTCGACTCCCTGTACGTGTCGCTGGTCAATCTGGCCACGCTGGGGATCGGGGACATCGCACCGACCGCGGGCTGGCTGCGGCTCGTCGCACCGCTGGAGGCGCTGGTGGGGCTGGCGCTGCTGACCACGACCGTCTCCTGGGTGCTGCAGATCTATCCCGCGCTGGCCCGCCGGAGGAGCCTGGCATTGCGGCTGGCCATGCTGCGGCGTGTCCAGCCGCCCGCCCAGTATCTGCACTCCGCCACGGGAGCGGCGCTCCTGGAGGGCATCGCCGCTGAAGTGGTGCGGATCCGGGTGGACTTCACCCAGTACCCGGACGCCTACTACTTCCACGACGGTGAGGAGGACCTCTCGCTGGCCGCCACGATCGGCTACGCCGTCGATCTCGGCCGCCGCGGGCACACGAGCGAGCGGAGCGAGGTGCGGCTGGCGGCAACCGTCCTCGGGAACGCGCTGGCGGACCTCGCTCTCGCCCTCGACCAGCGGTTCCTGCGGACGGGCGGCACTCCTTCGGAGGTCTTCACGGCGTACGCCCACGACCACGGGCGGCGTCTTCCGCTGCCGTGACGGGGTCGGGCGATCCGCCGCCCGGGGGCCGGTGGCCGGGCGGGTGCGGAGGCGCCCCGAGGACGGTCGGTGGAGGAACCGCGACGCGCCAGCCGGGGTTGTAGGTGTCCGGGACCGGGTGCAGCCGCCAGTCGGCCCGCGCCGCCCAGGCGGGCAGCGGGGCGCCGCGCAGGACGAGGGCGTGGGGGCGTCCCCCCGCCGCCGGGTGGCCCCGCGCGGCAGGGCGGCAGCCGGCGGTGTGGGCGACGGGAATGGTGGAGCTGTTGCCGGCCAGTACGCAGGGTGGGCGCACGCCGTGGGCGCGCAGGACGCGTTCCATGCGCTGCCAGTCCTGGCGGGCCGCTGCCTGGATGCCGGAGTGGAGGTCCAACTGGTGGAGTTGGAAGCCGAGGTGCAGCAGCGCCACGGTCGCCGCGAGCGGGACGAGCAGCCGCAGTTTCCGCGCCGCGCGCGCCCGGCGGAGTGCTCCGCACACGCCCAGCGCGGCCACCGGTGCCAGCAGCGCATAGGTGGGCAGCAGGAAGCGCGGGGCCGCGTAGTCCATGAAGAACAGGTACGGGACGGCCACGGCGGCCGCCGCCGCGGTGGGCAGGATCGCGAGTGCCGTACGGCCCTCCCGGTGCGCCTCGTCGACGCCGAGGGCGAGCAGCGGCGGGATCAGCAGCCACCATGCGGCGGACGCCCATCCGACGGTCACCCCCTCGCAGGGGCGGCAGAGCAGCGGCCCGTCCAGTGCCGCGGCGTGCCGGAACACGGTGTCCAGGGACAGGTGGAGGTGCATTCCGCCCTGGATGTCACCGGCCGCACGCACCCGCTCCAGTACGCCGCCGAAGCGCAGTCGGGCCTCCACGGCCCAGGGGAGCAGCCCGAGCAGCACCCCGGCCGTCGCGGCGAGCGCGACGCCCGGCGCCGGGACCGGTGCCGATGTCGACGCCGGGGCCCGGGAGCGTGGCGGTCGGCCCGGTTTCGATCCACCTGGCCCCGGCTTCCGCCGGGCCGGGCCCAGCCGGGTCCACACCGCGGCCCCGAGCAGCACGGCGAACGGCCAGACGGTGTCGTTGGGCCGTATCAGGGTGGCGACCGCCAGCGCCACCGCCACGGCGGCCCAGGTGCGCGTCCGGCGCCGGACTGGTCCGGGGCCGCCGGTCCCGGTCGCGGTCGCGGTCCCGGGACCGGTCGACGACGCGGACCCCGGCGCGGGTACGCAGCATCCGAAGGCCGCGGTCAGCCCCATGGCGACGTAGTGGTTGGGCATCGCGGCACCGGCGTAGAACAGCGCGAACCACACGCTGCTGTACAGCGCGGCGGCGAGCGGCACCACGCCCCGGCGGGCGACGGCGCGCAGCCATGGCAGGAAGCCGAGGTAGAGGGCGAGTGCGGCGGCGACGGTCAGATAGCAGCGCAGCAGCGGCACGGAGTGGCCGACGGCGGCGACCGGGGCGATCAGCAGCGGCACGCCGCGGGTCCGGGGGGCGCTGAACGGCGTCTCGGGGCCGTAGGGGGCGAAGCGGCTGGCGTAGACGAGTTCGTCCCAGCCGAGCGGCAGGCCGGGGTGCACGACCGCCAGCGAGAGCGCCCCGAAGGCCCCGCAGACACCGGCCAGCCACCAGCGGTCCCGGCGGCCGACCCGCTCGGCATTCCGCGCAGATGTGGGCATGGACGGCATCCTGCCGCCGCGGCGGTGCCGTTCGGCGCAGGCGCCGCCGCGCGCCGGGCCGCGGGCGGGTGGCAGGACGGCACGGCGTACCCTCGCTCGCGTGGTGGACGTGGACGTGGTGGACGTGGACTGGGTGGGGCGGGTCGGCGGACTGCGGCAGTGGGCCTCCGGGCCCGAACGGGCGCCGCACAAGCCGCTGTTGCTGCTGTACGCGCTGGGCCGGTTCCAGGCCGCGCCGGAGAGCGGGCTGCGGTACACGGACGTCGAGGAGGACCTGGCCGGGCTGCTGCGCGAGTACGGTCCGCCCCGCCGCACTTCGCCGGGTTACCCCTTCCACCACCTGGTGAGTGACGGTGTGTGGGAGGTGCGCACGGACTCCGGCGCGGACAGCCCGGGTCCCGGTGTCGGGCGGCTGCGGGAGAGCGGCGCGGTGGGCCGGCTGGTGCCGGAGCTGCGCACGGCGCTGGACTCCGATCCCGCCCTGCTGTCCGTCCTCGCCCGCACTCTTCTCGACCTGCACTTCCCGCCGTCTCTTCAGGAGGACATCGCCGCCGACGCGGGGCTGGATCTGGAGGCGGCGGACCTGGCCCGGATGACCGGCGTGCCCGGCGGGGCGGCCGGGACGCGGGTCGCGGTCCGCCGTTTCGTCCGGGACCCGGGTGCCGCGCGGCGGCTCCGCGCCCGGGTGCTGTCCGCGTACGGCAACCGCTGCGCCTTCTGCGGTTTCGACGGCGCACTGGGCCGCCGCCCGGTGGGGCTGGAGGCGGCGCATGTGCACTGGTGGGCGTACGACGGACCGGACGAGCTGTCGAACGCGCTGTGCCTGTGCTCCCTGCACCACAAGCTGTTCGACAAGGGCGTGCTGGGACTGGACCCGGGGCTGCGGATCACCGTCTCCGCCCGCTTCTCCGGCGCGGGCGCCGCTGCCCGCGCCCAGGTCCGGGAACTGGCCGGCCGCCCGGTGGCGGCACCGGAGGAGGCCGGGGCGGCGCCGGTCGCCGCGCCCTACGCGCGATGGCACACCACGCAGGTCTTCCGGGGTTAGTCGGCGGCCGACGTATTACGCCTGCCGGCCCATCGCCCGGTGGAAGACGGCGGCCTTGGAGGCGGGGTCGTAGTCGTCGCCGACGCCCTCCGCGATGATCACGTCGCCGTCGATGTGCGCCGTGCGCAGCGGGAGCAGTTCCTGGTAGTCCGGGGAGTCGTACCAGGCGCGGGCCGCCTCCCGGTCGGGGAACTCGATGACGGCGACGCCGCCGGCCCAGGAGCCCTCGACCACCTCGGGGGCGCCGCCGTGGACGAGGAAGCGGCCTCGGTGGGGGTCGAGGCTCGTCTGGATGCGCTCGACGTAGGTGACGAGGTCGGGGTGGATCTCGCGGTTGCGCAGCCGGGCTATCGCGTACGCGGTCATGGGGGACCTCCGGAGGTCGAGTGGCGATTCTGGTGCGGAACGTGTGCAGCACGACCAGTTTCGCCACGCGGCGGCCCGGGGGCGATGACCCGGCAGGTAAGGGCGGGCCCGCACACGGCTGCGGGCCCCGCGTTTCGCGGGGCCCGCAGCCGTGTGGCGGGGGTGTCGGCGGATCAGACCGCGGAGCCGGCCTTCCACTCCGACCAGCTCATGTTCCAGCCGTTGAGGCCGTTGTCGGGCTGGATCGTCTTGTCCGGGGAGCCCTTGACCACGACGACGTCGCCGATCATCGAGTTCTCGTAGAACCAGCCGGCGTCGGTGGAGGTGCTGCCCGCGCCGCGGGTGTCCTTGAGGCCGACGCAGCCGTGGCTGGTGTTGCCGGAGCCGAAGGGCGCGCCCCAGTAGTTGCCGTGGATGAAGGTGCCCGAGGTGGACAGCCGCATGGCGTGCGGCACGTCCGGGATGTCGTAGCCCTCGGAGCCCTTGCGGCCGAACCCGACGGTGTTGCCGTCCATCCGGGTCTCCTTGTGCTTCTCGGAGATCACCATCTGTCCGTTGTACGTGGGATTCTTCGCGCTGCCGGCCGAGATCGGGATGGTCTTGACGACCTTGCCGTCGCGCTCGACCTTCATCTTGTAGGACTTCACATCGACCGTGCTGACCTGCTTGCGCCCGATGTTGAAGGTGACCTTCTTGTCCTGGACGCCGACGTTGCCGTTGCCCGCCTTCACGCCGTCGAGGCCGAGGTCGAGGGTGACCTTGGTGTTGGGCTGCCAGTAGTCCTCGGGACGGAAGTCGAGGCGGTCGTTGCCGAACCAGTGACCGACGACCTCCTGACCGCTGCTGGAGCTGACCTTGATCGCGGACTGGACGGCCTTCTTGTTCTGGATCTGCTTGTCGAAGGTGATGGAGACCGGCATGCCGACCCCGACCGTGGAGCCGTCCTGACCGGCATAGGTGCCGATGAAGCTGTGCTCGGGTGCGACGGTGGTGAAGGTGCGGTTCTCGACGGCCTTGCGGCCCTCGCCGTCCTTGGCCGTGGCGCTGATCTCGTACTTGGTGGCCCGCTCCAGCTGCTTGCCGGGCTTCCAGCTCTTGCCGTCGGAGCCGAGGCTGCCCTCTATGGTGGCGCCGCTCTGGACCGCCTTCAGGCTCACCTTGGTGAGCTTGCCGCCGGTGACGGTGACGTTGCCGCCGGTGTTGATGCTGGCGTTGTCGGCCCCGTCCTTGGCGGAGATCTTTATTCGGGCGGACGAGCTGTCCTTCTCGGCGGATATGTCGTTCTTGGTGGCCGACTTCTCGGTGTCGTCGCCGTCGTCACCACCGCCGCAGGCGCTCAGCGTGAGCACCCCACCGAGCAGCGCGGCCGTGACCGCGAGACCCCTGCGGTGCTTCCCACCCGTCATCACTGGCTTCTCCATCTGCCTTCGGAACCCCATGTCTCCCCGGTAAAAAAGCTGCGCAGCCCCCACGGCGCCCGAAATCGGACAGGTGCGCTCCAGCTCTTTGCACAAGAACGCACCGGGGACTATGACCGGTTCCACTTTCTGTCAAACTGTGGTCCAGGACACCTGTCCGCCTGGTATGTGACCTCTCCTGGTTCCCAGGAAAAGCGGAAGTATGGCTTCCCCCTTGCCTCCGCTTCTCAGTAACATCGGTCCGTGTACGGCCAGTTCACCACTGACCCCCAAGCCGTACGCCGTACCCACGCACCCAGGAGGGCGTTCGTGTCCGAGGCCGGACCCTCGAAGCTGTCAGTCCACCGCCGCCCTCTGGCCACTGCCGCGGCGGCCGGCGGAGTCCTGCTCGCTCTCGGGTTCGTGCCCACCGCCAACGCTACCCCCGAAAAACCTGAACATCCCACCCATCACAGCAACTCTGTGACGCGGTTGGAACATGCCGGGGGCGCGGGGGGGGGGGGGGGCCCCCCCCCCCCCCCCCCCCCCCCCCCCCCCCCCCCCCCCCCCCCCCCCCCCCGCCCCCCCCCGC